>JAAEMR010000208.1 GCA_024225395.1 Gammaproteobacteria bacterium
ATGGGCGGCATGATGTAATCATCATGGTGCTGTTTCACCAACGCACATAGCGTTTCAAGAAGCCCGTAAAGCTTTGTTTTACGGGCTTTTTTTATGCCTGTTAGCTTTATTTAGTTCTATGCTATGTCAATGAATAGCAGGGTATTCAGGGGGTAATGAGAGGTATCGTGAAAATCAGCTACTCCGAATTTGGTGTTTTTAAAGTATCGATACCCCTCATTGAAGCACAACACTTAGCTGCTGAAGCTCGTTCACTTCTCGAGAGATAACAGGTTATTAACCGTATGTATTCCCAGATAAGCGAGATTCTGTAAAAGCACGATCTAAAATGTCATGAACAACCTGCTGAGGAAACCAGGCTATGCTGCTGATGTGATGTCAGCTCATGGGTTCAGCGCTACGGCATCCACTATTATGCATGAGTAAAGATAGAGTATGACTGATCCAGGCATACTATTCTTGACTGAGTATAAAGTTCCATCCACATGGTTAGGATATTCCTGGATATAACATAAATTCTGTTTTCTATTATAAAAAGGGATGAATTGTCTTCAACAGGTTTTCAATGATAATGGGTTTTTTTACTACAGCATTCATTCCGGCCTTAAGGTAACGCTCTCTTTCTTCGCTCATGACACTGGCACTTACTCCGATAATTGGAATTTGACTGTTATTATCATTACCTCTGCGAATAATCTCGGTAGCAGCAATACCATCCATTACAGGCATTCGTATATCCATTAAAATCAGATCGAATTTGTGAGTCTGGATTTTTTCAATAGCGGCCTTTCCATTTATTGCCTCGGTCACATTCTGCCCTGCCTGTTTTAGTAATGAACTGGCAACAAAACGATTAATTTTGTCATCATCGACCAGTAAGATATTTAATTGTCGGTTTAACTGAAATTCTTTTCCTGGGAATTCTTCAAGAGCACTTTCTGCGGGTACTGATACGGTTACCTCAAATGTAAAACAACTGCCTTTGTTTTGCTCTGAAGTCACCTGCAGCGTACCCTGCATAATTTCAGTCAATTGCTTGCAAATGGCCAGGCCAAGACCAACACCCTTGTTGCTGATGCCATCTGACTCAAGCTGTTGAAATGCTTCAAAAACTTGCTTTAGCTTATCCTTTTCTATTCCTATTCCCGTATCCCTCACAGTAAGTTGTAAACTAAACTGATTGTCAGAGACAGCTTGTCCGCCTATCACTAGCTTTACTTCCCCATCTGCTGTGTATTTAGCTGCATTACTGACCAGATTAACCGCTATTTGCAGCAACCGGTTTGCATCTGCGCTTAAATGTTCGGGCAGGTCGTTACTTATCTCTGTAATAAAACTGGCATTACTGTTTTCAAAAAATGTTTCAACGATATTTTGAATATCGGTTATCCAGTTAAATGTGTTAAATGGCTCTATATCCAGCAACAGGTTACCGGATTCAATTTTTGATAGATCCAGTAGGTCATCAATAAGTAGCAACAGATTTTTACTTGAACTGTCGAGAATATCGATGTAGTGCTCCTGCTCCTCACTGAGAACGGTATTCCGTAACAGTTGGGTCGTGCCAAATAAGCCATTCATCGGTGTGCGGATTTCGTGACTCATGCTGGCAAGGAACAGGCTTTTTGTATTATTGGCATCTTCAGCCTGTAGCTTGGCTAATTCGAGTTCATGGGTTCGGTCTATGACCCTTTTCTCAAGAGATTGCTGGTAGTCATTCAACTGAGAATTATAATTCTGAATTTGTTGCAGCATATCATTAAAACCATCAACTAAAGTGCCCAGTTCATCATTGCTCAGGCGTTCAGCCCTGCTGGAGAAATCTCGGTGTCTTGCGACCATTTCCATGGTGTTTAGCAGTCGTTGTACGGGTACAGATACAACACGCTGTAGTCCACCGGAAATCAGTAAGGCTAATAACATCGACAGTGCAAATATAACCAGCCCGACTGCAATTTTTCGGATAAGGCTGGTATACAGCTGACTCAAATCACCTGTAATAAGTAGATCTGCAACATGATTGCTATCAAACATGATGGGCTCCGTCACTTCGATTCTACCGAGTAAAGACTCTAGTGCAGTTTGCCAGAAACTGACTATATCGGTGTCATCTAATGCGCTTGACTTATACTCGATGAAGAGGTGATCATCACGTTGCCTGATACCAGCCCAGACGACATCTTCCTGAGAAGAAAGACTGTTGATAACTTCTGTAGCGGCCTGTTTATCATTAAAAGCTATAGCAGCACTACTATTGACGGCAAGTACAGTAGCCAGAGATTGAAGCCTTGACAGAGTATTGTCTCGTGCAGAGATAATATCTAACGACATGAGCAGCACGATGCAGGGCAGCAATACGGATGATGTTGTCAACAACATTATCGCTTCCAGCTTTTGCTTGATGCTGGCATTTTTCAGGATCATGGTGTTTCCCTGTTTCCGATAACGGTTGCCATGCTGAGCAGGCGTGAACTAATTTTCAGACCTGAATGGCGCGCTACATCCAGGTTGATCAGGAAACGTGTACGATTATTTTTTCGGAATATTTCAATGATGCCACCATCAGTGGCAAAACCGGAAAGTTCACTGACTGTTAAAACTGGCTGAATGGGTAGTGATTTAAGTATGCCTTTGAAGCGTGGTTGTTCGGAAGTTGCCACCAGTAGTACATGGCAGTTATTTTCTGAAAGTGGTCTATTTTCCAGTGACTGGATGGAGACAGGATGACCCTTGATTAATTTACCGTTAAGCTGTTTAAGTTCATCCACCAATTTATCTTTGCCAGCCGTGCATAGAATAAGCGCTGCATCGGGTGTATCCCAGGTATACACTGGCCAGCTAGTAAGTTTGGCAAAGTTGAAGATGAAGGCAGCCTTGAAAAGGTCACTATCATTTTGTTCAGCAGCGATCACAGCCTGCGGGACACAGGCAAGCAGGCATAAATGCATGAGCAGGATCAGCCTGGATAATACGGGTTTCAATGTCTTCACTGCTTATGATTACTGACAAGACTTGAAACGGTTTCCATTAAAATCATCTGAATATACGATTTAAAAATCATACCGCATCTCGATATAAAAGTTTCGTTCTGGCAGCGGAAGATCTTCTTCAATCGAACCCGTACTGTATTCTCTGGCATCAACATCAAACAGATTTCGTACAGATGCCGCAAACTCCCAGTTTTGCTCTGTATAACGTAGGGTGGTATCGGTTATGAAATGGTCATCTAGCGGGGGGCGACTGTCTGTTTCTGGGCGAGGACGTTCATTCAGCCAGTTGGACTGAATATTCCAGTTCCATTTTGGCAAAAAGCCCCAGTCAGCACGAATATAAGCTTCCTGGTCAGATAGCTGATAATTGCGAAAACCATCGTTCTGCTGATCACGGATAGAGTAATTTCCAGAAAAGAACAGGTTATTCCTGGCCTGCCAGCGGGCTTCAAGTTCAACACCTTTAATAGTGTGGTTCCCCGTATTGTTGAATTGCTTCTTACTGAGACCAGCTATATCAATAGCCTGAATAATGTCGCTTTGCTCGAAATTGAATAGATTCAAGGATAGCTGTAAGTTTCTGCTGGCGGTATAAGAAAAGGACAGATCTATGGTAAGAGATCGTTCTGCATCAAGCTGATCATTGGGCAGGGCTCTGGAAGTTTCGGCAAACAATTCCTGGTAAGAAGGCGCTCGAAATGCCTGACCGACCATCAGTTTGGTGGTTAACGTCTGGCTGCTTTGCCAGACCAGTGCCAATCGTGGATTGTAGGTAGGACCAAAATCGGAATAATCATCATAACGAAAACCGGCAGTCAGTTCCCAGTCATCAGAAATACTCCAGATGTCCTCTAAAAACAGGTGCGTTATTTTTCGTGTTTTCTCGGGAGCAAAAGCATAAGCTGTGTCCGAAATATCAACCAGTGGCCCACCTGCCGGAAGCATAACTCCATCCGGTCCCAGACCACTGTTAACCCACTGCTCTACATAATACAAATCTTCCCAGCTGTAACCTGCACCAACAACAATGGCATGTTTGTTAATTCCACTAAAAAGACCACTGGTTTCAATTGCGACCCGACGTTCAGCAGATCGCATCTGATTGAGAATACCGTCAGGGTAGGTTCCCGTATTATCAGTGTAACCTGAAGGTTTTTCCTGAAAGCCCGGGCCTGAAGAATATTTCAGGTTTTGATAACCAAGTTTTGCGTTAAGCATCCAGTCTGGATGGAAAGAGGTATTGTTATACAGCAAATCAATGTTATAACGGCTATCGCTGGCATGAGTAAGGGGATCAAATACGCTGGCACCTGTCATGCCGGTTTGAAGATCGTTGTGGCTCGTATAATCACCCTGAAACCGCCAGTTACCTTTCGCTAACGAAAATCGAATATCTTCACCGTGCCAGCCGTAGTTCACTGTATCCGGTGCAAGCGAGGCAGTGCTATTGAAAGTTTGATCCCGTTTTGTCTGTCCATCGCTGACTATAAACGGTTCGTATCCGGCGGTATCATGGAGTTCTGCGGTGAAGCCGATATCGAAGCCGTTGATCGTCGTACCATGTTGTATCCAGCCAGTTTTAGTCGCAAAACTACCTACCCTTATTGCGACCTCGGAATCCTCGATTTTACCGGCGGTTTTAGTAATGATATTCAACACACCTGCAAAGGCATCGGCTCCAAATATGGCTGAGCCCGGGCCACGAATAATTTCTATACGGTCAATTATACTAACCGGTAAGCCTTTCCAGAAAATGCCGAAAACCCACATCAGATCTTTTATCGGAGTACCATTGACCATGAGTAACGTTTGCGTGGCTTTACTGCCTCGAAAGTGAATCAGCGGTCTGTTTCCAAAAGGGTCGATTCTAATCTGGACACCTGGTACTCCTTCCAGTATGTCGGCCAGATTAGTAGCACCGGTGGCTTTAATGTCCTGTTGAGTAATAACCGTGACCACCGCTGGTACTTTGCTTAGTTTTTGTTTTGTGGCTGTAGCAATAGTAGTTTCGAGGTTGATTAGCTCTTCAAAGCTTAACGACAGAAAGTGTTCTAACCTGTCGTTGGCAAAGCTGGCAGTAGAGAAAACCAGGCTTAACACCCAAAATATGATACCTGATTTATGATCCTTCATAGTTAATAAGCGTCTCGGGAAGTTAAGAATTACGGTTATCGGCTATAATTCTGAAATAGTATTAAAATAAACATGACAGGCTTTACTTCGGTTCGTCAGCTATTTCCGGGCAAATTTTTTAGTACTGAGACGGGGCAATTGACATATCTCAATGCTCGTTCAATTTTTGAGTCATCGCAAGTTATACCAGAGCCAGCTGGATATCAAGAAAAATGTAAAAAAAGTAACCGTTCTCAGGCATTCATAACCTTCAGGCTTAATTATGTCAGAAAGATTCATCCGGGAAAATGATAGATTCTGGGTTGGATTTCACGGATTGATAAAGAAGATATAGCTTAATTAAATCGGTCTAGCAGTATTAATCTCTATTTCTCAGTATGGTTGACAAAAATCGGTCACAGTTGACCATTTCTGTGATCGATAAATTTATAAAGGAATATTCTGCAAACAAGAAAATTTATTGAGATTTATCAGCTGATTTCATCAACTCATTAATCTAATGCCTTGTTTTAACAGGGCGTTTTAATTAAATATTTTCCAGGTTAAAAACTTCTCTGTTGAGCCTGTTTTTTGTTTTCATTCTACCGAAATCCTGATTTGCTGCGTTCTGCCAACTGCTGCAATGATATTTTAGCAACATCAATCAATGAGCATGCCTCTGCCAATGCTTGTGCTGATTTTTTATCCCGGCAAAGTTGTTCAATTTTTCGGGCTAAAAGATGGAGCTTGTAATTACCATGGGCAGCAGCACTACTGCCCACAGTGTGCACTTCAAATTTTAAGGTTTCTATATTGCTCTCATCAATGGCTTTAACAATATTTTTTATTCGTTTATTAGTATCATTCAGGTATATCTCTATTAACTCAGGGACTATCTCTGCTGAAGTATCCATCACTAACTGCTGCAGAATATTTTCATCGACATAAGACGTTGCATCTTTTTTTATTGCTGAATAATTTGTATCGACGGATCTAGTATATTTTTTGCTTAAACGAGCGATGCAAGCAAGTGCTGCTGATTTATCAATAGGTTTGCTTAAGTAGTCATTCATGCCTGCTTTCATAAATTTTTCCTGCTCTTTCTTAAGTGCATGAGCAGTCAATGCGACAATAGGGATTTTTCCCATTTCACCCGGCAATTTACGAATTTCCTCTGTTGCCCTTATGCCATCCATTATCGGCATTGAAATATCCATTAAAATAATATCGTAAGGTGAATTACGTACAATATCCAATGCTTCACGACCATTGCTGGCAACATCAACATGCAGCCCGAACTTTTCTAAAATTGTTTTATTAACCATCTGGTTAGCCGGATTATCCTCTGCCATTAGAACTCTTGTGCCTGGCTTGGGAAGATCAACAGTGTTGTCGTTTAATTGTGATATGTCATCAGCTCTATTCTCATCTGCTAAGGTTTTATCAGTCTCGGATTCGAGAACAGCATCAAAGAAAAAAGTTGATCCCTTACCTGGTTCACTGCTCACACCAATGTTTCCATTCATTAATGAGATTAAGCGTTTACAGATAGCAAGTCCCAGACCTGTTCCTTCATGATTTCGACTATAGCTTTGATCGGCCATGGTAAATTCATCAAATAGTGAGGATTGTTGTTGCGGGGGAATACCTATACCGGAATCCTGTACTGCACAGTTAAGGGTAACTAATTGATCATTTTCTATATGCGCAGAGACCTTGACTGAAATTGTTCCTTTGGTAGTAAACTTAATTGCATTATTAATCAGGTTAATCAATATCTGACGTAGTCGAGAAGGATCACCTAGAACACTTTCGGGCAGTTCAGACTCTATTTCCAATTGCAGCATTAGCCCTTTACTTATTGCCTGCTGCTTCATCAGTGCAATGGTTTGATTAAAGAGCTTTTTTGGGTCGAAATAGGTTTTTTCCAGTTCAAGTTTGTTAGCTTCCATCTTTGAAAAATCAAGAATATCATTAATGATAGTCAACAATAGTTCGCCAGATTCACGGCCGGTTTGAACCCATTTATTTTGTGTGCTGTCCAGTTCAGTTTCTTTAAGTAAACCAAGTATCCCCAGTATTGCATTCATTGGGGTACGAATTTCATGACTCATTGTCGCTAGAAATCCAGACTTAGCCCTGCTGGCAACAAGTGCTTTATCATGTGCTAGCTGCAATTCCTGAGTTCGTTCTGTTACTCTACGTTCCAGATTTTTATTCGTCTCGTATAAAGATACTTCTCGCGAATGAATAAGCTTTGCCATGGATATAATATCATTGTGCAGTAGATCGATTTCTCGCAGACGATAAGACTCAGAACATAGATCTACCTTATATATATTTCTGCTATTACATTTATAATGCCCTTTGGATATCATATCAGTCATTTTTCTCAATGATTCAATGGGTGCAATGAATAATTTTCGGGATAATATAAACTGGCTGCTTATGGCAAATAAAGCTAACAGGAGTATGACCCAGATAAATTGTGTCAGTAGATTATGGCTTATTGCCTGCAATTCACTATCATCAAGATAGCCCACCATACGGATATCTTTTACCGGAACCAGGCTGATTGAAGGCTTCTTTGATAATTGGGGACCTAAGGAAAGAATTAACTCATCATGGTGAAAAAACTGTAATTGTTCATCTTTAATTATATTATACCAGTTGAAATACTTCTCCAGATCATTGACTGGGATTTCTGTTAAGAGTATTCCTTCAGGCTGACCATTATATTGAATGACACTGGCAAAGCGTAGGTAAAAATAACCTTGTCCATTATCATGCACACCAAAATAATTTTTTTCCTGTCCTGACATTAATGGAGAGAATTCGCTGTAATGAGTATAATCAAATTTTGGCGAAGGCATAGAGGCATAAATAATAGAGCCTTCTAAATCAAGCAGAACCAACTGAACCTGATTGCCCATAATTTGAAGGTTATTCATATAATCAGTGATATTTTCCAGCATAGCCTGAGGTTGCATGACTGCCTGAGAAAAAATGGGTTGACTGGCAAGATCATCAACAATTCCACTGTTCATATTTATATAATTTTTTACCAGTGATTCATAGATTGTAATATGACGTTCAAAATCTCTTTTCTGGATCTTACCGAAGTCTCTTTCCAATGTGTTGTGCATGTATAGGGAGATAATCACTCCAAACAAGCCAAGGACAACAGTTAAAATAATACTCAGTCCCCAGGTTATTGATAAACTAAACCCAAAAAATTTTTTTTTGTTTTTTTTCTGCATATTATTTTAACTTTGTATTTTTAGGTAAAATTATATCATTATTAACATCATAGTTAGCCATGTTAAAATCATTGGTATCCAGTGCCTCATAGGCATCAGGATGACAGGATGAAGATGACATAACCTGCTTTACTATCATCTATTGAAAGTCGAAAAATCCAGTTTTTTTCAGCAGCATAACGGGTAATTGAGCCTGCTGCTGTGCAGGGATCCAGTATCAAGATACCTTGTTGATTAATAAGCTCTCTATTGGCCAGCAGAGGAGGGGAGTGAAGTCCTGAAAATATAAGCAGTGCCTTAGGATCTTCAAGGTATCTGTTTAAATGTTTTTTAAATCTTGGTGTACTGCATTTATCCTTAAATATTGTGATAAACCTAAAGATGTTTAACACAATTTCGCCCCATTTCTTTTGCCTGATACAGAGCCTTATCTGCTCGAGCAATCAGGCTAGATGAATCATCTGAACCGGGTATAAATGTTGTTGTGCCAAAGCTGGCGGTTATCTTTAATACCTGATCACCAGTTTGAATCGACAAACCTTCTATCAGTGTGCGGTATCGATTACAGGCGGAGATGACTTTGTCTGCATCAGTGCCTATTAAACAAAAACAAAACTCTTCACCTCCAACACGACCTATTAGGTCACAACCACGTAAATTTGCAGAAATAATTTTAGCAACTGATTGTAAAACAGTGTCACCGGCATCATGTCCATAGCTATCATTGACCTGTTTAAAGTAATCTAGATCCATATAGGCAACTGAAAAGGGCAAAGAGTGACGTTTGGCACGATTCAATTCATTTTCCAGGGTCATATAAAAATTACGTCGATTAGGCAGTTGAGTCAGTTCATCTATATTTACCAGTTTTTCAAGTTGATGTTGATAATCAAGCAGTCTATGGCGCATATCGGCAATACGCTGCATAGATTTTATCTTGGCTTGTAATATTATTGAATTGATGGGTTTAACCAGATAATCATCGCCACCAGATTCAATACCCTGAGCAATATCTTCAGGCTCATTTCTACCACTGAGAAAAATGATAGGACACCACTCTCCTCCTCTCTCCTCTTCAAACTCTCGGATACGCATTGCCGTTTCAAAACCATTAATTCCAGGCATTTGCACATCCAACAGGATCAGATCAATTTTCCCTATTTTATCTGTGAATATTTTGCTGGCACGATAACCATCAGAGGCTTCAAATACGTGATGCCCCAATTGCTGTAATCTCGCTCTTATCAGTACTCTTTCACTTATTGAATCATCAACAATCAATACTGTTATAGGTTTAAGGACTATTTTGTCCGCCTGTTTTAAGCTTCGTTTTTCCATCATAAAACACCCTGTGTTAAAACATCCTAAAATACTTATAAAAAATTATAAGAGTTATGCATAAAAAATGCCAACTTTATATAATACTTTGAAGTTAAAGAGTTACAGGAAATAAAGAGAGAGTGAGTATGAAAATTTTACTTATTTCCTAAAATAAATGCACAATGCTTTGCAGTATGCGAATTAAAATTTGCAATATGCGAATTTTAATTATTATTTTTTCAATATTACATAATAGGATTGTAGTCCAAAGCTGGAGTTCTCACATAACAGAATAATATTTAATAAAAACTATGCCTGGAATCTTATCCAGAACAAAATATAAAATGAATTGTTTTGAATATGCGTATAGATGATAGGCTGTAACGGATTATACTGACATCCCTGACTTCTCAAAGCCCGTTAATCTTAGATTATTGGGCTTTTTTTTGCCTGCTTGTCTTTTGTAATTATGGCCCATTTGATTCAGGTCTTTACTCTAAAGTAGTATTTACTCTAAGCTGCAAAAAATAAAGAATCCATCAATTAAGGCAATAACTATGGTTTTTAAAAGTCACTCGTTGGCATTATTAGCATTAGTACTGGCATCACTTCTGATTAATGCTGTTGCAGAGCCGGTTACTATCAAATTAACCTTCGAACCTGATTTAAAGAATGGTCAAAGAATCTATGAAATCTGTGCATCCTGCCATTTACCGGAGGGCTGGGGTAATAATGACGGTGCTTACCCTCAAATAGCGGGTCAACACCAGAATGTCCTGATACAGCAATTGCTGGATATAAGAAGTGGCCAGAGAGAAAATCCCACTATGTATCCATTTGTTCAGGAACGAACCATCGGAGGGTATCAATCCCTGGCTGATGTTGTTGCTTATATTTCAACCTTACCCATGCATCCGCAACATAGTGCAGGACCCTGGAGAGATTATTCAGATGAATATAAAGCAGGAGAAGTTCTGTACAAACAGAAATGTGCGAGTTGTCATGGAAACCGGGGAGAAGGCAATAATGATACGTCAACACCAAAGCTATATGGTCAGCATTATCCTTACATTAAAAGACAAATTAATCTGGTTAAATCTGGCCAGAGAATAGTTAATTCTTTAATGCAGGCTGTCGTTCAGAAACTTACTGATGAGCAGTTGAAACAGGTAATAAACTACATTTCGTACCTTCCAGTCCCCGAAGAAGAACGTGCGCCCTCGCTAAACTGGCGAAATACCGACTTTTATTAAGGAAAATCCGATGACTAAAAAAATAAATAGACGTACATTTCTTCAGTCCTCGGCAGCTCTGGCTACAGCAACCATTAGCGGCCAGGGTTATGCGCAATCTACCAGTGGTGAAAGCCCGGTTATTGGAGGAAAGTTTTCGTCACCTGCTCCAATTCCTGCAAAAAAAGGTCCCCGAGTCGTTATTGTTGGTGGAGGCTGGTCCGGTTTGACCATGGCCAAGTACTTAAAGAAAACAAATCCGAAATTTGATGTGGTTTTACTGGATAAAAATCAACAATTTGTTTCCTGTCCCATCAGTAACGTGTGGATGGCAGACCAGGTTAATCTTGACTTCCTGACCCATAGTTATGTTGAGGCGGCTCAAAATAATGATTATCTATTTCTGAATGCCACGGCTTTGGAACTAGATAGAACAAGCAAAATTCTGGTCACAACTTTAGGAAGTATTAAATATGACTATCTGGTTGTTGCACCTGGAATTGACTATGACTATAACCGAATAGGTGTTGACAACCCTGAAGATGAATATGCCTTACGCATGAACTATCCGGCTGGATTCAGCAGTGCTTCTGAAATTATGGCAATCAAACATAAGCTGCATAATTTTAAAGGGGGCACTCTGGTACTCACTGTCCCCAGTGGAAACTATCGTTGTATTGCGGCACCTTATGAGCGTGCCTGTATGGCAGCAGCCATCTTTAAAAAACATAATATTCGTGGGAAAATTCTGTTGCTGGACATGAATTCAGATATTCGTATCAAAGCCGAAGGTTTCAAAAAAGCCTTTGCGGAATATTATGGCAATATTATTCAATATGAGCCTAGTGCTGAAATTAATGGAGTTAGGGTAGTCGATAAAGAAATTGAAACGGATTTTGATAGCTACCAGTTTGATGATGCTGTCATCTACCCGCCGGTAAGAGCTTCATCGATCATAGAGGAATTCGGGTTGAGTGATGAAAGTAGCTTGCAGAAAGAAGCGGCTATTGACCCTTTCAAATATCACCTGGTTGATGATGAGTCGGTGTATGTTACCGGAGATTCTCGCTCGCAACCTTTTTCAAAAAGTGGTAACACTGCTCATTCTGAAGCGCGTTACGTCGCTGAAGTCATCAGTGCGCATGCTGATGGAAAACAAATTGAATGGCGTAGCCCACAAACCATGTGTTTCTCCGGGGTTAGAATAGACCCGCTTGAATCCATGAGTATCATTGCATTTTATAAATATGATGAAGCAGAAAAAAGTTTTGCTTTTGATCGTTCTCACTTAATGGACAAATGGAATGAACGTGCCGGGCAGGCGGGTCTTGCCTGGGCTGAAGGCATGTATCGGGATATGTTTTATAGTTAATCGCTTATGAATAAGGAGCAACTGCTGTTTAGCGACAATATTTTTAACTCAGCGTGTTTCAATAAGCAGTCAATTTAAGGATATTTTTCACCACGAAGACACAAAGTAAGAAATAACAGTAAACATAATTCCCCGATAAATCAGTCAATTTCATAAACTTTAGAAGTTTGTTACATCATATAGTTATATCTTCGTGTACTTCGAGGTGAATAGTTTTTGACTTTTAATTAAGCTGAGTAGCTTTACCAGTAATTAAACATAAAAAAGCCGGCATATAGCCGGCTTCAAATTCTACTTTAAAAAGTTCAGTTACTTTTCAGTATCTTGACTGTCAGGTTTAGATGAAGAAGATGGATCTTCTTTTTTCACAGCAGCTTTCTTTTTAGTCGCTTTTTTCCTGACACTTTTCTTTTTTGTAACAGCCTTCTTTTTGACACTGGCCTTCTTTTTAACCGTTGTCTTTGGTTTAGCTTCAACGTCTTTAGTTTCAGGCTTAGCTTCAATGACCTTGGGCTGCTCAGATACTGCAGCAGGGGAGGTTTGCTGCTTCTCTTCTTCAGCAGGACTGCTTACATCAAAATCAACTTGGGTCATATCGATTGATTCAGCAGCTACATTGTTGACTGTAATTTCATCTTCGGAAGTGCTAGAGCCATTAGCCATTCTGTCATCGTAATCCTGACAGGCATTCGGGTCTTTGCTACCAGCGCAGACAAAGATGCGCTCACCCAGAGAAATACAACCCAGAGGAATAACTAGCAGAGTCAGTATGGTTGAAACAAAAACACCGAATAATAATGAAATTGCCATACCCTGGAAGGTTGGGTCTGTGAGTATAACCATCGAACCTAAAACCAGAGCCAGGGCGGTGATCATAATAGGCCGGGTACGAGCTTTAGTTGCGTTGATAACCGCATCACGTAAAGGAAACCCCTTACTGACCAGTGCAATGGTCGCATCGATGAGCAATATCGAGTTTCGAACAATTATACCGGCTAATGCAATCCAGCCAATCATTGATGTCGCTGTAAATTCAGCGCCTAATAACCAGTGACCGGGAAGGATACCTAACATGGTTAAAGGAATAGGGGCCATTATGACAGCGGGTATTGAGAAGTTGCCAAACTGCCATACTACCAGCATGTAGATAGCTACCAGCGCAACACCAAAGGCCATGCCCATATCACGGAATGTTTCATAGGTTACTGTCCATTCTCCAGTCCATTCAAAGCCTGAAATATCATCATGTTCAGGGGCATTCATCATGGTGCCTGACATAATGATGCCATCAGGAGTCGGGTGATTCTTAAGCATTTCGTCAACGTCATTCATGGCATAGATTGGAGCAGGTAATTCACCTACAGAGTCACCCACGACAAATTCAATCGGTCTTAGATCTTTGTGAAAGATCATTGGGTCACGAAAATCTTTCACGAACTCACCCACTTCACCTAAAGGTACGGTTCGACCGTCCTGAGTCATGACAGGCATGTCTGCAAGCTTGTCTAATTGTGAACGAGCTGCCAGAGGAATCTGTAACAGGATATAGGTGGGTTCATACACCAGTTTTTGTTTGACATCACCTACCTTGAACATACCCATGGACATGGCCAGGTGCTGGTTGATCGTTTCAACAGAAACACCCTGGTTTGCGGCTTTATTAAGGTCAACTTTAAAACGCCATATTTCCTGCTCTTCACGCATGAAATTATCGACATCATCAATTAAATCAGATTTATGAAATAGCCCTGTCAACATGGTAGCCACTTCAGAACGAGTTTTAGCATCAGGACCATGTACCTCAGCAACAACGGTTTGTAGCACGGGAGGACCCGGTGGCATTTCAACAATAGTAATTACGGAATTAGAAGCGGCGCCGATAGGTTTCAGCAACTGCCTTACTTCTTGAGCGACATCATGGCTTGTTTTGCTGCGCTCAGATTTAGGTGTTAACTGTACCTGTACTTCAGACTGCCAGGGGAACATTCTTAGATAGTAGTGTCTGACAAGGCCGTTAAAATCAAAAGGTTTAGCCGTTCCGACGTAAGTTTGAATGGCCGTCACTTCAGGAATAGTTCGTAAAATATCGACGACTTCTGTGGTTGTATTTATGGTGTCTGGCAAAGCAGTGCCATCAGGCATATCTATAACCATGGCAAATTCATCTTTGTTGTCAAACGGTAACATTTTCACCTTCACCATGTAGTTGGTTAAAGGCGTGAACATTGCAACTACCAGAAAGAAAGCAGCAAACAGGCCGATAAGAAAACCCATTCCAACAACTCTTTTATCGATCAATGCTCCAAGCACTTTGTGATAGAAATTTCCTAACCAATGATCTATTTTTTCATCCCGTGCTTCCATTTTTCTAAGAACTTTCATGGGCGGGATGATACGCATGGCAATCCATGGAGCGAATACAACAGCCGCAATCAGGGAAAAAATCATGGCCACGGAACCCAGTGCCGGAATAGGTTCCATATAGGGGCCCATCATGCCTCGAACAAAACCCATCGGGAGCAGAGCTGCGATAACGGTATAGGTCGCGAGTACAGTCGGATTACCTACTTCTCTTACGGCATCGACCGCGATTTCAGTGGTTGTTTCTCCTTCATGAAGCCATCGGGCATAAATATTTTCAACGATGACGATAGCATTATCGACCAGAAATCCAATGGAAAAGATGAGCGCGAAGAGACTTACCCGGTCAATGGTGTAGCCCATTAACATAGCCATGAATACTGTGATAACCAGAACAACTGGAATTGTTAATAAAACAACAATAGCGGGTCTTAGGCCGAGTGAAATCCACACCAGGAATGTTACAGCTGCGGTCGCTACGGTTAATTTAAATAATAATGAGTTAACTTTGTCGTTTGCCGTTTCACCATAATTTCGGGTGATCTCAATATTTACATTATCGGGAATCAAGTGGCCTTTCAAATGTTCCACTTTATCTAGAATCGCGTTCACTACGGAAACACCATTAGCACCATGCTGTTTGGCAATTGCAATAGTAACAGCCTGTGCTCCTTCAACAGCTTCGCCTGAATGGGCTGGGCCCGTGTAATAGGTTACCTGGTGCCGGGCTTCTTCAGGTCCAGATATAACTTCGGCAACATCTCTTAAATAAACGGGTTTGCCTTCATTGTTACCGACCACAAGACGTTCAAAATCCGCTGCAGATTGAAGAAATGCACCTGTTTTAACCCAGTGAAATTTCCCTTCCTGCTCTATAGCCCCAACGGTTTGTTCTGTGTTAAAGCTTTTAATGGTCTTGGCAATATGACCCATGGTGATGCCATAACCTTTAAGTTGTTCAGGTAGGACATTTATTCGAACCTGTTCAGAACGGCCACCAGAAACAAATGCATTACCGGTATGGGGAACCTGCTTCATATTATGCATCAGGCTGACCGCAAGGGTACGCAGGTTGGCATCATCCATTTCGTGTGACCATAGAGTCAGGGTCAGTACAGGTACGTCATCAACTTCTTTTGGTTTAATTAATGGAGCCTCAACACCTGGTGGCATAAGATCCATATTTGCCTGTACCTTGTTATGAGTCAGTACAATGGCACGCTCAATTTGCTCGCCGACCTCAAATTCCAGAGTGATAATTCCCATGCCTTCATCACTCACGGAGTAAACGTGTTTGATACCGTGAATTTCACTAACAAGACGCTCGAGAGGGCTGACCACCAGCCTTGATACTTCCTCTGAAGAAGCTCCTTTCATTTGCAGCATGATATCGATCATGGGTACAGATATTTGTGGGTCTTCCTGCCGAGGTGTTGCGTACAGGCCGTAGAAACCTACTAACATCATGGCTATAAAAAGTAGCGGAGACAGTGGAGAATGAATAAATGAATCGGCAAGTCGGCCTGCAAATCCAAGTTCTTCTTTAGTTAGAACGTCTGTTTTGTTAGCAACTGTCATATCAGCTGACCCCTAAAAATAGTTTTTATCTATGATGATTATTATCATCATGATTTGTTGTAATAAATAAACAGTATCGAGATAGACAGCCCAAATAAATTATTAAGCGGTTTAGCTCGATATTGTAGAGAAGATTAATAAGTATTTAGCCAGAGACCAACTATTGTGCAGCAGACGTATAGGGACCGGAGCGAGTTGATGCTAAAGGTTGTTTTAATATTTTATCGCCTATTGAAACACCGGAAAGAATACTGATCATGCCGTTACCAGATGGGGTACCCAGTCTGAGAGAGCGCATCTTTAAACTTGTCTTATCGGCGGAAACTGCAAAAACGGAAGGTAAGCTTCCACGCCAGCTGATTGCAGATTGAGGGATAACCGCAAGAGGTTTTTTAGCATTACCGTTGGTAGGAACCAAAATTTCTGCATACATTCCCGCTCTGGCACCGGTACCCGAAGGTAATTCAAACTTGACCGTTGTGGTATGACCACCCTGACTTGCCATTGGGAAAATTCTGGAAACTTTGGCAGGAATTAATGTCGTGCCACGATCGAGTCGGGCTGAAACAACTGAATTTTCATTTAAATTTGAAATCAGGCGAGCAGGAACTTCAACCTGAATTTGCATGATACTGGTATCAGCAAAAACCACTAAAGGCATACCCGGTTGAACAATATCACCTACTTCGACCATCTTTTTAACGATGATGCCTTTGAAAGGCGCGATACTTTGAAGATTTTCGAGGTTAGCATCTAACTCGGCGATGCCCGCTCTGGCCTGCTCAATCTGGTCTTTAGCGGTTTGAATCATGATGTTTTGTCCAAACAAACTGGAATATCGTTCATAGTCGGGGTCTCCCTCTCCGCTAAATTCGCGCAGGGGGTCAGAAAACATGGTGAACATGGATGGAACACCACCTAACAATGAATTACCCATGGCATTGGGGCTTTCTTTTTCACGAGTGTATTGTACTTGTGCATTAGAAAGGCCGGCCTGTGCGCTACGTAATCCCGCTACAGCGGCTCTTCTTTTTTCCAGTAAGGTTGCTCTATCCAGTCCTACCAGCGTGCTGCCCATTTCAAAGCTATCACCTTCTTCACCGGCTATATATTCCACTTCACCTGGCATTTGAGCAATCATGTTAACCATTTTAATGGGTAAAACAGTACCTCCCAGAACAGCGGAGTTGGAACTCGTGTTAGCACTAACGGTATAAATATGATTATCGGGAACCAGATTGGCTATGTGGGATTCAACCGTTTCGGTATCGGCTGAAAAGGTAGTAATTGAAAATAAGGTGGTAACTAAGCCAACAAGCGAGCTTATGGTCAGTTTTTTGAACATAAAACAACTCCAAAAAGACAGATGCAATTAAATGCCATCTGAATATTATGTAATGTAACGGAAAAAGGGGGATGCCCTCAGATTAATCAATGCTATTGTATTAGATTAAGGCGTAGATTATGTTAACACATATCAAGAAAATGTGAACTTTGTAACTTTTATTTTGTGAAAAAAATCCTCAATATTTCTTCGACTTATCCACGTTTAATATTAGTTTTTCTAGTGTTAGTAACTGTTTTCTGTGTGACGAAGCTGCCTTCCTTGAAGGTAGACATTTCAGCTCAAAGTATGATGGTTAAAACGGATCCTCTGTGGAAGACTTATCAAAAAACGCTTAAAACTTTTGGTTCTGATAATGTCGTGATCTTATTTTTTCAGGACAAAAAGTTATTCACTGCCGAAAAACTATCAAAAATTAAAGCAACGATAAAGTCTATTGAAAAGCTGGACTTCGTTACCGGTAGTAGCAGTCTTTTCAATACGCCAAATGTCAGGGAAGTTGATGATTATATTATTACCCGGCCATTTCTGGATGAAATTCCAGAAATGGCCGGTGAGCTGGAATCGATTTTAGCTGAAGCGATCAGCAATCCTCTGGTTGCAAAAAACCTGGTTTCTGTTGATGCTAAAACTCTTGCGGTCAATATTTACATGGATGGGGCGATACACTATCCGGGGCGTGATGCGGAAATTACTCTGGCAATTGAGAGGGAGCTGGAACCCCTGTCAGATCATCTGGATGTGGTTTTTCAAATGGGCTCGTCCTATGTCAGGGATGCGATATCAAAACAGATTCAACACGATCAAAAGCTAATCATTCCCGCTGCATTAGCAATTTAATACTGGTTCTTGGTTTTAGTCTAAAGTGTATAAACTGTTCCATTGTGCCGCTATCGACAGCAGTGATGAGTATTATCATTACTCTGTCAGTGATGGCTTACCTGGGTATACCGGTCAATGTTCTAACTTCAATAGTCCCCGCTTTATTGATTATAATAGGTTCGACAGAAGATGTGCATTTACTGGCGGAATATCATAGTGGAATTGAAAAAGGCTTATCGAGAGCCGAATCCATCGACGGGCTACCCAGGAATCAATCGGTAGCGATTCTATGTAACGTTTATTACTACTTTTATCGGTTTTCTGTCGATCATAGTCAATGAACTTGAGATTTTGACTCAGTTTGGCTGGATAGTGTCGATGGGGCTACTGATTAACTTTCTGATTACCGTGTTGTTTATCCCTGCTTATCTACAGTTATTCGGTGGTACTCAAGCTAAATTATCATCCACTAAAAATTATTATCAAAAGTTTGCCAGGGGTATTTTTACGGTTGTTATCCGCTTTAAAAGAACCACGCTTTTATTGTTATTTTTTACGGCTGGTTTTTTTCTCTGGGGATCCCAGTTTTTACAGGTAAACAATAATACGCTCGGGTATTTTGCCAAAGATTCCGAAATAAATCAGCGGGCAGAGTTAATTCACAAACATTTGTCTGGCATGCAGACGTTCTCAATAATCCTCGATTCTGCTATTGAAGGTACCTTTCTTAAGGTGAAATACCTGGAGGATGTCAGGCAGTTACAACAATTTATCGAGCAGTGTAATGTGTTCGATAAATCCTTTTCCTTCACCGATTTTATCATGCTGACCAATAAAATTATGGAAGGTACTGATGATTTATCAATGCCGGATGAAGATGATCTTATTGAAGCTTATATGAGTTTTGTTCAGTTCAGTGCGGTTAAAAATTATGTGTCCGGTGATTTTAGCAGTACACGAATACTGGTTAGGCATAACCTTTCATCATCACGACAGTTGGACTCTGAATTACTGGCAATCAGGCAATTTATTGATCAGCAGTTAAAAACTAATTTGACGGTTCATTTTACCGGGGAATCTGTTTTAACGAATCGTGCAACTGATAGCATGGCGATAGGCCAGATTCAATCATTGTTGCTGATGGTGATCGTTATATTTTTACTGGTATCCCTGTTATTCATTGATATTCGAGCGGGTTTGCTGGCGATTGTTCCCAATATTTTTCCAGTCATTATCCTGTTTGGTGTGATGGGCTATTTCAATATTCCTCTGGATACAGGAACCACCATGGTGGCGGTGATAGCACTGGGTATCTGTGTTGATGACACGATTCATTTTTTAAGTCGCAACCATCACTTTACCCGGGGTACCCAGGACGTCGAAAAAGCCCTGTTGAAAACCGTTGAGCATGAAGCGACTCCGATTATTACGACTTCAGCCGGGTTGGCTCTTGGCTTTTACACTTTAACTTTGTCCAGCTTTCTTCCAGTGGTTTACTTTGGTGCTCTGAGCGCACTGGTTATGTTACTGGCCATGTTTTCTACTTTTGTACTGACACCAGTACTTTTATCTTATACCCGTTTGATAACCGTCTGGGACGTGTTATCTCTGAACTTGAAATCGAATGTACTCAAGAAAAGTGTGTTCTTTAAAGGACTACGTAACTTTGAAATCAAAAAAGCAATTTTAACTGGTAATATTTTGCAGTTTAGTGAAGGTGATATCCTGGTGGAACAGGGGCAGGATGGGAATGATATGTACGTGATCCTGGAGGGGCTTGCCGTGATAAGTCGTAAAGAAAAAGACGGATCGGTGTATACCATTGGTGAAATGGGTCGGGAGAACTGTTTGGTGAAATAGCTTTATTAACCAACGACCAGCGAACGGCCAGGGTAACCGCTGGTGCCTTTGTAAAAGTGCTGGTCATTCGCTGGGATAGCATTAGTCAGTTAGGTCGTTATCACCCCAGAATTTCAACAAAACTTTTTCGTAACCTGTCATCGGTGACTGGTAAACGGCTGGCTAAACAGTCGGTCAACGATAAAAATATGCGTGATGAATTAACCGGAGCCGTTAATCGATATTTTTTATGTGAACAATTATTACTGGAGATAGACAGAGCTAAAAGATACGAGGAAGTTTTTTCATTGATTATTATGGATATAGATTTTTTAAATTCTGATCTACAGCAACAACAAAATATTGATGAAGTTAGTATCAAAGCTATCACTCAGGGAATTTCTGACCAAACTCGTAGCGTTGATATATTCGCCAGATGGGATGAAAGTCGGTTTGTTATCCTGATGCCCAGAACATCCTCGGAATTAGCCCTGGGTATTACTGAACGTATGAAATCTGGTATCGAAGATATCGACTATCCTGAACTGGGTCGAATTCACATTAGTGCTGTTGTCACGCAGAGTAAGGGTGAAGAAAATGTTGAAGTTCTACTGAATAAAATCGAAGTACAACTGGATAAGAAGATGTTAAATGAAAAAAGTCTCTACATTACCGTGGCTTAGATTATAGAGAATTCATTAGTATGATGAGTAAAAATTCTTTTACTCATCATACTCTGCGAATTATTTAAGTCAGGTAAGCAACAGAGCTGGTTTCTTTGATCTGGTGTTTACCCTAATAGTTTAAAAATGGTTCCGCAGTAGGGACATCTGGCTTCTCCACCATTTTCCTCGACGGGAATATAAACCTGAGGATGGGAATTCCACAGGCTGGATCCTTCTACCGGGCAATGAACGGGCAGATCGGCAGCTTTAACTGCGACTGCTTTTTTAGCGTTAGGCGTATTAAATTCCTGTTGATTAGCTGCAGTGTCAGGGTTAACCATAGTTGTATCCAGAGTTATTAAACGAAAGTGAGTAGGTCGATGTGCTTTTCATTACGGCCATGAACCAGGTCAAAATAAGCAGTTTGCAATTTCTCGGTGACAGGGCCGCGACCACTACCAATTGGACGATTATCGAGTTCACGTATCGGCGTCACTTCCGCGGCTGTACCGGTAAAGAAAGCTTCATCGGCAATATACACTTCATCGCGGGTCAGTCGTTTTTCAACTATATCCATGCCCATGTCATTGGCCAGAGCAAAAATGGTTTTACGCGTGATGCCATTCAGGGCAGACGTGGCTTCAGGGGTATAGATGACACCGTCTTTAATGACGAAAATATTTTCTCCGCTGCCTTCTGCAACGTATCCTTCCGGGTCGAGAAGCAGGGCTTCATCATAACCATCCCGGAGTGCTTCCTGTAATGCCATCATTGAATTGATGTACTGCCCGTTGGCCTTGGCTTTAGTGGCTGCAATATTGACGTGATGTCTGGTGAATGATGATGTTTTGATGCGGATGCCTTTTTCCATGCCTTCAGCACCAAGATAAGATCCCCATTCCCATGCCGCCACGATGACATGAACCTTAAGATTGTCTGCACGCAACCCCATGGCTTCAGAGCCATAAAACACCATGGGTCGAATATAGGCACTGTCCAGGTTATTGTCTTTTACGGCAGCAACCTGAGCGTCATTGACTTGCTGTTTGCTCCAGGGCATTTCCATGCCGAGAATTTTGCAGGAATCAAACAGGCGATTGGTGTGAGCTTCCAGTGCAAAAATAGCAGTGCCCTGATCGGCGTTATAGGCTCTTACACCTTCAAATGCCCCCATACCATAATGCAGGGTATGCGTAAGAACGTGGATATTGGCTTCGCGCCACGGAACCATTTCACCATCAAACCAGATGAAACCATCACGATCAGACATCGACATTTATATTTTCTCCGAATTAAAGAGTTCAAACCTGTACATAAATAATTTTATGAACAAATTTTATTAATTAAAAGTTTTATTCCAACAGTTTTTTACCACATCAATTTCCTTTCTGACCAGGCCAGAAGCAATATCAGCAGATTGGTTTTGTAACACTTGAGTGTGTAACCACTTATGAAATACTGGATAACAATCCCTGAGTTGCAAATCTTCATCAGATATTAAGCCGAGACGGTGCAACTCACTTATCAGGCCGATATTATCAGTGCTTTCAGTCAGGCTGGCAAATTTATTTGCATATTTTAATACCCAGTACTGAACCAGGAATTCAATATCGACCATACAGCCCCTGGAATGCTTGCTATTGATGGTTGGACCTTCAGCCGGTTTCTGGTTCTGGTATATTTTTTCCCGCATATCCGTGATGACTTTGCCAAGCTCTGCAGGTTCGCGTTTTAGTGCAATGACTAACTGCCGGATTTTTTCAAACTCTGGTTTAATATCTGCATTTCCAGCAATATAACGAGCCCTGATGATGGACTGGTGCTCCCATACCCAGGCTTTCTCGCATTGATACTGGTGAAACGCCTGCAGTGATGTAACCAGCATACCGGAGGAACCATTGGGTCGTAACCGGGTATCTATTTCATACAGTTTGCCAGCGGCTGTGAGCAGACTGATCTTAGAGATGATTTTTTGTGCCAGGCGAGAAAAAAATACCGCATTATCAATACTTTTCGAACCACTGGTCTGTTGTTTACTTCCACTCGAATTATGCAGGAAAATAATATCAAGGTCAGACTGGTAATGAAGTTCATAGCCTCCCAGTTTCCCATATCCGATAATGGCAAGGCCGGGGGTGAATGATTCATTTTCAATTAAACACTGTGGCTGACCATACTGTTTAATCAAAGCAGACAGGGAAAGCTCATAAACTGCCTGTAGCAGGATTTCAGCCAGGTCTGACAGGTAATAAGAAACTGTTGTTGTATCGATTTCGCCGGCTATTTCTGCTGTCGCGATCATGATAGTCTGGGCACGTTTAAACTGACGTAAAACATCCAGTTCCAGTTCTTCATCACCTTTTACATTTTGCAACTGAACCTGCAAAGCATGCTGCTGTTTTAGTTTATCAAAGCGATCTTCCAGCTTATCAGGGTAAAGTAATGACTCCAGCAGGATAGGGTGGCGAGTCACTTCGGCAGCAATCCAGTTACTGCTATCGAACAGGTGAGCCAGTTTTACCAGTAATGGAATGTTCTGGTATAACAGTTCGAAATAAACACTTCGCCCGGCGATTGATGACAGTAATGCCAGCAATTTTTCCAGTAATTCCAGTTGCTGATCATACTGAGAAATTTGCTTTAACAGTTCCGGAAAAAAGACGTGAAAACGTTTTCTGGCCCTATCGGACATAAAAATCAACGATCTGGATAAATAGAATTGTTGCAATCGCTGGTGTATTTCCTGGGTTTGTTTAAAACCCAGCTGTTGAATAACCTGAAGGTGCTGGTCCTCATTCAGTTCATCAAAATGTTGTATTGTTGAGTTGAGTTGCGGGGTATTGTGTGCTGATTTAAACAGTGTTGAAAAAACCTCGTTGACCTGAGATAAATGCTGATTTAGCTCAATTTCCAGTGCCTGCCAATTTGCATAACCGAGCAAAAGACAGAGCCTGTCCTGCGTATTTTGTCTGGTCGGTAATTCATGAGTTTGCTGGTCATTTAACATTTGTATCCGGTTTTCCAGCAAGCGCAGAAAACAATAGGATTCTCGCATCTTGAGCAGAGTTTCATGGTCGGTAATATTTTGCTCAGTGAGAGTATCAATAGCCAGAAACAGGCTTTGAGTTTGCAACTGGTGATTGCGTCCTCCTTTTAATATTTGAAATGCCTGAACAAAAAATTCGATTTCTCGTATTCCACCGCGCCCCGTCTTGATATTGCAACGACTTCTGTTGCGCCTGGATTGTTGATCTATTTTTGACTTCAGCGTGGCCAGTCCATCGAACACCCGGTAATCATGGTAACGACGGTAAATAAAAGGTTTGAGTATGGAGTGCAGGTATTTTTTGTCGGCATCGCTACCGGTGATGACTCTTGCTTTCACCATGGCGTATTGCTCCCATTCTCTACCATGCAATTGATAATAGTGTTCAAACGCATTATGACTGAGTACCTTAGGGCCCGCCTCTCCCCAGGGGCGCAGGCGTAAATCAACACGGTACACAAAACCATCTGCCGTTAATTCGTGTAAAAGCTGGTTGAACAATTTAACAATGTGAGTGAAATATTGGGTATGAGTTAACTGTCCAAAACCGGCCAACTGGCCGTCATCGCTATAACAGCAAATCAAATCGATATCAGATGAAAAATTAAGCTCCCTACCGCCGAGTTTACCCATAGCAATAATATTGAGCTGCATGGGCTGACCCAGTTCATCCAGTGGTTGGCCATGTTTTACAGAAAGGATTTGTTCACACTTATTCAGAGCCAGCTGAATTAAGGTATCAGCCAGTTCACTCAGATGGAGCAGGGTATCTTCAATATTTTGTTGTAGACAAATATCAAGGTAAATTATTTCAACCAGCTTTTGATGACGAAATTTTCTCAGCAGAGACTGGATGATATTGACATCACTAATACCTTCTAGTGAATTGGTCAAACTTGCTGAATCAAGTTCGAAGTAATCACAGTCATGCAGTTTATGTATCAGTTCAGGATATTTGATTAACTGTGAAATTGCATAGTTGCTGCCCAGTGCTAATTTTTGCAGGGATTCTGCAAAGTCCGTGCGCAGGCTAAAGCCCTGATGCTGTAATAATTCCTTTAGCTGTTTCCAGTGCAGGATATCGGGTTCGATCAATTGCTTAAATTGACTCATGTCACTTTATATAAACATTAATTTAAATGAGAAGTATTATCATTTGCAAATAGAAGGATAGTGAATATAATTCGGTTACAAATTTTAAGTTAGTTCAAAATTATATAGGAGTCATCTTGATGAATCTAAAACATATTGTAGTTACAATGATATTATTAATATCATTCAATGCTTTATCTGCTGAAGTTAATGTATATTCCGGACGAAAGGAAAAGCTTGTCAAACCATTACTGGACAGGTTTACCGCTGAAACGGGGATAAAAACTAATCTGGTGACGGCAAAAGCCGACAAGCTTTTAACCCGTTTAAAAAATGAAGGACGTAATACACCGGCTGATGTATTCATTACGGTTGATGCAGGTCGATTGTATCGAGCCAAACAGGCGGGTATTTTTGCATCGGTAAACAGTGATACTTTGAATGCAGCGGTGCCGTCTCATTTAAGAGACCCTGAAGGTCAGTGGGTTGGTTTGTCGCAACGTGCCAGGGTGATCTTTTATGCCAAAGACCGCGTGAAGCCGGAGCAACTCTCAACTTATGAAGATCTGGTGAGTGATGCATGGAAAAGAAAAATTTGTATCCGGGGTTCCAGTAACATCTATAACCAGTCTCTGGTTGCTTCACTTATAGCGTCTAATGGTAAACAAGCTGCTCAACAATGGAGTAATAAACTGGTGAAAAATATGGCACGCCCTCCCAGAGGTGGAGATCGTGATCAAATCAAGGCAGCAGCGGCAGGACAATGTGACATAGCCATAGCGAATACTTATTATTATGGAGCGATGCTGACCAGTAAAAAAGACTCTTCCCAGGTTAAAGCGGCACAGGCGATGGGGCTGTTCTGGCCTAACCAGCAGGGCAGGGGAAGTCATGTGAATATCAGTGGTGCTGGAGTCACGAAACATGCAAAGAACCCTGAAAATGCTCTAAAGTTGCTGGAATTTCTGGTCAGCCCTGAATCACAGAAATGGTATGCAGAGGTTAATTTTGAATACCCGGTGAGTGAAAATGCTGAAATAAGTGAACTGGTAAAAAGCTGGGGTTCTTTTAAATCTGACAAACTGAGCCTGGATGTTCTCGGTCGAAATAATGCTGAAGCGGTTCGAACTATGGACAGAGCAGGGTGGAAATAATCAATTTCAGGGTTAAATAAACGAACCTAAGTTTGAGAATATTTTGCAAATTTCAATAAGCAAACTGTGGCAACCGGGTATTGTATTGGTGGCTTTATTGCTGAGCATTCCCGTTTTAACTATTGCTGGTTTTGTGTTCGAACCTTCGGGTGAAAACTGGGAACATCTGAAGCAAACGGTGCTTCCCGAATACCTGACTAACTCTGTTCTACTGGTTTTGGGTGTTACTGCAGGCACCCTGTCAATAGGTGTATCAACGGCCTGGTTGACTGCAATGTGCCAGTTTCCCGGGAAAAAATCATTCGTCTGGTTATTGTTACTGCCGCTGTCAATGCCAGCCTATATCATTGCTTATACCTACACCGGGTTGTTTGATTTCGCCGGTCCGGTACAAACCCAGTTACGTGAATGGACGGGCTGGGGTTATGGTGATTATTATTTTCCAGAGGTTCGCTCGCTCGGTAGTGCCATCAGCATGTTATCGCTGGTGTTATACCCTTATGTTTATCTTTTGGCTCGGGCTGCGTTTCTAGAGCAGTCGATTTGCGTGTTAGAAGTCAGTCGAACACTCGGTTGTAATGCCTGGAGTAGCTTTTATCGTGTGGCTTTACCTCTAGCTCGACCTGCAATTGTTGCCGGGTTGTCATTAGCACTAATGGAAACTCTGGCGGACTATGGAACAGTTTCCTATTTTGGAATTGGGGTTTTCACAACTGGAATTTTCAGAACCTGGTTTGGACTGGGAGACAGTGTGGCTGCCGCCAAAATGGCGGCCTTATTACTGATGTTCGTGTTTACCCTGGTGGTCATTGAAAGGGTATCTCGAAGGCAGGCGCGATATAATCATACGACAAATAAATATACCCAGTTACCCGAATATCGACTCACCGGGTTGAAAGCAATTCTGGCTTTTATGGTTTGCCTGTTTCCGGTGGCCTTAGGTTTTCTATTACCCGCAGGGCAGCTAAGCTCGTGGGCAATCCTGACTTACCAGGATATGGTGGATGAAGCTTTTTTACGCTTAACTTTTAATACGGTGTTGCTTGGCTTATTGGCAGCTTTTCTGTCGGTGATGCTGGCGCTTTTCCTGGCATATGGTAAGCGTATGCTGGCCACCCGGTCCGTGAATGTATCCATTCGAGTTGCCGCTACAGGTTATGCGATACCGGGAACTGTCGTTGCGGTGGGTATTATTATTCCATTTGCCTGGCTGGATAATAGCATTGATGATTTCATGCGAACCCAGTTTGATATTTCTACCGGGTTAATACTCAGTGGAAGTCTGTTTGCTGTGATGTTCGCCTATATGGTTCGATTCCTTGCGGTGAGTTTACAAACGGTTGAGTCCGGACTGGGCAAGATTAAACCTTGCATGGATGATGCCGCCCGTACTCTGGGCTATAGACCTAGGGAAACTCTGTTTAAGATTCATATGCCATTGATGAAGGGGTCTATATTAACGGCGTTATTGATTGTTTTTGTCGATGTAATGAAAGAATTACCGGCGACATTAATTCTACGCCCCTTTAATTTTAATACACTGGCGGTTAGAGCTTTTGAGCTGGCCTCTGATGAACGACTGGCCGATTCGTCCACAGCTGCTCTGATGATTGTGGTGGCGGGTTTGCTGCCGGTTATTTTTTTATCTAAAAGTATTTCTCAATCAAGAGCTGGATCAAATGACAAATAGACTGGAAGTAAAACAGATAGATATTTGTTACGGAAATAAACAGATTGTAAATAATCTGTCGTTTTCACTGACGGATGGAAAAATTGGTTGCCTGTTGGGTCCGAGTGGTTGTGGTAAAACGACGGTATTAAGAACCATTGCTGGATTTGAACCTCCAACCAGAGGGCAGGTGCTGATCAGTAATGAGGTTGTCAGTGATCAGAAGATAAGTCTTCCACCCGAAAAGCGCCATATTGGCATGGTATTTCAGGACTTCGCTTTATTTCCTCACCTGTCAGTGCAGGACAATATTCGCTTTGGTCTTCAAGGATGGTCTAAAAAAGATCAACATGACCGAATAATAGAATTGCTGGCCATGATTGGTATGCCCACGCTTGCTCGGGCTTACCCGCATCAATTATCCGGTGGTCAACAGCAGCGTGTGGCTCTCGCTCGCGCGATGGCACCTGAACCTTCGATTTTATTACTGGATGAACCTTTTTCCAGCATGGATGTAGAGCTTCGAGAAAAACTGGCCAGAGAAGTCAGGCATATCTTAAAGCAGGAAAACATCACGGCCATTTTAGTCACTCATGATCAACATGAAGCTTTTGCGATGGCCGATGAAATATGTGTGATGAATGAGGGGCAGATTTATCAGAACGACAGTGCTTATAACTTATACCATAAACCGGTAAATCGTTTCGTGGCTGATTTTATCGGTGAAGGTGTGATTGTTCCAGGCATGGTGGTTGGCGGCAATACGGTGAATACCGAGCTGGGCAATATTCATGGGCTGGTACCGCAGGGCTGTAAACCGGGCTGTCAGGTGGATGTGTTAATTCGCCCTGATGACATTATTCATGATGATGATTCCACAGAAACAGCGGTTGTTGTCGAGAGGGCATTTCGGGGATCAGATTTTCTGTATACCCTGCGTATGCCTAGCGGCATAGAAGTCTTATCGCTGGTGCCCAGTCACCATGATCACAGGATTAATGAGACAATCGGTATTCAGCTGGAGTTTGATCACCTGGTGGTCTTTCCTCGAGCAAGTGCAGGTGAGAATACTGCTGCTCAGTAGTGAGATATTGTTTTTATAACAGTATGACAGAGAAATAATAGGCTCAATCAGAAGTCAGCATTAGCAAAATTTTATTATTCCTGTGTTTTTTAGCGATATCGAGAGCCATCTCGCCAGACTTGTTTTTAATAACCGGGTTAGCTCCCCTGTCTATCAACTTTCTAACCGTATCGGCTGAACGAACGGTGACTGCTTCCATCAGGGCCGTGTTACCGTTTTCATCCTGAGTATTTATGCCGGCACTGTTTGAAAGCAACAGGTCGACCACATTGACATGCCCCTGTCCAGCAGCCCAGATTAGAGCGGTTGCGCCATCGGTTGATTGCTTGTCAATATCTGCCCCGTGTTGGAGAAGCAGTAAAATCGATTCATTCGACTTGCCAGACTCGGCCGCATAAATTAAAGCAGTTTTACCATTTTTATCTTGCAGGTGAATATTAGCTTTATTTTTAAGAAGAACTTCAATGACCTCCTTATGACCATTAGCGGATGCCATCATTAAACTGTTAAGCCCGTTTTTATCAATTTCATCCGGATCTGCATTTTTAAATAAAAGCTGCTTAACCATATCTATCTGACCGTAACGAGAGGCAATCATCAGCGAATTCCAACCAGCACGTGTACGAGCTTTAAGGTCTGCGCCACGCTCCAGCAAAACAGAGGTGATTTCTGTTTCACCGTTTTCAGCGGCAAATGTAAGCGCTGTGCAATTTGCCACCGTTTTAATGTTCACGTCAGCACCGCGGGTTAGAAGTATTGAAACGGTTAGCAAGTTGCCATTTTCCACTGCAAACATTAATGCCGTTTTGCCAAATTTATTGGCGCTATTCACATCCGCACCCTGATCCAGTAATTGTTCAAGATGCTGGTCATCGTCAATCATTGCGGCCAGGCGCAACTGTTTATCAAGCTCTTTATTTGCTCCTGTCACGGAACTGGACAGCATAAAGAAAAGCAGCAGTGTGATTAGTCGAGTCATGTCGGTATCAAGATTAAATGTCAATTATTCCTGGTTCGTGTTTTCCGGTTCATCCGGTTCATCCGGTTCATCATGGGCAATACCCTTGTGGCAATCGATACAGGTTTCTCCCTGATCTTCAGCCCGTGCATGTCTTTTTCGCCCGGTCCTGTCCTGTTCGCTCAAGTCCATGGTATCTAATGAATGGCAATTGCGGCATTCCCGTGAATCGGTTGATTTCATCGTATCCCATACCCGGTTAGCCATTTTCCAGCGATGCTGATTAAATTTTTCCCGTGTATCTATAGTACCCAGAGCTTTATGGTATAACTCATTGGTTGCCTTAATTTTTCGAATCACTTTATACACCCAGGGTCTTGGCACGTGGCAATCCGCACAGCTCGCCTGTACACCGGAAGGATTCTTATAATGGATGGTATTCTTGTACTCTTCGTAAACATTATCACGCATTTCATGGCATGAAATGCAGAATTCCATGGTATTGGTTAATTCCATAGATGTATTAAAACCGCCCCAAAAGATGATACCAACAACTATCCCGCCTATTACCAGGGTAAAAGGTGAGAAAACAGCGAGGCGCTTTTTCAATGAGGTTAGTATATTTTTCATGGTTTGCATCTCTCCCTTCTGTTGAGGGATGTTGTTTTATTTCTTGCAAAAACTGGAAGAAATAATAACATTACATTTTATAATGAATTGTTGAGAGATTACTCAGTTGATATCAATCTGTCAACAATTGCTGTTTATCTTTTTAAAAGCATTTTTTTTACTAAAAATACTAGGATGAATCTATGAGTTACACCAGTTTAACCCATTTGAAAGTAAGCTACAGAAGCCGCGCCTTATTTCTGTTGATATCTCTTCTTGCGCTTTTTACTAGTAATACCAGTGCAGCTGAAATAAAAGACTTAAAGCTGGAGCGCTTTGAGCTGGCACAGCAACTGAACCCGGATATAAACAACGGGCGTAAGTTATATCGTCTGTGTATTACCTGCCATGGACCTGAAGGCTGGGGTACGAAAAATGGCAGTTATCCGCAAATTGCCGGGCAATTACATTCTGTAATCATAAAACAGTTGGGAGATATCAGCTCTAAACAGCGGGGTAATCCAATTATGGAAGCTTTTACTTCACCACGAGTTCTGCAGTCGGCGCAGGATGTTGCGGACCTTGCTGCTTATATTGCTCAATTACCCATGACCCGGAATAATGGACAGGGATACTTCGAGGATTTATCAATGGGTAAGCAGGCTTATGAAGAGAACTGTAGCAAATGCCATGGTGAGCAGGGTGAAGGCCAGATTGAGGACTATATTCCAAGAATTCAGGGGCAACATTACAATTATTTAATGCGACAATTTAGATGGATACGCGGTGGTCATCGACGAAATGCAGATAAAAAAATGATACAACAGGTTCAGCATTTTTCCCTGCGTGAGGAATCGGCTGTCATGGCTTATGTTGCAAGCCTCCAGCCTGCAGAGAATGACCTGGCTGAAGCAGGCTGGAGTAATCCTGATTTTCCACATTATGACCGACGATGGGCTCCATCCTCTCCACGTAATAAGCCCTTGAACCAGTAACTTTTAGTTATTATCAGCAATGATTCATTGTTAAGTTATGAACATCTGATATGGTGATTTTGTAAACCCTGTTGTTACGCATGCAGGTAATAAATCATCTAACCGCTTTAACTATTTTATTAGCAAATGAGTCAAAAACTTCAAACAAACAACCTTCGGATTGTAAGAACCCGCCCATTGTTAACCCCTGCTTTACTGGAAGAAGAGATTCCCATTACTGATGAGTCAAAGCATCAGGTTCAGCTCAGTCGAGGCATTGTGGAAGCCATTGTTGATGGAAATGATGATCGCATGCTGGTCATCGTAGGCCCCTGTTCGGTGCATGATCCTGTTGCAGCAATAGAATATGCAAGGCAATTGAAATCACTGGCTGATGAGTTATCAGAGTCATTATTCATCATGATGCGAGTCTATTTCGAAAAGCCACGAACCGTTATGGGCTGGAAAGGCATGATTAATGATCCTGATATGGATGGTTCCTACCGCATTAATGCAGGCCTGCGCCAGGCACGTCAGTTGCTGGCTGATATTTCTGAGATTGGTTTAAGTGCAGGCACAGAGTTTCTGGATACGACCTTTGGACAGTTTTATACAGACTTGATTAGTTGGGGAGCAATTGGTGCTCGAACTGTAGAAAGTCAGATTCATCGTGAGTTGGCTTCAGGATTATCCATGCCAGTGGGGTTTAAAAATGGCACTAATGGCAATATTCAGGTTGCTGTGGATGCAATCCAGGCCGCCCGAAATCGGCATCTGTTTCCATCTCTTACTCATGAAGGAGCTCCTGCCATTCTGGAAACAACGGGTAACAGCTATGGTCATCTGGTATTGAGAGGTGGAGGAAAACAGGGGACTAACTATGACCCTCAGTCAATTGCTACAGCATGTGAATTATTGAATAAGGCAGGTCTGCCAGAAGTAATTATGGTCGATTGCAGCCATGGAAATAGCCTTAAAGACCCACTGAATCAGCGTAAAGTTGTGGATGCAATCATTAAGCAGAGATTGGCGGGAGATCGTTCTATTCGCGCATTGATGCTTGAAAGTAATCTGCTGGAAGGAAATCAAAATCTGGATGATAAACCGCTTAAATATGGACAGAGTATTACCGATGCCTGCCTCGGTTTTGATGATACGGCGGGTTTATTACGTGAGCTTGCTGACGGGTTACATGTTTAGGTGAACATTTTAAAGCCGGTAAATGGATAAATTACTTTCTCCTGTTAAACTGCCAGGTGCTTTTAGATCACTGCACTATATTATCAGGGTAGAGTCTGCCTACTGATATTAGTGGTAAATTTCAGGCACAAAAAAGCCGGCTAATGCCGGCTTTTTCATACTAAACAGAAAGCAGGGGATTATTTTCCCAGCTTCTCCGTAATAGCATCGATAACAGCATCACTTGAAGTAGCGCTAACAGTTAATAACATGCCTTCGCCTTCGTAGAAGTTAGCCAGAGGAGCAGTCTTTTCGTTATAAACGTCAAGACGGTTACCGATAGCTTCTTCAGTTTCGTCATCACGTTGAACAACCGGACCACCACATGAATCACACTTACCTTCTTCTTTAGGCGGATTAGATTTCACATTGTAGATAGCGCCACAATCAGTACAGGTACGGCGAGTTGTTAAACGATCAAGGATAACATCACGTGGAACGTCGATATTAACGACGAAATCCAGCTCTTCACCCATATCAGCCAGCAGTGCCTTAAGCGCTTCAGCCTGAGGAATAGTACGTGGGAAACCGTCTAACAGGTAACCACTTTTACAATCATCTTCACGTAAACGATCTTTCATGATGCCCATGATCAGATCATCGGAAACCAGGTCACCGGCTTTCATGGCTGCTTCTGCCTGCTTACCCAGTTCTGTGCCTGCTGCAACAGCGCCACGCAGGATATCACCGGTAGAAATCTGGACTGAACCATCCATTTTAGTTAAAAGTTTGGCAACAGTACCCTTACCAGCTCCAGGAGCTCCTAATAAAATCAGTTTCATGTTTATTCCTCAAATAAGATATCAATAGAAAATTTGCGCGCATTGTGGCTACTCAGGCAGCCGAAATCAACAATTTTATGCATGATGTAGCAATAAAAAAAGCCTGAGTAACTCAGGCTTTTTTATTTTCATCGTAGGTTGTGAAACTAATTAATGTTCACCCATTGCCATATTAATGTAACCGGTAGGGCAGACATCTGAACAAATATGACAGCCAATACAACGAGAATAGTCGGTGTAAACATAACGTCCCATGGTTGATTCTGCTTTTTTAGTGCGATGTACAGCATCCTGAGGGCAGTAAATCACACAGTTATCACATTCGAAACACATGCCGCAACTCATACAGCGATCGGCTTCTTTTTCGGCAGTTTCCTGTTCCAGGCCTTTGAAACGTTCTTCGTAAGAGTCGATGATATTTTCTGACTCAATGAAAGACTCTGCACGTAAATTTCGAGGAGTATTTTCAAAGTGTCCGAGAAAGAGTTTTTCTGCAGAAATGATTTCGTTTGCGGAACGATCTTCGTAGTTGTGCACGGCAAAATTAGCATCATCGGTGCCCCAGTCATCCTGATGGGCATATGCTTCGGGCTGAAGAGATGTTTCCTGCAGTTTTTGCAGTAAATCAAAGTGATGAACATCGACTTTGGGACGTTTATCAAACGCTTCCTGTGACAGGTAGTGACTAATGCTTTCTGCCGCAACAGAAGCCTGACCAATTGCGGTCGTCAGCAGGTGAGGGCGTACGATGTCTCCAATAACGAATAATCCTTTTTCATTTGGAACCTGGTAGAACTTATCGGCATCAATCAATCCACGGCCGTTATCAAGAGATTCCATTCCTTTTAAATCACCTCCTTGACCAATTGCCGAGACGATTAGATCGCACTCAATGTCGAACTCAGAGTTTTCAATGACTTCCATTTTACCCGTGCTCCAGTCAGCTTTGGATACACGTAATGCGGTGGCACGACCATTTTCATCGGTGACTATAGAAACAGGCACCAGGCTTCCACGTAACTCAACGCCTTCACGTTCAGCGGCTTCTACTTCATGTAGTGCTGCCGGCATTTGATCTACCGGACGGCGATAAGCAAGTATGACTTCGGCACCTTCTTTTTGCGCAGTGATCGCGACATCCTGTGCAGTTTGATTAAGAATGATATTCTCAGGGCGTTCATTTTCGTGAGTATTTTCAATATGCCCCAGACGACGGGCTACAGAAACAACATCCATTGCGGTATCACCACCACCGATAACAACCACTTTTTTGGAAACAGTTTTCAGACGACCATCATTATAAGCATCCAGAAATGCAACACCGGTAATACAGTTAGGCGCTTCGCCTCCAGGAATTGGAATATTACGTCCCGCCTGAGCGCCAATGGCAATCACAACAGCATCGAATTCTGATCGCAGAGTGTCCATGCTGATATCTTTACCGATGAAAGTATTGAGTTTAACTTCAACTCCCATATCGAGAATTCGCTGGATTTCATGATCCATAACATCACGAGGTGTACGATATCCCGGGATGCCATAACGCATCATGCCGCCGAGCTTTTTATGATTATCAAATACCGTTACCGCATGACCCTGTCTGCGTAATTGATAAGCACAGGCTAATCCGCCAACGCCACCACCAATGATGGCGACTTTTTTGCCAGTATCAGTAGCGCTGTTGTCAAATTTCAGACCCTTTTCACGGGCATTGTCACCAATATATTGTTCAACAGAATTGATGCCGACAAAATCTTCAACTTCATTACGGTTGCAGCCTTCCTGACAGGGGGCAGGGCAGACTCGACCCATGATCGCCGGAAATGGATTGGCATCGGTAGAGCGATAAAAAGCATATTCAAATTTATCGGTATCACCGGCAGGTTTTTCAGTGCCCCTGATAATACTTAACCAGCCGCGAATATCCTCTCCTGAAGGGCAACTACCCTGGCAGGGTGGCGTTCTGTTAACGTAAGTAGGGCATTTATAAGTAGTATCCTGCTCGAAGATATCCATGCCCATGTTTCCATAGGTGCCGTCTCCATCTTTATATCGTCTAAAAGTGAAATCAGACTTTGCCATGAAAAAACCTCGTTAGTTTAGCCGGTTATAGTTATTGGATTGAATTTGAGTCATTAAACTCAGGGATAAAATTCAGCGCAGTATCATAAATCAAAAAAACATTTATTGAAAATTGTTGTGAAAATACCGGTATCAATGGAATTTATTATTCATCCATCAAATTTATAAAGCCGGCTATAGTTTTTATTCCCCTTGAATTGTGACAATCAGTCGGCGGCTACCACCATAATTCCTATGCTCACCGAGGTAGATGCCCTGCCAGGTTCCCATGTTCAGGCGACCATTTGATATGGGAATATTGAGACTGTTGCCTAAAATACTGGATTTGAAATGAGCGGGCAAATCGTCGCTTCCTTCATCCATATGCTGATAATAGGATTCATTTTCCGGGATGGACCTGTTGAAGAAATTTTCAAAATCCTGTCTCACTGTAGGGTCAGCATTCTCATTGATGGTTAAAGATGCCGAGGTATGTTTGATGAAAATATTCATCAAACCCATATTAATCGTTAGCAATTCATCAACTGCCTGTAGAATCTCATGGGTGATTAGATGGAAACCTCTTGGTCTGGATTTTAAAGTTATTTCTTTCTGTAGCCACATGTCATCTCAATCTCATCAAGGTTCTCGGATTATGGTTTGGTGATTAAATATAACCCTGTACCGACTATGATACACCCAACGACGATATTGATTCTTTTTAAAGTCCCTGGACTGTTTAAAATGGCTCGTGCTCTGTGTGCCAATAATGCATAACTGAGTTTTGCCATAGCAACCGCCGCTATTGAAACAGATACTAGAATGTCAGTCTGTATAGCTGATAAAGTCGTCAGGTCGATGTAAGCTGAAAAAAATACCAGGTAAAAAAAGATGGCTTTTACATCTGCCAGGGTAATCAACAGGCCGCTCATGAAACTGGATAATATCGATGTGCCAGTTATTTGTTCAGCGTCAGAGGTTTTCCTGGTTGATATCCAGATTCTAATACCTGTCCAGACCAGGTAAGCCCCGCCGAGGTATTTTATGAACAGGAATAAAGTGTTCATGGTTTCCGCAATGAATGCTAAACCAGAGATGGTAATAAAAATAAAGAAAGGTCTGCAGACAGAATGCCAGGAGTAGCCACCAGGCCGTGCTTAAAACCAGAAGCTGCAGATCTGGTTGCAACTGTTAGTGAGCTGACGCCAGGGTAAAAAGCCAGTATAAGCATGGCTCCAAACAGGGCTGTCATATTATTGAAAGTCATATTTTCAATAAAAAATTATTGGTAATGATGAAGTTTTATTCTGATCAACTAAGGCTGCTTAGAATATTTGAAATTGTTGCAGTTAACAATTAGCACGACGCAAAGATGATTTTATTGCGTAAAAAAGATTAACTTTGTTAGTATCTAATTTTTAAATAGATGGCAGGGAATTCCATGAAGTACCTTTTATTGCTATGTTCACTTTTTCTGGTCACTGTCCAGGCTTCTGATCTCGGCAAAGAGCAGCGTTGGGCTGATCAAACCGTGGATTCAATTCTGGATGGTGAAGCCGTCTGGTTGAAAACTGATAAACTGAAGTTTTTGTCCATTTATACCGAAGCTGAAGAAGAGTCTGAACTGGGCATGATTGTGGTGCATGGAACCGGCATCCACCCTAACTGGGACCAGGTGGTTAAACCTGTACGGGTGGAAATGACCACCTATGGCTGGAATACCCTGTCGATTCAAATGCCGATTTTACATAACGAAGCGACCTACGATGATTATGTTCCGCTTTACCCAGAAGTGCCTGCTCGACTTAAAGCGGCTGAAGATTACCTGTTAGCTCAGGGTATAAAGAAAATTGTAATCGTTGCGCATAGTCAGGGTTCTACCATGTCCGCTTATTACCTGGCCAATAATGATCATAACGTCAGTGCATTTGTGGCTATTGGTATGCAGGCCACTCAAAAGGATGTCGATATCAATGCGGCAACCTCGCTACAATCCATAACCATTCCGGTACTGGATTTGTACGGAAGTGATGACTTACCCGGTGTGTTACAAACTGTGGGTGCAAAGAAACAGGCGGCAGGCCATAACAAAAAATATCAGCAGCAGCTTATTCAGGGTGCTGAACATTTTTTTGATGATAAAAATGACGAGCTGATTGAAGCAATAACCCGGTGGCTTGAAAAGCTTTAGCCCGGATAATTCATAAACATGCCCGGGTTAGAATTCTCAGGAAGATATCAGTGATATTTTAGTAGTGTTTTTCTGCGGCTTTTTATCGGGTGTTAACATGGTTATTTCGGCACTAACCCCGGTGTCTGGAAAATCCAGCGTGTAATGCAGCCCCCGGCTTTCGTGTCGTGCAAGGGCAGAGCGAATAATGAGCTCTGCGACGACCACCAGGTTACGCAGTTCTAGTAAGTCAGGCGTTACTCTGAAATTACCGTAATATTCGTTAATTTCACGTTTTAGCAAACTGGTTCTATTGAGTGCTCTTTCCAGACGTTTATTGGTGCGCACTATGCCGACATAATCCCACATGAAGTGACGGAGTTCATCCCAGTTATGTGATACGACGACTTCTTCATCAGAATCGGTTACCAGTGATTCATCCCAGTTTTTTAACCGCCCCGGCTTTTTGGTAGAGTCCAGTGTCGATGTTATATGCCGTGCAGAAGCTATCGCAAAGGTCATGCATTCCAGCAGCGAGTTACTCGCCATACGGTTGGCTCCATGCAGACCGGAATAACTGACTTCACCGATAGCGTATAAGTTTTGAATATCTGTCTGTCCGTCTAAATCGATCATTACTCCACCACAGGTGTAATGAGCCGCGGGTACGACCGGAATGGGTTGACGTGTAATATCGATATCAAACTGTTTGCATTTTTCATAAATGGTCGGGAAGTGTGATTTGATAAATGCCCGGCTTTTGTGGCTGATATCCAGATAAACACACTCGGTACCAAGACGTTTCATCTCGTGGTCAATAGCCCTGGCTACGATATCTCTGGGAGCGAGTTCAGCACGTTCATCAAAATGTTGCATGAATCTTTTACCGTTGGGTAACAGCAGTTTCGCGCCTTCACCCCTGAGTGCTTCTGTGATCAAAAAAGACTTGGCTTCGGGGTGGAACAGACAGGTCGGGTGAAACTGGATAAATTCCATGTTGGCAACACGACACCCGGCACGCCAGGCCATGGCGATGCCATCTCCGGTTGCACCGTCAGGATTACTGGTGTACAGGTAAACCTTGCTGGCTCCGCCGGTTGCGAGAACTACTTTTTTTGCAGAAAAAACATTGACCTGGTGATTTTGAATATTGTAAGCATACAATCCCACGCAGAGTTTATTTCGTGTAATTAGATCGATGGCTATTGAATGCTCAATCACATCGATGTTTGATTTTTCTGCAACATGTGCCTGCAAAGTTTTTTGCATGGCCTTACCCGTGGCATCGGCAGCATGCACAACGCGACGACGACTATGACCTCCTTCACGGGTCAGGTGAAAGCCACTGGCCGTTACATCCTGTCGATCTTTGGTAAAAGGCATACCCAGGTCAGCCAGCCAGTTAATCACTGATGGCCCTGATTCGGCGACCATTTTTACCGTTTTCTCATCACAAATTCCAGAGCCTGCATTTTGAGTATCGGTGCTGTGCAGGTTGAAAGAGTCATCCTGTTCCAGCACTGCAGAAATACCACCCTGGGCATAATAAGTGGAACACTGTTGGTAATCGCCTTTAGCGATCAGGGCGATGGAAATATTTTCCGGCAATTGTAAAGCCAGTGTCATTCCAGCAGCACCGGCGCCAATAATGATGACATCGTAATGATACTGTTTACTCATAATCAGAAAGAACTTTTTTTAGTAAAAGCCAAGTATGTCTATTTTTTACTTAAAATTCCATGCTTCAGAAAAAGATGTATTGAAAAAATAGCTCACAGAGAGAATCTTTTGTTATATTGAATGTCCTAGCTAAAACAGGACATCGATATTTGGATTTTATTGGGTGCTAATAAAGTTACCCCGGGTTTGGTGTTGAATTGAGGTTATAAATTATAAACAGGATTTTGAATGGGGTCAGTTGAATTAGATAGCGAATTAGTCAAACGGGTGCAGCAGGGCGATAAGGCTGCGTTTGACATATTAGTTCAAAAATATCAACAGAAAGTGGTGAACTTGATTTCCCGTTTTGTGTCTGATCAATCTGAATGCTATGACGTGGCACAGGAAACTTTTATCAAGGCTTATAGAGCGTTGGGCAAGTTTCGTGGAGACAGTCAGTTTTATACCTGGCTATACCGGATTGCAGCCAATACGGCGAAGAACCATCTGGCTTCCAGAGCCAGGAAATCTCCAAAGTATTCTGTAGACGTTGAAGATGCAGCGTATTTTAGCGGTGAAAGCCAGTTGAAAGATAATGCAACACCCGAAAACCTTATGCTGACGGATGAAATTAAACAGACCGTTTATGCAGCGATTGAAAGGTTACCTGAAGATTTGAAGTCGGCTATTAGTCTGCGTGAACTGGAAGGTTTAAGTTATGAACAGATAGCGGATGTGATGGATTGTCCTGTCGGAACCGTTAGATCCAGAATATTTCGAGCAAGAGATGCAATTGATAGGGAACTTAGACCCCTATTAGAATGACTAACAAAGTAGATTTAATTTCTTTGGCTACCAGATTAACCAGTCAAAGGGATAGTAGCTAAGTAGTTATATTTATTTGAGTATAAAATTATGAATGAGCAGCGTGAAAATTTATCCGCATTAATTGATGACTATCAACAGTCTGAAACGGATCAGTCCCTGTTAAATGATGTTCTGGGTGATGTTAATCAACAATATACCCTGCGTCGTTATCAAATGATTGGTGAAGTGATGCGTAATGAAACGCCTGAAGCTATAAAACTGGATTTTGCCGCAGGTGTTATGTCACAGATTGAAAACGAATCTGTTTTACAGGTTAAGCAGCAACCCGCTATTAAAGAGTCTCAGCAGTCTACCTGGTCCTGGTCTGTGTTATTTAAACCTGTCGCTGGACTTGCTGTTGCGGCTACCGTTGCTTTTGTAGCGGTAACAGGTTTACAGTTGCAGCCTGCTGCCGTTGACCAGGCTGAAAGCGTTGTATCAGTAGATGATAGTCGCGCAAAAGTAGAGTTTCTTGCCAGCATGCCGGTTATTAACAGAGGTTTGTCGACTGTATCTGTTAACGCTAAAAATTCAACTTCCCAATCCGGTATGAACTGGAAAATTAAGCGTAATGGACCTGAAATTCAAAAGAAACTGAATACATACCTGGTTAAGCACAATGAATTTTCTAATTCATTGCAGGGCATTATTCCACAGGCAAGAGTTGTAGGCTTTGATGCAAAGAAATAGTTACCCGTTAATGTTGATGTCATTAGTCAAGCCGATTTCATTTTCTTTATTACTGTTGTTATTAACCCTGTTTCAACTGGGAGCTGTAAGTGCGAACAGTGAAGAGGCTATAAACCGGGTTCAGAAAATGTCCATGGCGATGAAAGAACTGAGCTATAAGGGGCGTTTTGTTTACCTGCAGAATAATCAGTTAGAAAGCATGTCTATTATTCATGTCAAAGATAGTCAGGGTACGCGGGAAAGACTGGTTTCTATGAATGGTGAAGCCCGGGAAATTTTACGTGATAATAAGAATTTAACCTGTGTCTGGCCATCCAGCAGGCAGGTAGTCGTTGATCAATCCAGTCAATTAACTGCTTCCCCCATATGGGCACCAGATGATGTTAAACGACTGGCAAAGTTTTATGATTTTTCTGTAGTGGGTGAGGATAGAGTTGCCGATCATGATGCCATTATTATCTCAATCAAACCAAAAGATAAATTTCGTTATGGTATGACAGTCTGGCTAGATAAAAATAATAGTTTATTACTACGGTCTGTTTTGTTTGATGAGCTGGAGCATACCAGGGAACAGATCATGTTTACCCACCTGGCCTTATTACATTATGACGATCAGGCAGCATTTTCAGTTATTCCTGAAATTGACAGTGGTTATGCGTTGATTCGTTCTCACTCGGAGCGCGAGAGCATTTCCCTACTGTCCGATGCCAAATGGAAACTTGAATCATTGCCTGGTGGTTTCCGCATTGAATCATCATTTAGAAAGAAAAAGCCGAATTCAAATGACTTTACCCAGCAAATGATAGTCAGCGATGGCATGGCATCTGTATCTATATTCATTGAACGAACTTCCGGGCAAAGCCTGTCAGGTGAATCATCTATGGGTGCTGTTAATGCCTTTGGTACCCGGTTCAATGATTTTACCGTTACAGCCATTGGGGAAGTTCCTGCGGTAACGGTTAAGACGCTGGCGGAATCAACCGTCTATCATCAATAAAGATTCTGAATTTTATGATAGAAGAACAGGCTTTGGTAACCTCCCTGAAGGACGATCAAGCGGTGATCGAGGTACAGCGTCAGAATGCCTGTCAAAGCTGCGATTTAAGTGAAGGCTGTGGCACAGGTAGTCTTGGACGCTTACTGGGGTATAAAAAGCTGGCACTGTCTATTCCTAACAGGCACAAACTGCAAGCTGGAGACCTTATTGTCATCGGTATGCCGGATAAATACTTTCACATAGCCGGCTTTCTGGTGTACCTGTTGCCATTAGTTAGCCTGTTCCTCTTTGCTCTAACTGCAAATTATCTTTTTAATGGCACTGAGTTGGTAACCGTTTTAGCGTCTCTGGCGGGACTGACTTCAGGACTGTTTTTTAGCGGTAGACTGGCCAAACATGATTTAGCACTGAAGCTGAAACCTCAATTTATTCGCCAGATATATTCATCTCAGACGGTAAAACCTGTCCTGAGTACCCAATTTAAATTTTAACTTCAAGGCAGGACTCATTATGAAAAAACGAACTATTAATCTGTTATCGACTTTTATCTTGCTATTTTTCAGTAGCCAGATTTTAGCCCAGTTACCAGACTTTACTGGTATTGTAGAAAACTCCAAAGACTCGGTGGTAAATATCAGTACCAGTACAAAACCAAAATCTGTACACTCAAAAGACAAGCTGGAAATGCCCGAGTTTCCAGAAGGTTCACCTTTTGGGGAACTGTTTAAAAAATTCTTTGATCACGATGGTTTCGGTTCGAAAGAAAGAAAGACCAGTTCATTGGGCTCAGGTTTTATTATTTCTGAGGATGGTTACATATTGACCAATCACCATGTGATCGATGGTGCTGATGAAGTCATTGTTCGACTGAATAATCGTGATGAATACACAGCTAAAGTTATCGGTTCCGATAAAAATTCTGATGTTGCGGTATTGAAAATTGATGGCAATAACCTGCCTAATCTTAAGCTGGGTGATTCGAATGCTCTGAAAGTCGGGGAGTGGGTTCTGGCTATAGGTTCTCCCTTTGGTTTCGATCATACGGTAACTGCCGGCATCGTGAGTGCAAAAGGTCGTAACTTGCCTGGCGATAATTACGTACCTTTCATTCAGACAGATGTTGCGATAAATCCCGGTAACTCGGGTGGTCCTCTGTTCAATATGGAAGGAGAAGTCATCGGTATTAACTCTCAAATTTTCAGCCGTTCAGGCGGTTTCATGGGTCTTTCATTTGCTATTCCTATTGAGATGGCGATAGATGTCGCCGACCAAATTAAAGACACAGGCAAGGTATCACGAGGCTGGCTGGGTGTATTGATTCAGGAAGTGACCAGGGAACTGGCTGATTCATTTGGTATGTCAAATCCTCATGGGGCTCTGGTTGCCAAGGTGCTGGATGATAGTCCTGCGCAGCAGGCAGGACTTCAGGTAGGAGATGTTATCGTCGAGTTTAATGGTAAAAAAGTGACTCGTTCGAGTAGCTTACCTCCTATTGTGGGTCGTACCCAGGTGGGTAAACCCGCGAAAGTTACCATTATCCGAAATAAGTCAAAGCTTACTATCATGGTTACTATTGCCCAGTTACCGGATGAAATAACAACGGTTAAAGAAAATACTGAAGAGGAAAAGGAAGTAAAAAAATCAGTGCTTGGAATGAGTGTTAAAAAACTGGATAAAGTGACTAAAAAGCAGATGAAAATTGATTCAGGCGTTATCGTCGAGGATGTAGATCTAGATGGGGCAGCAAAAATAGCCGGTATTCGCAAAGGTGATGTTATCGGTATGCTGGATAATCGAAGCATTAATTCGGTGGAGGAATTTACCTCAATTGCAGCAGGCCTGGAACCGGGTAAATCAATAGCAATTCTTATTCATCGTAGTACTGGCCCGGTATTTCTGGCGATAAAACCTCTGGACTCGGACTCGTAAAGATTAACATTAAATTCACTTTTTATTATCGGGAAAATTGCCACCTGTGTGAGTCGATGCGACTGGCACTGGTGGCTTTGCAAAAAAATGTTGATTTCGAATGGGTTGAATCTGATATCGATCGAGATACTGAGTTAATTTATCTATATGACACTTTAGTGCCGGTACTTCAATTTGAAGGAAAGGAAGTCTGCCATTATTTTATTGATGAACAGGCAATTCGAGAGATAGTCTTAACACATTAAAACTACTGCACCACGAAGGCACAAAGAACACCAGGAAACACATAAGTTGTTTTTCATTTTGTCAAAATCAGCTTAAACAATCGTTATATAAGAAAGTCTTACTTAATTGAGTTTATTATTATCAACTTCGTGTTCTTTGTGCCTTCGTGGTGAATGTTTTATGTTAAATGGACAGCATTTACCACTAAATACGTTAATTTCCTCTTCTTTACTGTCGCTTTGAGTGACTTTCCCGTAAAATTCGCGGGCTTTTTAAACAGGTCTTCTAATTATGCGGATGAAAAATATCCGGAATTTTTCCATCATTGCCCATATTGATCATGGTAAATCGACCATAGCCGATCGATTTATCCAGGTATGTGGTGGCTTGAGTGAACGTGAAATGTCTGAACAGGTGCTGGATTCTATGGATCTGGAGCGTGAGCGGGGCATTACCATTAAGGCTCAGTCTGTTTCGCTGGATTACACCGCGAGAGATGGAGAAACCTATTTACTGAACTTTATCGATACACCGGGTCACGTCGACTTTTCTTATGAAGTCTCCCGTTCTCTGGCAGCCTGTGAAGGGGCCTTACTGGTCGTTGATGCGTCTCAGGGTGTTGAAGCGCAAAGTGTCGCTAACTGTTATACAGCGATTGAAATGGACCTGGAAGTTATCCCTGTTTTAAATAAAATTGATTTACCTGCCGCAGATCCCGAACGGGTTAAACAGGAAATTGAAGATGTTATCGGGCTGGATGCTTCTGATGCCATTGAAGTAAGTGCCAAGACCGGTATTGGAATCGACGATCTGCTGGAACAACTGGTCGCCCTGGTACCGGCTCCTGAAGGTAATAGAGATAATCCTGCACAGGCATTAATTATTGACTCCTGGTTCGATAGTTATGTGGGTGTGATTACTCTGGTCAGGGTCATGGAGGGTGTTATCAAACCTCGCCAAAAGATTAAAATGATGTCCACAGGGCGTGAGTTTCATGTCGACCAGGTGGGTGTTTTTACGCCGAAACGTAAACAGACAGAAATTCTGGAATGTGGTGATGTTGGATATATCATTTCAGGCATTAAAGATATCGAATCTGCCAGGGTGGGCGATACGATTACTTCAAGCCAGAATTCAGCGACGGAAGCTTTACCCGATTTTAAAGAAGTGCAGCCACGTGTGTTTGCGGGGCTTTTCCCTATCAGTTCTGATGATTATGAAAATTGTCGAGAAGCGTTAAAAAAACTGAAACTGAACGATGCGGCATTACAGTTTGAACCTGAATCTTCACAGGCATTAGGTTTTGGATTCCGTTGTGGTTTTCTGGGTATGCTGCATATGGAAATTGTGCAGGAACGTCTGGAACGCGAATATGATCTGGATTTGATCACCACGGCACCCACTGTAATCTATCAGGTGGAAACGACATCGGGTGACGTGATTGAAATTCATAACCCGGCAGAATTACCCGCGGTGAATCAAATTAATGAAATCAGAGAACCAATTATTCAGGCTAATATCCTGACGCCTGAGGCTTATATCGGGTCTATTATCACTTTATGTATCGAAAAACGAGGCATACAGAAAGAGATTGTGTACATGGGTACTCAGGTGTCAATTGTGTATGAATTGCCAATGAGTGAAGTGGTACTTGATTTCTTTGACCGGCTAAAAAGTGTCAGTCGTGGTTATGCTTCATTTGATTATGAATTCAAACGTTTTGAAGCGGCAAACCTGGTTAAGCTGGATGTGTTAATTAACAGTGATAAAGTCGATGCATTGTCGGTGATCGTGCATCGAGATAATGCAGATTATCGCGGACGTGAACTGGCCAGTAAAATGAAGGAATTGATTCCTCGTCAAATGTTTGATGTGGCTATTCAGGCGGCTATTGGTGCGACTATTATTGCGCGTACCAACGTTAAAGCCCTGCGTAAAAACGTCACAGCTAAATGTTACGGTGGTGATATCACCCGCAAAAGGAAACTGCTGGAAAAGCAGAAAGCGGGTAAAAAACGTATGAAGCAGGTAGGCAGCGTAGAAATTCCTCAAGAGGCATTTCTTGCGGTATTACAGGTCGATTCTAAAAATTAACTTTTCTTATTATTAGATAAAAAAACGGATTACAGAATATATGATTCATTTTGATTTCGAATTCCTGCTGGTGGCTACAGTGTTTGTGAGTGGTATCATCTGGCTTATTGATAGCCTGCTATTTGCCGCTAAACGTAAACAGGTATCCAGCGGTAAGTCGGTCCATGATCCAATTATCGTGGAATATGCAAAATCTTTTTTCCCCGTATTACTTGCGGTGATGGTTTTACGTTCATTTTTGTATGAGCCTTTTCGAATCCCCTCTGGATCGATGATGCCAACCTTGCTGGTGGGTGATTTTATTTTAGTCAATAAATATCAATATGGCGTTCGTTTGCCGGTCGTTCATAACCAGTTAACCGAAGGAAATAAAGTTAAACGCGGTGATGTTGCTGTCTTCAGGTTTCCAGAAGATGAAACAATGGACTTCATTAAAAGGGTTGTTGGATTGCCAGGTGATCATGTCAGCTACTATAATCGACGTCTGATGATTAATAAAAAACCCCTGCCGGTTGAATTTCAGGAAACCTATGCTGGCCAGGGGTCGACCCCTGATAATATGCAGGGTGGCGAAATATTTATCGAGCAATTAGGTGATGTAACACATAACATGATGACCGATGCCAAGGTCAAATTTAGTGCCAATGGAGAGTTAATTGTTCCTGATGGACATTATTTTGTGATGGGTGATAATCGTGACCATAGTAATGACAGCCGTTTCTGGGGTTTTGTGCCTGAGCAGAACCTGGTGGGTAAAGCGGTGACTATATGGATGCATTGGGACTGGCGAAAAGGTGGTAGTGGTCTAGACTTAACACGTATCGGTACAAAACTTTAGAGGACTGGCATGATTAACAAAAATTCACAACAGGGACTAACGACTATTGGGTGGTTAGCGTTCATTGGTCTTTTCGGCCTGATCGTGGCCTCGGGTTTTAAAATACTTCCTATGTATCTTGATTATTTCACGGTTCAATCAGTGATGGATGGACTGGTCCAGGATGAATCTATAGATGCACGCTCTAAAAGAGATTTATGGGAGGCGGCCAATAAAAGGTTACTGATTAACCAGGTTAGAGGTATACCTAGAGAAAGCTTTACCTTTTCGCGTAAAAATAATGTCACCACAATGGCTATAGATTATGAAGTAAGAAAGCCTTATATAGGCGAATTATTCATTGGTGCTCACTTTGTTTATTCGGTTGAGATTGAGCGGTGAAGTCTGTTCAGAAATTACAGACCATAATAAATTACCAATTTAAAGATGAACAGCTATTACAAACTGCTGTAACCCACCGTAGTTCTTCCAAGAATAAAAATAATGAAAGGCTGGAATTCCTCGGTGATAGTGTGTTGGGTCTGGTTATTTCGGGATATCTTTACAACAGGCTTGATAAAGCAGCAGAAGGTGAATTAAGCCGGGTTAGAGCCAGCCTGGTTAAAGAGGATGCGCTGGCTACAGTTGCAAGAGACATTAACCTCGGTGATTTTCTATTGCTGGGAAGCGGTGAGCTGAAAAGTGGAGGTTATAGACGAGCCTCGATTCTTTCGGATGCTCTTGAAGCCATTTTTGGTGCAATATATCTGGATGCAGGCTTTGACCAGTGTGAAAAAACGATTCTATTTTTATACGAAGATTACCTGGTGACTCTTCCCTCATCGGTAGATCTTAAAGATCCTAAAACATCATTACAGGAGTACCTGCAAAGTAGAAAGATTGAGTTGCCCGTGTACCAGGTAACCAGAACTGAAGGCAAGTCACATGATCAAATCTTTACGGTTGAGTGTCGTATTAATGATTTGAATATTACTGAAATGGGAACAGGAAGCAGTCGTAAAAAAGCGGAGCAGATGTCGGCTTCATCAGCGTTGAAGCAAGCTCAAAATGGATAGCTCTTTAAACTTTCTGTGTGGATATGTTGCGCTAATCGGTAAACCTAATACCGGTAAATCTACCCTGATGAATGCACTCGTGGGTGAAAAACTGAGCATTACTGCAAAGCGTCCTCAAACAACCCGTCATCAAATTCTGGGAATAAAAACCACCTCTGAATATCAGTGTATTTTTGTTGATACTCCGGGAATGCATCAGGATCAGAAAAAAGCCATTAACCGTTACATGAACCGGGCCGCAACCAGTATGCTGACGGATGTCGATTTAATTTGTGTACTTCTGGATGTACGTAATTTTAATGGTGACGATGAACAGGTACTTAAAAAAGTTGAAAACATGGATAATGTGATTCTGGTTTTAAACAAAATAGACCAGATTAATAATAAACATCAATTATTACCTCTGATGGAAAAGATTTCAGGCTTAGTGCCAAACGTTGAAATGATTCCTGTTTCAGCTTTAAAAGAAGAAAACCTGGACAGTCTTATGTCACAGATACAGGGGCGTTTACCTGAAGGCATACCCCATTTTCCCGATGATCAACTAACCGATAAACCAATGCGTTTTATCGTTGCAGAGATTGTTCGAGAAAAGTTATTTAGAACTCTGACACAGGAATTACCTTACTCCATCACCGTGAATGTTGAACACTATAAAACGGAAAAGGACCTGGTACGGATTTCTGCATCAATCTGGGTTGAGCGAAAATCGCAAAAAGGAATCATTATTGGAAGAGGTGGCTCATTACTGAAAAAAATTGGTTCTGAAGCCCGGACCGATATAGAACAGCTGGTCGATCAGAAGGTTTATTTACAGTTATGGGTCAAAGTCAGAGAAGACTGGTCTGATGATGAACGCTCTTTGGCGGCGTTTGGCTATTCTAACGATTAAGGTCAAAACCTTTTTTTTCACCGAGTGCAAAGAGGACACAGGGTCAGCGATGGGTATTTCTAACTTTAAGTTATTTGAATTTCTGACATATTGACGGTGTATTAAAATCACAGTTAATATTTATTTAATCTCTGTGACCTCCGTGTACTCTGTGGTGAAATCTTTTTTTAGCACTTAACCATGCAAAACCGTATTAACGACCAACCTGCTTTTATTTTACATCGACGGGACTATCAGGATTCGAGTTTAATTCTAGACCTGTTCAGTCAGGATTTTGGGCGTGTGAGTGTGCTGGTCAAAGGTGCTAAAAAACGTCGTGATGTGTCAAGTTTTCAGATTTGTAATCGGTTGTCCGTAGGTTGGACTGGTCATTCAGAATTAAAAATTTTAACTCAGATTGATAGTCACCTGTTTTCAGTGTCGGATGAATATTACCCCGGTATTTTTTATATCAATGAATTATTACTTTATTTGCTGCCAAAACATGATGAGCAGATAAGGCTTTTTCAGCAATATCAAAACTTGTTAGTAGAATTTACGCAGCATGATATTCAGCTGGAACCTTTACTTAGAAATTTTGAAATAGAGCTATTGACCGATCTGGGCTATATGCCTGATTTAACCGTTGCTTCAACTACGGGTCAAAAAATCCTGCTTGAGCAGTTTTATATTTTTGATGAACTGTCGGGTCTAATACCTGTCCCTAAAGATACTACCAGTTCATTTAGGGGAACTGAGTTGATGGCTATATATGAACGACATTTTAATTCGCCTGAAAATTTGCGCGCTGCCAAGCGGCTAATGAGGCAAATAATTCATTTCAACCTGCAGGGCAGAACGTTACAATCACGTAAATTCTACCAACAAATGAAAAAGAAATAGTGACATGAATAAAACTAAAGTAATGCTGGGTGTCAACATCGATCATATTGCCACGCTGAGGCAATCCCGGGGAACGCGTTATCCTGACCCGGTAACAGCTGCAGTGATTGCGGAGCAGTCAGGCGCTGACTCAATTACTTTTCATTTAAGAGAAGACCGCCGACATATTCAGGATCGGGACTGCTTATTATTAAAGCAAATGGTACAGACCAAGTTAAACCTTGAAATGGCTGTGACCAATGAAATGGTCGATTTTGCAGTGAAATTAAAACCCCAGGACTGTTGCCTTGTTCCTGAAAAAAGGGAAGAACTGACAACGGAAGGCGGGCTTGACGTGGTAGAAGGTTTTGATCGAGTAAAACAGGCCTGTGATCGACTGGCCGATAATAATATTCGTGTTTCACTTTTTATCGATGCCAACCACAGGCAAATCGATGCTGCTGTTGCTTGCAATGCACCGGTTATTGAAATCCATACCGGTCATTTTGCTGATGCAGAAAATGATGAACAGCAAGCCAGCCTGTTAGCAGGTATAAATGATGCTATTCAATATGCTCATGACCAGGGATTGCAGGTCAATGCCGGGCATGGATTGCATTATCATAATGTACAGGACATTGCCTGTAACCCGCTGGTCGTTGAATTGAATATTGGTCATGCCATCATTGCTGATGCGATGTTTCATGGTCTGGCAAATTCTGTGACTGAAATGAAACGGCTTATAGTCGAAGCTCGTAATTGATTTATTAATAACTGTGCCGGGTAAATAACAATGATATCGGGTATTGGTGTTGATATAGCCGAGATTGCTCGCTTTAAAAAAATGGTAGAGCGCTACGGTGATCGCATTGCGAAACGAATTTTAACGACCCAGGAGTTTCAGCAATACAAAAAAAGAAAAAACAGCCTGAGTTTTCTAGCATTACGCTTTGCTGCTAAAGAAGCCGCCAGTAAAGCATTAGGAACGGGTATTGCCAGAGGTATTGGATTTAAGTGTATAGAAGTTATTAATACGCAAGAAGGTAAACCGGAACTTGTGTTTCACGGGGTAGCGAAAGAATTTATTAAGAAGAAAAATATCAGCAGTACATTTTTATCATTATCGGATGAAAAACATTATGCAGTTGCAATGGTTGTAGTTGAAATAAATTAAATCGCTTCATCCGTCTGATTAAAAAGTTCAATAGTTTCGTCAATCTTTTTCAAATTATTTCTAATCAGCTTTAATGTCCTTAACAACTCGGTAGAATTTCCCAGTTTTAAAGTTTCATAATGAGTCAGAAGCTTTTTTAATTGAGGCAGTCCTATGTAGCAGGTAATGCCTTGTAACTTGTGCATTATATGGGCTATTTGACTCTTATCTTTCATTTCGATAGCTTTATCCAGATCCTCAATAAAATCTGGGATTTCAAGTTGTAGCATCGCAAAAGTAGCTTTAACCAGTTTTTCATTATTAGCTGACAGCACCAGCGTTAACTCGAAATCAATGGATGGTTCATGATCGACTGTAGTCACTTTTTGCTGCACTGGAGTTTGCAATGGAGCCTTATGAAGCAATACATCTTTCAGGCATCTTTCATCTATAGGTTTACTGATATACGCATTAAACCCGAGATTGATCAGACGTTCTTTTTCATTTTCCAGCACATTTGCAGTTATGGCTACAATGGGAATGTTTAAATCCGGTTGCTGCTTTCGTATCATTAACATGAGCTCAACACCATCCACTTCGGGCATTTGTATATCCAGTAAAATCAAATCAAAATCCATCGCGTTGAATAATTTCATGGCCTGTTTGGCATCACTGGCCTGATGCGGGTTGTGCCCCCATAAGCGGGTTAATTCACAGGCCAGAGCGAGGTTGATTGAATTGTCATCTACAATAAGGATTTCCTTCGATTGGGGCGGTGTTAATTCGTCTGTTAAGGATTTAGTCTCATTGTTTTTTTCTTCGTTTGATAGCAAATTTAGCAAATTATTAGAACTATTAATAACGGAGATAAATTGATAATCTGGATAATCAGTCATATCTATAATACTTGAGTCATAATGCATAATAATGACTTTGCAGTGATCCAGGATCTGTTGACTAATAAATTTATTCGGATGTAACAAACAATGCCGTAAATCGATAACGATCAGGCCAATATAATTGAGGTTTTGTATTAACTGTTTGTGTAAAGAATCCGCTTTCGTTGCCTCGTTGATTAACTGTATTTCAGTATTAAATTGAGCCCTGTTAAATAATGCCTGAATTTCTTTCAGGGCGAGTTGAGCTGATGCGTAAATCATTACCGTTTTAGCTGGAGATGAAACTTCCTGCTGTTGCAGAAATGATGGATCTGGATTTAGCTGAGAGGATGGTTTGAAGGGCATTACAACAGAAAATAAAGTGCCTGAGTCGATTTCACTTTCTAATGTAATATCGCCTCCCATTAATTTGGCGAGATTTTTTGAAATAACAAGGCCCAGACCCGTTCCCGAAAATCTTCTATTAGAATCTGATTCAATTTGCCTAAACGCCTTGAAAAGGCTTTTTTGATTATCTTCAGAGATACCAATCCCACTGTCCTGGATATTGAACTTAATCATGATTTGATCTTTGCTTTCATCCTCTACAAATACAGTGATAGACACAAACCCTTTGTCAGTGAATTTTATTGCGTTACCGATAATGTTGATTAAAATCTGTTTCAGACGTAGAGGGTCGCCAATTAGATAACGCGGTGTATCGCTGTATATAATGAGGTACAGGTCAATGTTTTTTTCAAGGGTATTTGCGTACAGGCTGTCTCGGGTACTTTCTACCAGTTCAATAAAATTAAAAGATTCTTCCAGAAGTTCTATATTTCCCGATTCTATTTTCGAGAAATCAAGAATTTCATTGACGATGCAGCTTAAGTCGATCGTGGACTGGGTAATTATGTCGACGTACCGAGTCTGATCCTGGCTCAATCCGGTGTTAGTCAGCAAGTTTATAAAACCCTTGATTCCATTGATCGGGGTTCGTATTTCATGACTCATGTTGGCAAGAAACTGAGTTTTAACCTGATCCGCCATTTGTGCATTGTCACGAGCTATAGCAAGCTCTCTATTATTATATTCCAGATTTGTAATTGCATTCATTAGTTCCAGAGTTGCTGTTTTGATCTTCTGATCAAGCTGCATTTGATTGGCCAGCAGAGCCTGTGACATGCTATTAAATCCTTTTTGTACATCCCCGATTTCATTAGTTTCTATATCATTTATTATTTCTCCGAGTTGCCCTGTTTCTACCTGTTTTAGATGATGCAGAAGAGTATAAATTGGACGCATTAAACGTTGACTGATGATAAAAGTTAGAATAATAGCGATGAATAACATAAAGATGAAAAAGACAGCTCCATCCTTAATGATTTGTTTTTTCTGTAATAGCAGTTGATCTTTTGAAATATACATATGCACCCATCCCAGGTTTCTCAGTGGAAGTTCCTGCTGATTTAAGCCTGGCTGGAATATGTCTTCATAATTAATATTTTGAGTTTGCACCGGTTGCCTGTAATAAGAGTATTCAGAGCTCAGTTCAGATTTATATCGATTATTTTTGACCTGGGCTATTATTTTTCCCTGTAGATCATAAATGGCTAGAAAAATAATATTGTTGGTATCGATGGACTGGTCCAGCAGGAACTGAATTTGATCAAAATTTCCGGACAGAAGATTGTATTCTGAAGCCCCTGAAATTTGCTGAGCAATTATCTCACCTTTACTTTTTAGTAATTTTTCGGCTTGATCCAGGCTACTGCTAATATGAATATAGGTGAACAATACATCGATCAGTAACACCGGTATCATTGCTATTATAAGTATCTGATATTTTAACCGTAATTTCATTTTTTGATTTCTTCAAAAATGCAATACGGGTAATAAGTAAAAAATAATAGTTGTGTATGGAACTTTACTATCATTTGATCTGTTCCATTTTTAGTTGCTTTAAAATTTCGTTTTTATCGGCCAACTTTATTCCTAATGATCTGGCGACGCGATGGTTTATTAAAATATCAAATTCTGATGCATAGGAATATTGTGTGGGAATGAATTGACTATCACTCAGAAACTTGTTGAGCATCTCTGCTACCTGGTTTCCAATAGTCTCCGGAGAAGAAAATATTGCTGCCAGAGCACCTGACCTGACATGTGCTGGTGAATAGCTTATCATCGGTTTGTTTTGCCGATAAGTTGTTAATAAGATGCCTTTCAAAGACTGCCGGTTATAAATTTCAGGATCAGGTAAACTGAGTAAAACATCATTTTTTTGTAATAAGTCTCTTACAATATTTACCGGATTATCACCGGTTTCAAACACTTGTTGATCCAGGTTTAGATTCAGTGTTGAGGAAAGTTTATTTAATGTTTCCTGCTTAATTTTATTTTCCTGTTGCTTGATAATACCTATATTCTGCTTGCCCAGCAGATATTTGATAAAGCTTAAGTAACGCTGTAATGGCTGGTCTAAAATAATATTGTAATGGTTGTCCCTTTTTTCATTTTTGAAATATTGAAACTCGGCTATATAGCTATGAATAACCGGCTGGTCATGTTTTTTATCATTTAAAAAAATGGCAGCATCCATACCTAGAGTGATGATTATCGCTGAAGAATTCAGCAGAGTGTCATCAGGTTTTAAATCATCTACTGTTTTTATATGAAATTTTGCCTGACCATGAGTTTGATTAATTAGCTGCTCTACTGTGCGATTAAAAAAGTTGTTATCACCACTTTTGATAATCAAAATGCTGTTTGCTGCAAATGATTGAGGTGATAGAAGCAGTAGTCCGGTTAATATAATTAACCGGGAGGTTTTTAGTATTCGCCTATGGTATAGAAATCCGTTCTCCATACCCTTAGAATCTGCTAGAAAATCTCAATAAAAACGATTTCTGCTGAAGTGTCTGATTCGTGTATTCAGCATATTCTTCATATAAATTGAATCCAGTTACTTCAAGTTTTGTATCAAATTTTCTGTTGATCATATACTGATATCGAAGATCCAGTTTAACGTGGCTATCGAGTTCATAGCTGACATCAATCCAGCTTAGCTGATCAACATAGTAAAGTGATGTGGATAGCTGATGGTCAGTACCAATATTAACATGCCCCCCTGTAAAAGCGGTTAGCTCAGGATAAGATCTCGGGTACCTTGATTTTGAAGAGTCAGCATCCGCAGTGCTGATTCCACCGTAAAGGCGATATTTTTTATGTTGCGGGCTGTAGTTTAAAGAAACTTCCAGGCCAGTGACGCTGGTTGACGTACTATTCTCCATAGAATAAAACCTTTGAGGGACTCCCGTGAGTGCATCAACTGAGTGTTGAGTGGTTTTATAGAATTGATCGGTAATCTCATAACTGAATACTTTGACATCGGTTGTTAACTGTCGGTTCAGTAATTCACTGAATAAACCAATTTCAGCTGATTGCATAGTTGCTGGCTGGATATCTTCATTACCTGCCCATGATATTATAGGAAATTGTGTAAAGGGGAATATGCCAGCTGGTATTTCAATGTCAAAACGGGTGTCGCCCATAATTTGATGCAGCGTAGGGTTGCGTTTGGCACTGGATGAAACAAACCTGAGACTGTGCTGATTATGTATCTTTTTTATAATAGACAAGCGTCCGGATAGTTCATTATCCGTGTAATTTGTATCCTCCAGCATCAGGCCCAGGTCAATAATAAGATCATTTAATGCCTTCCATTCAATACTTGAAAATAATCTATTAGTCGTAACTCGATGGGTGTCGGTGTTGTTAAACAGGTAAAATGATTCAACTTTATCCAGCCTGGTACTGGCACCATATAGTAAACTGAGTTTTTCGTTGATGTTACGGTTTTGGTATATTTCCAGATCTGTTCGATTTGAAACCCTGTCGTAATTAATATTCAGGGTTAAATCAGTTAAACCAGTAAATATATTTTGACCTAACCTGTTGTCTAACTCCTGGTTGATAGAATCAGATAAAAAACTATCTTCTACATCCTGCTTTGTATTAGTGAATAAAACAGTTGTGGTTGCGTTGTTTTGAATCAGCTCCCATTTTAAATTTTGAAAACTATTTACCGTTTCTTCATCGCGGAATAAATCGGTTTCTGTACCTTCACCACGGTTAAAGGTACTTTGATTAATGCCTGCCTGGAGTGTCCAGAATTGATTATAAGCGGTTAAAAAATCGGTTCTCAGGTTGAGTTTCTTTAATGATTTAGAATCATATAATGATTCATAACCATCGTCTTCTTCGATACCGCCCGAAATACGCCAGTCCAGGTCAGAATGTTGATCACCATATCTGAAATACAGGTCTCTGACTTCGCTGTCCTGATCAAGGTCATGAGTAACAGATACCTTAGCGCCCAGGTCTTCAGCTGCATGGCGAGTAATTATATTTATTGTGGCCAGGAATGCATTAGAACCATAGGTTACACTGTTCGGTCCACGCGTTACTTCAACGCGCTCGATATCTTCCAGTAATAAAGGCAGGTTTGACCAGGGAATGCCTCCAAATGTAGGAATAAAGACAGAGCGACCATCGATTAATACCTGTAACTGTCCTTGCCATTCGTTACCCAGGCCATGATAGGTAACTGCAGCTGAGTGGCCATAGTGATAACCGACGACCATTCCGGGAACCATTCGAAAGATATCCGCTATTTCTCGTGCACCCGAATTACGAATCATCTGGCGGTCAATTATGCTGACTGAAGCAGGAGAATCCTGAAGGGGTTTATGCATTCTGGAAACCGTTAACACGACCGGAGATTCACCAAAAAAATCATCCTCGGCAAGATAGTGGCGGGCTTGAAGATGTGTCGAGAAAAAAAATAGATTGATCAACATGACGCTACAGATTAAATCATTAATTTTCAATATAGACTCCGTTTTGAAACTGCTAAGACAGTGTTAAATAAAGCTTATTCGAGTAAACTATGCGCTGGTTTTTATTTATAGTTATTGAAAAGCTTATGATTCTTGAAGATTATATAGGAAACACTCCTCTGGTGACATTGCAGCGTTTAGGTTCTGAGAATCCTACCAATAAAATTCTGGTTAAACTGGAAGGCAATAACCCTGCTGGATCGGTTAAGGACAGGCCTGCTCTATATATGATCAAGCAGGCTGAAAAAAGAGGGGAGATCAAACCTGGTGATACCTTGATTGAAGCGACCAGTGGTAACACCGGTATTGCGCTGGCGATGGCCTGCGCTATTAAAGGTTATAAAATGGTATTGATCATGCCGCAGAATATGAGCCTTGAACGTCGTGCAGTGATGAAGGCTTATGGTGCTGAATTACTGTTGGTGGAGGACATGATGCTAGCTCGTGATCTGGCGCTTGATATGCAGGCAAAAGGTCAGGGAGTTGTACTGGATCAGTTTTCAAATGCAGATAATCCTTTGGCTCATTATGAAACCACCGGCCCGGAAATCTGGCAACAAACCGAAAAGGGGATAACCCATTTTGTTAGTTCTATGGGCACCACTGGAACCATCGTAGGCTGCTCCAGGTATTTTAAAGAAGTTGATAACAGTATTCAGGTGGTTGGTGTTCATCCTGCTGATGGCGCTACAATTCCAGGTATCAGGCGTTGGCCTGAAGAGTATTTACCCAAAATCTACAGCCCGGATAATATTGATAGCATTATGGATGTCACCCAGCAGGAAGCTGAGCAAACTTCGCGGCAGCTGGCCTCGGTTGAAGGAATTTTCTGTGGAATATCTTCTGGCGGTGCCGTCGCAGCAGCTTTACGTTTATCAGCGACTGTAGAAAATGCAACCATAGTCAGCATTATATGTGACCGTGGAGATCGATATTTATCAACGGATGTTTTTCCAGCATAAAGAAGTCAAGGTTCATGAACGTTTTTGTTTTTAGTATTCAGACTATTCCCGATATTGACGGGGCCCGTCGCCTGTTTGATTTGCACGGATTGTCTGATGAAGATGTCGCCAGGGCAGTGTTTCATAAACGCCGGCAACAGGCGAACACTGAATTATTGCGTCATCATTTGCATAAAATAGTCGCTATATCAGCCGTTCTGGTGAATGACGGTAATTTCAAAGTCTGGTCACTGGGTGATAAACAGTCAACAGAGCTTGATCTTTTACAACGTTTTTATGCTGGAATCGATCGTTATTCACCGATTTTAGTTTCCTGGGGTGGTAGTAGTTTTGACCTGCCGGTAACTCACTACCGTTCATTGTTATATCCAGTTAAATCTGCAGGTTACTGGGGTACCGGGGAAGCTGATGAAAAATTTCGACAGAACAATTATTTATCCAGATGTCATTCGCAGCACTCAGATTTGAAAGATGTACTATCCAGTTATCAGCAAGCGTCGTCGATAAATCTTGATGAAATTGCCACGCTGTGCGGCTTTCCCGGCAAGATGACTCTAGATGATAGTAAAGTCTGGGAAACCTGGTTAGCTGGAGATATTGAAGCCATCCGCAATTATAATGAGTGTGATGTCCTGAATACCTATCTGGTTTATCTGAACTGGCAACGCAACCGGGCAGCTATCGATCAGCAGCAGTATTTAAAGTTGTGCCAACGGGTCAGAGAGCAGTTATTAAATTTACCCGCTGACCATTTGAATGAATTCGAAAAAAACTGGATTGACCTTTAAATTCAGCTTCTAGAGAGTATTAATTACCATGTCCCGAAGAAACCGCAGGCGTCAGCTTCCTGAGCCATTTGATGTTGTTATTGAAAACCTTTCTCACGAAGGAAGGGGGATCGCTCACCATAATGGCAAGATAGTTTTTGTTTTTGCAGCCCTGCCAGGTGAGCGCGTCACCATCCAGATTAATAAGACTAATAAAAAGTATTCAGAAGCGTCTGTGGTAGAAGTCCTGGAAGCTTCTGCGCATCGAATTACACCACATTGTGCTCATTTTTCAGTGTGTGGTGGATGCAGTATGCAACACATCAGCTCTGCCTATCAGCTGGAATTGAAACAGCAATCTGTGCTGGAAATGATAGGGCATGCGGGCATTGATATTGGTGAAGTGATTCCCGCATTGACATCGGATACCTGGGGTTACAGACGAAAAGCTCGTTTAGGGGTAAAGTATGTCATTAAGAAAGAACGGTTACTGGTGGGGTTTCGTGAGCGCAATAAACCTTATCTTGCGGATATGCAAAGCTGTCCTATTTTGATTGAGCAGGTCGGTCAGCATTTACAGGACTTAATGGACTTGATTTCGGGGCTGGAAGCGCGTCAAACGATTGCACAGATAGAAGTCGCTGCCGACGATGAAAACTGTATGCTGGTTTTTCGGCACCTTCAACCCCTGTCTGAAAGCGATCTTGAACAGTTAACACAGTTTGCTAAACAAACCGGGTTCTGGTTGCAGTTGCAGCCTGGAGGAACGGATACAGTTCATCCTCTCTATCCTGAACAGCAAACTTTACGCTTCAAACCCCTTTCTGATAGTGATATTGCTATCCGTTTTAAAGCCAACGACTTTACCCAGGTGAATGCAGGCATAAACCAGCAAATGGTAAAGCAGGCACTGAACTTTCTTGATATTCAAGCTGAAGATAAAATACTCGATCTATTCTGTGGGTTAGGTAATTTCACCCTTCCTATGGCCGAGAAAGCATCGCAGGTGACGGGTATTGAAGGTGATGAAGTGATGGTCAAACGAGCCAGGGAAAATGCGCTTGAGCAGGGAATCAATAATACGCAGTATTTTGCCTCTGACTTGGCGACGATTGAAAAATCTTCAGGGTGGATGAAACAGCGTTACGATAAAATATTACTCGATCCACCACGCTCCGGAGCATTAGAAATCGTTGAGCAGTTAAAGCCCATGAAAGCATCGACTATTGTGTATGTTTCCTGTCAGCCATCAAGCCTGGTTAGAGATGCCAGGGTGCTATGTGATGCAGGTTATAAGCTGACTCAATTTGGGTTGATGGATATGTTTCCTCAAACGGCGCATGTTGAATCCATGGCGGTTTTTAGAAAGTAAATTGGTTATCAGTTAGCAGTTATCAGTCGAAAAACTACTTGACACTTAAAAATCCAGGTCGGCAAGACTTTCTGCCAACTGCCAACTGCCAACTGCCAACTGCCAACTGCCAACTGCCAACTGCCAACTGCCAACTGCCAACTGCCAACTGCCAACTGCCAACTGCCAACTGCCA
>JAAEMR010000209.1 GCA_024225395.1 Gammaproteobacteria bacterium
AAGAAAAAGGGTAAGAAGGTTGACGGATGAAGTGGAGATTAAAAAGGCTGAATGGCTATATTCCAAGTTAATTAACGACCATTTGCCAGTGCCGGTGCTAATGCCGGAAACTAAGAAATTCTATCCTGATCAGATGGCCTTCCCATCATACTGGATAGGGATAGTTAGACAAATCAGAAAAGGCTAACAATGAGTTATAAAATAATCACTGCTCCAGCGGTAGAGCCGCTACTGCTTGCCACTGTTAAAACTCGATTATCTATCAGTGACACGCTGGACGATGTTGATCTTAATGCTTTTATTCAGGCAGCAAGGGAGCAAGCAGAAGAATACATGAGGCGTTCGATTATTACCCAGACTCTGGAGATAGCTTTTAATTGCTTTCCTGCTGATATAGAGCTAGTGCGCGGGCCTGTTCAATCCATTACTTCAGTTAAGTATATAGACGGAGACGATACTGAACAAACCGTCACAGCTACTAATTATATGATTGATGACTATGGCCCTAAA
>JAAEMR010000210.1 GCA_024225395.1 Gammaproteobacteria bacterium
CAGTTTTTAACTACTGTAAAGTAAATCTCCAAATAAAGTTGAATAAGATTTTGGGGAATTTGATTTTACCTTTTTCTATATAGTTGATTTTAAATCCAAGCAAAAAAACTGACTAAATCAGATATTGTACTTTAAACATCAAATCGAAATACATATCGAGTAAAATCATAGGGCACCTATGCCCCAATGGGGCACTGATGCCCGATTGCTCTGAAGGTCGATATCCATGCATGTCTAAGCCGATTTTATCGAAATAGATGGGGCATCCATACCCGATCTATAATTTTTCCATTCTCAACTTATTTCGAGAAATCATAAATTATCCTATTAAATCAGAATGTTAATAAAAAAACGTTAGTCTGGCACAGGTGTTGCTATTATGTAAATAAAGCCAACCCTGTTGTGAAGCAGGGGCGGAAAGCCAAAGGGTCTCATGAGGAGATATAGAGGTCAGGAGGTCTGACTTTGTATGATTTGTTTATAACCCGGTTAGTTATAATTTTTTAATTGTAAGGAGGAATTTGAATGCGACGACGTTTATCGAAATGTATTGGAGTGTGCATAACCGTATTGGCACTCTCACTCACACTTTATTCAGGATCAGACGCAGGGACTATCTATAACTTTACACAGACTGTGGGACACACTCAGGCCCAAGCGTTTGTAGAGATCTCTGACCAATGGGACGGATTATCTGATTTTAACATCAATGACGGGAGCGGTTACGTCGAGGACTTCGGGTTCGCGGTAGACCTTATAGAATTCGATCTTGCAGGCATATATTCGTATAATACCAGGTACAATGGGGACTCGTATGCAACACGTTCAGATTGGACAAATTATTACGCCGAACCAGGTACTTTATATAGGGGTATTGAGACGAGACTATTAATGACAGGGAGTTCATTAATGGCAGACGGATTACAGATGGACTACATAGTTGTTGAGACTAAGAACTGGATAAAAATTTATGAGGGCAGCGGGACGTGGAACGCCACCCCCGTCCCCGAGCCGGCAACTATGCTCCTCTTTGGACTTGGTCTTCTCGGCCTTGCTGGAGTGAGCAGAAAGAAACTGTAATGCCACAAGATTATAAAAGTAGGCGTTCAGGAATTGAGAGGCGAGTGTTTACATATACTAATTATTTTCCTGAAAGAAGATCTGGCTACGACCGGAGGTTTGGAATTGACAGACGGAAAACAGCTTAAAACCAAAACAGCAGCTTCTAAAGATGAGAAAGGGTTAGGATTTTGGAAAACACATTCCTGAATAAAAGAAAGCATAAGCGGATTTCTGTACCTGATGATACAGTCGTTGCCTGTAATTCAGAAATAGGCCGTATGACCGATATCAGCGAGGGCGGAATGGGTGTCAATTTTATACTGGATGAACCCTTTAAAGGTAGTAGGGTGGTAACTTTGATCAGTAGGTCTCAAAATCTTCACATTAAAAATCTGCCTGTATGTGTTGTACACAAAACAGAAGTGCGTTTTACACGGGTGAACAGGTATAATGTGCAGCCTGTGGGACTGAAATTCGATTTTGCTAATGTTGAACAGAAAGCGCAGGTTAGAAAATATATTTCAACATTATATAAACATAATAAAGAGCAGGATCATTAAGTTGACTCTACGTTTATACAGAGACAAATAAAGCCAACCCTGTTGTGAAGCAGGGACGGAAAG
>JAAEMR010000211.1 GCA_024225395.1 Gammaproteobacteria bacterium
AATACATTCAAGCAAGCCCTGGGAACTGGATTCAGGATGATACGGGTTATAACCACTAAAACCTTCCAGTGTTGAGAGATAGCGCCCTGCAGCCAGCCCCGCTAATGACAAATGTGTTAGTTTATTATCCTGTGCATCAGGTGATAAGTCCCACTCTTCAGCCAGGCGTGTAAAACAATCAAAATCTGAATTAGTTTTATTCATTTCACAAACAATTTTCTAATTATTGAATTTAGGCTTAACTGGACAACCCGCAGTCGATAAATTTTTAACGACAGTCGCTATTTTTGTAACCAGTTTATCTATATCTTCCATTGTGTGCTGATCAGAACAGCTAATTAATAAACAATTGCTTAATTCTGGATACTCATCCTGTAAAACATATCCAAACACGAAGTTGTGACCCGACAGAATTTTTAAAGCTTTTTCAACATCCAGCCCGGCAATTTCAATAACACATTCATTCATGCTGTTTGATGAGAACCTTTTTTCAACACCACCTATTTCAGTTAACTTTTCTACTAGCAGATTCAACGAATCATTCGAAATTCTAGCACTTTGATATAAAGCTGATATACCTGACAAAGAAAATGACGAATGGATAACGGATAAATTATCAGTATATTCATGAGAGCTGGTAATCGAATTTATACTTCCATGAAGTTCTTTTGCGGATGCTAAAAAAGAAGGAGAATAGCCATATTGACTGGCTGTTAAACCAACCGCCTGAAGATCACCCAGCAGATAATCTAATTTTCCATCAGCAACACTAAATGGAGATTTTATAAGTGACAGGCTTAACGGGTCAGAGAGCCCTATGAGTTTCCCCCCTTTGTTTTCGACCCAGTCTGAAATTTCAGCTATATCCTCTAATAATCCAAAATAGTTTGGCCAGGCTGTCACAACGGCAATAATTTCACTGTCATCAAATTGCTGCAACTGGGGCAAACATAATCGACCGGAATTTTTATCGTAATCAAGCACAACCAGATCAATAGACTGATACTTAAGCCGGGTACGCAAAGCACTCCGGATAGCGGGTGATACTGTTGCTGAAATTAATACTTTCGACAGTGCTTCATTTTTAGACGTGTCTGATTCAACATGAATAGCAATGATTAAGCTCGTAAGCAGAGTCGTTAAATCATCATTCACAACCGAACAACAAGGCATACCTGTGAGTGATTTAATGTTTTTCTCAATATTACTTTTAGAAAACAGATCAGTTTTTTGGTAGGCACTACCCGGAAAATTTCGACACAGTTCGGGCTGCAGTTTTCCTGCTTTAATAATTTCGGGTATGAAATTATTAAAGCGCCCGGCTGAAAGAAAATTGAATGCTATAGAATCCTGAGCGGAACGCCTTTGTAAAAAAGATGTTAATTCGGACTCCGTTAAAACCGGTAATTCAGAATCAATCACGTCTTTAACTGGTTGTACAGAGCCAGAATTTTCCAGCCCGCATTCATTACATAAAAGGTAAAAATCGTTATCAGACAGCATAAGGAGAGAAGTTGGCAGTTGGCAGTTGGCAGTTGGCAGTTGGCAGTTGGCAGTTGGCAGTTGGCAGTTGGCA
>JAAEMR010000212.1 GCA_024225395.1 Gammaproteobacteria bacterium
GTCGGGAACTTCTTTTTCAAATTATTTTAGCCCACCATGGCCGGGTGGTGGATTCCCCTGGCGACAATATACTATTAGAGTTTTTAAGCGTTACCGATGCCGTGGAATCTGCTGTGGCCATTCAAAAGGCTCTGTTGGGTCATAACAAGGATATTGCCTGGGACCGGAAGATGAAATTCAGGATCGGTATCAACCTTGGGGATATTATCGAGGATGAAGACCGGATTTACGGTGATGGGATTAATATAGCGGCAAGACTTGAAGGCCTTGCACAGGGCGGGGGAATCTGTATTTCCGGCTCTGCCTATGAGCAGGTGAAAAACAGACTTGACCTGGGCTATGAATTTTTAGCCCATCTTTTCGACTAAGAATTAAAAAGACCTGTTATCACAGGATATTTTTAATTTTAGCCATCAGGTATGGCACTACTTTTGTTTATTATTGTTTTTACCGTTTTACCTGGATAAAAACACATCCCCAGGGCAGAATATATTTTTTGTTGCCTCGACTCAGGCCGAGTGCTTTTCCTCAGATGTACAACATCATTATTTTTACAATGCATCGAAACTGTGATTCGATTCTGGTTGGCCAGTTGATCCCTTATTCCAGACCAGCTGGCTGCAATACCGGACTTCTTTAACCTGAATCGGATACTGTGAACCAAATGATAGGCCAAAACAGTTATAAAAAGGTGGCCTGTTATGCGTTCTGCAACCTGATGGAAAACCGGGCGCATTCCCAGCTCAGATTTTAATGAACGAAACACTGCTTCCAAGTCTGTCAACATTGTATACATTCTCCAGAGGGTATTTTCGTCCAAATCGCTGTGGCTTGTTCGGAGGCAGTACACACCTGGAAATTCATCCTTAGTATCTGATTTTGTTTTTCGGATCCACTCGATTCTGGATGCATTTCCAGTCTCTTCATTTTTGACAGCGTTTATTTCATAAAGCCCGGATACTTTGGCATATTTTTGCTTCAATCGCCCAATTTTTTCCAAAACTTTATCATATTTCTTTAACCGCTTCTTGATTGTCAACCCGGATTCAAGGTGGCTGAGAGCTTCCTCAAATTGCACAGTAAAACGATTGACTATGGCTCTTTCCTTTTTTTCACGCTGTGCTGAATGGCAATACAACAACACCTCATTGTTTTCTGAATCAATAACTTTCTGAGCTTTAACGGTGCCTTTCGTATCGTCTCTGATCACAACCGCTTTGTTTTCATCGAACTGTCGGTAACGCTTTCGGCTGACGACGATATAAGGATATTCATTATCCCTGAGCCACTCAATATTATCTTCGGATGCAATCCCTGCATCCATTACAATAGTAGGCTTTTGCGGTTCAAATATGTCTGAGTTTCGTCCTTTGATTTCCAGACTTTTGATCATTCTTTTCAGGGTTACCGGTTCGCTTACATTTCCTTTAAAGATCTCACTTGATTTTGGAAAACCGCTACTGTCAAGTATCAAGCCCAGTGTTACCAGAGGACAATCTGACCGTTTCTCCTTTGAACGTCCATGTTTCGCTAAACCGCTGGCGGCATTACCATTGCCTTCAAAATAGGTGTTGGTGAGGTCATAAAGCGTTATTGTTTCCTGGAATCCGAACAGTTGTTTCTCCTGTCTGTATAAATATTTTTCTATGGAATCCCTGTTTTTAAGCAGTTGATCAGAGATGGAATACATTTTGTAAAGACTGATTTTGTTGAAGTCATAATCGATGAGTTCGCCCAGCCCGGAAATATTTTGAAGCCAGTAATGAGTGGCCCGTTCACTTGCCGGGTGACACATTCGTCCAATAATAGCACCGGTCGCTGCAGCAAGCTGAGGTCCATTGAATCCCAACGTTTTAAAATGATCTCCGAGTTTTAAACTGTTAAATGCCTCCAGAGCAACATGTTCACCACCGACACTACGTGGTCTAATCATTTCAAGAGTGTCGACGTCCACCTCCTGATAATCTGGCTTTTCATCTTTTTCCCGAGTTTGTGTCTGAATTATCTGAGATGCATAATTCTGGGCCATTTCTTCTATTTCCGAAGGCAATTCAAACAGCAACGCTTCACCATTTAAAATTTGCTGAATGCGGGATGAAAGCTCAGACCACTGTTCCCGAGGCAGGGGGAAATTTGTTCCTAAATTAATCAGGGTTCGCTGTTGAACACCTTTCTGCGTTCGCTCAGATTCAACCAGTCTGTAGGTATAATATTTATGGCCGTCTTTTCGGCTTTTTATTGTAGTTCTTCGAATAAACATCTGATCATTATATGCATATTTCAATGGCAATATCAACAACTTTATTGTTTTATGGCACTACATTAACCATTGATGGGAAGGCTAATTGATAACTAATTGAATTTACAAGAAGAACGAAATACGTAATGCCATAAAATTATCATTAAAATTCAAGTTTGTTGCTACTCTTTCGAAAAGATGGGCTGAGATGACCCATACTGGTTGTCCCTTTTATGTATCTGGGTAAATACGCCCTGGGCGTATCATTTTTCATGCCAGCCCATTGGACCTGCTATTTTTCCTTTTTATTGGCTAAAAATAAGAGAATTAACAGGCAGAAACGACATATCCCTGGCCAGCTTGGCCTTATTTCATCACACCATTGTTATTTCGCCCGTGAAATCCAGACTTGCTAATTCATGCTGGATTGTGGTATGAAGACAGGTTCGATTTGCAGGAACAGTGGAAGTGGAATACAAATCCGGAAAA
>JAAEMR010000213.1 GCA_024225395.1 Gammaproteobacteria bacterium
GATAGGCTGGTAGAGAATTAAATTCAGATCCCTGCATATTTTCACTATCATTACTTAGAGAATTACCTGTTAGTAACACATCATCCAGAGTTATTGCTTCCCATCCATCCATACTACTGATCATTTGATCCATCAGAGGATGTTGATTTTCACCCTCATCATGCTGGATGAGCATGAGTTTCTTTGTGGCTGATAAGATGGGTTTCATGCTATTGATAGCATCCATTTTATACAGAGCTTCGGGCATGATTAAATGCACGCCATTAGATTCAAGACATTCAACTTCTAATTTTGAGAATGGGTTTGCTGGTGTCAACCAGCATCCAAAACTTTCCACCTACCTGCACCCAAAAGTTTCCACTTTCCAGGCTGATTTAACTTTCCTTAATTGATTTTTTTCGATGCTTAAAACGGTAAGAGTCATTACCTGTTTCGAGGATGTCGCAGTGATGTGTAATTCGATCCAGTAAAGCCGTTGTCATCTTTGCATCACCAAATACCTGTACCCATTCACTAAACTTTAAATTGGTCGTAATGATGATCGAGGTCTGTTCATACAGTTGGCTGATCAAGTGAAACAGCAAGGCACCACCGGATTCAGGAAAGGGTAAGTAACCCAGTTCATCCAGGATGATTGCATCAACCTGTAAGAGTTTACGGGCCAGTGATCCGGTTTTATCCATTTGCTTTTCCAGTTGCAGTTGATTGACCAGATCGACGGCATTAAAAAAACGGACTCTTTTTCCTTCATGGATAGCCGCCATTCCTACTGCGGTGGCTAAATGTGTTTTACCGGTGCCAGTGCCGCCCACTAAGATTAGATTATGAGCTTCATCCATAAATCCAGCACCACCAAAGACTTGCATCTGAGATTCAGATAAGACACTTTCCTGCCAGTTAAATTCTGTAAAGCTACGGTGGATGGGGAACCTCGCTGTTTTGAGCTGGTAACGTAAACTACGGGCTTTACGGTCTGCTATTTCAGCTTCTATGAGCCTTGACAGGAGTTTGCCTGAGGGCAAAGGCTGCTTTTGTTGTGGTGCTTCAGCCTGTATCTCAGTCCAGGCTTCACCCATACCATATAACCGCAGGGTCTTCAGTTGTGTGAGATGATCAGTGGACATAGCGACTTGCCTCCAAATAGCTCATCATAGCGCTGACAGTTGGCTTCAGGCTCAACCTTGAGTGCACTGTCATTGGTAGCATCCAGTGTGGGTGGACGAGGTGGTTCGATGAGCCTTTGAATCTGGTTTTGTACGACACTGGCATTGACGACTTTAGTTTCCAGAACCAGGGTACAGGCTGCATTCAATGTGTCTAATCCAGCTTCTCGAGAGAGCAGTAAAATAGCTACAAAGTCCCTATCTCCCTGTCCTTGTCGTTGTAGCTGTAAGCGGACTTTCTCAATGGCTTCAGGTAACGCCCAGTCCTTAAAGGGGGCACCGTGTCGCAGGGCACCGGGTTTCTTTTCCAGTACTGGTAAATAATGCCAGGGGTTGCAGATAAATTGATCTCGTCCAAAACAGCGTTGATGTTCGGCAATTACCTGATTCTCTGCGACCATTGTCACCGTATTGGCACTCATTCTTACGGAGACAATCTGACCCACCCACTGGGCCGGAACACTATAGCGGTTCCGATCTATATGGATAAGACAGGTTCTGGAAACCCTTAATAAATGCTCGACATAACTCATAAATGGCGTTGTTATTTGCCGTAGTAATGGCAACTCTTTAGCAAAGCATTCAGCAATGGTCTTTGATTTTTCTACCGGGTGGTTTCTCTGTGATAATTCATCGCAGCGTGTTGCAAGCCATTGATTAAGAGCTTCAAAGGAATCGAATTTAACGCGTGGTGTAAACAGCCATTCTCGTATATTACCGACCTGATTTTCGACTTGTCCTTTTTCCCACCCTGCGGCCGGTGTGCAGGCAACAGGTTTAAATAAATAGTGATTGGCCAGTGCCATAAAGCGATGATTAAACTGCCGCTCTTTACCTATTTTAACTTGATCAACCACTGTTTTAGGGTTGTCATAAATCATTTGCTGTGGAACACCGCCATAAAAAGCAAAAGCCTGGTTATGAGCATCCATCAGCATCTCCTGCTTTTCATTGGGGTATCCAATGACAAAAGGTTTACGGCTATAGGATAAACGAAAATGAGCTACCTTAATGGTTTGAACCTGCTTATCGATCTCCACCACTTCGGTGCTCCAGTCAAACTGACAGACATCACCAGGATCAAATGCCAGAGGTACAAATGCTTGTTTGATGGCAGGAGCACGATTCTGTTCTGCTTTCCACTTTCTGACAAAACGCCAGACACTGTCCACTGCACCTTCATAGCCTTCCTCTTGAAGACCTTCAAATAAACGTTGTCCTGTACGGCGTTGTTTCCTGGGTAACGTGGCATCTATTTCTAACCACTGAATTAATAAAGGTTTGAATAAACCCAGTTTTGGGGTGGGCTGAGAACGACGCTGGTAAACAGGTTCCTGTTCTGTTTTGAGGTGCTTTCTGATGGTAGGGCGGGATAATTTTAAGGATCGAGCAATAGAACTAATACTTTCTCCATCAACTAAATGACGTCTTCTGATTTCGGCAATTAAATGCATGGTTAAAACTCCAGATATCTCCAACAAAATGGAGGATATTGAACAACACCGGGTGGAAACTTTTCAACGCAGTTTCCCCCGAATATCTGGTAAGTTTTGCATGCTGTTTAACAAACCAGGGTGGCCCGGGTCGGATTCAGGTCGACATAAACTATGCTGTTAGTGTTGATCGACAGTACGAAAATGACGGGTTACTGTCGATCCTAAATTTATGGGTGCCTTATTAATTTTTCAATTCTATTGCTGACGAGATAAGTCAGAGTTTATAAATAAACTACAAGGAATGTAAAATTCTACCTGTATTTTCAGTCGAGAAAGTATCCAGTGAATAATACTTAATCCAAATTTTGGTATTCTCTAAAGCTGTGCTAATAAGTTTAGTAAACAATAGTATTGGTACAGACTTCACAAATGTATAAATATAGTCCGTGTAAGGATAATCAGAAAAAAGATGAAATATCAGATACAGGAAATAACAAAAAAAATAATATCATTATCGGATCAAACGCTGCTTGCTTTAGAAGAAAATATTAAACTTGAAACTTTTACTGAAAATGAAGTGTTTATCTCTCTAAATGAGCCAAATGAAAAAGAGTATTTCATTTATGAAGGTATTTGCAGGAGTTTCCTGAATACATCTTCCGGGGCTGAGGCAACACTTCAATTCTTTTTGGGAAAATCAATTTTATCTCCAAATATAGTTAGAACTGATAATAATCTGTCGAACCAGAACGTACAGGCAATAACAAAAGTAACCGTGTTTTCTATTAATAGAAACAGGTTTCACTCGTTAATGAATCAGTTTAAGGACTTAGAGAAGTTTGCCCATATGTCTATACAGCTTGAGCTTAAAAACTTAATCAATAAAGAGTCTGATTTAATTTCCCTAAGTGCAAAAAAAAGGTTGCTCGGTTTCAGGAAAAAATTTCCACAACTTGAGCAGCTGATCTCTCATAGCCATATAGCTTCATATCTTGGAATAACAACGGTTTCATTAAGCAGGTTACGAGCAGAACTTAATAAATAACGGTTTAATTATTTTTCCATCTTTTCAAATGTTAATGCGTAAAACAGAGAGCCATACTAATCTACAGGAAAATTTAGTAGTAAGAACTATCACTCGGCTAGCAGATGAAAAAATTTAAAATAACTATAGGTCTATCATTTTTACTGGGGCTGGTATCTTGTGTTCAGGTACCAAAAACTATCCAGCTAGATAAATCAATCTCATTCACGAAAATTGATGGATATAAATTTCATACAGAAACATTTGGTGACTCTGAAAAATCAAAAGTTATTGTGGTGCATGGAGGTCCTGGTGGTGACTTTGAATACCTTAATTCTTTAAAAAGCCTTTCAAATAATCATCAGGTTATATTCTATGATCAAAGAGGGAGTGGGCTTTCACCCAGAGTGGACAAGGGCAGTCTTACTCTGGAACAAAACCTTGATGATTTGCATTCAGTTGTAAAACACTATTCTAAAAATGAAAAAGTAAAGCTAATTGGCCATTCCTGGGGAGGCATGCTTGTAGTTGGATATTTATCTAAACACCCTGAAAAAGTTTCCCAGGCAATTATTGTTGAACCTGGAATGCTAAATCAAAAATCTGCAATTGCTTTTGTGGACACAATGCAGGAAACACAATCTTTCTCAGACATACTTACCCTTATAAAATACATATTGGTTTATCCTTTTGTTAAAAAAGAAGATGGTCATGAAGGTTTTGATTATGTAATGACAAAAATGCTAAATCAAAATAAGCCGGGTAAACCTTACCAGTGTGAAGGTCAGGTAATGCCAGAAAATGTATTTAAGCGAGGTGGTTATGAAGCCTTTAGTAATATGTTAAAACCTGTAATGGATGCCCCCACTTTATTTACTCATGATTTAGCCAATAATATTTCTGATTATCATGGTGACTTGATGCTTATAAGCAGTGAATGCAGCTCATTTGGTTATGAATTCCAGAAAAAACACCATATGCCGTTATTACCCAGGCAAACTGTCCATATAGAAGCAAAGAATATGGGACACAATATGTTGACACTCAATCCGGATTGGAGCTTAAAAACTGTAAGAAGCCTGTTCAATGGATAATAGTTTAACAACCTCAACTAGACGAAGTACAAACATCTCACTGTTGGCGGGCGTTAAAAGGATCGAAATTCATTGGAAAACCCGTTTAGATAGGGGTATGGACAACCGCAGTGCCCATGAAAATCTGATGATTATTGATACCACAGGAACTAATAACACTCCATGAATTTCACATTACTGAATTCAATTCAATTAAAGACAGTCAATTTAGTCTTTCTATGCTCTCTTCTTACGGCTTGCGGTGGAGAAAGCTCTGATTCTACACCCGTTGAAGATCCACCACCTTCAAATGGGGTCACTGATGTTCCGTTGAATAAAATATCCCTTGCCTTTTTTCGTGATCGAGATAGCACACCAGGTAGACTGGAAGGAGAAGTTATTGTTGAAGTCGCAGAAATTGATGAAAGCGATACCGCCAGAGCAGAATCTGCTTGGCTTTATTGGGCGGATGAGCATGGTAACAAGTCGGGAGATGCCTGGTTAAAAACAGCTTCCAATGCTGTCTATAATATTAACGTTCCCGAAGGTACAAAAATCCCTGAAAATACCAGGGCAATATTGCTTTACCCGACTAATAGGGTTGGCCAGGCATCACAGGGAAGCCTCATTCCCTTTCATGATTTCATCGGAAATGCAGAACTTTCAGGCCCTGGAGGCAATGAAAGCCAATCCTGGTATTACGGCGAAGACCGCCCCAGAATTTCTGTCCAACGTACTGGTAGCCAGGGTGGATCATGCATCTTTGACAATGGTTTAGTCAGCGTCATTGATATGAATAATACACGGGATGATGCATGGGAAGCTAATGCCGGAAATGGACTGCCTAACAGGGTTAATGAAAGCGCGTTTCCCCCTTATGAATTTCTATGTGGTGATGACCCGGTAAACACTTTTCGTGAGATTTCTGACGATATTGGTGTATGGACATACTCAACACTCAATGATGCCATGTTTTATGGCACCATTGTGTATGACACGTTTCTTAAATACCTGGGTGAGCCTCCGCTTGAAGATAAACTTCGATTGCGAGTTCATTATGGTAACCAGTCTGATACGAGTGTTTACTGGGATGGTGCTTATGCCAACTTCAGCGATGGATACCCTTTTCAATATTCTATGGCCCCACTGGATGTAATAGGACACGAAATAGGTCATGGCGTACTCAATCGTATCTCCAATTTAAACCTTTTTAATCATGAAGTCAGTACTGATGCACGAACAATCCATGAAGCCTTTAGTGATATTGCAGGTGTCATGGTCAAGTACGAATTTACTCACCATGAGAATAACTGGATACATGGCGAAGAATCAGGGGGATTCACTCGAAAGCTTGATCAAATCAAAACAGAAGCCGGTGCAATCGACAGTCTACTTGATTATGATGATGCCGGTGAAAACTTCTATCTCAGGATTGGGATGATCAGCTACCCGTTTTATTTATTGTCAAAACAATGGGATATCGAAACTGCATTCAGGGTGTATATTGATTCAGCTAGATCATGTTGGGATGCCATGTCCACACTTACCGAAGCTGCTGAATGTATTAAGCAACAGGCAGCTATTGCCGGGTTACCAGAAGCAGACGTGGTTGAAGCTTTCAAAACGGTTAAAATTAAACTTTTTGAAGAGGGAGTGCTCAGCCACTTTAAGGCAAGAAAGTATAAACTTATGACTGAATTCATCGATGATAGTCGCAGTACCAGTCAGGCTACAGAGTGGCTATGGGATTTTGGTGATGGACAGACCTCAACTGAATCGAGTCCTGAGCATGTCTTTGCCACAGCTGGCGATTATCAAGTTAGCTTAACGGTTACCGATCTATCGAATGATCAGGACACCTTTGAGCGTCTTATTTCCGTAACGGATCAATACTGTACGATTAGGTCCCTGGATGTCGATAACCATATCACCAATGCAGTGGTCGGCGGCACAGATATTAACTATGACCCGACACGGTGGGACTATACCCAAATGCCTATTGTTCTGGCAGATCCAGCCAAAACCGTCATAAATATCCAGGGGGATACCACCATGACTGAAAGGTCTACGACATGGAAAATCTGGATTGACATCAATGATGATGGAGTCTTTGGTGATGTCAGTGAAGAACTCGTAACGGATATTTTCGTAGCGGAAGGTCAGCCTTACGGCCTCAATATCATGCTTGATTTATCGGCATTACCGACTAATGGAAAAGCCAAATACATAAGAATTATCGGTGACTATGTTGTTACTTCTCCTTGCTCATCTAGTGTGGGAGAGGCTCTGGATTTGAGACTGAGCTGGTAAGACATTATTAAACTAGTGTACGTCGTCAAACCATGTTGGACTAAGAGCATCCTGATTTAAGAGACACTTCATCTCATCGGGTTGTATAGACTAGCTTAGGGAAGTCTTGTATAGAATCGACTGAAATATGAGCAGGAAAACTCTAATTTAGGATGGCAAAAAAAGGTGGGTTTACAGAGGCTCCGAGTACTGTGGTCGAGTTGATCATCACGATTACCAGTTGTATCTTGCGATTAATGACATTGACCACACAAAAACTAAAGCAATGTCGCCGCAAACAAATGGTATCTGTGAGCGATTCCATAAATCCATTTTGAATGAATTTTACCAGATAACATTTAGAAAAAAACTGTATGCAACGATGGAGGAACTACAAAAAGATCTGGACGACTGGATGGATTACTATAACAATGACCGAACTCATCAGGGCAAGATGTGCTGTGGACGAACTCCACTAGAAACTTTTCTGGATGGTAAATCGATTTGGGCAGAAAAAAAGCTGGTTCAAATCTAATCTGACAGACACCCTAAAAAACGGGTAACTGTCAGATCAAGTCTGAGTTACTACAATTTATACTGTTAACACCAAGCAACTTTGTCGTATCTTAATTACCAGGCGATTCTGTCGTAATCGCTAATTACCAAGGGAAACTGTCGGTCTCTTTTTTACATGTTTGTTAGTGTTCTTTTTTGAATACTAGAGGCATGTTGAGGATGATTGTGATGGATTCTAAAGCTCAACTCACCATTGATATAATTGCTAAAGTCGTTGAAGGCAGAATAACAACTGCCAATGCGGCTAAATTACTCAGTAAGTCTCGACGCACCATTGAACGCTATGTGAAGCAATATCAGCAAGTCGGCATTCAGTTTGCCGTGCATGGTAATAGTGGTAAGCCGCTGCCGAATAAAACACCAACGTCGATAAAAAAAACGGTACAAGCCTTAATCAAAGACAAGTATTTTGATCTTAATTTGCTGCATCTTGCTGAAAAGCTTGAGACGGATGAGCATATTATTGTAAAGCGCGAAACTCTGCGCGGTTGGGCGCACGATATTCACCATGTAAAAGACAATTAACAAGACATCCATAAATTAGAAAGAAAACCTCGTATCTTTTCAGGTACTGAAGATGAGTTATTTTCGATGACTAAATAACCTGAATTGCAGTTTTTTTGTCGAAAAATAGAACAGGCTGTCAATATTGCTGATTTCTGGAAACAAGAAGTCAAAGCCACTTTTTATGGCTTAGAAAAGAGGGGGAATTGATGCTATTTATTTCTAAATTTATGTTTCTGGAAA
>JAAEMR010000214.1 GCA_024225395.1 Gammaproteobacteria bacterium
CCTTTCATCTCAGGATTCTAGCTTTCTATCGGAAGCCAAATGAAATGCCCCCGGCTTTTCTTATAATACAATTAAGTCAATAAACTGAGGTAGCAGGAAGTGGATATTTACAGCAAAGGGTTCACCATAGTAGAACTCATGATTGCTATCACTATACTCGCAGTCACTATGATGTTTGCTGCGCCCAGTTTTACTACGATGATATCCAATAACAGAATTTCTGCCGCTGCCAATGAATTTATTGGCGCACTTCAACTTGCCAAGGCCGAATCAACGGCAAGGATAGCTCCGGCAACTATTTGTAAGAGAAATGGTGATGGCTCTGGTTGTGCAGCGGGTGGTAGCTGGAAGGATGGCTGGATAGTATTTGCGGATCTAAACGGTGATGGAGCTGTTGATAATGATGATACTGTCATTTTGAATCATGCGGAGCTTGATACTCGTATCACTTTTAATTCTACTGGTGGAATAGCTGACTTTATAACCTATAACCCGTCAGGCATCACCACTATAACCGGAGTACAGGTTCTGATGATGTGTGATGACAGGGGTTACGCAAAAAGTGCAAAAGGTATTTTAATTACAATTACAGGTCGTGGCAGCGTTATGAATGGACCTGATACCGGACAACTCACATGTTTATAGAAAAAATAAATACAGGACTACCGGGGGATATGAAAACCCCGGGTAAGCATCGTGGTGATACGATGATTGAAGTGCTGGTCACCGTACTGATATTAGCCGTCAGTATCCTGGGTGTCGCGGCTATGCAGGTGACTGCATTGAAAAACCTGAGTAGTTCATATTCTTCCAGTATGGCATGGATCGTTGCCGAAGATATTTCCGAGCGTATGCTTGCCAATCCTACGGCTGTGATCGCAGATGATTATGTACATTCGTCAGCTCCTGTAGATTATCCTGACTGTGCTCGAAATGCCTGTAGTTCTGCAGATCTTGCCGCCTACGATATTGGTAACTGGTGGGTGATTATGAATAATGCCTTACCTTCTCCTGCTGGAGAAATCATCAGAGTAAACGGTACCAATACATTTGAAGTCACGGTTCGTTGGGATGATGACCGTAGTGGAAGTTCTGGCACTAATTGTCCGGTACAAACGTCTGATGACCTTGAATGTTACCGGTTTAATGTAAGTGTAAGTCTTTAAGATATAGAGCGTATATAGATACTATGAGTATAAACCGCAAATACCTTAACCAACGTGGATTCAGCATTGTAGAGCTGATGGTTGCCATGGTCATTGGATTGTTCCTGATAGGCGCTTTGATAGAAGTCGTGCTAAGCGGGAAAAAGTCTTTCACTGCGGCTGATCATTTTTCACGATTGCAGGAAAATGGACGGGTCACAGTCAATATGTTGAGCAGGGATCTAAAGCGAGCCGGTTACCTGGGTGGTAATTCAGAAATTGATTCTATTTACGGTAGTGCTGGAAAAGAAAATCCTGCGGCAACCTGTTCCGGAAATGATACTTCCTGGGGACGCATGGTTTCACGAGGTGTTTTTGGTATCGATGGCACTAATGCCGGGTATGCCTGTGTTGATGATAGTGACTACTTACGTGGAGATATTCTGACCGTACGTTATGCATCACCCTGGACTAGTGGTGTCCTTGGAGCCAATCAATTATACCTGCGAAGTTCTGTTTTTCAGGGGAAAATTTTTCTGGGACAGGACGAGGCTCTGGTAGATAACACAGTATCAGATCAACCACAAAGCGTGCATGAATTGATGGCCTATGCCTATTTTGTGGGAAATTCGGGTCGTAGCTGTAATGGCGCAGCCGTGCCTTCGCTGTTCCGCGTAAAACTGGATAGTAATGGCACCCCGGAAACTGAAGAGTTACTTCCCGGAGTGGAAAATTTTCAGGTTCAATTTGGTGAGGGCGGACGATATGTAAATGCTGATGCGGTTGTGGACTGGGATGAGGTTGTAACTGCTCAGTTCTGGTTGCTATTGCGCAGTGAATGTTCCGAAACAGGCTTCAACGATAACAGAACTTATCGCATGGGTAATCAGACGTATACCCCCAATGACAGTTTTCATCGCCAGTTATATTCAAGTGTTGTGGCTCTGAGGAATTAACATGAAGAGAATAGAGATGAACACCCGAAAGATAGCATCGAAAAACCTCCATTCACAAAAAGGCGTATCACTTGTAGTCGCCATGGTCATGTTGTTAATACTATCGATGATAGGAATCAGTTCAATGAACGTCACGGTATTAGAGCTGAAAACGGCGAATAGCATGCAGCAGGGGGGTATTGCGATGAATAGTGCTAATGAATCTTTGAGAGTGGGTGAACTGGATATAGATGCAATTATTGCCGACCCTTCTGCTTATAATTTTGGTTCTGCAGGCGATAGTTATTATGTCGTGAGCGATGGTATCAATGTCCATGACACCAACTGGGATGAACAGGGTTTAACATCAAAACAATCGGGTGATAACCCTAATGACGTTTATGTAACTGAATACCTGGGTCCTAAAGTTTTACCGGGTGAATCAATAAAAGTATCTGCAGATGGCCGTGTTATCGGTGGTGCAGTACATACATTTCGCATCACTACACGCAGTGAAGCAGCTAAAAATGCAGTGCGCCTGGTTCAGAGCATTTATGTCTCTGTGGATGCGCCATAGTTTCCCTATTGTATGGAGAATATTATTATGAATATGAAACTTCCCTTTCTAAAACTAAATATAGTAATTTGTGCATTACTAATTAATCAGGTTTATGCAGCTGCTGCATTTACTCCTGATTTCCAGCCATTGGGCACAATAGGTGCGATGGAACTGAGTACTTCGGATATTAGTAATGGTGCCAAAGGGTATAGGGGCTGGTATGAAAATGGTGCCTGGCAGGGTGACCTTGTTGAATATACAGTTTCCAGTAGTGGTGGTTTATCGAGCAGTATCGATTCAACTGGTTTATCTCCTGCACAGGGTGCATTAGCAACTAACTGGTCAGCATATGTGACTTTTTCTGAAAAAGAATCTGCTGATGCAAGCTACTGGAATACCGGTAGAAAAATTATTACTAAAAATGGAAGCGGGCAAATTGCCTTTACCTGGTCGAGTTTAAATGACGCTCAAAAAAAGGCTCTTGATTTAAACGCTTTTAATTCTCGTGCAGCAAGCAGTGATATGCTTGATTTCATACGTGGTGACAGCAGTAATGAAGCGCCGTCTGGAGCCTATAGAATACGTTTCGGTATGCTGGGTGATATTATTCACTCTAACCCTGAATATGTCGGAAAACCCGATGATGGAATAGTTGACTCAGGTTATGTCGATTTTGTTAATAAAAATGCTGCTCGTGCTGCACGTGTTTATGTCGGTGCTAACGATGGAATGTTACATGCTTTCGATGCTTCTAACGGAGAAGAGGTATGGGCTTATGTTCCTTCCATGCTAATCAGTGATTTGCCTAAACTTGGAGCCAGACCCTATATACATACTTATTTTGTTGATGGCGGAATAACCATTCAGGATGGTTATTTTGATAATGCCTGGCACACCTTACTGGTTGGTAGCCTGGGTGGTGGTGGTAAGGGGCTATTTGCTCTTGATGTGACTAATCCTGACCTTAGTGCACAGAGTGCATCGATGGGTGATGATGAAAAAGTCTTATGGGAAGTAAGTGCAGATACTGATGATGATATTGGCTACATCTTTGGTAGATCGACCCTGGGCAAAATGAATGATGGAAAATGGTACGCGGTTAATGGCAATGGTGTGAGCAGTGTCAATGGAATCGCCAAACTTTTGCTGGTAGAACTTAAAACAGGTTTAGTGACCGAGATTTCTACGGCTAGTGGTTCTTCCGGTTCACCAAATGGTCTAGCTGCTCCAGCTCTGGTCGATACCGATAATGATGGCATGGTCGATATTGCCTACGCAGGTGACATTGATGGCAATATGTGGAAATTCGACTTAACTAGTGATGCGTCAGGATCGTGGAAACTGGATTATAAATTATATGCGGGTTCCAGTAGCCAGGCCATTACAACCGCTCCCGATATCACCAGGCATCCTCAATATGGTAACCTGGTGTTGTTCGGAACGGGTCGCCTGTATACCACTGCCGATATTAGAGATACCAGTACACAAGCCCTTTATGGCATCTGGGATAAAGGTAATAATCCCGGTACCGCTAATCATTTGACGAATATCCTGTCTGCTGATGCAGAATATGCAGGTGGAGGTCAAACGGAAACAATTCGAACCTTTACAACCACTACAGCCATTGACTGGACTAAGCAAAATGGGTGGAAGGTTGAGTTATTTAATGGAGAAAGGTTGTTAACACCACCGCAAATTCGAGCCGGTCGACTAAAAACAACCATCACCAATCCAGATGGCTACTTAAACTGGCTGCTTGAAGTCACGTTTGATGAAGGCGGAGCCGAAGACGACACAATTTTTGATTTGAATAGAGACGGTGTTTTGAAGGCTACGGACAGGGTTGATCAAAACAATGATGGTGATCTCGATGACAGGGGTGATATACCCATGGGCTGGAAACGCCAGGCGGGAAATATGTCAGAGGTTACAATGGCTCGAATTTCCCAGGGGGTTGATACCCTGTTTATGAATTACCTTAACCCACCCATAGTTCCAAATATATGTATAGGAGTTTGTGCAGGGGGGCTAACCGGAGGGCACATGGACGTTGATACTGACACCACGCTCGGAGATAAAACGAATGGTCACATCCATGAATATGATGATAATTACGATGTCACTTTCGTAGATTACTTCGATATGGAAGGAAGCAAACTGAATGAGTTAGATAAAATTGGTTTATCGACGTCTAAGGAGTTTATTATAGTCATCGCAAATGCTGATCTGTCACCGGGTAGTGAGCTGACTATCGGAGACAAAAAAATTAGTGTGGTTAGCTATCAGAAGATGATCCAGGAAAAGCTTGCCGGATGGGATAGTGTTGGCCCGCTGGTCGATGATGACGGTGATTCATTAATTTTTACAATTGATGATTTAAAGGCCGATGGAACATTGCGCAGTACTTTTGACAGTATAGCGATTATTAATGGCGGGCTGCATCCAACCCAGACTGGTTGTGTTAATAAATCTTCAAACCTGACTAATGGCAGGTGGCGTAATGGCTCGTTAATTATTCATTTGATTGAACGCGACCATTTTATTAAAGGTACCAGAGCTCTGGACAGAGTGACTGTGCAAAATCCGACAGACCTGAAACCCTTTGTTATATTATCTGATGGCACCCAGATAAACCTGACAGAAGATCTGGATAATGATGGTATTATTGAAACAGGGTCGCCAGACTATGAAGCCTATGGAGGCATTATTGCCAGTAATAACTCAGAGTTCATCTACGAGAGTACCATATTCTGGCATTTTGGAAATATTTATAAGTTTGTCACTGGTAACAAGGATAAGCCCTGTTATGGAGATCCAACTTATGAAGAAGCTTACCGCATTGAAGCACTGGGTCTGAATCAGGCTGAAATCGATAAGGTGCTGAAAAAAGAAGGATTTAATGATATTGATGCGCTTGCCTCTGCGCTTGAAAAACTGGAAGGTTGCAAAGATATCGGAGGTAGAGGCGGTTGTATGGAAGAGTATGAAGATTTGAAATTTATATTCGATCTTGTGACTCATAATAATCCTGAATACGTAGATATGGATGGAGATATTCCACCTGAATTTACCCGTACCGAAGAAGCCCCTGTTACTATAACCGGGGGCGTTAGCGAAGGTGGTGTGACTTCTGGGCCGAATTATGAGGCCGGACGACGTACCTGGATAGACATAGTGCCCCGGTAAATTAGCAGAGCAGTTATACTTATAATAAATAATCCCGGCTAGCCCTTAGTCGGGATATCTTATGGAGACATAGAAGATGACGAAGTCGCGTGGTTTTACATTGATAGAGTTAATGATAGTCGTGGGTATAGTCGGCGTATTATTTGGTATTGCTTTACCGTCCTATCTAAATAACCAGCTCAGAGCGCATCGCACCGATGCAAAAAGTATGCTGCTTAAAATCAGTGCACGCCAGGAACGTTTTATGGCTCAAAATAACACTTATACCAGTGAAATAGCAGGTGCTGCAGGGCTTAATCTCGGTACTACAAACAGCAAAGATGGATATTATAGTTTAGCGGCTGCGGCCTGTGCTGGAGGTTCTTTAGCGACTTGTTACCTGGTGACAGCCACAGCGGTTGGTGGTCAGGCCAAAGATACAGATTGCCTGACAATCACTTACGACAGCACCGGGGTAAAATCAGGTACGACTGCTAAATGCTGGTAGTTACTAATTTAGTTACCAGGTAGAGACCTAGTGTGTCAAAATTTTTTACAAATACTGTATTGGCATTGTAAAATAATTTTACAATTATAGGTTGGTAATTGTCACCTGCTGTTTCTGGGTATTGTTTTTACATGGATAAGTAATGCTGGCCTGTATTTTGCTTTATTTACCATTACTATAAAGTTTTTTTAGGATTGATCGTCATGAAGTTTCGTATATATGTTGTTGCAGTATTTTGTATTATATATGTTGCAGGTGCTAGTGCTGCACCTATTGAAAACCCAGGGTTTGAGCATGGAACTCTATTAGGTTGGGATAGCAGTGGTACTGGTACTGGTACTGCCAGTGTGGTCGGTGCTTACGAGGGCATCCCATTGAAGGACTTCATTCCCGTATCCGTATTAAACGGCGGTGTTAGAACCACATACGAGGAGACAGAAGGAGATTATTTTGCACTGTTGGAAGCGACTTCCACAATTTCACAGCTGTTTGATTACACCGATGGTATGGTTTTAGGATTTGATTGGAATTTTATTGCAGAAGATGAGATCCAGTATGCTAATGATTACGCCTTTTATTCTGTCAGTTCAGACCCTTTTATCTTGAACACAACTTCTATTGATAGATTAGCTGATATACACACGTTCGGTGACTATAAAGCAACCGGCTGGGAACGAGAAGAGTACCTATTCTCTGGAGTTGGGTCAGCATGGTTAACCTTCGGAGTTGTCAACGATCCTGATGATGATGAGGGTAATAGTAAACTCCTGGTCGACAATATTACATTAACCGAAGCATCTGTGCCTGAACCTTCAGTCATCGCCCTGTTTTCAATTGGGCTGTTAGGTTTAGGTTTTGCTGGACGTCGAAGAAAGGTATAACACTGCATCCTAGCCATATTCTTTAGTTAGGAAGTAACAGGAGTTACAAGCAGGGTATATTAAATTTGAGGGTTACTGGATTTTTCCGTCTCGACTTTATCCTTTTGTTCTCAGCTGCTATATGCCCTTCAGCCTAAAGCATCAACTCAACAGAAGGTTTCGACTTTTCCTCCAGTTTTGTGGTACTCAGGCAATTCAGAATCCGGCTCGATTCCAGTCCACCCTGCTGTAGAAATACGGCCTTGATTTTAGCCGATCGATTATCGGCCAGGTCATGCATTTTCTGATGTATGAGTTTAGGGTCGATTTCAATTTTATCTATTGCTATGGTTTCGGTTTCACCGGGTTGTTGTTTACTGTCTGTTGCTTTGTTCGCCGCTTTTTGCTGTTTCTCTTTTTCTTTCATCAATGCAGCAAGCCGCTCGGTTTCAGCTTTTAGCAGACTGCTTTTTATTAATACCTGGTCATCCTCAGCACTGACACCACAGGCTTTGATTTTAAGACCGGGGCGTTGTTTTAATACGCTAATCACTTTATCCAGCAACTCCTGCTGTCCTTTTTTAATCGTCAGGGTGTTAGGCTCAAATAATACGGGAGGCAGAGTGATATGATTAGCTGCTTTTTTTGCCATCGAAAATATCGTGACCAGTGAGCCAAAAGGTTGTAGCGCGTATTTAAGGTAAGAAATTGTTGCTGATGCCATGGCTTTACCCATGGCCATGTTGATTATATGTTTCAAGTCAAAATCGGGTTTATCAAGATTGCCTTTCACGGGTAATTTTAAGTTTATTATATTATCGTTGTCTTTTAATGCTGACAGCGCCAGGTCGATGGACATACCCGATGCACTGGAAAGCTGTTCGGCAGTGTCCTTGCTGGTTTCCACCACTTCAATGGAATCCAGTTTTAAATTAACCTCGGAATCGATTTCACGATTTTCAATTTTAACCTGAATAGTCGAATCAACAACGCCACTTCTCATTCCATAACCCATGACATCATTGGAGTAAGGCGTTACCGGAGGCAGGTCGAGTTGTTTTATTTTAGCCGTCAACTCTACATATTTTGTAGGGTCAAGTACCAGGCCATCCCCGATAATGTCGATAGTGGCATAGTCTCCCTGTTTTAATGCAATATCAAAATGCGCATTATTTTGTGAAGAAATATTATCTATACCCAGCCGGTTTAAATGAATCGTGGTGATAAAACCAGGGGTAACACTTGAATCAAAAAAGTATAAAGATCCCGGCTTTACCAGCTTTAAACTGGCTATTTCAAGGTTGAGAGGTTTTGCAGCTTGTTGCGCTATTGATTTTTTATCCTGCTCTGCCTGCTCTGCCTGCTCTGCCTGCTCTGGAGAAGGGGGATTTATGCGCTCCAGGGTCTGTAACAAAAGTGCCAGTTGAGGAATTATTTTTTGTTTTTGCTCTCCCTGGTTTTTGATGGATACACTTATTTGCGGGTTATCGATTTCAATCTGTTTGATTTTTAGGTCCGATGAACTGGCCTGGAATGCAATGTCTTCATAACTTATTGCGTCAACACTCACCAGCTGTTTGTCCTTTTGACTGCTGATCAGTTGCATATTTTTTACCTGCAACTTTTCTAAAAGAGTCGCCCCCTGATGTGTTTCCAGCCCGTTGATGGTTAATATCTCAAATGATGAAATGAGATAATTTAGTTTTCTATCGGTCGTCAGGTTGTTTTTTATCGTCAGGTCACCTTTTACCCTGTGTTCACCCTTTTCAGAAAGTTCTGAATTTCCTGTCCAGCTGATTTGCTGCACGGATTGTGAAATTTCCCGGTAGTCCATATCAAGGTCATTTATTTCAACATGGTTTGCCAGTTTTGCTGATATGGAGTCAGCCAGTTTGACTTCAAATTTGGATTCCAGGCTGATGCTACCCTGTAGTTTATCCAGGTATTCGTCGTAAAATTTGGCATAAGGCGTAAATGACAGGTCGCTAAGTGATGTGCTGCCTTTAAACTGTTTTTCATCGCTGAAAATATTTAAACCAGCCGTTAGCTTGAAAGCTGCCTGGTTGATGGTTGAGTCCAGGCTAAGTTTTGCTGTTGATGATTTATCCCAGGTTTTTATATTGGTTAAAGTCGCCGTGTTGATATGATTGAGTTGCTGAAAACCGGTTTCCTGATAATTAATGTCACTGTTGGTTAAAGAGATTTTGTGAATTTCAACGGCCACTGGCCGGGCGGTCTGTTGATCTGTTGAAGCGTCTTTTGACTCGGAGTCTGCTTCTGTCCCTGTCCCGGGAATGACTATTCCGTTGACGGATATTTGACCGTTATCGGCTCGTTGAATATTTGTGTTGAGACCATCGATTGACAGTTCATCTAATATAAACCGGTTACTCAGAGGGTCAAGATTGCCGACGTCAATTTTCAGCTGCTTAATTTCAGCGGGTTTATGATTGCCTGCAGACACCAGCAGTTGATCCAGCTCCAGGGTACCGGTAAACAGGCTTAATAGTTTTTCCCCCTGGTCTTCCTGGCTCTGCTGCAGAAAATTGGCCAGGTCGATATTGGTCAGTTCAGTTTTGCCCTGAAAGGACAGTTTTTTGAATTTTGGTTTTATGCCCTGATAATTGATGTCTACATTTTTAAGTTGAATATCATAATCTAATTTGGCCGTAATAATATCGGACAGAAGAATATCGAAACCGGTGTCAAGCTGAATACCCCCATCTAAAATATCGATGTAAGCAGCATGAAATTTTTGATAATGATAAAAGGCCAGGGAACCCAGGGATGCTTTTCCTTTAAATTGCGGGATTGCGTCAAAAAGGGTTAAATCTGCATCCAGCTTGAAAGCTGCGGTATTCAGTATGGCATCAACTTTGAGCTTTGCACTGGAAGCCTTATCCCATGATTTCAGGTTAGATAACTGTAATGAACTAATCCTGTTTTTGTGCGAAAAACCGGGTTCCTGGTAATTGATCTTGCTGTTGATAATTGATAGTTTAGCGACGCCGAAATGAATCGGGGTGGATGTTTCGTTTTCACTGGATAGCGTTGAATCTGTGGCCGGCTGGCTGGCTGGAAGAGGTAAACCATTCAGGGCATAGTTTCCATCCTTTAATAACTGGAGATCTATGTCTAAACCGTCGATTTGAGTGTTTTGTAAAACGATTTTACTCGACAACAGATCAAGCATGTTAATATTTGTATGCAGAAAATCGAGTTTAGACGGGTGGTAATCACCGGTGGTGATGGAGAGTTGCTTGAGTTCAAGTGTTCCGCTAAAAACATTCAGGTTTATATCCTCAATGCTGGCTTCACTGGCCCCCTGTTTAATCAGTAAATGGGTTAAGCTGAACTGTAGAATAAAGGGAATGGCAGTCAGGATTATGATGAATGTGACAGCACTAATGATGGAGCGCCTAAGCCAGGGGGTTTTCCATAAAGGAAGAAACTGTTGCTTAAAATTACCCATGAATAGTCGTCATCATTTGAATTTAAAATATTATAACTTACTAATACATGAATAATCTATCACTGAATTATACCCGCCAGGGTGAGGGGGATCCCCTGTTGATCATTCATGGATTATTTGGCTCATCTCGCAACTGGAGGAGCCTGGGCAAACAGTTTGCACAGCATTATCATGTGATAATGCTGGATCTGAGAAACCATGGTGATTCTCCGTTTGATCCTGCCATCGATTATGAACTGATGGTCAAAGATGTGATTGGTTTGATGGATAGACTGGACATACAGTCCGCACATGTTCTGGGGCACAGTATGGGCGGCAAGGTAGCGATGAAGTTATGTCATTTATATCCCGGGAGAGTTAAAAAAATGATCATTGCAGATATTGCCCCGGTTGCCTATCAACATGATTATGATGAAGTTATAGACCCGGTGCTTGAACTCAATTTGGCTGAAATTAAAAATCGTAAAGATGCGGATGAGCAGTTGAAGAAAGCCATGCCAGATCAACGTATCCGGCTGTTTATTTTGCAAAACCTGTCTTTTCATGAGGGTAAGCCGGGCTGGAATCTTAACTGGATTGCAGTGAAAAAAAATATGTCTTTAATTACCGGGTTTGAGGCTATAAAAGACTGGCAAATCAGTAATCCCTGTCTGTTTATTCGTGGAAGTCTTTCTGACTATGTTACTCAACAGAGTCGTGATTTAATACAGCAACACTTTACTGAAGCGCAATTTATTACGATAGAAGGTGCGGGTCACTGGTTACATGCAGAGCAACCCGTTGCTTTTCATGATGCTGTTCTAAATTTTATTCAGGCCTGACTTTAACTATTTCTCAAGTTTGACCTGTTTTGACCGATATACAGTTTATGCAACTTTATATCGTGATATGAACAATTTTAGTGTAATTCTCTTTTTGCTGCTTTTCAGTGTCAACCTGCTGGCTTCAACAGATAGAATTTATATGTCTCCGATGGAGAAATCTAAATGGGTGTTGACTGAGGATACTAAACTGCGCTGTGAAATAGAGCATATTATTCCGTTTTTCGGGAAAGCTGTTTTTTATCAGGAAAGTGGTCGCCAGCTCAAACTCAAAGTGCTTTCAGAGCATTATTATAAAAAAAATCTGGATATATCATTTCGCTCCGTGACTGCCAACTGGAAGGGTATACATACTGAAGCCAACCTGGCTACATTAAAAACTTCAGGATCCAACCCCCTGGTCAATGTGATCAGTAGCGCTGCTCGTCAGGCTTACTTTGAATTGCAACAGGGTTATCAGCCCAGCCTGTTTTTTATTGATGATGAAGACGGTTTAAATACGGTGTCAGTTATTTTGTCGACGGTCAATTTTCGTGAGATTGAGAATGATTTTGGACATTGTTTAAGTCGTTTACATCCCTATCATTTTGATGATGTGAAAGCCGCCAGAGTACAGTTTGATTTTGATGAAGAGTTTCCAGCGCTGGATGAAGAAGAACGTGCATTAGCTAAATTGCTGGATTATTTAAAACTGGATGAAAACGTAAAAAATATATTGATCACGGGCCACACTGACTACAAAGGTTCTGTTTGTTACAACGAAACGCTGTCAGCAAGACGTGCCTGGTATGTTTATGACTATTTAATCCAGAATGATATTGATCCGAAAAAGTTACAGATAGAGTTTAAGGGGGAAACTGCGCCAATCGATAAAGGAAAAAGTGATGTTTCACGGGCTAAAAACCGCAGGGTAGAAGTGACATTGCAAAAATAAGTTTTTTAATGTGTGCAGTGACTTAATTTGGTCTATAAGTTATTGCTATCAAGTTTGCAAAGTTAAGAGGTCACGATGTCTGGAGAAAGAGAAATAGAAATTCGTAGGATGATGCAGCAGTTAGAACATCAGATTTCAGAGATGAATAGCAGGGAAATCACTAAAAGAGCGGGTGATATCAGGCAATCAGACTTTTTCAATCTGGCTAAAGCCATTTCAATTTTACGAGCTGAATATTTAAAAGATGTATTACATATTGCACGCGTTGATGAAGATAAATTAACGCTTCAGCTTTGCATTGAAAATCGAAAATCAAGAATTGCCTACGAGGAGGTAAAAGAAAGCTTTAAACAACTGAAGCATGCCCTGCAACGGGGTTACTTCAATCTTGTCGATGATTAACCTTACTTTTAAACTGATTATTTATTTTTACCGCCCGGTATACTGAGTCACTTTATTTTGATTCGAGTTCATTTATGTCAAATACCAGCCCTGACCGTCGAGTTGCATTAAGCAATCAAATTATGGAATTGCTGGATAGCTGGGGAACTGATGGGCGGCAGAAAATTGTGTTGTTAGGCTTACCAGAAGATATGCGTTCCCGCAAACTGGAACGTTATCGACAGGATGAAGCTTTCCCTGATACGGATATCATTAATGAGCATTTATCCCACCTGGTTGGCATCGCTGATGCGCTTCGTACCAGTTACCCCCGAAACATTGAAATGTGTTCAATATGGTTAAAAAAGCCGCATAAGCGTTTTTCAAATCAAACACCCATGTCAGTGATGGTTAATAAAGGTCTGGATGGACTTATTCAGGTGCGTTCCCAGCTGGATTGTTCTTTTGCCTGGAATCGCACCGGTTCCGCATAAAAAATTATTATTATCACTTAATGGTTATATAAATATTTTATAAACTATTACTAAAGTAATAGTTTAGGTTGATTGTCTACTCCTTATTGGTTATAAAATACCTATAGTAACCAGCGGAGAGCGTTATGGAACATCATTTAAATATATCTACAGCTGCCAAGTTGGTAGGAATAGGTCGTCGTCAAATTCAGCAAGAAATCAAAGCTGGAAATCTGGATGTGTTTGAAGGTGATGTCTCGGTGAGTTCACTGCTTGATTTTTATCCGCAGGTAAAACTGAATAATGAAAGAGAGCTGAACCGGGTCGAGCGCATTCAGAAAAATGCCGTGTTTAAAGTACAGATGGACTCGCTTCCTTCGGAAAGAGTGATGGCTGATCAGCTTAATAAATTACAGGTAAAATACCTGGAGTCTGAACAGAAAGTGATGGAGTATGAAAGCTTGCTGATGGAGAGCAAACACCGTCTTGAAATTATGCAGAAAGATTGTGATCGTAAACAAAAACAAACACTGTCCGCATTTATAAGCTGGATGATGACACAGTATCGCCAGTCTCACGGTTAGCCTGGAACAATCTTTTCACCACGAAGGCGCGAACAATACGAAGTTATTATGCTGGTATGGTTGATGAAAAAACCTGCATTTATCTACAGTCTTAACTTTAATCAGGTTATGGTAGACTAAAAAAATCATCCACTTTTATATTTACTATTGCAACTAAACTAACCGCCTATTCTATCCATTTTCCCCTTCGAGCCTTCGTGGTGAAAATAATGAATAGATCTATAAAAATAACAATATGAAATCCATTGACCTGCTTGGCAAGAGACGTTTCCTGCCATTTTTTCTGACCCAGTTTTTTGGTGCTTTAAACGATAATTTATATAAAAACGGACTGACTGTTTTTATTGCTTTTCAGTCAGCGTCCATCAGTCAATCTGAAAGTAATGACCTGGTTAATATTGCAGCCGGCTTATTTATTCTACCTTTCTTCCTGTTTTCTACCATCGCCGGTCAGCTGGCCGATAAATATGAAAAGTCCTACCTGATATCCCGCATTAAAATACTTGAAATTATCATTATGTTATTTGCAGGGTTAGCTTTTTACTTAAACAGCATGACCCTGTTAATTGGCCTGCTGTTTTTAATGGGCACTCAGTCCGCACTATTCGGACCCATAAAATATAGTCTATTACCTCAGGTGTTGAAAGGTGATGAACTCATTGGTGGTAATGCACTGGTTCAGTTTGGAACCTTTGTTGCAATATTGATCGGTTTAATTGCCGGTGTGTTGATTACCACTATCGAAAATACAGGAACTTACTGGTTGTCGGCTTCGGTGCTGATGATGGCAATTATTGGTTACCAGACCAGTTTAAGAATTCCACGGGCAACAGCAAATGCGCCGGAACTCAAAATAGACTTTCACCTGGTTAAACAGTTTTTACAGAGTTTTCATCATGCCAGGGTAAATCGCAGCGTCTTTTATTCCATTATGGGTATTTCCTGGTTCTGGTTTATTGGCATTACTTATGTCACCCAGTTGCCTAATTATGTGCGTTATGAACTGGGCGGCAATGAACAGGTATACGTTTTATTGCTAGCGATGTTTTCAATAGGTATTGGAGCAGGTTCATTTCTGTGTGAAAAAATGTCCGGTCGAATTGTGGAAATTGGACTGGTTCCTATTGGATCTCTGGGATTAACTCTTTTTGGAATAGACTTATATTTTACCCAGAATGGAATGGTGACCGAAGAGCTGATATCGCCCTGGGTATTTGCTACTGCGGGTCATAATCCCCGGATCATGATGGATCTGTTTTTCCTGGGCGTTTTCGGGGGTATTTATATCGTGCCTCTTTTTGCGCTGGTGCAACAGCGTTCAGAAGTGACTAAACGAGCCAGAATTATTGCAGCAAATAATGTGTTGAATGCGTTATTCATGGTCGCAGCCACCGTTTTTAGCCTGTTCGCCTTATCATCGGGTTTGAATATCGCCGAATTGTTGCTGGTGGTGTCACTGATGAATGCGGCGGTGGCAATCTGGATCTTCACCCTGATTCCAGAATTTATCATGCGACTGCTGGTGTGGTTACTTATTCACACCATTTACCGGGTCAAGAAAACCGAGCTTGAATCAATACCCGATACAGGAGCCTGTGTGCTGGTTTGCAACCACGTCAGTTTTGTTGATGCTCTTATTCTTGCCGGATGCATAAAGCGCCCGATTCGTTTTGTCATGTATTATAAAATATTTCGTATCCCGGTGTTATCGTTTGTGTTCAAAACGGCGAATGCCATTCCTATCGCCGGGGCGCGGGAAAATCCCCGGCTGATGAATGAAGCCTTTGAGAAAATATCAGCAGCCCTCGATGATGATGAAATAGTGTGTATTTTTCCGGAAGGTAAAATCACTCATGATGGAAACATAAATCCATTCAAATCGGGAGTGATGAAAATCCTTGAAAAAAATCCTGTTCCAGTTGTACCGCTGGCTTTACGAGGATTGTGGGGGAGTTTCTTTAGTCGCAAACACGGCAGCGCGATGAGTAAATATTTTCCAAGAGGCTTTTTTAACCGGATTGAACTGGTGTCCGGGGAAGCTATTGCAGCGGAGAATGTGTCTATAGAATTATTACAGCAGACTGTTGAAAACCTGGTTTCTACTGATTAAGTAATTCATAAAACCTTTCACCACGAACCACGGGCATCCTGCCCTGGTTCGTGGTGAAAATCTTTTTGCTGTCAGGAAATTTTACATTCACCTGTCAATAAAATTTACACATTCCTGTAAATTAGAAACTGCTTATATAGCTAAAGCCTGTGTAAACAAGGGCTTAGGATTTTTATTGAGTATCGGTCTGTAAATTGCATGAAATAGCTATTAACTTTTTATCGTACAACGTGATTTCCAGGAGTATGACGTGAATACCAAACGATTTTCATTATGGGTTGCTGCAGCTCTGTTGGGTTTGTCGAGTTTTTCAGTACAGGCAGCAGTGATTGATTTATACGGTTTTAGTTTAAATATTGATGAAAACGTTACTGATGTGGTGGATAGTTATACCATAGTTAACCCATTACCGGTTGGTGTGGACGATAGCTTGTTCGATTTTGATACTGGTCTGGGTGAACTTGTGATCACCATTGAAGGTAGTTCGACACTCGAACGCAGTGTGTATGCTTTTTTTGATCATGAAATTGATAAACTTAATCCTAACCCTAATACTGGCTTTAATGAAACAGGGTTAGCGACTGGAATTCCTCAGAATAATCCTGAAGGTGTTCAAAGCTGGGAAATTGATGAGCCCTGGACTGGTTATGTTTATTCAGATTTTTTATTAAGTGATTTATGGGACCTCAATTACTTAAGTCCGCAAGATGATGATGTATCCATGGCCATGGGCTGGGATTTTGAACTGGCACTGGATTATATAGCAATTATCAGTCTTTCGCTTTCTGAAGCTATGCCTACATCCGATTTTTACCTGACACAAACAGACCCTGATAGTAATAATGGTAATGGAAGTAATATTTATTTTTCCGGCAACCTGGATATCATACCAGTGCCAGAACCATCTATAATTTTTCTATTTGGAATAGGCCTGACTGGTCTGGTGATTACACGTCGTCGTATGAATAAAACACATTAATCTATTGAAGTGAAGTTTGAAAATTTGACTCTGGTCATACGATTTTCATTTTTTGGGTACTGACTTAACTTTATCACCCTGGAGGATATGTCTTAGTGTTTGCATCCTGGCTGTATTAGGAGCATTATTTTACTGATAAACACTATTTCGAAATAAATTATTTTCGTTTTATTCTGACTGTTTTTTCATGGAGGCTAGCTGAATAATTTTTAAAAAAATTTTATTAAAGTCCCAATGGCATGGGTATCTTATTATTAGCTAAAAAGTATCTGCTTTTAGAGTAATGTCTATTAGATAGATATCGGAGATTTTAAGTGTGCGAAAGTTCTTGAGAAATTCGCGAGATCCCGCTCAATCCGGCTTCTTGGCTGTTAAGTCGGATCTTACAGCGGAAATAGACTATGCCTTAATAGCAGGTTTGCTGCTGTTCGCTTCCGTTATTTTTCTGTTTCCCTCTTCTTTATTAGCGGCAACTTCAGATACATCGAAGGTTTTACCTGCAATCGCTATTGATCCTGCTTTATCCCAACAACACAATACAGATCCGGCAACAGTCCAGGGATTAACCCGGCAACAGGGCGATGCGATATTACGCGAGTTACGTTCCATTCGAGTATTACTGCAGAAACAGCAACAGACCTCAAAAAAACCCAGAAGGCAGGTACCTACCAGTGCAACTATAAAATTGGCTGATCAATTCTCGCTGGGTAATACTGATGCACCGGTTACAATGGTCGAGTTCACCGATTACCAATGCCCTTACTGTAAACGATTTCATGACACCACATTTTCCAGACTTCGTGAAAAATATATTGATACAGGTAAGCTACGCTATGTCACCATGGATTTGCC
>JAAEMR010000215.1 GCA_024225395.1 Gammaproteobacteria bacterium
AGCCTGAACGTGATGGACTTTTCTGCGCCAAGGTTTTTGGACCGACAAAGGATTACGAGTGTAATTGCGGTAAATATAAACGGATGAAACAGCGCGGTGGAGTATGCGAGAAATGTGGTGTTGAAGTCATCCAGTCAAAAGTCAGACGAGATCGAATGGCTCATATTGAATTAGCCTCTCCGGTATCGCATATCTGGTTTTTAAAGAGCCTTCCAAGCAAAATCGGGAATGTTCTTGATCTGACCTTAAAGAATCTTGAAAAAGTTCTGTATTTTGATTCTTATATTGTCATTGACCCGAAAGACACGGGATTGAAAAAACTACAATTGCTTTCTGATGATCAATACTATGATGCTCAGGATGCATTCGGTGATGAGTTTGAAGCAGGTATTGGTGCTGAAGCCGTTCTAAAATTGCTCAACGAAATTGATCTTCAAGAAGTTCATGATGAACTCAAAGAAGAAATTCAGTTGACCAAGTCGGTGGCCAAACAACAGAAAATGTCTAAACGACTCAAGGTTATTGATGCTTTTTTAACATCCGGTATTGAACCGTCTCGCATGATATTGACTGCCTGTCCAATTTTACCACCAGATTTAAGACCTCTGGTACCCCTGGAAGGTGGCCGGTTTGCAACCTCTGATCTCAACGATCTGTATAGACGTGTACTCAATAGAAATAACCGACTTAAGCGTCTGGTTGACCTGGATGCACCGGATATTATAGTTCGAAATGAAAAAAGAATGCTTCAAGAGGCTGTTGATGTTCTCTTTGATAATGGCCGACATGGCCGTGTGGTCACCGGAACCAACAAGCGTCCTTTAAAATCCTTGAGCGATACACTTAAAGGTAAGCAAGGTCGTTTCAGACAGAACCTGTTGGGTAAACGTGTTGATTATTCCGGTCGTACCGTTATTACCGTTGGTTCTGAACTCCGTTTGCACCAGTGTGGTATTCCTAAAAAAATGGCATTGGAATTATTCAAGCCCTTTATTTATAATTATCTGGAGCAAAAGGGATTTGTCTCTACAGTCAAATCTGCCAAGAAAATGGTGGAAAGAGAAGAGACCGAGGTCTGGGATGCCTTAGAATCTGTGGTAAAAGAATACCCAGTGATGCTCAACAGGGCGCCTACTCTTCATAGACTGGGTTTTCAAGCGTTTGAACCTGTTCTGATTGAAGGAAAAGCCATTCAGCTACATCCACTTGTCTGTCCAGCATTTAATGCGGATTTTGACGGTGATCAGATGGCGGTTCATGTGCCATTATCGCTGGAATCTCAGTTGGAAGCCCGGATCATGATGCTGTCCACCAACAATATTTTGTCGCCTGCCAATGGCCAGCCCATTATCGTGCCGACACAGGATATTGTTCTTGGAATCTACTACATGACCCGTGCAGTGAAGAATCAAAAAGGTGAAGGCACATACTTTTCAAGTATTGAAGAAGTAAGACATGCCTTTGACGCTGGAGAACTTTCTCTGCATGCCAATATCAAAGTTCGAATCGATGGCGAAAGCTACGAGACTTCTACGGGCCGGATTCTGTTATGGGAAACCATCCCTGGTGATATTCTTCTGTCTTTGACTCGAATCCGAACTGAGACACTTGAAGAGTGTGAAATTGCACTTTCTGAATTAAAGGCGGGTAAAAACTGGACCCGGACCTTAAATAAATATTCCGATGATGAAATTAAAAAGACCAAAGGTAAAACAGGGCTCTTAACCCGTAAAGAGTTTAAAAACTTTTTCCAGGTATCTGAAATTGTCACTGAACAATTGTATGGTCTGAAAAAAGATCAGTTTACTGACGTCAGAAAAGTGGGTGATCATTATACTATTTTCAAAATAGACAAACGAGAAACCACTCTGCCGTTTAACCTGGTCAATAAATTAATGGATAAATCTTCCATTGTTAAACTCATTGATTATGCCTATCGAAATATTGGTTTGAAAGAAACGGTTATTCTGTCTGACAGACTTAAAGATATTGGTTATAAATATTCAACACTGGGTGGTTTGTCCATCTGTGTAGATGATATGATTATCCCGGATGAAAAATGGGACATCATCAAGGCTTCAGAAAAAAGTATCGAAGATATAAAGGTGCAATATTCAGAAGGTCTGATTACCCAGGGGGAAAAATACAATAAGGTCGTTGATATCTGGGCTCAGTCCACAGATGATATTGCCAATGCCATGATGGAAGTCATGAAAGACCCCACCAAAGGTAAAGAAGTCGATGAAAACGCACCTGAAGTGTTGAATGCGGTTTATGTTATGGCCGATTCTGGTGCGCGTGGTAGTAAAGACCAGATGCGTCAGTTGGCCGGTATGCGTGGTTTGATGGCCAAACCATCAGGCGAGATTATTGAAAATCCAATCACGGCTTGCTTCCGTGAAGGCCTGACCGTTCTTCAGTATTTTATTTCAACACATGGTGCGCGTAAAGGTCTGGCAGATACGGCCTTGAAAACAGCCAACTCGGGTTATCTTACAAGACGACTTGCTGATGTTGGCCAGGATTGTACCATTATTGAACCTGATTGCCGAACCATCAATGGTATTGAAGTTGAGGCCCTCTATGAAGGGGGGGAAATCATCCAGACCCTGGGTGAAAGAATCCTTGGCAGGGTAACACAGGAAGATATCCGCGATCCTTATACAGATGCTTTTATTGTGGGTATCGACACGGAACTTGATGAAAGTCATGTTAAAAAAATTGAAAGTGCCGGTGTTCAGAAAGTTAAAATTCGTTCGGTTTTAACTTGTAATTCAAGAAACGGCGTCTGCTCTCGATGCTATGGGCGAGATTTGGCCCACGGTGTTACTGTTGAAATTGGACAGGCCATTGGTATTGTCGCCGCACAGTCCATTGGAGAGCCGGGTACTCAGCTGACCATGAGAACCTTCCATATTGGTGGTACAGCATCTCGAAAAGTTGAAGTTGCTGAGATCAAGGCACGCGTTGGCGGAATCTTAAAATATAATGAAGATATCCAGACCGTTGTTTCTGCGGACAATGAAACCATTGTCATGAACAGAAAAGGTGGTGGGGTTACCATTGTGGGCGAAGATGGTCGTGAAAGAGCCAAGGAGACTGTTATTTACGGTGCAACACTCCTTATTAAGGCTGGACAGACTATTGAACCTGGTGATGTCATTGCGGTCTGGGATCCATTTACCACACCAATTATCACAGAAGTTCCTGGCCGTGTTCGTTTTGCTGATATTGAAGTCGGCAATACAGTTCAAGAACAGATTGACCAGGTCACCGGTAAAGTGTCTCGTACCATTACTGAAGGCAAAGACACTGATATTCGACCGCGAATTACACTGAAAGATAAAGAAGGAAAAGGGGTGAAACTGCCCAATTCCAAGGCCGCAGCCAGATACTATCTACCAGTGAATGCAATTTTGACTGTTGAAGAAGATGAGCAGGTGATGGCGGGCGATGTTGTTGCAAAACTACCACGAGCGACCACTAAAACAAAAGATATCACCGGTGGTCTGCCAAGGGTTGCAGAGCTTTTTGAGGTTCGAAAACCAAAAGATCCAACCGTTCTGACTGAAATTGACGGGTACGTTCTGGTGTCTAAAGGGACTAAAGGAAGACAGAAAGTCACAGTGACGCCGGCTGAGGTTGGAGAAAAGAAAGATTATGCCATTCCAAAAGGTCAGCATGTTACTGTTTATGATGGTGATTATGTGACCGCTGGAGATCCGTTGATAGCTGGATCAGCCAACCCGCAGGATATTATGAATATCAAGGGTGAGGTGGCGCTGGCAAAATATCTGGTTGATGAGGTACAAGAAGTTTACCGTCTACAGGGTGTACGGATCAACGATAAACATATCGAAGTTGTGATTCGTCAGATGATGAGACGAGTTAAAGTAATCTCAACCGGCGATACTGATTTTATCCCAGATGAACAGGTTGATAGAGTTAGATTTGAAGAAACCAACCGTGAAGTTGCCATGAACGGTGGAGAACCTGCAAAGGGTGAGCCATTGATTCTGGGTATTACCAAGGCATCGCTGTCTACAGATTCATTCTTGTCTGCAGCATCTTTTCAGGAAACAACCAAGGTGTTGACGCTTGCTGCCATCGAAGGCAAATATGACAGCCTTAAAGGGTTGAAGGAAAATGTCGTCATGGGTCGTATTATTCCGGCTGGTACGGGTTTTCCTGGATACTCTAGTGTAGATGTCGGTTTTGGTGAGGTTGAGGAAGTATAATTAAAAATAAAAGAACTTGACAATTTATATAGATGAACGTAAAATTAAATATTTTGTCGTGTATGACAATGGTTTAAATTTGATAAGGAGCGTTGGAAAGTTATGCCGACCATAAATCAGTTGGTTCGAAAAGGTAGAAAAAAAGCAGAAAAGAAGGTTTCCACACCTGCGCTTAAGGGTGGTCCTCAAAAACGTGGTGTTTGCACCAGAGTGTACACATCAACTCCAAAGAAACCAAACTCTGCTTTGAGAAAAGTGGCCAGGGTTCGTTTAACCACTGGAATGGAAGTTGCTGCATATATCGGCGGAATGGGCCATAACCTTCAAGAGCACTCTGTTGTGCTTGTTCGAGGTGGCAGGGTAAAAGATTTACCTGGTGTTCGCTATCACATTGTCAGGGGTGCATTAGATACCCTTGGTGTTGATGACAGACGACAAGGTCGATCAAAATACGGAGCAAAACGACCCAAGTAATAAGGGTTTTATTATAATTTAAGTTATGGTGGATATAAACATGACAGCACAAGAAATCTCGCTTGATAATGTAACAAAAGAAGCAACACCGGAAGAACGGCTGATTGCTAAATTTGTTAACTGCGTTATGAAAGACGGAAAAAAGAACGCCGCCCGTAAGGTCGTTAGAAATGCGTTGACCATGGCAGAAAAAAAGATTGATGAACCGGCTCTGGTAATATTCAAAAAAGTAATTGACAATATCCGACCTGCCGTTGAAGTAAAGTCCCGAAGAATCGGTGGTTCTACTTACCAGGTACCAACAGATATTAAGCCCAGTCGTCAGACTGCTTTGGCTTTTAGATGGTTGATTAACTTCAGTCGTGGCCGTTCTGAAAAAGGATATGCCAACAAGCTGGCATCTGAATTGATGGATGCATACAACCAGCGCGGTGGAGCAATGAAGAAAAAAGAAGATACACACAAAATGGCAGAAGCCAACAAAGCTTTTGCACATTTCAGGTGGTAAATAATATTTTAAATTTCCTGATAACATTCCACAAATGGAATTAATTTAGAGGAGTAAAGAAGAATGGCTAAGGAAAAGTTTGAGCGGACAAAGCCGCATGTGAACATAGGCACAATCGGTCATATTGATCATGGAAAGACTACGCTTACAGCAGCGATCACAAAGCTTGCAGGATTGAAAGGGAATGGAACGTATGTCCCTTTTGATGAGATTGATAAAGCACCTGAAGAAAGAGAACGTGGTATTACTATTGCAACCGCTCATGTAGAGTATGAGACAGAAGCTCGTCATTATGCCCATGTGGATTGCCCGGGCCATGCTGACTATATTAAAAACATGATCACTGGTGCTGCCCAGATGGACGGCGCAGTTCTGGTTGTAAGTGCTGATGATGGTCCAATGCCTCAGACAAGAGAACATATTCTTCTTGCTCGTCAGGTTGGTGTTCCTTCAATCGTTGTGTTTTTGAACAAATGCGACATGGTTGATGATGAAGAACTCATTGAGTTGGTAGAAATGGAACTTCAGGAATTGCTCGATACATATGAGTTCCCTGGAGACACTACACCAATCATTCGTGGTTCAGCTTTAAAAGCACTTGAGTGTGACAGTGTTGATGAAGATCCAGCCAAGCCAATTTTCGAACTTCTCGACGTACTTGATTCTTATGTTGAAGAACCTGAAAGAGATACAGCAAAACCATTCCTGATGCCCATCGAGGACGTATTCTCTATTTCTGGTCGTGGTACGGTTGTTACTGGAAGAATCGAACGTGGTATTGTTAAGACTGGTGAAGAAGTTGAAATCGTTGGTATCCGAGAAACTCAGAAAACAGTTTGTACGGGTGTTGAGATGTTCAGAAAACTTCTTGATGAAGGTCAGGCTGGCGACAATGTTGGTCTTCTGCTTCGTGGAACAAAACGTGAGCAGGTTGAAAGAGGCCAGGTTGTATCTAAACCTGGATCAATCAATCCTCATACCAAGTTCAAAGCGGAAATGTATGCATTGAGTAAAGAAGAAGGTGGACGTCATACTCCGTTCTTTAGCGGATACCGACCCCAGTTCTTTTTTAGAACAACTGATATTACAGGCGTTCTGACCCTTGATGAAGGTGTTGAAATGATCATGCCTGGTGATAATGCAAGTATAAACGTCGAACTGATTAACCCGATCGCTATGGAAAAAGAGCTTCGGTTTGCAATCAGAGAAGGTGGACGTACTGTTGGCGCCGGTGTTATCGGTGAAATTGTAGA
>JAAEMR010000216.1 GCA_024225395.1 Gammaproteobacteria bacterium
AGAATAGCGAAGAGATCGGTAGATTTTGACCTTCTTCAGGGCTTCAATATTGTTGTTATTAACTCGCCGGACAAACCTTCGTAAATATGCAAGGGCATAAAACAATATTCTCCATAATAATGATTGTATTCTATCTGTAATTGATTGCCATGTACATTGATGTTCGTGTCATGACAGTCTATAATAATTACTTCTGGTTCATATGAGTTAATAAAACAAGATGCAATATGCTTAGCAATACGATAAAGTTCACTTCTGCTTACTGAATTTTCAAAACGGCTCATCGTAGGCTGAGAAACAAGGTCACCTCCGCTTTGGGGTAACTTGCCCGAACGTATTTTAAATATCCTGTTACCTCGAAGTTCATCACAATCTTTGGCGTCCTCATATCCAACTGCTATTTGATAGATACGCTAGGACAATAATTGCTCAGGACTATGGTTGATATATCGTTGGTCACGATAATCAGTTATACATTTGCTCATGCCGGAAATTATTCCTGTTTGTTTTTCCAACTCCCTGAGCAACAACAACCCACCATCGGAAGAAATATCATTTCCGGAATAGGAAAACTCAACTCT
>JAAEMR010000217.1 GCA_024225395.1 Gammaproteobacteria bacterium
TAACTCTATCTACAGGTTTTGACACCTCACAGCTGCATCAAACTAAACGCATGAATTAATCAGGCTACGTACATTCAAATACTGTCTTTACAAATTTCGCCAGGAATATCAACAAGCGAAGGATTTTATCCACTTGGATCAAGTACCCTCATAAAATATCTGTTTGAAATATCCAAACGGAGTTGAACTGCCGGTTTCGGGTCAGACATCTGGCATAACGTTGCGTGAACTGATCAAGTTTACAGGCAGATGTTTTCGATAACATCTGCCCGGTATTTTCTTTAGCGTGAACCTACTGATATGCGAAAGAGTTTCGATGGTTTGTGTGGATTGCTAAGCGGGGATCTTGAGCAGAACGTCATGGGTGGAGATATCTATATCTTCATCAATAAAACCCGTAATCGTATAAAACTGCTTCGATGGGAAAGTGGTGGTTTTGTGCTTTTCTACAAACGCTTTAAGCGAGGCACTTTTGAACTTCCGCATTATAATTCATGAGGCTAAAGTCATACCATTAACTATGGAGAACTGGCCATGTTGATCACAGGTATTTCGATGAA
>JAAEMR010000218.1 GCA_024225395.1 Gammaproteobacteria bacterium
ACGGTTTTTGAAAAAATTTTAGAACCTGCTATGCCTATAGTCGAAGAGGAGAGCCTGAAACTTACCAATACCGTTCGGCACGAAAATTGCATTACGGTTTTTATAATTTCATACTAATTTATATAACAACCAGAAATTATTGACATATTTTTTTTTATAATTCTATAAACGTGGCGTCAACTTAATGAACAGATATGGAGGAGACGTCATGGCTGATAATATTAGTGATAAAAATGTATTTGAAAAAATTTTAGAACCCGTAATTTCGATAATCGAAAAAACTCAGAATGATATTCCGAATGATTCTGAAACCTATAAATTGTCATTTTTGCCCTTTAATATTAACACATTTTTAAGATTATTTGCTAACCAATTGATTTAAAAGAATTAAAAGGATATCACATTTGAACGATATTTTTATCGATAATCTTTAAATCCGCAATCTGTATGGCTCAGAGCGGAATCACAACTTTTCATGCACTGCACTGCTGCCAGTCATCTGAGATTGAAAAATATGTGATCGTAATCATGTTATCATTTCACCGCTTCAGACATTATAAGGAGGAGATTCAAAATGATAACCGATTTTTATACTGTTTTGCCCGCCGTCCTTCATACATTGCATGTATCAGCAGAATATCAGACGATTATCGACACTTATCTGTTGAAAATATTTAAGTTTTTCGGAATCGTCAGCCCCATGAGAATGTTTCGGTCTGTAATTCTTCAGCATATCATGGGTGTCGAATATAAGCATCATTATCGACTGTTTTATCCTGTGATAAAAAGTTATTTTTCATCATATTGCATGCTTTACGGTGTCGACTGAATCATGGAAGCCGTCGGTGAATTAACGAATTCAACAGCTTCATGGAAACTTATTATGATTCAAAGCGGTCTGATAAAGACTCGCTGTCCTTAGCTGTTATCCTGTCCCGGCGCGGCAGGAAAGAGAGCAGCGGATATTGATGTGACTGCGCTGCTGTCGTCATCTTCCGTAAAAGAGGGCGCAGTGGCAGGATACAACTGAAAAAAGAAAGGCAGGCCTTGTTTTCAGCTTTCGGCTGCCTTTATCGGTGGAATTTTCGTCGATGCGAAGCTGTCACCAGGCGGCGCTGATCCGAAAGATCACTTTCAAAAGGCTGTTAAAAGATTGATATCCTTAGGTTTACTCATAGATATCGTTCTGGCCGATAGCGCGCTTCTGTGGCGTGAGAGGCTGTTTCTTTTGTCTGTACTTTCTCTTGGGTAC
>JAAEMR010000219.1 GCA_024225395.1 Gammaproteobacteria bacterium
ATGAGTCACGGTTCTAATGAAAAAATATGATATATGACTGTATTCATTTATATGAGTTGCTAGAATGCATTCTCCAGCAAAAATATCACCTAAATTTATGAATAAGAAAAGCTCAAATGTAGTCTGGCACAATGCCACAGTGACTCGCGAACGTCGTCAACAAAAAAATAAACATAAAGGAGGGTTGTTCTGGTTTACCGGGTTTTCTGGTTCTGGAAAGTCAACTCTTGCACATGCGGTTGAAGAGAGTTTATTTCAGAAAGGGTACAATACCTATGTTCTTGATGGTGATAATGTTCGGCATGGCTTGTGTGCAGACCTGGGTTTTTCTGATAGTGACCGTAAAGAAAATATTCGTCGTATCAGTCAGATGAGCAACCTGTTTGTTCAGGCTGGTGTCATTGTTCTTACCGCTTTTATTTCACCCTTCAGAATAGATCGTCAAAATGCCCGTAAAATAGCGGGTAAAGATTTCCATGAGATATTTTGTGATTGCAGTCTTGATATTTGTGAGAGCAGAGACGTTAAAGGTCTATACAAAAAAGCCAGGGCAGGTGAGATTCCTTTTTTTACGGGTATTGATTCGCCTTACGAAGCCCCTGAACATGCTGAACTGGTTACTAATACGGGTTCTGATCTGGAGCAGAGTATTGAGCAAGTTTATAAATACATACAAGAGCAAGTTAAATGTAAGTAGCGAGTGATAAGGAGCGAGTGGGAGCAGGGAACTAGGAGCAGGGAGCGGGTGACAGGGAGCAGGGAACTCGGAGCAGGTAGCGAGGAACTAGGAGCAGGGAACTCGGAGCAGGGAGCGGGTGGCAGGTTGCGAGTTGGATGTTATCTGGATGAAATAATTTGCTTTGAATGTTTCAATTCATTTTCTGCTGGTTAATATTGCTATTAAAAGTTTTCATTGGTTTCTTTCAGGGCTATGATCGTTTTTTATATTTTTACAAAAGGAATTGAAAGATGGCTATTTTACAAAAATGGAAGCCTGAGGTTATTCATCATGGCGGCTTACATGGAGTAACGGGGTCGTGTCATGAATTGATCCACTGGAAGAGCGGTGAGAAACGTAAAAGCGTGTTGGTTGATTGTGGGCTGTTTCAGGGTGATGATCATTCAAGTCACGGGCAGCTTTCAGCTTCAGCCGATAATTTACTGATTGATTTTGATCTATCCAGTGTATCGGCTTTATGTGTGACTCATGCTCATATCGATCATATTGGGCGTATTCCTTATCTAATCATGGCTGGTTTCAGTAAACCTATTTACTGTTCCGAAGCGACTGCCATGATGATCCCCATTATGCTGAAGGATGCCATTAAACTTGGGCTGACTCGAGATAAACGGTTAATAACAAAATTACTCCAAAAAATCACTGAATTGATCAGGCCGGTTGCTTACAGGCAATGGGTGAATATTGATAAAAATCTTAGAGTAAAATTCAAACAGGCCGGTCATATCCTTGGGTCTGCTTACCTGGAATTTGATGTATTAAAATCTGCACCAATGGAGAAAAAACATCGTGTTGTATTTTCGGGTGATCTTGGGGCTCCTTACTCGGCATTATTGGCTGCACCGAAGTCACCCTATGCTTGCGACACCCTGATTATTGAAAGTACTTATGGTGACCGCTTACACGATGGTCGGCGAGCACGAAAACAGCAGTTGAAAAATATCGTAGAACATTGTCTGGAAAATAGGGGGGTTGTATTAATACCTGCATTCAGCCTGGGTCGAACTCAATCGATTCTTTATGAGTTTGAGCAGATTATTAATCAATATGGCGGAAACTGGGATGATATTGAAATAGTTGTGGACTCGCCAATGGCTAGCCGCTTAACCACAGTGTATAGAGAGCTATCTGATTTGTGGGATAAAGAAGCAAAGAGAAAAATAACTGCAGGAAGACATCCATTAAATTTCGATCAGATGATGGTTATCGATGATTCGAAAACGCATGCTGATGTGGTTGAGTATTTAAAGAAAACGGCAAGGCCAACAATTGTCATTGCTGCCAGTGGCATGTGTACCGGAGGACGAATAGTTCATTACCTGAAAGCATTAATTGAAGATTCTCGTACTGATATCTTGTTTAGCGGTTATCAGGCAACTGGTTCAACGG
>JAAEMR010000220.1 GCA_024225395.1 Gammaproteobacteria bacterium
CCCATATGATCTTGGTGCAACTTGAATATTCAAAATGCAGAAGTTGTAATAATTAATTACGTTCTGTTAATTTCTGATGGATTTCTCACCAAGCAAAACCCGGAAATAACTTTTTGAGCCCCCCCCCAAATAGTCGATATTAAATGAAACTACCTGATTAGACAGCTGTCCTATCTATCTACAAGTTTTGACACCTCACAGCTACATCAAACTAAGCGCATGAATTATTCAGGCTAAGCTACATCCTCATTTGAAAAATCATACTTTAAGTTGCTTAACCACTTTATCTATAAGGGATCGATCATTAATTTTATAACAGTTTTAACCCCATGATCCGCTGTAATCACTACTGTGTATAATCCCTTTGGAAACCCTGAAACATTTAATTGTGTGGTACCTAAGGGAATGTTTTGCTTGGCAACAAGATCCCCGTAGGCATTGAACAATGAGCATAAAATATCGCCTGCCGGGGCATCAGACACCTCAATGGTGAGAAAGCTGCTTGCCGGGTTGGGGTAAACTTTTACGCTCAACTCTCCGGTTTTATC
>JAAEMR010000221.1 GCA_024225395.1 Gammaproteobacteria bacterium
AAGACAAATTCAGAGATCTCTATGGCACGGAAAAAGTACGCAGGCCGAATAAATCAGTAAAGACAGCCATCTCAATACTTATCTTTATGAGTATTGAACAACTCACATGGAGAGAAGCCGAATATCAATTTTTGCGTCGTATCGACTGGTTAATCGCCACCAACACTCCTTTGGATAAAGCACAAGATGCACTTATAGATCATACTACGTTGTTTAAGTTTTATTGCCGTTTGGACAAAGACGAGAAGGCAAAGATTCTATTTCAGGAGCTTACACTAAAGTTTGCTAATGCATGCGGTACATCATTAAAGAAGCAACGAACAGATTCATTCTTTATACATGGATGGCTTCAAACATTATCTCGCTACGGATTATTTAAGGAGACAGTACGCGTTTTTCTTCAAAACCTGCGTAAGCATAAACCTGGATTATGTGAGGGTATTGTTAAGGAGCTTTCCAGAGACTATCTTGCAAATGATTTTGATTTAACAGAAAAGTATCGAGAAAAAGCTCAACGCCAAATACAGGTCATGGCAAAGGATATGTATTCATTATATAAAACTTTTATCAATCATAACCAGGTCAAGCATTATGAAAGCTTCAAAACATTAGTAACAATATTTGATCAGCAATGTGAAATAGCAGAAGGTGCTGATGGCGAAAAGATGGAGATTGTCATACGTGAGAAACCAAAAGGAGACGAGATAATATCTACTCCTCACAACACTGATGCTCGTTATGTCAAAAAGGGAAAACAAAAGGTTTGCGGTCATAAAGGTTTTGCATCTGAAAGCTGTGAAGAGACCAACAAAACACAATTTATTACTGATGTAGAGGCGACGCCGTCAACAACTGCAGATGTCAATGAGTTACCGAATATGCAGGAACGCCTAAAAACATCGGATATGAAACCTGATGAGCAATATGTCGATGCCGGCTTTGCCAATGGACAGACCATTCTGGATTCTCAGGTCAACGAAATACTACTTGAAGGTCCAAGTTCCGGTCGTTCCCAATCTTTTGAGATGTATAATGCAGACGATCGTCCTTTGGATGTTGCCGATTTTAAAGTTGAGATAGAAGAAAACAACAAAGAGTTGACAGTGATTTCTTGTCCGGCAAATCAAGTACCTACAGACCAGTCTCGCAATCCTAAGACAGGAAATATATTAGTTCATTTTGTTGTAGCCGTTTGTTCTACCTGTGGGTTGAAAGAGAGATGTCCGGTGAAAATTGGTGTAACGGTGGCGACTCTAACCCTTGATGAAAGATCTTATGTGGGTGCTGCTCGACACCATAAATACATGGGAGATCCGGAATATCGAAAAAAGTGTTCTATTCGTGCCGGTGCTGAGGCACTGGTTAGCGAGCTAGTTCGCGCTCATGGTGTTAGAAAATCACGGCATCGCAATGAAGCGCGAACTCGATTGCAATTAATATTTTCTGCTATTGCTTGTAATGTCAAAAGATACATCAGGCATGGGCAAGAGTATGGTTATGCGATAGCAACAAACACATAGAAACATGATAGTGTCCCTGTTTTCTTAGCAAAAGTGGTTATTTCGCTTGCTAAAAACTATTTTGGTTATTGTTAGAGTATGTTAGTTTTAAAAATTTAGAAAATATGGTTTTCAATTAGAAAATCGTGATATTCAACGATCTTTCAAACACGGACTAAATCAACAAAATCATATATGGCTCTCTGTGAGGTGTAGTCAAATTGTAGTCAACTCCACCGTAATCAGCAGAACTCCACAGGAATAGGCAGGAAAGGAATAAAATCTTAAGCTATTGCCAGGTTATGTGATAGCGACATAACAGATGCTAAACATTACAGTTATGATTAATGCTAAAATTACCCTTTTCCTGAATGGGATTCAAGAGGTCGCTGGTTCGAGTCTGATATCTCTAATGACAGTAATTTAATCTACGCTGCATTCATCAAACAGGTTCTAACCTCGTCCAAGAAGGGATCCCATATTTTTAGTAACTGATCTCCCTCTTAATACATA
>JAAEMR010000222.1 GCA_024225395.1 Gammaproteobacteria bacterium
CTGGTTTCCTGAAGAACCAATTTCTTCAGGGAACTAACTCAGGTCGCTCCGTTCCTCCTCCTTTTGGAGCGACCTGATTTAGTTTTATCCTCTTGGTGATTTGACGGGCTCTTTAGCCCGTCTTTTTTTTGGACATGGATGTCCTTATGCTGTGAGCCCATGGAAGGGCAGGAACAGTATTTGCTACGAAGCCCCGTAAACACAAATACAAGTTAGAACCGCAATTGTTTACTGGATGTCCTTATGCTGTGAGCCCATCGACGGCAACGAGTAGTTCCTGCTAAAAGCATGCAGGAATGACGGTGCTTTTTGTTTATTTCACTGTTCTGTTTTGCTTCATAACATTGTTAGACAGAATCAATAAAACTTTAACCTAAACCGTCATTCCGTTATGCTCCTGGGCAGAATCAATTGCATGATTCAAATCAAACAATTCTGAAACCACATTAGCATTTCCTAATATCTGTGCTAACATTTGTTAATCTAAATCAATAACTCTATCCACACATGCATGCTTATCCATTCAAATTAAACTGGATAATAAAACTATTGTTACTGGTTACCTGCTTATCATTTATTCAGGTAAGGGCTGACAATAGTTACTCTCTCGAAATAAACGAAGATATTGAAATTGATATCCTAACCATTGGAGAAGGTTCAACCAGGGCAATTATCTGGTTTGCCTGTAATCAGGGCGATGAAACAGCAGAAGTTATCACTGCCCGAAAGTTGCTAAACAAGGGTTATCAGTTTTATTTTCCTGATATGCTGAGTGCACATTTTTTATCACCTACGCCATCTAACATTGCTCGTGTACCCACACAGGAAATCAGCAAGGTAATTGTTCAGATTTTACAAACCACCAAATCCGAACAGGTGTACCTGATTGGAGGTGCTCGAGCAGCGGTGCCCGTGCTTAAAGGATTATCAGATGATAAAGTTAAAAATGCCGGTACCCGTTTAAAGGGCGCATTATTAATAACGCCTCGCATCAATAGTAAAACACCGGAACCCGGAGCAGAACCTGTTTATATTTCTGAAGCGGGGCAATCTACTCACCCTGTTCTAATACTGGAAGGTGAAAGAACACCTAATAGATGGGGATTACCCCACCTGGTCAATACCCTGTCTAAATCAGGCAGCGTTGTTAAGTCCGGTCTTATCAAGGGAGTACGAGGTTTTTTCTATTTACGTACTGAGAAAACACCAGAAGAAGACGAGATGACAAGTAACCTCGATCAGCTTATTGATACCAATATAAAAAAACTGGAAACCTTTAAACAATGAAAATTTTCAATATATTAATTCTGGGTTTTTACTTTGCACTGTTTTCTACCCAGGCAAGCAGTGCGAGTGGAAAGCTTAAATTGTACAAGGGTAACCTTAAGTCACCCGAGTTTAACCTAACCGACATGCAGGGAAAAAAACACTCGCTATCAGATTACCGGGGTAATATTGTATTGCTGCAATTCTGGGCAACTTATTGCACGCCCTGTCGCAAGGAAATGCCCACCATGAATAAACTGATCAAAAAAATGGATGGAAAATCTTTTAAGATTTTGACTGTAAATATGGCAGAAGCCAAACCGGATGTACAAAAATTTATCGATGAAGTTCCAGTAGACTTTCCTGTTTTACTGGACAGTGATGGAGCCATATTAAGTCAATGGAAAGTATTCGCCGCCCCTGCAAATTTTATCCTGGATAAAAAAGGAAATATTATTTTTACGCTTTACGGCGGAATAGAATGGGACTCGGATGATATGGTGAAGAAACTAACCGCATTGGTTAAAATGTAAGCTTATTCAGTCACTTAAAAGATTTTCACCACGCACCGGGGCTGGAGGCCCGTTGGTAGAACAATGGATGGAGCAATTGTCGAGACACGAAGCTCAGGAAGGAAGGTCACTAAATGGAAATACATATTTTCTAATATTCATTTGTTTATCAGATTGAACTGATTAACTTTTTTGTTAGATTTTCTTCGTGCCTTCGTGGTGAACATTTTATGACTTTTATTCCAGCCCCAATGGATTATTGATATCAATATTATCCATAAACGGTTTATCTCTTTCTATATGAGTTATTTGATACATTAAGCCAATCCAGTTGCCGACCACTGCATCGGCTGTATCGCACCAGCTATTACTCAAGTGAGGAACTACCTTGTGTTCAGGAAATTCAGGTAAATCCAGCCCAGATTCCATCGCCTGTAATAAGTAATAGCGATATTCATTCATGATCGCCTGTTCAAACCGGCCGAAATAATTCTCTGGAAAAGGCGGGAACGATTCCAGCTCTCCGGCAATAAAAAGATTCACTTCACGTTTAAATTCTTTTAACAGAGAAATCGTATCGTACTCAGGGTGACCCTGAAAAAACACCGTGCGAATTCCATCTTCACTGGTTGCTAAATGCACACAACTATCATCTTCTTCGGTTACCAGAACAGGTAAGCCTGCTTCTTTAAACTGTTCCGGATAAACCGCATTCCAGCGCGAATGCGGCACATCAAAATGACTATTAATATCGACCGTGAGCGGGTGTTTATGTTGACTCACCTGGTGACGAAAAACACCCCATTTTTTTGCTTCCTGTGGATGTCTTTTTTGACCATAGCGAAATTCCATCAGCGCATGGGTTGCGAGGCAGGAACAGAGAGTAGAAGTTACATTTTTATAAGCCCAGTCAGCCACTTCAATCAATGGCTCCCAGAAAAGTTGATTAGATAGATCAGGTCCTTTGACATTAGCCCCGGTGATAATCAGTGCATCCAGGCCCTTTTCTCGAATCTGATCAAAGGACTCATAATACTGATCAATATGTGCCTGAGCGCTTTCACCTCGTGGCAAGGTATCTAGCGTAAACGGGTGCACAAAGAATTGTGCAATAGGATTACTGTCACCGATCAGCCTGAAAAACTGCATCTCCGTCGCTTTCAAAGCAGCGTCCGGCATCATATTCAACAGTCCGATATGTAATTCTCGAATATGTTGATTCATCGCTCGATTTTCATCAAGGATGAGAATGCCCTCTTTTCTCAGCTTTTCGAAGGCAGGCAAATCATTGTGAGCAACTATTGGCATGCTTATGGAGCCTCCAGGTGAGTTTTTTGAATTTAGGCTGAGGAAGAAAAATCCCTGTCTGTTTTGAAGTGAGTTGTAATAGTTTACCTGTTGCTACGGGCTTCGGAGCAAACAGGTTTTTTTCTAACCAGTATAAAACAATCATAACTTATTTAGAGTCTCCATGAGATCTCTCAATGGCCATTTCTAATAAAGCGAGAAAATCCTGCTCATTTTTAACCTCTGAAACTTCCTCGGAAGTTACGGTATAGCCCTGTTTGGCAATTTCTTCATAGCGCGGAATTCGTGAATGGAATAAACGCGGAAATATCCAGCGGGCAAAGTCATCCGGATTCATTTCTGCAGCAAAATCCAGCCCGTTTTCAGCAAGATACAGAGCAAGATGTTCGGTCAGGAATTCAGACCGGTAATATAAAGGTTTTGGAGCACTGACCGCACGTTGAATGAGTTTATTCTCTTCTTGTTCATTAGTCACTTTAATGTAAAGAATCAGGGTATTTTCAGCCAGTGACTCAATCACACCCGGTTCATCCAGTTCACACAGGCTACCGCCTACATCATTAACAAAATTCGGGTAACCATAAATATTTTGCGCTTTATCGATAAAATCGGGTACATCTTTCATGGTCGCAATTTCAGCGTCCCGATAATGCGCCTGACGTTTAATAAAATCAGCCAGTTCGACACCACCCATTTCAGGATTTCCCAGCTTGCCGACATAACTCAATACCGGCCCAAGATCATGCACCTTGATATTATTACGAATATAAATCCAGTCATTACGTAACAGGTCTTTCAGAAAAGGTACTTTCATTGCCTGTTGCTTGATCATATCCAAAATTTGTTCATCCAGGTATCTTGTACCAATACGATAATCACCCGAATAATGGAACCAGTTAGAGCCATCTCGCAACATGGTAGACAGGTAGGATTTACCGACTCCGGACATGCCTAACAGGGTTACTTTTTTATGCTCCCAGGCACGGAATTGTTCAACGTTAAACTTCACACTTTCTCCGTAGGATGCGCCATGCGCACCGTTTAGTTATGTTCTATGATGCGGGTCAACGCACGCTACAATTGATCAGCCAACTGTTTTACAGCAGGTTTATTATCGGCAATTTCCTGATCGGTCAAACCATTAAGTTCATACGGCAAAACTAGCCAGTCATCCGTTTCATACAGGTAAAAATCAGGAATCCTGTTCGTTTTATTTTTTGCAGGTTTGATCCAGGGCACGGCTATACGTACATCCCGTGGCATATTTCGACGGCACTTTTTCTCCAGTCTGTCGATTACCGCTTTCACATTAAGACCCGAACTATATACATCATCAATAATTAATAACGAATCTTCAGCAGTCATATTTTCAACCAGGTATTGAGAACCATGAACTCGAATAGAACCCGAGTTTTCTATCATTTGATGATATGACTCCAATCCCCGGTACGAAGTCCGTATGGAGATATGATCCGTTTTAATGCCCAGGTAATCCAGGCAATCCTGCACGGCTATACCCACCGGGCTTCCTCCACGCCATATCCCAACAATATAATCAGGACAAAAACCACTTTCGAATATCAGCATCGACAGTCGGTATGAATCGAGCAATAATTGTTCTGAAGTTATAAATTTTTTTTGCATGTTATTGAAAAATAAAGTCGCTACCTGATACAGTGACGAGTATATAATCCCAGCTCTTTTTCACCAAGGATTCCATTAATTTTAAATTATGGCCGAGAAAATATATCTATCATCAGAAGATCTGCATAACGATGCATTCAAACTGGCCGCTAATATCTTAAAAAGTGGCTTTCGCCCCAAAGTCATCATTGCACTGTGGCGTGGTGGAACGCCTATCGGTATTGCCGTACAGGAATTTCTCGATCATTACGGTAAAACACGGTCAGATCATATTGCCATTCGCACTTCATCCTACAGCGGTATCGAGAACCAGTCCCGCCAGGTTAAAATTCATGGTCTCAGTTATCTGGTAAAAAATATAAACCGCGATGATCCCTTGCTCATCGTCGATGATGTTTATGATACGGGACGGACCATTGAAGCATTAATCAATGAGTTAAAATTACAATGTCGTAAAAACACGCCAGAAGATATCAGAATAGCCGTTCCCTGGTATAAACCCAGCCGCAATGAAACCGATCGTGAACCGGATTATTACATTCACACAACCGAGCAATGGATCAAATTTCCATTTTCGCTGGAAGGTTTGACCGTCGACGAAATCAAACAGCACCGTCCAGCTATTTTTGACATCATCAAGCCGGCATTAGAACACTAGCCAGAAAAAAAGACTCCTCCCACTCCTTAAAATCCCTATGGAGTTCTCCAGTTTTTATTTATTATATTTCTTTGAGTCTAGCTTAAAAGAGATTCAAAATTAAAAAATAAAATTTTAATAGTGTAAGCTTATAACCTATACCAGCATTTCTGAAACCCGAATTTTATGCACTACCTGATAATTCTCTCAGTAATATTACTGTTCATTTTTTTCCCTCAGTACTGGGTAAAAAAAGTGCTGCAACAATACAACCGGCGTGATGAGGATAATTTTACCGGTACCGGTGGTGAACTTGCCCGGCACTTACTGGACAGGTTTGACCTGCAGCATATAAAAGTTGAAATAACAGAAACTGGAGATCACTACGACCCCGAAGCAAATTGTGTTCGACTGACAAAAGATAAGTTCGACGGAAAAACCCTGACTGCTATTACAGTGGCCACTCATGAATGCGGACACGCCCTGCAACATGCCGGCAGAGAACCTCTTTTCATGTTACGCAGTCGATTAGCTCACCTGTCTGTGTGGGCAGCACGCCTCGGATCGTTTCTACTGTTTAGTGCGCCATTTCTGGTCATCATTACAAAAGCACCTTCAGTTGCCATTTTAAATATAACCGGTGCATTTCTAATCATGGGTTTTGCATTAATCGTACAAATTATCACATTGCCGGTAGAAATTGATGCCAGTTTTAACAAAGCTCTGCCCTTGCTCAAAACCGGTTATTTGAATCCACAGCAACTACCAGCTGCCAGGAAAATTCTCAAAGCAGCAGCCTGGACTTACGTGGCGGGTTCATTAGCAAGTTTACTTAATTTCTGGCGTTGGCTGGCGGTATTAAAGCGATAGAACAGAGGAAGATATCTTATCTTTGTATTCGATATAAAAATAAATTAAACATCACCCGTGGTGCAAAATAATTTTGACTTACGATTGTTAACTTAATATTTCAAGTCTTTCCCAGAACCAGTACAAACCCGTTATCGAGATCATGACCGACAGTGGAATCACCACGACATGGCGGTACATCTGCTGGTTTTTAAACCAGATTGACAGTCCAAAATATGCTAAACAAATTATCACTAATTGACCAAACTCAATACCAATATTAAAACTGATCAGTGCCAGCGCAAAGTCATCTGAAGGCATTCCAAACTCAGATAATATCGATGCAAATCCCAGACCATGTAACAAACCAAATCCAAATACAATCCATAAACGACTACGATGAAGTTTAGGACTGAAAATGTTTTCAATCGCAACATATGCAATCGACAGAGCGATGAGTGGTTCAACCACTCTTGAGGGCAGACTGAATATCTCCAGCATCGACAGGCTTAAGGTAATTGAGTGCGCCAACGTAAACATCGTAACTTGCCACAGTAATGGCTTCATGCTGGTACTCAATAGAAAGATACCTATCACAAACAATATATGATCGAGCCCTAATGGCAAAATATGCTGAAACCCGGCAACCACATAAGTTTTCAAAACACTGAAAAAAGATTGCCGGGAAAATATTTCGTCCAGTGAATAAGGCTGCGTGTAAACATCATCTTTCATCCACTGATGACTTGACCAGTGCCATTTTTCATTGGCTTCATCTACCTGTCGAACCCGGGTGGCATGATCTCCAAAACGTTGCGGGTAATACCAGGTCAGCTGTTTTCGATCACGATCAACCTGCCCGGTTAAGGTGATCGTACTGATTCGAGGTACTTTGGTATAACCGGGTTCTGGAATATCTATTGATTGTATGATTAAAGGTATAGACTCACCATCCAGCTTAATATCAATACCTTCAACTAAGGTTTGTCTAAAGGGTTCAAACTCTTTGTGTAATTCATCAGCTTGCAGGATCCGGTAAAAATCATACTCCTCGGCATTGGGGGCCTGTTTTGTATTGGTATATTGTCCATTGATACCTGTCATTAACGCTTCAACACTGGCTCTAAGCTCAATGCGAACCACTCCTGTGGTATAGACGCTAATTTCAATTAATGCGGGTCTAACAACATCGGCAGATGCAGTCGTAGCCCAAAACAACACTAATATAAAAACAAAAAATGATTTACAATTCATCGCTAGATAAAAACAAAAATATAATAACTAAGCTGGCGCGGCATCTTAACCCATAAATAATAAATGCCCCATACAAAAACTACCCTCCCCATTTTGGAGTATCTATGAAACAAATTGATCGTCGTGATTTCATTAAATTGATGGGTGCCGGTGCTGCGGCTTCTTCTGTTCCTTTACTGTGGCCTTCTGCTGCTCATGCGCAAAAGATGCCGAAGAATTTTTACGACATGCCGATGAATGGCA
>JAAEMR010000223.1 GCA_024225395.1 Gammaproteobacteria bacterium
CCCCATTTCACGAATAATACCATAGCTTATGGAAAGCCCCAGGCCGGTACCCTGACCAACCTCCTTAGTAGTGAAGAATGGTTCGAAGATCCGCTCTATTATATTTTCATTAATACCACCTCCCGTATCCTCTACGATAATACTGACTTGCCCGGCATCTTTGGCATCAACCTTAATCAATATTCGTTTATCCTCTCCGACTTGCCTGGATTTAAGTACATCCCTGGCATTAGTCAGTAGATTGAGCAGTACCTGTTCAATTTGAATTTGTTCACCCTCAATTAACGGAGAGGATTCCGCTAGCTCCAGTTTGATCTCAATATTGGCGAGATGCAGTTGTTCACCTATCAGGTCTAACACTGAATGTACGATTTCCCCGGGATCAAGTCTGGTTTTGATATGCTTCGGCTGACGGCCAAACATTCGCATATGATCAATGATTGAGGCAGCACGCTGAGTCTGTTCTTCTATACGTTCCAGTTTATTGCATAGATATTCCTCATCAAGTGAGGACTTATTGATTCTGCGCATTACATTTGCGGATGCCATCCTGATAATATTGAGCGGCTGGTTTAATTCATGGGCAACCCCTGTTGCCATTTCACCCAGACTGGCCATTTTAGAGGACTGCATAAGCAGAGCTTCTGTCTGTATACGTTCAGTGATATCTTCCGAGACACCTAATATATATTCTGGGTTCCCGTTTTCATCTTGGATCACAGCTTTGCGGGTATACAAAATGCGCATCCCTGCATCTGTTTTAATATATTCTTTCTGAATTTCAATTGGAAAATTCGATTCCAGGGCTTTTTGATCAGAACGAATAAACAGCTCTGCCTGCTTTTGATCGAACAGCTCATAATCCGTCTTACCCAGAATTTGATCCCTGGGAATTCCCAATAGCTTTTCTCCGGCACGGTTGATACGTCGAAAAATTAAATTCTCAACATCTTTTACAAAAACCATATTGGGTATATTTTCAATAACTGCCTGCAGTTCATTTTCTCTGGCAGATAGTTCACTTGTACGATCCTGGATAGCTTTACTCATCAAA
>JAAEMR010000224.1 GCA_024225395.1 Gammaproteobacteria bacterium
CGCAAAAAAATATGTCGCAAAAGGGCATACTTACATTAAGCTAAAGATGGGCATTAACTGGAAAGAAGATGCAGAGCGTGCTATCGCTGTTAGAAAGGCTGTTGGACCAGATATCATACTCAAAGGTGACGCAAATACGGCATATCAGATGGATGAAGCACTACGATTTTTGGATGCCGTTAAAGAAGTAGGTATGCAGCATATGGAGCAGCCTATTGATCAATACGACATTAAAGGTGCTGCATTCTTAGCAGAACATACCAGTATTCCCATATGTGCAGATGAATCGTTGCAGATACTTCAAGATACTTTTAACATTCTGAGAACTGACGCGGCAACGGCAATGGTGTTGAAGCTTATGAAAAATGGCGGTATGTATAGAACGAAGCAGATCGTTGATTTTTGTCAAGGTGTTGGTGTACCCAGTTACCTGAGCTCAGGAACAGACATGTCTCTTAGTGTTGCGGCAAACCTACACTGTTACGCCGCAGTATCAGGCTTTGAAGGCGCTTTAGAAGTCGTAAATGTTTTAAAAGACGATGTTGCCAAAAACCCAATGACTTGGGGGGCAAAGATGAAAGTCCCAACTGGTCCTGGACTTGGCATCGAGATTGATGAGAAGAAGATCGAAGAATACAGAGTGAAACTTTAACAACAACATATCCATAGGAATAATAGATGATAAAAACTGGGGTCAGAGTGATCCCAGTTAATTCCGCATTGTTTATGAAACTCAGGATGCAGAACTTATTATTCTAATAGTCAAAGTTGTACATCATAGTGTTATTTGTAAAAACAGCTAACAAGTCACTGCACCGGAATTTTACTACGCTGCGCTTCGTAAAATCCCGTGAGCTCAACCGTTTACCCCAATGCACGATACCTGCCTTGATCCTTGAATCACGGCCATATTACTGGCAGTTCTGATTCGGAAACGCAATCATCAACCAGTGGCCATGAATATCGGCTCTTTATTTGTGATCGAAGTGTCGCTTCAGAAGATGTGATATCGACTTTTGTTAGGTAAAAAGATTATAAATTTTAGGCTTAGAAATATGCCAACTAACGTGATTGTTCCCCAAAAAAGCTCTAATTCCATTAAAAACACCTCCCTTCGAGACAAATAAAACCATTCTCCGGTGCTGGCAAATGGCTTGCGTTTAATGATTGTAATTTGCTTTGTTTCAGTCTATTTCGTCATACATTCTGCTTATGAGTCCGTTATCCGCGAAACTGTAGTAGCTGTCATCAAGCATGGAAATTATCA
>JAAEMR010000225.1 GCA_024225395.1 Gammaproteobacteria bacterium
CATCAGTTTATGTTGAAGCCCTGATTCCTGTTTCAGATCAATTTACCGTTAAACCTGCTTTACGCTGGGATGATTACAGCGATGCAGGAGATAATATTTCACCTCAGTTAGGTTTAGAACACCGTCCGGATGATAATTTACTGATTAGAGCTAATTTTTCGGGAACTTTCCGTGCACCGGATATGATGCGTGTATATGGTGGTGATGTAACTGCATTCCAGCAAATCATCGATCCAAAAGGTTGTGAAGACAATGGTGGAACAGTTGGTGTAGGTGATCCAGGTGTTTCTGATGAAATGGATGCCTGTATAGGTGAATGGTACGTGGATGTATTCAGTGGTGCGAACCCGGATCTAGAGCCTGAGACTGGATCAAATTACAGTATTGGTTTTGTCTGGGATAAGAGTGACTTTAACTACTCGATGGATTTCTGGTCTGTCAAAGTAGAAGATATTGTTAATACCATCGGTGCTCAGAATATAGCCAATAATTATGATACTTATGGTCACCTGATTACTCGTGATGCTAATGGTTTAATCGAGAGTGTGGATGAGAGACCTCAAAACCTTTCCAAGCTGAAGACTCAGGGGATCGACCTTGCTATGGGATATACCGTGGATCTTGATGCTGCTGGCGAGTTAGCCTTTAATTTTTCTTCGACTTTTTTGCAGATTTATGAAACTCAGTCTCTCCCGACTTCTGCACCTTCCGATCAGATTGCATCTACTAATGTTCCAACTTTTAGAGCGAACCTGGCAACAACCTGGAAAGTAGATGATGCTTTATCAACAACATTGTTTATCCAGCACATTGGCTCTATGCGTGGTATTAACTATGATCTTTTTGAAGGTGATACCAGTTATGGTCCACTTGAGATTAAGTCGTATACTATTGTTAATCTTTCAGCCAAATATGAGATCAATGACCAGTTCACGGTTCGTGGTGGAATTAATAATATAGCTGATACAGGTCCGAACTCTGATACAACTGAATTTGGATGGCCACACTATCCTCGCGAATACTACAGCCCTGTAGGTCGTGAGTTCCATCTTTCTCTAAACATGGAGTTCTAGGTTAGTTAAAATAAAATAAAGTAATACGAGGATTTCAGCTCTGCTTTAGCAGACTAAGTTTTCTTAGAAGCCCGGCTATTTTTAGCTGGGCTTTTTTTTGTGTGAAAAATGTTTCATAAAGATATGAGTTAAATTATTAGTAACTACACAGTGTAATTAATTAAAATCAAAAGATATTCACCATGAAGGCATGAAGGCATGAAGGCATGAAGGCACGAAGGCATGAAGGCACGAAGGCATGAAGGTAAACCTTTAGTTGAAATTTTTTTTAATTTATGTGATTTAGTGGGGGGCTTTAGATTCTTCAAAACCAGAACATTACCGTATCCCCTGTTTCCGTGAACGTTGCACCACTCTTCATGTAGTTTTTTAGCAGTAATGCATCGCATCAGTATGACGGGGTTTTACCCTTGGAGTCATTAGCAATAAATCCATGAAGTGCTTCTCCCAAAAAAATAACCTGGCTATGATGGGCGGAGGTTAAGTCAGAATGATCTGCTTTCAGTCCTGGAATATCTACTTCTTTTTGTAAGAGACTCTCAAGTCTGATTCGATTGAGATTAACGAGACAGGAAAATTATGCAGGGGTGTAATGAAAATGGAACATGCAATGACTGGATCCATTCTGCTGCAAGTATTTTTATACAGAGCTATTTAAGGTAAATAGTTGAGGTCAACAAGGACGGTTTTGTTGATATGTGAAATAGCGGGTAAGAAATAATTTTCTTACCCGATTAAATATGTTTAATTATAATTTACGAATCGCCAATATGCTTATCAAGAAACTTGGTAATTAATTTATATGCTTCAATTTTATTTTCTTCTTTCTGAAAACCGTGACCTTCTTTTGGCTTCGATAACCATTCATAAGGTTTGTTATACTTCTTCATTTTACTTTTAAGTTTTGTAGCATGTTTAAATACAACCCTGGGATCTCTTTTGCCGTGTAGAATTAACAGCGGAGCTTTAATGTTTTTAACATGAAATAGTGGTGAAATACTTTCCATAAACTTATTATCATCGGGATCACCAATTTGTTCTTTCATAACATCTATCTGGACTTCCCAGGCTTCAGGCATGGTATTAAATAACATGGCAACATCGGTTACGCCCACATAGTTTATTCCGCATTTGTAGAGGTCCGGTGTAAAGGTGAGTCCGGCCATGGTTGCATAACCTCCATAGCTAGTACCATAAATACAGATTTTATCGGGATCAGCAAAACCTTGTTTAATGGCCCACTCGACACTGTCAGTTATGTCGTGTTGCATTTTATTTCCCCATTCCTTATGGCCTGCCGTTGCAAATTTGTGCCCATAACCACCCGAGCCTCTGAAGTTCATCTGTAATACTGCATATCCTCGATTAGCAAATAACTGATGTTCAGGGTTGTAACCCCAGCTATCCCGGACTCCAAAAGGTCCGCCATGTGGATTTACGATAAGTGGAATTTTGCCTGAACCTTTTTTGTAATCAACTGGAAGAGTCAGGTACCCGTGAATAGTAAGTCCATCTCTTGATGTATATTCGATGGGTTTCATGGGAGCCATATCTTTAGGATCTATCCAGTTTTTAGAGGCACCCAGAAATTTAACCTGCTTTTTGTTGATATCATATAGATAGAATTTTGGTGTGGCGATATCAGAATAAGTCATGACTACTGCTAACTTTTCATCTCTGGATGTACTGGATAAGACTACTTCTTTATCAGGGAATGCTTGCTGTAGTCCCTTGAAAGATCTCTTGTAGTCATCATCGATATACTCTATGTGAGGTTTCTCGTCTTGCCATTCAAATCCGATTAATTTTTTCTTCGCGTAAGAGAAAATTGGTGAGGTAACATCAACCCCGTCTTTAGCAAATAATAGCTCTCCGAGTTTGTTTTCTTCAAAGTTATATTTATAGATTGCCTGAGTGTCTCTGCCTTTATTTGAAGCGACATATAACGTGGTATTATCGTAATCGAAAGAAAGAGGACTTATACCTTCTTCAAGCATACTTGATTTGCTGAATACTCTCCATTCCTGTTGTTCATTGTCCCGGTAGTAAGTGGTTTGTATAACGCCTTCCAGTTCAATTTTAATACGCAGTACTGAGTTATGATCATAAAGAGAGCCAATGATATCACCAGGATTTTTTGAAAGTAAAGTGAGTTTTCCAGTGTTAATATTAAGTTTGTAAATATCAGGGTATTTTACTTTGCGTTTGTTGTAAGAAACGAGTACGTGATCATCGTCTTCAGGAAGTCTATCGATAACGGATGCTGTTCTAATGGCTCTAGCACCCCAGGATATTTTTGGCTTCACAAGTGTTTTGACCCGACCACCTTCTTTTTTAACAGAATATAAGGCGAAGGATTCGGTTCCTTCTTTATCCAGAGTGAATACTATTCTGTCATTGTTACCCCAGAAAAATCCGTCGATATCATAATCTTTGAGGTCGGTCACAGCTGTCATGTTTTTTAAGCCGTCCGTCTCCATTACAATAATATTATAACGGTCTCTTAACGGTGCCAGAGCAGCCAGGTATTTCCCGTTTGGAGACAGTTTAAATGACCTGAATTGTGAGTTTTTGAAGAAGTCCTCGACAGTATACTGCTTAACTTGTGCTTCAACGATATTAATAGTGAAAACACTTGAAATTACAAGTAGTAATAAGGTGGTTAATTTGATATAAATCGATGACTTAATCATTGTTACTCCTATGTGGTTTTGGTAAGAGAATGTGTCTGTTTTGTAACAGATATAATTTTTATATAAGAAAGAAATAGTATATTTATAAGTTCTCTTTTACGTTCGTTATTTTATCATTTTAATTTAGAGATTGGCTATGAAATTTATGGGTCGAACCGGTGTGTTTGTATGTGTAGCTTGGCTGTTAGCCGGTTTTTCTTCTGCTTATTCAGCGGATAATGAAAAGCTAAAAAGCTCTGTAAAAATACAGGGAAGCGTTGAAAAGTCTGCAATTTCCTCTCAAAAGAAAATAAATAAAATTTCAGATGAAACAGAACGCATGCTCACAGAATATAAGCTTATATTAAGACAGTATGATGCTTTGCACGGTTACAATAATCAGGTTCAGAAAATTGTTAGCGGTCAGCAGAAAGAACTGGATTCCATGGACCTACAGCTCACTGAAATTGATACCACTAATCAGGGGGTGATTCCGCTGATGAGTCGAATGGTTGAAACCATGAAAAAATTTATCGATCTTGATGTTCCTTTTCTTCCTAAAGAGAGATCGAAACGAATTGAAGGACTTGAAGAATTACTGGATAGAGCCGACGTTACCGTATCCGAAAAATATCGTCGGATTATGGAAGCTTATCAAATTGAAATGGAATATGGCCGAACCATTGAAGCTTATACGGGAGACCTTACAGCCGATGGACGTTCCCGCTCGGTAGATTTTTTAAGAATAGGCCGTGTAGCACTGATGTATCAAACGCTGGATAAAAAAGAAACGGCTGCCTGGGACCCGCAAATGAAAAGCTGGCAGATTCTGACTGAAGAATATCGTAAACCGGTTTCTGAAGGACTTAAAATAGCAAAAAAACAATCCCCACCTAATTTGATAAAACTACCAGTAAGTGCACCGGAGAAGCTTTAATGATTCAGTCTAAATTTATTGCAGTTGTGACTGTTCTGGTCGGACTATCATTTACACCTTTAATGAGTTCTGCAGACAGTCTTGATGATCTACTGAAACAGGTCAAGCAGTCTAAAGTTGCCGAGGAAAAATCTAATAAAGCCCGCGAAGCAGAGTTTTTTAAAGATAAAAAGCGCCAGAAAAAATTATTATCTAATGCGAAGGCACAATTAAAAGCAGAAAAAAAACGCGGAGATAAATTAAAGAAAGCCTTTGATGATAATGAAGTAAACCTGGCAAAGATGGAGGAAACCCTGGAGCGTAGGCAGGGTAATCTGGGTGAGTTGTTTGGTGTGGTTCGACAGGTTTCCGGTGATGTTGCCGGTATACTGGAAGATTCTCTGGTGTCGGTTCAGTACCCCAATCGAGCTGTAGAACTGGTTCGTTTAAGTAATGAAAAGAAATTACCTTCTATCCCTGAACTGGAAGAGGTCTGGTATCAAATGCAACATGAGATGACTGAGTCTGGAAAAATTGTAAATTACCAGGGCAAAGTCGTATCAGTTGATGGTACAGAAAAAGATGCCGAGATATTAAGAGTAGGTGTTTTTAATGTGACATCATCGGGTAAGTTTTTACGTTATTTACCTGAAACAGGACAGCTTATTGAGTTGCCTCGACAGCCCGAAGAACGCTTTTCCAGGATGGCTGCAAATCTGCAAACGTCCAGTTCCGGTTTGACTGCTATGTCAGTAGATCCGTCTCGTGGTTCAATTCTTGCACTTCTGGTTCAAGCACCTACTTTGGAAGAAAGAATTCAACAGGGTAAAGAGGTTGGGTATATTATAATTGGTCTTGCATTGTTTGGTTTCCTTGTCGCGTTAATTCGTCTGTTAGTGTTATTTGTAGTGTCTCTAAAAGTAAAAAGTCAGTTAAAAAATGCTGATAAACCTAAAAAGAGTAATCCTTTGGGCAGGGTTCTGTCTGTGCTAGGTGAGAATGAAGAATTTGATGTTGAAGTGCTGGAGCGAAAAATTGATGAAGCTATAATCAGAGAGGTTCCCCGCTTACAAAGTGGCCTGTCTATTATTAAAATATTAGCGGTTACTGCGCCACTACTGGGTTTGTTAGGTACAGTGACCGGAATGATTCAGACCTTCCAGTCTATTACATTGTTTGGAACAGGTGACCCTAAATTGATGGCTGGTGGTATTTCTCAGGCGTTGATGACTACAGTTTTAGGCTTGATTGCTGCGATTCCATTAACTTTTCTGCATTCTATCGTATCAGGCAGAAGTAAGGCTGTTGTGCAAGTCCTGGAGGAGCAAAGTGCCGGTATCATTGCACGTCATGCCGAGAAGAAAAGTTAGTTGTAATCGAGTGCTAACCAGGAATTAATGATGAAGTATCAGATAATTGAAATTCTCGAGCAGCTTCGTGACTTTATGGAAGTTGGAGGTCCTGTTTTATGGATTATTCTTGTTACTGCATTTTTGATGTGGACCCTGATTATTGAAAGGTACTGGTTTATCCGGATTACTTACCCTCGCTTAGTACGTAAAACGGTTATGCAATGGAATGAGCGAGAAGATACCAGTTCATGGTTCGCGCATAAAATCAGGGAGGAATTGATTTCACGTATTTCGGTTCAGTTGCACAGGTCATTAACCGTGTTGCAAACATTAATAGCGCTTTGTCCGTTGATGGGTTTGCTAGGAACGGTATTTGGTATGGTCCAGGTATTTGAAGTGATGGCTATTACCGGTAGCAGTAATGCTCGCTTGATGGCTTCAGGTATATCGATGGCAACAATTCCAACCATGTCCGGTATGGTGGTTGCGTTATCAGGTTTATATTTTAGTGCCCGTTTAAAACATCATGCTGATTTTAAAGCGCAGATAGCTGCAGATAAATTAAATATTACAGATTTAGATAAAAAGGTTTCCCTATGAGACGTAGATATATTGAACAGGAAGACGAAGCGGCTATTGATCTGACACCGTTGATGGATATAGTTTTCATCATGTTGATCTTTTTTATCGTTACGACTTCATTTATCAAAGAAGCCGGTGTCGATATCAGTCGACCTTCTGCTAATACTGCTGAACGAAAAGAAAGGGGTAATATTCTGGTCGCGATTACTGCCAATGATGAAATCTGGATCGATAAAAGACGAGTCGATGTAAGGGCTGTTCGGGCTAATATTGAGCGTTTGAAAGCTGAAAATCCTGAGGGATCGATCGTTATACAGGCAGATAAAGAATCTAAAAATGGATTGCTGGTACAGGTGATGGATCAGGCTCGTCTAGCTGGTGTGGCAAATATTTCCATTGCTGCAGTGAAGAATTAATTATGTGGATCAGGTTACCTCTGGCAATAGTAGGAGCTGTTTTAATGGCTCTGACCCTATTTTATGTCATGCATTATATGATTAGTCAGGGCGGTGGAAAGATTAATAAAAGCGAAGATTATTCGGTGGTTGATTTCGTTCGTTTGAAACGTGAATCTGAAACACGACTAAAAAAACGCGTTATCCCTAAAAAACCTCCTTTACCTAAAAAGCCACCTCCACCACCGGAATTAAATGTCGCCCAGGATAATAATGTGGCAATGCCTCAGCTGAAGATGGATATGCCTCGAATATCCACTTCTGGCGTTACCGGTGGTCCCTTTATGGGGCAAATGGCTTCCAGTGCTGGCGCGGCTATTGGTGATGGTGAACTTATCGCACTGGTAAAGATTGCACCACGATATCCCCGAAAAGCAGCAATAGCTAAAAAAGAAGGCTGGGTGAAACTTGAATTTATAGTCACTGAGCTGGGCACGGTTAAAGACGTTAAAGTGATCGATGCTAAACCACGACGTTTATTTGAACGCGCGGCTAAAAAAGCGATTTTAAAATGGAAGTTTAAACCAAGGATAGTGGATGGTAAGGCAGTGCAAAGAAAGGCCATCCAGACGATAGAGTTTAAATTAGAAGGTTAATACAATGCGACTAAATCATTTTGCTGTTTTGATGTTTTGCATGTTGTTTGTGAATAATATTTTTGCAGCAACTCTGAGTGAGCGCACTTTTAAAAGACTGACAAAAATCCACGAGCTTATGGCAGAAAGCCAGTATGATGAAGCTTTAGTTTTACTGGATAAGTTGAAACCTAAAACGAAAAGAAAAAAATATGAATATGCAACTGTCATGCAAACCTATGGATTTGCCTACGCATCAAAAGATCAATATAGAAAAGCGGTAGCTGCTTTCCAGGAATCATTAAAATCAAATGCACTTCCGGAGGAAGTGCAACAGCCGATGCGTTATAACGTTTCACAATTGCTGGCTGCCATTCCTGATTATAAACAATCGGCTGAGGCTTATGAAGTCTGGTTTTTAAAAGCGAAAAAGCCTAAGGCAGAAAGTTTTGTATTTGCAGCAACTATTTATGCTCAGTTGAAAGATTATGACCTGGCGGTTAAAAATATTAAAACGGCAATTGATATGACTGCTGAGCCTAAAGAAGTCTGGTACCAGTTGTTATTGGCCATGTACTATTCTGAAAAAAAATATCAAAAATCTGCTGAAGTACTTGAAACTATGGTATCTCGATGGCCTGATAATACTAAATACTGGGGTCAATTATCTGGAATCTATTTTGCTTTGAATAAAAACATGGAAGCCCTGGCGGTCCAGGAATTATCGCATAAACAAGGATTTCTGAATGATGAAAGGGAGCTGATGAATCTGGTGAATATGTACCTGTTTGAAAATATTCCTTATAAAGGTGCCATATTGCTGGAAAGAGAAATTAATGCAGGCAGAATTCCGGAGAGTGGAGAAAATTTACAAAAACTGGGAGAAGCCTGGATGTTTGCCAAGGAGCTGGATAAAGCTTTGTTTTACCTCGATAAAGCGGCTGCTATTCAGAAACAGGGCAAATTATTTTTACAAATGGCTCAACTTTATACTGACAAGGAAGAGTGGGAAAAAGTTGTAGACTCTGTTGATCTAGCTTTAAATGCGGGTGATTTATCTAACCCCGGTAAAGCTTATTTGTTATTAGGAATGGCTCACTACGAGGATGGTGATAAGGACAAGGCACTTACTGCATTTCGCCAGGGAAATAAATTCCCAAAATCCGCTAATCAGGCAAAGCAGTGGATAAAACATATTAATAGTGATCGTTAGTATTTTTTTCAAATGCAATTTTTTATGAATAGATTTGAATGTTATTTAAACATTGTGCTTTATAAGCTATTTTTCAGATTAAGCATTTGTTCATGTAGTTTGTTTTACAATTGATCACCTCATTGTTTACCGGAAATAATTTTCAATGACCCAGTATTTTATTCGTCGCTTACTATTGATAGTTCCAACCTTTATTGGAATTACAATACTGGTGTTTGTTATTACCCGTTTTGTACCGGGTGGACCTATTGAAAGAATGATCGCAGAAGCACAGCAGGCATCGATGCAGTCTGGAGGCATGACTCAGTCATCTGGAAATGGAATAGGTGCAGCTACACTGGATCAAGACCAGATTAAACAACTTGAAGAATACTATGGTTTTGATAAACCTGTTTTGGTCAGTTACTGGGACTGGCTGGTAAAAGTCGTGCATTTCGATCTGGGTGTGTCGACTCGTTATAGTGACCCGGTATGGGATACGATAAAGGAACGTCTGCCAATTTCAGCCTTTTACGGCATTCTCACGATGCTCATTACCTATTTTATATCTATCCCGCTGGGGTATATGAAAGCAGTACGTCATAACAGTCACTTTGATCATGTTTCGTCGATTGTTGTTTTTATCGGTTATGCAATTCCTTCCTATGTGGTCGGTATTATTCTACTTGTTGTCTTTGCGTCTAACCTGGAATGGTTTCCAATGGGTGGTTTTTATGGTGATGAGTTTGAAGACATGGACAGTAAACTCGAGCAGGTAGCTGATGTTTTTTATCACGCAGCACTTCCGTTGCTGGCTTATGTCGCAGGTAGTTTTGCAGTCATGACCTTCATGATGAAAAATTCTTTGATGGATAATCTGGCTGCCGATTATGTGCGTACTGCTATTGCCAAGGGTATTCCTTTCAAAAAGGCTATAACCCGGCACGCGATGCGAAATAGTCTGATACCGATTGCGACCCATTTTGGTAATAATATTTCGGTCATTATTGGTGGCTCTTTTCTGATCGAAAAAATATTTAATATCGATGGACTAGGGCTGCTGGGATATGAATCTATAGTAGAACGTGATTATCCGATTGTGTTAGGGGTGCTGGTTATTTCTGCCATTTTACAGTTATTTGGCAATATCCTTTCCGATATCTGCGTTGCAGCTGTCGATCCTAGAGTTCAATTCAGGTAGAACAGTATGTCGCTATTTCAACTGAACCCTCTGACTGTTAAGAAAATAAATCGTTTTAAGTCGATTCGGCGTGGTTATTATTCGTTTATTATTTTTGTAATCCTGGTGTTGCTTTCCTGCTTTGCAGAAGTACTGGTTAATAGTCGTGCATTGCTGGTGAGTTACGAAGGAAGTTTATATTTTCCGACTTATGGAGCCATCATTCCCGGTAAAACATTGGGCCTGGATTATGAATATGAAACCAATTACAGAGACCTGCAAAAGATATTAAAGGAAAAAGGTAACGGTTTTGTTGTCATGCCGCCTATACCTTTTGACCCTTATGAAAATGATTTACGTGATGGAGAATTTCCGCCGTTTGCGCCTTCGTTTGAAGAGGGACACTATTTAGGAACCGATACAATAGCGCGAGATGTTGCAGCCAGATTAGTCTATGGCTTTCGAACAGCTATTTTCTTTTCGTTGATTCTGCTAGTTGTGAGTTACCTGATCGGTGTCAGCATTGGTGCGGCAATGGGATATTTCGGTGGGCTTTTTGATTTACTGTTTCAGCGGATTATAGAGATCTGGTCCAATATTCCTTTCCTGTATGTCATCATGATTATTTCATCCATCATGATACCGAACTTTTTTACGTTGATCGCTATCGTACTGTTATTCGGCTGGATTCAGATGACCTGGTATATGCGAACGGTTACCTATAAAGAAAAAGCACGAGAGTATGTGATGGCTGCCAGAGCATTGGGAGCATCGAACGCCAGGGTTATTTTTAATCATATATTGCCCAATACCGTATCAATAATTATTACCTTTATCCCGTTTTCAGTTGCCAGTGGCATCATTGCTTTAACCTCGCTCGATTACCTGGGTTTTGGTTTACCGGCACCTACACCAAGCTGGGGGGAGTTACTCAGTCAGGGGTCGAATAATCTTGAATCAATCTGGATAGTGTCTTCGGTCATTGTGGCGATGACGATTATTCTGGTGATGGTGACATTTATTGGTGAAGCCATACGGGAAGCTTTTGATCCGAAAAAACATACGACCTATGAATAATTACCATGGTATTAAACTTTTGCCATTTAGTTTTTTCTAAATTTTACGAATAATTTAACGAGTCATAGTTATGAAATTTAATAAACAGACAGTTTTAATGCTAATTGCTTTTGTGATGTTGCCTTCCTCAGTGTTGGCCGCACCACAACTTCCGGCTAATATCGAATGGTTAACGAATGATACCGATAAAGTTTTCTCTTCACCGAAAGCAACAAAAGGTGGAACCTTAAAAAGCTTTTTATTGAGTTTTCCGCTAACGCTTAGATATGTTGGGCCAGATGCTAATGGTGGCTTTAGATCGGCAATTCTAGGCAATAAAATGTCGCTTGTAGCTTCACACCCGAATACATCTAACCTGTTTCCATCATTAGCAACTCACTGGGCCTATAGTGATGATAACACCACGATGTATTTCAAGTTAAATCCTGATGTTCGGTGGTCCGATGGCAAAAAAGTTACGCCGGAAGATTATGCATTTACTCTCGAATTTATGCGTATGAAAGATATTGTGGCTCCCTGGTATAACACTTATTACAACGATGAAATTGGCGAAGTCGTGATCTATGATGATCATACAATTTCTGTTTCAAGCGCTAAACCCCGGCCAAGAAATGAACTCTACAGTCATGTCTCAATAAACCCGACTCCACGTCATTTCTATAAAGATATGAACGGGTTTGTAAAAAAATATAACTGGAAAATAGCACCTAATACCGGGCCATATCAAATTAGCAAAATTAAAAAAGGTAAAAGTATTACATTTGAACGTAAGAAAAACTGGTGGGCTCAGGATTTAAAATATTATAAAAATCGTTTTAATGTCGATAAGGTTAAATACACGGTAATCAGGGATATTAATCTTGCGTGGGAGCATTTCAAAAAAGGTAAACTGGATGCATTTGGACTGACTCTGCCTCTTTATTGGCATGAAAAAGCAAAGGGTGAAATTTTTGATAATGGTTATGTTAATAAACTATGGTTTTATAGTGACCCGCAAAAGTATGCTTTTGGGATCTGGTTAAATCAGGATAACCCTATTTTAAAAGATCGTAATGTTCGATTGGGTATAGCTCACTCAATGAATATTGAGAAAGTAAATAAACAGGTATTACGAGGAGATTATTCACGCAAAAATTCTTATTCATCGGGTCATAGTGAATTTACCGATCGCAGTATCAAAGCTAGAAAGTTTGATTTGAAAAAGGCGGATGAATATTTTAATTTGGCAGGATGGTCTGAACGTGGAGGCGACGGTATTAGAGTTAAAGATGGAAAGCGTCTTTCAGTATCTGTTACCTATGGTTCTGATTCTCATACGCCCCGTCTGGTGGTATTAAAAGAAGAATTTAAACGAGCAGGCCTGGAGCTTATTCTAAGGAAAATGGATGGCGCTGCTTCATTTAAATCGGCTCTTGAGAAGAAACATGATATCTGGTGGGGTGCTTTGGGTGGAGGTGATTTCCCACAATATTGGGGGACAAAACATTCTACAAATGCCCATAAGGCACAAACCAATAATTTTACCAATACTGATGACCCTGAAATGGATAAGCTGATCGAAGCTTTCCGCTCAGCAATGTCAACTGAGGATAGAATCAGCTTATCTCGTAAACTTGAAAATTTAATTCATCATCACAGTGCCTGGATTCCGACTCTGGAAGTTCCTTATAGTCGCATCGGGTATTGGCGCTGGCTCAAGTTACCGGATGTACCGGGCACTAAAATTGGTGGTCCTGCTACAGCCGCTTTCGATTTTGGCAGTTCCTTCAATACTTCGGATGGTGGTATGTTCTGGATTGATACCAAGCTTAAGAAGGAAGTTTTAAAGGCTAAAAAGAAAGGCAAAAAATATGACCCTGTATTAACAGTCGATAAAACTTATAAAATTTCTGACTGATGTCTGAAGTTCTCTTAAAGGTCAAACATCTGGCCACCGAGTTTGATACAGAGCAGGGTATTGCCCGCGCGCTGGACGATATCAGTTTTGAAGTGAAAGCGGGTGAAACACTGGGCATTGTCGGAGAATCAGGCTGCGGTAAAAGTGTCACTTCACTATCTATCATGCGCCTGTTACCTAAACCCGCCGGTAATATTGTGAATGGAGAGGTTAACTTCAAGGGTCAGGATCTGGTCAACTTACCTGCTGATGATATGCACAATATTCGGGGTAATCGTATTGCGATGATTTTTCAGGAACCTATGACTGCGTTAAATCCTGTTTATCGAATTAGCCGCCAGTTGAATGAAACCCTGGCCTTACACAATCCCGGGATGAGTAAGGATGATATTCAACAGGCATCGATTGATATGCTTAAACGTGTCGGTATTCCTGCACCGGAGAGGCGTATGAAAGAATATCCTCATCAACTATCAGGTGGAATGCGCCAGCGTGTAATGATTGCAATTGCACTGTTATGTAACCCTGAAATATTGATTGCCGATGAACCGACAACGGCTCTGGACGTCACTATTCAGGCACAGATTCTTAAGCTGCTAAAAGATTTACAGAAAGAAACCGGCATGTCCATTATTTTCATTACTCATGATCTGGGTGTAATTGCAGAAGTGTGTGATCGAGTACTGGTGATGTATGGAGGTCGTATTATTGAACAGGCAGATATTTTTACGTTGTTTGATAAGCCCAGTCATCCTTATACCCGGGGTTTATTAAATGCCATACCGCGTCTTGAGAAACCGGCTAAAGAAACACTCAGTACGATTCCAGGTATGGTGCCCAGTCTATTTGATTTTCCTCCAGGTTGTCGCTTTCAAAACCGTTGTGAATACGTTCAAACCCGTTGTGAGCAGGAAACACCTGATTTAGAAATGCATGGTAATGATACTCATCAGGTTCGTTGTTTTCGCTTTAAAGAGCTGGTTAATTTGTGAACTGATATGGATTTATTAACAGTAGAAAATTTAAAAATGCATTTTCCAGTCCACGGAGGTGTGTTTTATCGACAGGTGGCAACGGTATTTGC
>JAAEMR010000226.1 GCA_024225395.1 Gammaproteobacteria bacterium
TCTTAATAATCGGCAGGATTATGCAAGCATTTTGCAGTTTTTGACTAACGCCAGGCCTCCAATCAATGCTAAAGTCGCTGCCATGGTAAATAGCAGTCATTCATTCCTCATCACCTGGATTTAAAAATCAGGTTTCAGGTGTCGGGTGTCAGGTTTCAGGAGAGAGGAACGTAAGAGCGGAAACCCAAAATCTTATATAAACATCAGACGAAATCTGTAATGCCTACCGGACACATTCGATATAATTCTGATTGCCACATTTCATAACACCCTAAATAAACAAATAATTTTATTGCCAGTCTTGTGCATATAGCTTGAGACACTATCATGCTAAACGCACAATACGTTTTGATAGTATCTTCTCACTAATTATCCTCTATCTCTCTGTAAATATTACAATAAGTTAATTTATGCTGTCGGTATTCTCTGAACACCCAGATATCCTTTCATTGACAGGTGCCCACCGTTGCGAATATTTTACCGGCCGTACAACTCATATCTATCTTAAATTATTATGTTTATTCAACCATCCCCTCGAATAGTTCCACCACCCATAAAAGTGCGTTAAGAGTGATAATTTAAGGCTTATTATAGTGCGAAAAGCATGATACGTATATGGGCGTGATCTTATCAAATAATTCTATTGAGTTTTTTCGATCGCTGCATTCTCGCATCCTGCAATCTACGGCCAGGCATCAAGTCAAAACACCTTACTGGTTTGAGGATGAGGTGTCCTTTAACCAATATGAATGTCTTCGAATTACGTGCAAGAAATCAATATAAAATGCTGAAAAGTGTCCAGTGATGCCGGCAGTAA
>JAAEMR010000227.1 GCA_024225395.1 Gammaproteobacteria bacterium
ATTTGCGTACAAAATCATACCGTCAGAAATAGTGCTGATTATCATGGCAGTCGGCGAGGAATCGAGAACTGTTCTTAGAAAATTGTCAGCATCTTTAACACCAAGGACAAATTTGTTGAAAGTTTTTAATAGTGCACCAATTTCATTGTCGGCCAATTCTACAGGTATAGCGAATCCCGGTTTTCCATTCTTTGTCTGGTTTTTTCTCCTGATTTCTTCAGCCACCTTGACAATGGGTCTGGCGAGTACAATGTAGAACACGGCGGCCAGCATCGCGCCTAATATCAGGTTCCTCAATAATCCAGATAAAAGGATAAATAATGAACGCTCATAAAGGTCGCCCATCGCTTTATGCTTATCAACAATAATGGATAACTGCCCATAAAGCGGATCCCTATCATCACCAGGCAGGTCAATCCTATATTCTTTATCAATATCAAATAAGTAACTTGATATTGATCTTGTAAAACTATCCATATCTGGCACTTCAATACCTGAGGCCAATACTTCACCAAAACTGTTCGTTATTAGTGCGTTATCAATAAATGAGTATTGCATCAGGCCATCAATTACTATTGCAGCGACATTTTTGTTTAAATTGTAGGCCGCTTCTTTGGCAGGTTTCTCTGCAGCCATTAAAATATTATTAA
>JAAEMR010000228.1 GCA_024225395.1 Gammaproteobacteria bacterium
ATGGGTTAGTACAATACATCGTTGATTTTTCGGGCGTGTCCATATATGACCCCATCGATTCAGACAAGATCTTGCCACATTCACCGCAGTAGCACCGTAATGTTCCCTCAAAATTCACTTACATCTAATTGCAAATGCGGTCCAACTCTAGGTCAATGCATTATCAGATTAACAATTAGCAATTAGCAATTAGCAATTTGCACATATTTGCATAATGCAACTGGGTTGCCATTTCTGGGCTGCGAAAATTTAAGGACGTAAATATAATAATCAGTACTTAAGTCCCATGTTTTCAGATAGATATGCCTAAAGTTACTTTGTTGGCTAGTTTCTTGCAATGTACATATTGTCATTGTAAAACTGGTGGCTGTAACCGTAGTCGGCCAAAGGCCGACTGAGACAAGTAAATTGTACGGCGTCCAATTTAAAAAACGACTCCTGCGATAAAGGCCTCTGCATAACGTGCGAATAGAGTCAGACTAGGAATTATGATTTACTATTGTGCTTGTAAATCAGCATCATTTCTTTTAGAAAGCACTGCGAATTTGCGGAAAATGGACTTATGCAAAGGCATTACTATGAAATTGAGACCCAACATTTTCCTTCTGCTACTATTCACAATTTCGCATTATAATTGAGGTTTTCATTGATCAAATTGTCATTAAAATCAAAAATACTGTCAATGTTCGGATTGATAATTTCTATTAGCATCGGCAATTTCGCACTCCTGATATATGAAGAGAATAATACCACTAATCAGCAATCTTGGGTTTTGCACACCCTCAATGTTATCACCAAAAGCGAAGAATTTTTAGGCCATGTGCGGGATGCGGAAACGGGACAGCGTGGATTTCTGCTCACGGGGAATGCAAATTATCTCGGGCTTTATTCCACCGACATTTCAAAGGCCAAGTCCAGTCTTAATCAAATCATAAAATTGACCCAGGACAACCCTCTGCAACAGTCTCGTCTGGTAATTATTGAGCAACTTTTAAGCAAAAAGATTGGCGAGTTGGAGAATACAATTCACGAATACAAAGGCGGCAATTTAGAAAAATCCCTGGCTATCGTCAATAGTGACTATGGCAAAAGCATCATGGACGCCCTGCGGGCGCACCTCAATTCCTTCAGAGGGGAGGAGAACCAGCTTCTCAAGTTGCGCAAGTTGAAATTCGAAGACAAAAAAAATGGCTTGCAGGTGTTGTTCTTCATTGGTGGGTTGATGATAATTGCCACTCTTGTTTTCGTCGCCTACAGGCTTCAACACACCCTGATAGACCCTATTCTTACTTTAACCGAAAGTGCCTCGAGACTGGCTGCTGGAGAGAAGGTTAAGAAAATCACAGAGGTTGGTCGGGATGAATTGTTCCTGCTGGCACGGGCTTTCAATAACATGCAAGAGAAGATAGAGACGCGTCTTATGAAGACGGAAGAAGAAATGCTGCAGCGATCCCATGACCTTGGAGAGCGCGTCAAGGAGCAGAAGGGGCTCTATTCTCTTTCGGAGATTCTTAATCGTCCATATATTTCCGATAATGAAATATTAGAAGCGGCGGTTGAAATCATTCCACACGCGTGGCACTACCCGGAAATTACTTGCGGTCGAATTAGTCTCAATAACCGCGATTACGTCACTGGAAACTTTAGAACTACTATTTGGCGACAAGCTTCCGACATATTTTTGCAAGGGGAAAGAATTGGTGAGATTGAAGTTTTTTATCTTGAAGAAAGATCGGCTCTTGATGAAGGCCCTTTTCTAAAGGAGGAACGTACGCTCATTGACCAACTGGCAAACCGAATTGGGATGTGGGTTCAGAGCAAAAAAATCGAGAAAGAACTGCAAGAAAGTGAGGAACGTTACAAGGATGCCGTCGAGGGAACTTCTGATCTAATTGCCGTCATCAACAGAGAGGGGAATATCACGTTCATAAATCACATGTCAGATAAATTTTTCGGAGTGTCAGCGGAAGTCTGTGTAGGGATGAGTGCCATCGAATTTATTCATCCCGATGACCAGATTCATACCGAAAAGGCATTTCGGGGCTGGATCCGAAACAGAGAAAATTCAGCCATTCTTGAAAATCGGCAAATAGGCAAGGACGGCACCACCCATGATATCTCTTGGAACATCAAGATTTGCTACAATGATGATGGACAGTTCGCGAACTTAAACGCTACAGGTCGTGACATCACCGAACAAAAAAAACTTGGAAATCAACTTCGACAAACTCAGAGAATGGATGCTGTTGGCGAACTAACAGGTGGATTGGCTCATGACTTTAACAACGTGCTTGGCATCATCATCGGTAACCTGGATCTCGTAAAAGAAAAAATAGAACCAGGATCCAAGCAGAAGGAAAGAATTGAAACCGCTCAGAACGCAGCCCTTCGCGGAGCTGAGTTAACCCGCCGCCTTCTTAATTTCGCAAGGCAGTCACCTCAAGCTCATAGCCCAATAGACGTGAACAGAATTTTGACCAATGTTAAAAAACTGCTTGCCAAATCGCTAACCTCCAAGGTCGCCATCGAACTGATATTGGCAGACAACCTGTGGATGACTGAACTTGACCCCGGCGACCTGGAAGACTCAATAGTCAATTTGTCGCTCAACGCCCGCGACGCGATGCCAAACGGGGGACGGCTCATTATTGAGACAAAAAATACGGTTTTAGAAGAGAATACTTTAAAAGTCAAAAATGGTATTGAGCCCGGTGATTTTGTCGAAATAGCGATTAATGATACAGGTTCCGGAATGTCGAAAGAAGTATCCGACAGAATATTTGACCCGTTTTTTTCGACAAAAAAAGAGGGGAAAGGCACCGGACTTGGATTGGCGATGGTCTATGGTTTTGTCAAAAGGACCAAGGGCCATATTTCTGTTTACTCAGAGGAAGGAATTGGGACGACATTCAGAATTTATTTACCTCGTTCTTTAAGTGCCTCAGAACGAATACCCAAACGAAGCGAAGAAGAGACTGTACCGAATGGCACTGAGACAATTCTTGTTGTTGATGATGAACAACAACTGGCGGATGTAGCGGAGGGCATCCTTGAGGAGCTTGGCTATACTACCATATGTGCCAACAGTGGTGATGATGCATTGAGAATCATAAATGCAAACGACACCATCGATCTTGTTTTTTCAGATGTGGTCATGCCTGGGTCTATTGGCGGCTTTGAATTAGCAGAGGCTGTATCAATAAAGCACCCAAGACTGAAGGTACTATTGACTTCTGGCTTTACAGGGAAGATAGAGTCTTCTAAAGCTTCCGAAGTATGGATAAATGATCTATTGATCAAGCCTTATAGAGATATTGAACTTGCCAAACGAGTTCGACAAGTATTGGACAGAGGCGACTAATTTATGTCATCCAAAAAACTACTAATAGTTGATGATGAAATTGGATTTGCAAGATTCGTTGAAGGTGTTGCTGAGGATTTAGAATTTGACATTTCTTTAACATGTGACCCTACGGAGTTTGGGGCCCTTTATTCCAACAATATTGATATCATCGTACTTGATTTATTCATGCCAGATACCGATGGTATTGAGTTGCTCAGGTTCCTTTCAGACAACAATAGTACTGCTTCTGTCGTTCTCATGAGCGGTAAAGATGTTGGCGTCCTCCATTCTGCTCAAGAATTGGCAACGGAACACGGTATTACCGTATTGGGGACACTTCAGAAACCCTTTAGGGCCCACGAATTAAAGAACGTGTTACTCCAATATACTCCATCTTCCCCTGCACCTGTTGGTTCCACCGATAACAATGAAATGCCCTCCCTGAATGAATTTAGGCAAGCCATAAAGCAAGAAGAACTATTTATGTGTTATCAGCCACAGATTGCAATCGCCAGTCGAGAGGTTGTCGGGGTCGAAGCTCTGGTTCGCTGGAAACACCCAACTAAGGGCATAATACCGCCAAACTATTTCATCCCGCTAGCTGAAAAAAACGAATTGATAGCTGATGTCACTTACTATTCTGTGAGAACAGCCATTCGACAGCAAGGGCTGTGGAGAAAGAAGGGCAAAAACCTACGAGTGTCGATCAATATGTCCCCGAAGGTACTTGATGATTTGGATATGCCGGAGAAAATGTCAATCTGCTCGACCGAGATGGGGGCTGATATTGCGAAGATTATGATCGAGGTTACGGAAACAGTCATAATGTCCGATGTTGCTCGATATATGGACATTTTGGCCCGCATGCGTATGAAAGGTTTTGGACTCTCGATTGACGACTTTGGTACTGGATACTCATCGCTCCAACAACTCGTGCGAGTGCCGTTTACGGAACTCAAGATCGATCAAGCTTTTATCCGAAAACTAACTACAGACAAAGAATGTCACACGATCACAAGAATCTCAATCCTGCTAGCGCACGAACTTGGAATGTCCGTAGTTGCAGAAGGTATTGAGACTGAATCTGAATGGAATGTTCTGACCGAGCTTGGATGTGATGAAGGGCAAGGCTTTTGGATGGGAAAACCTATGCCCGCCGAGGAAGTGGAAACTTGGATAGCAAGTTGGTCATCCGGATAACTTGACTAGGCGGCATGGTAACAACGGTGACTTGTCACCTATGGAATATGAAAAGAACTATTTGCTGAAGAAACAGAGTGTCTAGCAAGGTCGGGGCGATTCAAGGTCATGCAGGCAATATGTTTCTTCTTCAAATGCAGCATTAATACAGGGCTGTAGCCTTCTCGATCGAAAACCAAAGTAAAACGGGAGAGCAACGGGTTGTTATTGAGTTTTTCTATGGTTGGCTGGCCAGGAGCCTGTAAATAATTCTGTGTAACTGCCTTTGTTAAACATAGTCAACTAACCGGTCTTCGAACTCGATCATAAAACGATTCAAGGCCGGTTTCCAATTTCTAATCGGCATCGTCCATTTTTTCGAGGCTTCCTGTACGGCCAGGTAAACCACCTTTTTTGCTGACTCGTCTGATGGGAATAATTTACGTTTTTTGATCACCTTGCGAATCACACTGTTGAGTGACTCAATGGCATTGGTCGTGTAGATGGCTTTGCGAATATCCTCTGGATAATTGAATAATGTATTTAGGTTTGGCCAACAGGAGCGCCAACTCCGTGTGATCTGTGGATATTTGGCATCCCAGCGCTCAGAGAATTGATCCAAGGCGAGCAAAGCTTCTTCCTCAGTAATGGACTGGTAGATGCGCTTCAAGTCCGTGGTTACCGCTATGTAGTCTTTCCAGGGAACGAATTTGACTGAGTTACGCACCATATGCACGATACAAAGCTGTATCTGGGCTTTAGGGTAAACCGTTTGTATGGCATCAGGAAAACCTTTCAGTCCATCCACACAGGCGATCAGGATATCCCTAACACCACGATTTTGCAGTTCGGTCAGTACCCCAAGCCAAAACTTTGCACCTTCATTCTCAGATAGCCACATACCAAGTAGCTCCTTGAGGTGGTCTAATAGATTTGTACAACCCAGTTAAGCATAATTGCCTTAACTGGAGAAAATGAGATGACGACACGAAGGAAGTACTCAAAAGAGTTTAAATTGGACGCAGTCAGTTTAGTCACTGACCAGGGTTATACAAGGGTTGAAGCCGCTAGAAGCCTAGATATTTGTGCGCAGATGCTGGGGCGCTGGGTGAAAGAGCATCAAACTGGAGATGATCAAGCATTCCGGGGTAATGGCAAACTAACCCCAGAGCAGGAAGAGATTAAGAAGCTCAAGGTACAGGTGAAACGCCTTGAAATGGAGAAATAAATCTTAAAAAACTGCCTACATAGGAGCCCTCTCTCCCCTCTGAACAGAAACACGGTTTCGTCATATACTGTATTCATCTGGAAAGTGGTCGAACGCCTTTTGGAGATTTTGATCCCGTCAAAAAACCTGACCCAGGGGGTTAGCGGACCCAGTGTTGGTGGCTAACTAGACCCCGTATAGGAAAGTGATGAAATCCGTACCCCCATCCAGTGTTAATCAACACAGTGAGGTGAACGATGAAAAAAATAAAGCAGTTACAATCGCTGCCAGTATTAAATTCTAATGCTGCAGGAATTGATATAGGTGCCAGTTTTCATGTTGTTGCCATTCCTCCCGATAGAAGCCAAGAATCCGTTCGAACCTTTAAGGCTTTTACGGGCGATATTGAACAAATGGCGGACTGGTTAGTTCGACATGGGATAACGACAGTAGCCATGGAGTCGACTGGTGTTTACTGGGTACCTGTCTTTGAAATTCTGGAAGATCGAGGTATTGAGGCAGTACTGTCCAATGCTCGTGACACTCGGTCAGTACCTGGACGCAAAACTGATGTAAATGATGCTCAGTGGATTCAGCGCCTACATGCCTGTGGATTATTACGAGCCAGCTTCCGCCCTGACAGTCTAATCGTTGAATTACGTTCCTATTTACGCGTCAGAGAACGGCTCCTTGATTATGCAGCATCCCATATTCAACATATGCAAAAAGCACTGACATTTATGAACGTGCAACTAAATTTAGTAGTGGCTGATGTGACAGGGGTGACAGGAATGCGAATTATCCAAAAGGGATCCACAGCGCTAAAATAAATAAGTGTTAGGGATATAAACGACCAAAGCGTAATAACGTAAAGGTTTTAATGCTAAGCCCTTGTTGTACTTTTTGTAAATAAGCAAAAGCAATCACAAAACCAGATAAGACAAAAAAGAAATCAACAAAAATAGGGCCCTGAGCAATAATCGGATATTTTTCACCCACCACAAAACCTGAGTGAAATAACGCCACAGTAACCGCCGCGATACCTCTTAATGATTCTAATGAATTAAATTTCAATACACACTCCAGAACACCAAATAAACCGATAACCAGTAAATAATATAAGGATCGTTTATCTATGATGGAAAAACCACCATCAATTAAAAGGCTAATCGACCTATGGCTAAGTGTCAATAGTTGCGTAAAAGGCTACGGTTATTTTGTCGTCACTATGCCTGCATTCAGTTTTTTGTAATCGATATGCGCATTGGCGCTGATCTGTCCGTTTTGCAATTTTTCAATAAAACGTTGTTATTGCTGCAAATCACCATGGATTAATTGGGGATATTGAAGTATAAAAAGCATAAAAGCCCTATCCTCATATATCTAGCCCTAAATTTTTACCCAATATTAAATCATTTTCCCCGTTTTCAATCTTAATTCCTAATCTTACCCCTACCGATATCGCCAGGGTTTTTAATCTCTGGTGTTTATTGAATACTTTTACCGGCTTATAGGCCGCATTTCTCACCAGATGGACAAGCCCTGGGTAGCTCTTTGAATCCAAAGCTCTGCGCGATTATCTTACTCCCTGATGAGAAATTTGGTCTAGTGTTGTTTTAAGTTTGAAAAAATAGTTTAGTGCAAAATACTTTTAATCTTCAAAACCACAGGGCTTTTGATAAAACTCTCGAAGCTGCACTCAACAATATTTCAGGGAAATTTGTATGTCCTATGCTGGTAGCCTGCACAGTCTTTTGGTCTCTGGATATATTAGTTGATGGTGTTTTTACTGGGTATATTTGACACTGACATGATTTCCACGCTACGGTTGTAGATGTTGGATAGTTTTTTCTGATCATTTAAAATGACATCAGTTCTTGTTGAACTGATCAGGGAGCTTTCACGAATACAAAAAATCCAGACAATATTTATTATTTAATGCTGGATATTAAAACTAAAAAATCCCGTGAGAATTCAAAATATGAATAAAGATATCAAATCATTTATCACTGAACGCATAATAGGAATTATATCGACAACTAATGGCCAAACATTGCATGGAGTTCCCGTTTATTATCATTATGTAGATTATGAAAATGCATTTTATTTTCTTACTAAAACAGTTTCTAAAAAATACTCAAACCTGGAAAAAAATAATAAAGCTTCATTCACAATATTTAATGAAGACCCCCCGAAAATCTTTACAGCAGATTGTGAAGCAGAATTATTAAACATAAATGAAGATAATTGTTCAGATAAATTTATTAAACTGGTAGAGATTCATTCAAGTCAGCAGGGTTATCCAACACCTGTTTCTACAATGACAGAGGGGCTTCTCGCTTTAGTAAAATTGAATGTCAATGATTTTGACTATAAATCCTATATTCAGGATATTAATTTATTAAAATCCAGTTAGAGAGCAGGCGAAGGTTCTTACAGGTTGGTGACATACCAGTCATTACCTTATGTGGTCTCCTGATTTGGAATATTTGATATCATTTTTGCAAGATCCTCTGCATTAACAGGGTTACTAAAATAATAACCCTGAAGATACTCACAATTTCGAGCTTTCAAATAGTCCATTTGTTCCTTATGTTTCTACACCTTCAGCAATTAGTTTACGCGAAAGGCTATGTCCTATTCTAATGATGGCATCGACAAGAGCTTCATCTTCTTTATTTGTATCCTGAGTGAAACTTTATAAAATCTAGCGGCTCAAACATCACATGGGTCGTGCCATCACTGTAGGGAGTTTAGAGCTTGTAACGGATGTAGCCAGCCGATGTCAGTGAAAGGCGTTTTTCCTATAGGGTCGGTCTTGACAAATCGGCAGGACAGCCGATTTGTACAGCTGCGGCTGCCCGAAGGGTGG
>JAAEMR010000229.1 GCA_024225395.1 Gammaproteobacteria bacterium
CCAGCCACATCATGGATTACTTTAGGTTTATTCGATTTCATTCTGCTGCCTTTGCCGGCGGCAAGAATAACAATACTGAGAGGCATGCTGTTTTCCTTTTAATTTATAATTTGTTCAGACAAAGAATAGTTTATATTATATTTCCCGTATAAATATAATATAAAAAAAAAGGGAGCAAATGCTCCCTTTTTTCTAATCTGTGACCCAGGTTTAACTAACGATTAATCTTAAGTTTCTGTATTGCGGCTATCTGCGCTGCTGCTGCGGCAATCTCAGCCCTGGCCTTGGCTACATCGATATCAGATTTCTGATCAGATAACGCTTCTTCTGCACGCTTTTTAGCTTCAATAGCAGCAGCCTCATCCAGGTCATGTGCACGTATTGCCGTATCAGATAAAACGGTTACAACGTGTGGTTGAACTTCAAGTACGCCACCAGAGATAAAGAAGAATTCCTCTTTACCATTACCCAGATCCAGTCTTACTTCACCCGGCTTAAGAGGTGATATTAATGGAGTATGGCGTGGCGCAATACCCACTTCACCCATTATGGCCGGGGCATAAACCATTTCCGCAGGGCCGGAGTAAATATGCTCTTCGGCACTTACGATATCAACATGAATTGTCATCGCCATAATTAAGAACCTCTTCTAGAATGCAGCCTGTTAAAGCGATTTCGCTCTTTCAGCAACTTCATCGATGCTTCCAACCATGTAGAAAGCCTGCTCAGGATACTGGTCCATGTCTCCGTCTACAATTGCCTGGAAACCAGCAATGGTGTCTTTCAGGCTAACGTATTTACCTGTCGCACCGGTAAAAACTTCTGCCACGAAAAATGGTTGAGACAGATAACGCTGAATCTTACGAGCACGAGCAACCGCCTGTTTATCTTCCTCAGACAATTCATCCATACCCAGAATAGCAATAATATCCTTCAATTCTTTGTAACGCTGCAAAGTACCCTGTACGGCACGGGCAGTATCATAATGCTCAGAACCGACAACATTAGGATCCAGGATTCGTGATGTTGAATCTAGTGGATCAACCGCAGGATAAATACCCAGCTCAGCAATTTGTCTGGATAAAACAAGAGTTGCATCAAGGTGAGCAAATGTGGTCGCGGGAGAAGGGTCGGTTAAATCATCTGCAGGAACATAAACGGCCTGGAATGACGTAATTGAACCTGTTTTGGTTGAAGTAATACGTTCCTGTAGAGCACCCATTTCTTCAGCAAGAGTTGGCTGATAACCAACCGCTGATGGCATACGCCCTAACAGTGCAGACACTTCAGTTCCCGCAAGGGTGTAACGATAGATATTATCGATAAACATCAAAACGTCTCTGCCTTCATCACGGAAATATTCCGCCATGGTCAATCCGGAAAGTGCAACACGCAATCTGTTTCCAGGAGGTTCATTCATTTGACCGTAAACCAGTGATACCTTATCTAAAACACCACCTTCTGACATTTCATGATAAAAATCATTTCCTTCACGAGTACGTTCACCTACACCGGCAAATACTGAGAAACCTGAGTGCTCAACAGCAATATTACGAATCAGCTCCATCAATGTTACGGTCTTACCAACACCCGCACCGCCAAACAAACCAATTTTACCACCTTTAGCGATAGGCATGATCAGGTCAATAACCTTAATTCCTGTTTCCAGTATTTCAGTAGCTGTTGACTGTTCATCATAAGCTGGAGGCTGACGATGAATCGGCATCGTTGTTTCAGCGCCGATAGGACCCGCATTATCAACTGGATTACCCAGTACATCCATAATACGGCCTAGAGTTTTCTGACCCACTGGCACCTGAATAGGAGTACCACTGTTTGTGACTTCCAGACCTCTACGTAAACCTTCGGAAGAACCCATGGCAATAGTACGAACAACACCATCACCCAGTTGCTGCTGTACTTCCAGAGTCAGATTTTCCGCATCAGCTATATTTAACGCGTCATACACCTTAGGTACAGAGTCACGAGGAAATTCTACGTCGACGACAGCGCCGATTACTTCCACGATATTTCCGTTACTCATACTAGAACCCTCATGCTTGAATACTCTTAAAAAATAAATTCATTTAAAATCTTTTAAACGGCTGCTGCGCCGCTAACAATTTCACTAATTTCCTGCGTTATTGCAGCCTGACGTTCCTTGTTGTAAATCAGCTGCAATTCTTTTATCAAATCGCCGGCATTATCCGTTGCGCTCTTCATAGCTACCATCCGGGCCGCCATTTCGCAGGCTACATTTTCGACTACCGACGTGTAAACCAGAGACTCTATGTAACGATCGAGCAAGTTATCCAGAACTTCTTTGGAATCCGGCTCATAGATATAATCCCAATGGTGCTTTAATTCATCATCGGTTGATGGCACAACTGGAACAAGCTTATGAATTTCAGCTTGCTGGGCCATAGTATTTACAAAACGATTGCCAATCATATAGATAGCGTCTATATCGCCATCATGATAATTTTTCAATAACACCTGAACTGATCCGATAATATCGGTTATTTCAGGCTTATCACCTAAATGACTGGCCTCTGCAACAATTTTAGCACCCAGGCGTTTGAAGAAACTCAAACCCTTGCCACCCAGTGTCACGACTTCTAACTCAACTTTCTGGCTATCCCATTCATCTAACTGGTTTAAGGCTTTCTTGAACAGGTTAATATTCAAACCACCACATAAACCACGATCAGTTGTAACTACGATCAAACCTACTTTTTTGACCGCACGTTCAATCAAAAAAGGATGTTTATATTCGGGATGAGAACTTCCCAGGTGTCCAACAACTTTTCTGATTTTTTCAGCATACGGACGAGCCGCTTTCATGCGTTCCTGTGCACGGCGCATTTTACTGGCCGCAACCATTTCCATAGCTTTAGTGATCTTGGAAGTGTTTTGAACACTCTTGATCTTGGTTCTTATCTCTTTAGCACCGGCCATAATTTATACTCTTAGCACCTTTAACAAGTAACCTTAATAAACACCGTTCGCCTTGAAGTCTTCGATAGCTTCTTTCATCCCTGACACAATTTTATCATTGTAGTCACCAGACTCATTAATCGTATCCAGTAATTCAGCAAAATTAGATTTCACATGTGCATGTAAAGCCTCTTCAAATTCTACAACCTTGTTAACTGGAACATCATCAAGATAGCCTTCGTTTGCAGCAAACAGTGAAACACCCATTTCCGCCACAGATAAAGGAGAGTACTGCTTTTGCTTCATTAGCTCGGTAACACTTTGACCACGCTCCAGCTGCTTACGAGTCGCTTCATCAAGATCGGATGCAAACTGAGAGAACGCTGCCAGTTCACGATATTGAGCCAATGCCAGACGAACACCGCCACCGAGCTTTTTAATGATCTTGGTTTGAGCTGCACCACCAACACGCGATACAGACAGACCCGCGTTAATCGCAGGACGTATACCTGCATTAAACAAATCAGATTCAAGGAAAATTTGACCGTCAGTAATCGAAATTACATTAGTTGGTACGAAAGCCGATACGTCACCACCCTGTGTTTCGATGATAGGTAAAGCCGTTAATGAACCTGTTTTACCTTTGACTTTTCCATCGGTAAATTTTTCTACATATTGTTCATTTACGCGTGCAGAACGCTCAAGTAAACGTGAATGCAGGTAGAAAACATCACCCGGATATGCTTCACGTCCAGGAGGACGACGTAACAACAGGGAAACCTGACGATATGCCCAGGCCTGTTTTGTCAGGTCATCATAGATAATTAGAGCATCTTCGCCACGGTCTCTGAAATATTCACCCATCGAACAACCCGCATAAGGCGCGATATATTGAAGTGCTGCAGAGTCAGAAGCTGTTGCCGCAACAACAATCGTATGCTCCATTGCACCGTGCTCTTCCAGCTTACGTACAACGTTTGCAACAGTTGACGCTTTCTGGCCAACCGCTACATAGATACATTTAACACCGGTACCTTTTTGATTGATAATTGCATCAATTGCTACTGCAGATTTACCAGTTTGACGATCACCGATAATCAGTTCGCGCTGGCCTCGACCAACAGGAACCATCGCATCAATCGCTTTCAATCCAGTTTGTACCGGCTGATCAACAGATTTTCTTTCGATAACGCCGGGAGCAACTTTTTCAATAGGAGAAAACTCTTTACTACCGACCGGACCCTTGCCATCAATTGGCTCACCCAGAGAGTTAACGACTCGACCCAGAAGCTTTTCACCGACCGGAACCTCAAGAATTCTGCCGGTACATTTGGCCGTATCACCTTCAGAAAGATGCTGGTAAGAACCCAGAATAACGGCACCTACAGAATCTCTTTCAAGGTTAAGTGCCATGCCATATGTATCACCGGGAAACTCTATCATTTCACCTGACATTGCATCAGCGAGTCCATGGACGCGCGCGATACCATCTGTCAAACTGACGACAGTACCTTCTGTTCTAGCTTCTGCAGCGCTTTCAAAACTCTTGATTCGCTCTTTTATCAGTTCGCTAATTTCTGACGGATTAAGTTGCATAACGTGATCCCATGTTCATATAAAGGAACCCAATAAATGGATTCATAAAATTCAGTGTTATTTATTCAAAATTGATGTCAGCTTACTCAGTCGCCCAAGTGCAGATCCATCAATAACCAGATCACCCGCGCGAATAATAGCGCCTGCAATCAATGATTGATCAATTTCAGCTGAAATACTAACGTCTTTACCCAGTTTCTCTTTCAACTGACTGGCCATCTCTTTTTCCTGCTTGACTGTCAGTTTCCTGGCTGAAGTTACCTTCACTTCAATACTTCCTTCTGCAGCCTGTTTAAGCGCTTCGTAACCTTCATAAATTGCAGGTAAAGAAAGTAACCGGTCATTTTCTACCAGTAGCAGCAACATGTTCTTTACTTGCTGATTCATCTCGGGTGCATCGGCTACCGAAGACATGACAGTGGTAAAGAGTTCCGCTAAATCTGAACCATTAACTGAAGGTGAAGTGATTAAAACCTGCATTTCATCTTCAGTTGCAACCTGTGAAGCTAATTGCAGAACATCAGACCAGAACGGTAGATTTTTTTGCTCACTAGCAAGTTCATAAATTGCTTTGGAGTAAGGTCTTGCAGCTGTTTCAAGATCAGACATTATTAATACCTAGATTTGCGCCATCAGGTCATCAAGCACTTTGCCGTGTGTGGCAGCATTTACTTCACGCTTGAGTATCTGTTCGGCTCCAGCCAGAGCAATAGAAGAAACCTCTTTACGCAATTGCTCACGTGCAGAATTAACTTGCTGCTCTATATCTGATGTTGCCGCGACTTTGATTTTATCGGCTTCATCCCGTGCAATGTCTTTGGCTTCATCAACAATCTCATTGGCTCGCTTTTGTGCCTGATTGATGATTTCCTGTGCCTGCTGCTTGGATTCTTTAAGGTTATCGCCAGCTCTGGATTGTGCAAGCTTAAGATCTTTCTGACCTCTTTCTGCAGCAGCCAGACCATCAGCAATTTTAGCCTTACGCTCTTCCAATGCCGTCATTAATGGCGGCCAGACATATTTCATGCAGAACCAAACAAATACTATAAAAGTAATACTTTGCCCAATTAATGTTGCATTGAAATTCATATCGCTGTCCTCAAATAGAGTTTAAACAATTATTGCTTACGCAACAGCGAACATAATGTACATAGACAGACCAACTGCAATCATTGGTACCGCGTCAACAAGACCCATCACGATGAAGAATTGAGTACGTAGCATGGGAATAAGTTCAGGCTGACGTGCCGCACCCTCTAGAAAGCGACCACCTAAAACACCGATGCCAACAGCAGCGCCTAACGCACCAAGGCCCATCATAATTGCACCAGCAATATAAAGCAGAGCAGATTCCATGAATTTCTCCTAACAAATAGAATTGTAAAAAATTAAGTCTAAGAACTTTGTACGAGTGAATTCTTGTTCTCAGGCAAGGCAAAAACGCGCGCAGAAGCGCAGTTTAAACGAAGCAAATGAGCATTCGAGCACATTTTTAACGCCGCATGAGGACAAAGGATCATTTGTACAAAATTCTCAGTGTGATTCCTGGGATGCCATATCCAGATACACAATGGTCAGCGTCATGAAAATAAACGCCTGCAATGTAATAATCAGAATATGAAAAATGGCCCAGCCCAATTGTAAAACGCCACCAAATAACCCTAATGCCCAGCCACCACCGTACATTAAAGCAATCAGTATAAATATCATTTCTCCGGCATACATATTACCGAACAAACGTAGAGCCAATGAGATCGGCTTCGCGATCAGCGTTACTCCTTCGAGCAACAGGTTAACTGGCATCATAAATTTTGGGAACGGGTGAAATGCTAATTCCGCAAAAAATCCACCTGCACCCTTAAATTTAAAGCTGTAATAAAGCGTCAGCGCAAAAACTGACAACGACAAACCAAACGTTATATTCGGATCCGTAGACGGAACAATCTTTAAATAAGGAATACCTATTGCACTTGCCAGGAAGGGAATATGATCAACTGCAAGCAAATCCATAAAATTCATCAGGAAAACCCAGACAAAAATTGTCAGGGACAACGGCGCAATCAAAGCATTTTTACCAGAAAATGAACCTCGAACAGACTCGTCGATAAATTCAAATAGCATTTCTACAAAATTCTGCCAGCCGCCTGGAACATCGGCAGTAGCTGCTTTACCAATTTTTTGGAAGAACCATAGAAACAGCACACCCAGGCCAATAGAAAAACCCATTGAGTCCAGGTTTAAAGACCAGAAACCCATTTCGGCGATATCTTCAGCACTGTGTGCGATACCCCAGCCATGCTGCTCCGTATGGCCAAACGTCAGGTTGGTCAGATGGTGCTTTATGTATTCGGCTGATGTTTCGATACTACCTGACATAGCAGACTATTTACCTTTAAAAAAAATTGGCACAAATATGCCGGACATCTGAACTAACAAATAACCGACAAATAAAATTAATGGATCCCACTGATAATCTGAGGTGAAAGCTAACACAAATATTATGCCTGCCATCAACCACTTACTAACATCAGATCGATATGTATAACTAAGCCATTCGACTGCATTATTATTATCTAACTGCCGCAACATTTTATAACTAAAATAAATGCTCGGAAGTAAACTTGCCAGACACCCAGTTAAAGCTGAAAACACATCACCCAGTTTTAATAAAAAGACCAGAAGACAATATATCAGTAGAAAAACTAACTGAACTGTTAGCAAATATTGGATTTGAGTTTTCATCGCTTTAAATTATAGCGCGACAAGCTCTATTCCCCGTTAATGCGGAGCGAATTATAAGGAGTTGTTTGATAAGAATCAATCAGACTATTAATAAATTTATACATCAAATAAAAATAACTATATAAGTAATATCTTAAATCAATTTCAAATCCGTCAATCCAGCAAATGCTGCAAAATCCCATCCAGCTCTTCATTATTATGAAAGTTAATAACAAGCTGTCCAGCACCCTTATTACCTGATTTAATCTTCACTTCAGTACACAGACTGTCACTAATCTTTTGCTCAAGATGCAGAATATCCGGATCAGGTTCAGGTTTTGGAGATTTTTTAGGGGCTGGCGATAAGGTTTTTTTAATCAGCGCTTCAGTTTCACGCACTGATAATCCCCGATTGACCACAATTCGAGCAATTTCAGCCTGATCATGCTCCGGTAATGCCAGTAAAGCACGCGCATGCCCCATGCTGAGCAATGACTTATTGACCAGCTCCTTAACCGGTTCGACAAGCTCCAGTAAGCGCAATAAATTGCTCACCGCAACACGCGAACGCCCAACCGCTTCGGCAACCTGCATGTGGGTCAGTGAAAAATCATCAATCAAACGCTGCAACGCCGCCGACTCTTCCAACGGATTTAAGTCTTCACGTTGAATATTTTCAATCAATGCAACTGCGGCTGCAGACTGCGTGTCTATTTCTTTAATAACCGCAGGAATAGATTGCAACCCTGCCAGCTGGGACGCACGCCAACGGCGCTCACCGGCTATCAATTCATAGTGAGAACCTTCTTTTCGAACCACTATTGGCTGAATAACGCCCTGAGCGGAAATAGAATTTGCCAGTTCCTGCAACGCTTCTTCATCAAAATGTTTACGCGGCTGATATTCACCGCGTTGAATTTTATCGATCGGCAGCTCGGTTAAACCCGCTGCAATTTCTTCTTTACTGGCCTGAGTAACTTCCTGAACATTTCCAATTAAAGAACCCAGTCCACGCCCTAATCTTTTTTTCTTTGCAACCATAATTATTAATTCACGTAATGATGCTGCTTGGCATCTCTTCTCAACACTTCACCAGCCAATGCCAGGTAGGCCATAGAACCGCGAGAGTTTTTATCATATTGTAAAATTGGCTGCCCGAAACTGGGCGCTTCAGCCAGGCGAATATTGCGAGGAATGACCGTGCGATAAACGGTGTCACCAAAATGCTCTACCAGTTCACTGGATACATCATTGGACAGGTTATTGCGCGGGTCGTACATTGTTCTCAATAATCCCTCAACCTTAATTTCGGGATTTACACTGATGCGAATCTGCTCAATGGTATCCAGCAAAGCCGTCAAACCTTCCAGCGCATAATATTCACATTGCATTGGAATAACCACGCCATTTGATGCGACCAGAGCATTAACGGTCAGCATATTCAAAGAGGGCGGGCAATCAATCAGAATGTAATCATATTTATCCATGATGGTTGCCAGCGCCAGGGTTAATTGACGCTCCCGACCAATTTTATTCATCAACTGAACCTCGGCAGCCGTTAAATCCCCGTTCGATGGCAACAGGTCAAATCCTGCTTCCGGTGACTTTAACGTCACCTGCTGAACTGTCTTCTCCCCCAGCAATACTTCGCATACGCTAAACTCAAGTTCGTTTTTATCAATGCCACTGCCCATCGTCGCATTACCCTGAGGATCCATATCAACCAGCAATACGCGACGTTTTGTCGCCGCCAGTGAAGCCGCCAGATTGACACAGGTCGTGGTTTTTCCAACACCGCCTTTTTGATTGGCAATTGTGATAATTTTGGTCATATGTCCTGTCGCTGTATAGTGACCAAACTGCGTTTCTCAGCAATGCCCGGCACCTGTAATTGATTAATCTCTAACTTATAGAGAGCTGAATCCAGTGGCTTCAGTTCAGCCTCACTCAGTTCAGTTTTCATGGTAATCAAGCGTGTGCCGGTTTGCCAGACTGGGGTCACTGAGGACACAAAATCAGACACCGACGAAAAAGCTCGACTGACAATCACATCGAATGAAGATTCGGCATGATAATCCTGAATACGCGAGTGCACAACTTTAACATTGGATAATCCACAACTTGCGATCGCCTGTTGCACGAATCGGGTTTTTTTTCCGTTACTGTCCAGCAGCACCCATGTCGACTCCGGTAACATGATTGCCAGCGGAATACCCGGCAAACCGGCGCCTGTTCCAACATCCAGACATAACCCACCGTGCGGAATTTCATTAAGGATTGCAAGACTATCCAGCACATGATAAGCAACCATTTTTCGCGGCTCAGTAATTGCCGTCAGGTTATAAGCTTTATTCCACTTGATCAGCAATTCGAGGTAATCTTTTAACTGTTTTACCTGAGACTCTTCAAAAGATAGATTTATTTCCTCGAGCCCATTCTTCAATAAAGACGTTAACATTAGGCGGATTTCTTTGCCGGAACCTGCTGACGTTTCAAATGCACCAGTAACAATGAGATTGCTGCCGGCGTAACACCCGAAATTCGACCTGCCTGACCAATGGTTGCCGGGCGTACATCCTGTAACTTCTGACGGACTTCATTGGAAAGCCCTTTCACCAGATCATAATCCAACTCAACCGGTAACTTCGTAGACTCATGCTTAACCGCTTTATTAATTTCATCCTGCTGGCGTGATAAGTACCCTGAATATTTACTATTTATCTCAACCTGTTCCTGCACTCTTTCATCAAAAACCTTACCTGGTTCCAGTAACGGCACAAGATGCTTAATTTTTATTTCAGGGCGTTTCAGCATTTCCGATAATCGGTATTCCCGGTTTACAGGTTTTTCCAGCAAAGGATTGAGTGCCTGCTCAGATGCCTGACCGGGGCGTACCCAGCTATCTTTTAGCGACTGGTTTAAAATTTCCAGCTGCTCCCGATAGTCATTAAAAGTCACCCAGCGCTTCTCATCGACCAACCCGAGTTCCCGGCCTGTTTCAGTGAGTCGCAAATCTGCATTATCTTCGCGCAACATCAGGCGATATTCGGCGCGGCTGGTAAACATACGATACGGCTCATTGGTGCCACGGGTAATTAAATCGTCAACCAACACACCCATGTACGCTTCAGAACGCGAAAGACTCAACGGCTCCTTACCCAAAACTGCAGCAGCAGCATTCGCACCTGCCATCAATCCCTGTGCCGCCGCTTCTTCATAACCGGTCGTTCCATTAATCTGACCTGCAAAATACAAACCTTCAAAAAAGCGTGTCTGTAAGTCGGGACGCAAATCACGAGGATCAAAAAAATCATATTCAATCGCATAACCCGGACGAATGATATGCGCCTTTTCAAACCCGGCAATACTCTGAATCAAACGTTCCTGGATATCATAAGGCAGACTGGTGGAAATCCCGTTAGGATAAACTTCAGACAGGTTCAACCCTTCGGGTTCTACAAAAATCTGGTGCGATGTTTTATCTGCAAAACGAACCACTTTATCTTCAATCGACGGGCAATAACGCGGGCCGGTACCTTCTATTTCACCAGTAAACAAAGGAGAACGGTCCAGACCACTGCGAATGATGTCGTGGGTCTGCTCACTGGTATAAGTAATATGACAACTCACCTGACGCGGATGCAGGTCTACCGATGCCATGGTTGAAAACACCGGTAAAGGATCATCACCCGGCTGCTCCTGCATTTTAGAATAATCCAGAGTTTTACGATCCAGTCTGGCTGGTGTACCTGTTTTTAAACGATCGATACGAAAAGGGCGTTCCCGTAGCCGATCAGCCAGTGCAATTGACGGAGGGTCACCCGCGCGACCACCACTGTAATTAGCCTGACCGATATGAATCTTACCTGCCAGAAAGGTACCTACTGTTAGCACCACTTTGGAAGCATAAAAGTTAAGCCCCATTTCGGTAACTACACCTTCAATTCGACCATTATTCTCAACCAGGTCAACCACAGGTTGCTGGAACAAGGACAAATTCGGCTGACTTTCCAGCACTTCACGAATGGCCATGCGGTATAACTGACGATCCGCCTGGGCACGGGTTGCACGTACTGCAGGTCCTTTTCTTCTATTTAGAATGCGAAACTGAATGCCCGCTTTATCAGCTGCCAGCGCCATCACTCCGCCCAGCGCATCAATTTCTTTCACCAGATGTCCCTTGCCGATGCCACCAATAGCCGGATTACAGCTCATTTGTCCTAGCGTATCGATATTGTGCGTCAGCAATAAGGTGTTCGCCCCCATACGCGCGGACGCAAGTGCAGCCTCGGTACCGGCATGGCCGCCACCAATCACAATCACATCAAAACGTCGGGAGAAATCCATTAGAGAAATTCGCAGTTAAAAATTAATCGACTATTTTAGTCTGTTTCCTGTTATTCGATCAACTTAACTTAAAGATACCCGGAAAATATCAATTTCCAGGATTTTTTTAATAAATTACCGCTACTGTTGAATTTTAACCGGCTTAATAACCTGCAAAGACCCGGGGGGCTTAATTAAAAGCCCGGGATTTATCATTAAAACTTTTTCATTCAGCAACTTAATATCCTGCCTGGTTTTGGGTTTAATATTCAACTTTTTCAACGCACGAGAATTTTTGAACCTGGGATTTTTTACAATATTCGACAGTGTGCCCAATGTTTTTACCGATCGAGCATTAGAACTATCCAGCTTAAGAGCAGTCTTCAGGTCACTAACTATTATGTTGGCATCCTGTTGCTTACCGATAGAAGCAACAGCTCTTAAATTATAAACAGCAGGATCATAAGGGGTCAATGTAACGGCATTTTGAATCGCGCTCAGTCCAGATGAAGAACGCTGATTCTGCATCAACTGACTCGCACCGTATAATAGATTTGCCGCTGACAAATTAACATGACTTTCATTCTCAGTAGTGATATCGATAAATTGCTTAAACGCTTTTTCTGCCGCGCTGTAATTTTTCAGCTGATAACGCTGAAGCCCCGCCATAAAATGAACAGCAGGCAGTGAAAACCGGGGCTCCACCAACCAGCCAGCAACCCATCCGGACCTATTACCCAGCTTTAACTTATACCACAGTCCTTTGCCGGATATATAACGCATATCCAGTACCCGATAATTACCGTCAAGGTTACCTTTAAAAAGCACTTTCCGACCGGCCGGAGCAGTGCGAATATTGATATTGCGTCTGCTGGCATAAATTTCTGCTGGCGGGACATCAACATCGCCGAGTTTTATCCAGCCCGTTTTTTCACTGGAAACTTTCACCTTGAACCAGCTGCCTTTCATATCGACAGACTGTAACGCTATATTTTTAGCCACGTTTTTAATGACGATTGAGCTGCTATTGGCAGAGGCATAGACCTTCGCTTTTTTACGCGTAACGATAAAGCGGTTAAACAGGCTCGTCCGGTCAGTTTTAACCAGCTTAAAGTTATACCTTGAGCGACTGATTTCAGCGCCGAAGGTATTTTTACCCAGGCCTCGAAGTTTGACACTTAAACTTAATTCATCACCGACAAGTTCGGGCAACAAAGTCAGGTAACTGTTTAGATAGATGGCATCTTTTATTTCATTAACCTGCCCCCACAGTACCATGCGGGTATTCTGAGATTTTGCAATTTCAACCGCAGCACGATGATAGTCTTTGCGTAACATATCCGTTATCTGAGTTTGATCCGGCGTGTGTGCATAAATGACCCCGGCACCACCCTGATCCTGCACAGCGGTGAGCGCTTCACGCCATAATAAATAGCCGATAGATTTACCCAGGCCACTGTCTTTTTTTGGATTCATAAATTCAGTGATCAGACCTTTAACCGGCACGTGACTAAGCACTTCTCTGCCCTGTTGTAATCCGGGTATAAAACTTCGAGTTATTTGATCAGCTGAAAAAACGGGTAACTGAAAAGTTAAACCGAGCAGAAGGACAATAAGTCGACTGATATTTTTCACTGGTTCAGCCCTCCCTCTATTTTTGCAAGCAAGCGATTTAAGTCATTCAGTTTAAATGTTTCCTCCTTCTGTAGAGTCGCTTTTTCAGCTATCAGGTAGGCCCGAATTCTTTCCAGTACCGCTTTATCCCCATTTTCCGCTGCCCGGGCATATTCCTTTCCAGCAATTGCCAGTAATGCAAAATGTCCCCATAGCGGACTTAACTGATCAGCCAGCTCTATTGAATTGACCGCCTCGGAACTCAAACCTTTGTCTCGAACCTGAAGCAGACGCGGGTTTTTTCCTGTTTCTGTCGGCATCACCAGAAAATTAGAATAGATACTCATTTGCTGATTATCGCCCTGGTTACTTTTCCACTGTGACATTCCACTGATCATGGCGAGAGCATTGACATATTCACCGATCGAACGACGTTTCCCCAGACTCATTCTGGATATAGTTTCGGTCAGCGTTTGCAGCTCAATCGGTGGAAGAGGTTCAAAAGCCTGAACCCCGAGGAATTCCTCAAGATTTTGCATACGCGTATTGATTGCAGACTGTAATGCAAAAACAAATAACTCGACATCAATCTGCACCGGAGCATCATCTGGTAACATTCGATAAGGAATTAAAAACAGCGAGTTACCCTGATTCCCCGTGTAATTCGTTAACATTTCCTGCTCATTCTGAGACAGCGTTGTAGGTTGCTTCAACTGATACAGCTCTATTGTTTCAATATCACATTGGTTTTGTGTTTTAAGGTCGCAGGAATGCAACTGGTCTGATTTTTGATAACCGTTTTTTTCGAACCGCAACGTAATAAACCTGGAGTGCAAGTTCAGCGTTTGCGGTCTAACAAGGTCCAGTTTAAATCGACCCTGATGATCCGTAGATGTTATCGAAGAAGAAAACCCGGATGGTTCCATCAGACTTACCTTCACGCCCGATAAAGCCTTATTAGCTGCACTGGATACTATGCTCCCGTGAATATTTATATTGCTGGCAAACGACAGAACTGGAAATAGAAGAGCTATAAAAAACAGTGGGTATTTCATCATTGCTACTCCTTGCATCGCATTTTTAAATTAATTGTGTCACCTGACAGTAAAGCTGATCGTGTTAAAGGGTGGTTTGTTGTCAGGCAATCATTGCCGGATACTCGAATAAAGCGAGGATAATCCGCAAAATCCGGCTTGTAGGTGAGCGCGAAGAAACCGTTACGGCTATCAATGATACCTTTCTCCCTGGCGATATTTTGATCATTAAAATCGATCAGCTCGACATATAAACCATTAAAACGCCCCCTTCCCTCTCGATCCAGTATGGTAATTTGCCCGGTTACTTCTCCGGGTAATGGATTCAGCCTGTTATCCAGCCAGCTGTATAAAATTCCCAGCGCAAAAAGCACGAAAGCGATAGTAATGAGTATCGAGGGTAAATCCCTGTCTTCTTTCTGCCGTAAATGTTGAATAAAAAAATAACTTGCCGCCAGGCACAAAACCAGGACCAGCAATTGTGTCCACAGTAAAGGCAGCGAAATTCCAACCAGCTTAAGTTGCTCTACTACAAACTGGCTGATGCGTACCGGTAAATTTAAATCTTCAATTTCCATTGGGTTCTATCCATGAAAAGATCGCAAAGTATAAGAGCTATTTCCCTCAATATCCAGCATGCTAATCTATAATATTCAACATAAACAACAGGCTTAGATGCATTTTTGACAGGCGTGAAGAACCTATGCATATTAGGGAAACTCTGACCAATTTATGAACTCAACTGCGATACCAAAAACACGATGAAATATTTTTTGCTAGCTTATTTTTTACTTCAACCTGCCTTTGCATCCAGCCCGGTCTGGCTTGTTGAGTCAGCACAAAACCATTTATTTCTGGCCGGCACCATCCATGTGCTGCGAGCTTCAGACCAACCTTTACCTGCTGCATTTGAAACGGCTTATGAACAATCACAAATGCTGGCTTTTGAAACTGATATTGGTGAAATTCAAAGCCCGGCTTTTCAACAGCAACTGGTTCGGGCTGTTACCCTGGATCAACATCAAACTCTGCAGGATTTACTTACCCCGGAAACCCGAAAAAGACTGCATACTTATTTTCTGAAAAATAATATTAATTTAGAACAGTTTTCACGATTTAAACCCTCAATGATCGCCATAACACTCACCCTGATGGAATTGAAAAAGCTGGGTGCCGGTAGTCATGGAGTCGACCAGTATTATTTCGACAGGGCAAAAGATGATCAGAAAAAAATACTGGCACTGGAAAGCCCGCAACAACAAATAGATTTTCTTGCACACATGGGAGAAGGGCAGGAAGACTTGATGATTCAACAAACACTGAAAGACATTGACAGCTTAAGCTCTCAATTTCCAGAAATGATCAGTAGCTGGAGAAAAGGTGATAGCAAACAACTGGAATCTCTGTTTGTTGAACCCATGCAAAAGGAGTTTGATGCTGTCTACCAGCAATTACTGGTTCAACGGAATGCCGCCTGGATACCACAAATCATCAATTATCTGAAAACTTCTGAAACTGAAATGGTATTAATAGGAGCAGCCCATTTAGTGGGAAGCGACGGACTCATCACACAACTAAAACAGGCTGGATACAAAATTACCCAACTCGATTGATAGCCTGGCCATCAAAAATGCCTGTTACTTGACATCTGTCATGTTTCCCGCAAGTTTCATAGTGATAATCGAATCAACCATTACTTACACACACAAAAATTGTAACCACCGGGGTACTCACAATTGGACCAGTCAATTTCAGCGGCTTCTGACGAAGCCATCAGTAATCGTGCATTCATGTCAGGCAACGAGGCAGTCGCCCGGGGCGCTTATGACGCCGGATGCAAAGTAGCCGCAGCCTACCCCGGCACGCCTTCTACAGAAATTCTTGAATACACCAGCCAGTACAAGGATATGTACAGCGAATGGTCGGTTAACGAAAAGGTTTCACTGGAAGTCGCCATTGGCGCGTCTCTAGCAGGTAGCCGGGCATTTTGCGCGATGAAACACGTTGGTTTAAACGTGGCTTCAGATGCATTGATGACCCAGACATTAGTTGGTGTTAAAGGCGGACTCGTGATTGCCGTTGCCGATGACGTGGGTTTATCGTCATCACAAAATGAACAGGATTCCCGCTTCTGGGGACGATTTGCGCATATTCCCGTACTTGAACCGGCTGATTCTCAGGAAACCTATGACATGGTTAAGTACGCTTTTGACCTGTCGGAACAATTCAATACCCCGGTGTTATTACGAATGACCACTCGTGTTTGTCATGTAAAAAGCGTGATCACATCCGGTAATCGAGTGAATAAAGAGTCTCTCGGTTTCGTCAAAGAACAAACCCGCCTGGTGATGACGCCGGCGAATGCCAAACACCGCATTCCTTTCATGCATCAGCGTGAAGCCACCATGCGCGATTTCAGTAATAGCGAGTGCCCGCTAAATACCATTACTCCCGGAACCGATACGCGCATCGGCTATGTCACATCCGGCCCGGCCTTTTTACACGTGAGTGAAAGTTTTCCTGACGCCCCTGTCTTCAAAATGGGTCTGAGTTTTCCGCTTCCCACTGAAAAAATTCGAGAGTTCGCAGCCACTGTTGATCAACTGGTCGTGGTGGAAGAAATCGAACCGCTGGTTGAAACCGAATTAAAAGCTGCAGGTATTAAGGTTATCGGCAAAGATATTCTGCCACTTCAGGGAGAGTTAGCCCCTAATATCCTGCGTCCTGCCATTGCTGAATTGCTGGGCGAACCCATTCCACAAGATCTACCAGAAAAACGTTCTGGTATATCTGTTGAAGTAGCACTTCCGTCACTGGCTGACGATTTATTTCCACGACCACCGACGATGTGTGTGGCCTGCCCGCATCTTGGCATTTACTACACCCTGTCCAAAGTAAAAAATACCATTATCTCTGGTGATATTGGTTGTTACACCCTCGGATCAGGTCACCCCTGGAATGCCATGGATACCTGCATTTGCATGGGTGCATCGATGGGTGTTGCTCTCGGTCTGGATAAAGGCCGCGCCCCGTCTGATGACAATAAAAGCATCCTCGCAGTCATTGGAGATTCAACCTTCATGCACATGGGCATGCAGGGTTTACTCGACATCACTTACAACAAGGGAAATGTGACCATCCTATTGCTGGATAATCGTGCCGTCGGGATGACAGGCGGACAGGAAAATCCGGGTACCGGTCACAACATCCACGGAGAAGAAACACAGCGTATCGATTTCCCCAAATTGTGTGAAGCACTGGGCGTAAATCCTGAGCGCATCCACCAGGTTAATCCTTACGAAATGCCCACGTTATTTAAAGCGATTCGTAAGGAAGTAAAAATCAACGAACCGTCTGTCATTATCACCAATCAACCCTGTGTGCTGGTTGATTACTATAAAAACAAACCTTCATTTGAAGTTATTGATGATAAATGTACCGGTTGCACCAACTGCCTGGATGTCGGTTGCCCGGCTATCATGGTGACACGAAGGGAAACCGTAACCAAACCAAACGGTTCGACCAAAGAACTCGCTTTCGTAAGAATTGAATCTGCCGTTTGTACCGGTTGTGATTTATGCCCGAAAACCTGTGGCCCCGATGCCATTCTTCCAATTGAGGGCTTCACCCGTGACTGATTTAGCCACCACAAATATCCTGGTTGCCGGCATCGGTGGACAGGGCGTCATGACCGCAGCCGAAATACTGGCTCAAACCGCTCTTGCACAGGGTTACGATGTTAAGAAAACTGAAGTTGCCGGCATGGCTCAACGCGGAGGTGTAGTAACCTCTCATGTGCGCTTTGGCGAAAAGGTTAACTCACCTGCGATCCCTGATGGAGAAGCAGATTTAATAATCGGTTTTGAACCTGCTGAATCAGCGCGTTGGTTAGAGCAACTCAAACCCGGCGGAGTTATGCTAGTGAATCAAAATATACAGGTTCCGCCCATTGTTAATATTGGTTTGTTCGATTACCCCGACGACCCCGTTGCTTCAATCGTGGAGCGAGGCGTCGAAGTTCATGCCTTTAATGCAACCAAAATTGCACAGAAAATTGGCAATATCCGCCTCGTAAATACCGTCATGCTCGGTGCCAGCTCAACTCATTTACCCTTTTCTGCAGATATTTTAAAAGAAGCCATTATGGCTCGCTTCAGAGCACGCAAACCAAAACTGGTAGGCATCAATGAACAGGCATTTCTGGCCGGTCAGGAAGCTGCAGCCGCATCGTAAAAAATGACAATATGCACACGTGAAACTATGCAAGATATCAATCCAGCTCAACTAGAATCAATCGAAACTTCTAGCATTGAAGAACTCAGAGAGTTACAACTGGAACGCCTTAAGTGGAGTCTTAAACACGCTTATGACAATGTACCGTTTTACAAAAAAAGTTTTGACCAGCACGGTGTTCATCCTGATAACCTGAATTCGTTGCAAGACCTGGCAAAATTCCCCTACACCGTCAAAGATGATTTACGTGATAACTACCCATTTGGTCTGTTTGCAGTACCTCGTGAGCAGGTGGTCAGGGTTCACGCTTCATCTGGCACAACCGGCAACCCGACCGTGGTGGGTTACACCCAGAATGACATCGACATGTGGTCCAATTTAATGGCTCGATCCATCAGAGCTGCGGGGGGACGTCCCGGCGATCTTTGCCACATTGCCCTTGGCTACGGCCTGTTCACCGGTGGGCTGGGCGCTCATTACGGTGCTGAAAAACTGGGCTGCACGGTCATTCCAATGTCTGGTGGACAAACTGCCAAACAGGTTCAGCTCATAATGGATTTCAAACCACGAATCATCCTGGTCACTCCATCCTATTGCCTGAACCTTGCAGATGAGCTGGAAAGACAGGGAATTACTCCGGAGGAAAACCCGCTGGAAATAGGCATGTTCGGTGCAGAACCCTGGACCAACGAAATGCGTGGCGAGCTGGAACAACGCCTGGGCATAGACGCTGTCGACCTGTATGGTCTTTCAGAAATTATAGGTCCGGGGGTCGCTCAGGAATACGCCGAATCAAAAGATGGACCCACCATCTGGGAAGATCATTTCTATCCTGAAATTATCGATAAAGATACGGGTGAAGTGTTAAAAGATGGTGAAGATGGTGAGCTGGTCTTTACTTCTTTAACCAAGGAAGCTTTCCCCATCATCCGTTACCGCACCAAAGATTTAACCCGTCTACTAGCTGGCACAACCCGCTCGATGCGTCGAATCAAAAAAATTACCGGTCGTTGCGATGACATGATGATTATTCGAGGTGTTAATGTTTTCCCCAGCCAGATCGAAGAAATTTTACTTAAGCAGGTCTCCATGGCTCCGCACTATCAAATCGAACTGACTCGTGCTGGAAACCTGGATTGCATCGCCGTGAATGCCGAAGCCAAACCCGGCACCAGTGAGTCAGAGCGATTACAAATAGCGGATCAGGTAACAAAAAGCATCAAGGACTTTATCGGCATATCTGCACAGATAAACATTCTTGCAGAAGGTCAGGTACCCAGGTCTCTGGGTAAAGCACAGCGAGTAGTTGATAACCGTAATACAAAATAGAATACCGTGAACGATACTTCATACATAAAAAAAGGACCTGCCTTCTGGCTGGCTGCAATATTAAATATCATTGCCGGTTCAGCTCTTTTTGCGCTGATGCTGATCACCTGCGTGGATGTGTTTGGGCGTTACCTGTTCAACTCCCCGCTACTGGGCTCGACAGAACTCACCGAAATGGGGCTTGGCATTATTATCTTCACGTCATTTCCTATTATTTCCTGGCACAATGAACATATCGTGGTCGATATGCTTGACCGCTTCACCCCGCCCCTGGTTCATTGCGTTAGAACCATACTTCTAAACATCGTGATGGCAGTTGCATTTTTTTTCCTCGGGCAGCGCATTATAAAACTGGGAAATCGCTCACTCAGTTATGGAGAAGAAACCGAGTACCTGTCCATTCCACTGGGCTGGGTCATTAATTATATTGGTTTCATGTTCTGGTTAACCAGTATCACGCTTCTCACCTTCGGCTTATATCGGACCATTATTCGGTACCGGGAACACAAAACAATACATGCAGGTACCTTGTTTAGATGACTATTTCTCTCATTGGCTTTGCCTGTTTACTGGTATTAGTTTTCATGCGAATTCCCATCGGCTTATCGATGGGAGTTATCGGTTTTTTTGGATTTGCCTATCTCAGCGACTTCAACTGGATTGCTGCTTTATCAATGTCTTCACGACGAGTCATCGATACTTCTCAGGACTATGGTCTTTCAGTGATCCCGTTATTTATCTTAATGGGTAACCTGGTTACCCGATCAGGATTATCCAAAGAGCTTTACACCGCTTCCTACACTTTCCTGGGGCATTTGCGCGGTGGTTTATCCATGGCGACCGTCGTCGCCTGTGGCGCATTTTCAGCCATCTGTGGTTCCAGCCTGGCAACCGCCGCCACGATGGCGAAAGTTGCCATGCCACCAATGCGCGAATACGGCTACAGTGATGCGCTGGCCAGTGCCTCCATCGCCGCTGGCGGCACGCTGGGTATACTCATCCCACCCAGTGTCATTCTGGTTATCTACGGCATTATGACCGAGCAAAGCATACGTGAATTATTTGCAGCTGGCTTTCTACCCGGTCTGTTAGGTATTTTTCTGTATATGGGCGCTGTCTCATGGACAGTCTGGAGAAAACCCGAATCGGGCCCCAGAGGAGAACCCAGCACAGGTCATCAGAGAATTCAGGCACTTAAAGGCGTGTGGGGAACCATATTGCTTTTCTCCCTGGTCATGGGCGGAATTTATGGCGGCATTTTCACTCCCACCGAAGCCGCTGGCATTGGAGCAGCAGGTGCATTTTTAATTGCACTGTCACGTCATTCACTCAATATCAGAATTATTTTTGATATTCTTGCAGAAACCGCTCATACCACCGCATCACTGTTTATCGTGGTCATAGGTGCATTAATTTTTTCTAACTTCATCAACCGTGCCGGTTTCCCCGATGAGTTACTTGCATTGATTTCTGGCTACAACCTTTCCCCGATGACCGTCATTTTCCTGATTCTGGGAATATATATTATTCTGGGATGCGTTTTTGAAAGCCTGTCAATGTTACTGCTTACAATTCCGGTTTTTTATCCAGTGGTTCAAAGCCTCGGGTTTGATCTTGTATGGTTTGGAATTGTAGTAGTTGTTGTCACTGAAATAAGCCTGATAACACCGCCGGTAGGGCTTAATGTTTTTGTGTTAAGTGGAGTGCTGAAGGACGTTAAGACGGGCACTATTTTTAAGGGCGTGACCCCGTTCTGGATTGCAGACATTATTCGCCTGTTATTGATAACGCTGATTCCAGTTATTTCATTAGCGCTTCCTGCTTTTCTTTATCGTTAGTCCGGGCTAGAAACTAACGATAATTATTCCAGTATTCATCCAGCTCTTCACGCGGTAATTCCGGGTCAATATCACAGGCAAGCGTCTGGTTTTCCTCAATAACTTCAATTTTTTCACGCGCATTATCTTCAAGGTATTGATAAATATTTCGCTTTATCATCGCCTGTATTGAATCATCCAGAAAGAAACCCAGCTCTTTAAGCAAAGCTTCGATTAATTCAAATGTTAAATGTTCAAGCGAATAAGAAAGTGTAAGGCGAGAATCTGAAATGGGTTGGGCATCATATACGCCTTTGATTCCACGCAGTGCCGCACAGGCTTCAGCCGCCTGTGTTTGTTCGCCATTTTGAGCAAGGCAAATCTTTCTTTCTCTTATATGAATATCGTCATCCATGCTAATAAGCCTACGACAGACAAACTTAAAGGACAACAATTTTATTATTCTAATTAGCCCGCATTTGTCACAGGGTTAGATTTTTAAGCCCAGGCTAACACGCGGTAAATCATTGTAGTCTGTTAAGGTTTTGATACTATTAAAACCATATTTTTCAAGCATTTCAACAACCTGTTGCTGCTGGTTATATCCATGTTCCAGCACAATCCAGCCATCTTTATTTAAATAGCTACTCGCATCCTGAATAATCACTTCAAGAGCTTCCAGACCTGTTTCACCGCTGCTTAACGCCATTATAGGTTCAGCGGGTAAATCACCCTGACTAAGATAGGGATCATCCTCCGCAATGTAGGGAGGGTTGGACACGATGACATCAAATTTACGCTCAGGTACATGCTGGTACCAGTTAGATTCCTCGAAAGAAATCGTCAAATCATGTTTTGTTGCATTTGATCGCGCCACATCCAGAGCACCTTGACTAAAGTCGGTTGCCAGCACATTAGATTTCGGTTTATATTTTTTTAATGCCAGAGCAATTGCCCCTGTGCCGGTTCCCATTTCAAGTATTTGAGGGGAATCTAAATCAGCTAGTAAGTCCAGCACGGTATCAACGATAAGCTCTGTTTCAGGTCTTGGAACCAGCGTGTCCGGAGTCGTATTCAATTCCATCGAATAGAATTCACGACTACCCGTTAAATAGGCCACGGGTTGAGGTTGCAAACGTTTTTTTATAATTTCCCGGAAGCATTCCAGCTGCTCAGCTGTTAACTCTTTCTCAGGCCAGGTCAGCAGGTAACTACGATTTTTATTGAGGCAGAAAGCCAGTAGAACTTCGCTGTCCAGCCCGGCAGAACAGCTGATAGAAAATAGATTTTTAGTGGCCCACTCAAGCTGTTTTTTTATGCTGTTGGCACCATGAACCATGACATCAATTAAACTTCTTCAGCCAGATTTGCCAGCTGCTCAGCCTGATGTTCATTCATCAACGGGTCAATAACATGTTCCAGACTACCTGACATGATGTCATCCAGTTTATATAGAGTCAGGTTAATTCGGTGATCGGTGATTCGTCCCTGAGGATAATTATAGGTCCGAATTCGCTCAGAACGGTCACCACTACCGACCAGTGACTTTCGTTCTTCCGCCTGTTCTTTATCCTGCTTCTGCTTTTCCGCATCATAGATTCTAGCCTGCAACAGAGACATAGCCCGGGCTCTATTCTTATGCTGAGAACGCTCATCCTGACATTCGACCACGGTGCCCGTCGGTATGTGCGTTAAACGAATCGCCGAGTCCGTTTTATTAACGTGCTGACCACCCGCTCCGGATGCTCGGAAGGTATCAACCCGTAAATCGGCCGGGTTGATGTCTATTTTCTCAACATCCGCCGTTTCAGGAATAACGGCAACCGTAGCCGCTGACGTATGCACTCTGCCCTGAGATTCGGTTTCAGGAACACGTTGAACCCGGTGAGCACCAGATTCAAACTTTAAATTGGAATAAGCGCCTGCACCAATAATACGCACAATAATTTCTTTATAACCACCATGTTCACCATCATTAGTGTTCATGACTTCGATTTGCCATCTTTTCTTTTCCGCATATCGACTGTACATACGGAATAAATCACCGGCAAAAATAGCCGCTTCATCGCCACCCGTTCCAGCCCTGATTTCTAGAAAAACATTACTGTTGTCATTGGGGTCTTTGGGTAACAGCAGCTTCTGTAATTCCAGTTCCAGTTCATCCATTCGCTGTTTCGCTTCCCTAATTTCTTCTTCCGCCATTTCACGCATTTCTGCATCATCTTCCCTGAGCATTTCATCCGCGGCAATTTTATCCTGCTCGACAGACTGGTATTCGGTGAAAGCTTTAACCACATCTTCCAACTGTGCATATTCCATCGACAGCGCACGAAAGCGGTTTTGGTCATTAATAATTTCCAGCTCCGAAAGCAGGCCGGCAATCTCTTCATGACGCGCACTGAGTAACTCTAATTTGGATAAAATGGAAGCCTTCATGTATTTTCCCGGGGCTATTCTGGTGGAAACAATCTTTTAACTATGATCGATCAAAGAGTGTAATAACTGGATTAGATGCTGATCGTCTTCTTTTAAGGCCTTACGCATTTCGATGGTGGGGCCATGCAGGAGTTTATTGGTCAAATTGGCCGCCAGTGTCTGCATCACCTTCACCGGGTCTTCTTTACTATCCAGCATAGTTTGGGCTTTTTTCAGGCACTCCTGCTTTAATGATTCAGCATTTTGACGTAGCTGGCGAATTTCATCAGCCGACCGGTGGGTTCTGATCCAGTGATCGAAATGAACAACTTCTGTTTGAATGATATCCAGCGCTTCATTCGCTGCTTCTTCGCGTGAGCGTCTATTCTCATCGATAACTTCTTTTAAATCATCGACTGTGTACAGATACACGTCATCCAGATCACCCACTTCAGCCTCGATATCTCGTGGTACGGCCAGGTCAACCATAAATATGGGACGATGTTTACGTTTTTTAAGTGCTGACTCAGTTGCCCCTTTACCCAGTATAGGTAACTGGCTGGCTGTCGAAGAAATCACAATATCAGCATTAATTAACTGTTCAGGAATTTCTCCGATAGTTACCGCTTTAGCACCCAGCTCTTCAGCCAGGTTTTGAGCGCGCTCCAGCGTTCGATTCGCAATGGTGATGCCACCAATGTCCTTGCCCTTAAGGTGCCTCGCAGCTAACTCAATGGTTTCTCCAGCACCAATCATTAATGCATGCAACGGGGATAAATCACCAAAAATCTGTTTCGATAAAGAAACTGCGGCAAAAGCTACTGAAACAGGGTTAGAACCAATAGCGGTATCGGTTCTGACTTTTTTACCGACAGTAAAACCATGTTGAAATAATCGACCCAATACCGTTTTAACGACATTGGAGGAGCAAGCAGTGTCATAAGCAGCTTTAAGTTGACCCAGGATTTGAGGCTCACCTAAAACCATTGAGTCAAGGCCACTGGCCACACGAAATAAATGACGCGTCGCCTGTTCATCACGGTGTTGATAAATATAGGGGTTTAACTCATTGAAATCTAACGAGTGAAATTCAGACAACCAGTGTATTAATGAATTTTTATAATTCTCACCCACTTCACAGTACAGCTCGGTACGATTACAGGTGGAAACGATGACGGCCTCATTAACTTCTTCCAGAGCAGCAGCCTGATTTAAAGCATCTACCATCTGCTCAGGTGCAAACGTCACTTTTTCACGTATCTCTACGGGTGCAGTTTGATGGTTAATTCCTAGTGCAATTAAAGGCATACGTCAGTTAATTCAAAAACGAACCCGCGATTTTCCGGTATTAATGACCGAATAGCAAGAATAGTGATTAACTTATATTGACCTTAATCAAGTAAATGCGTTGAACAAATGCGCTTTTTAGCGATCTAAAACCTCGGTTAGAAGAATATTCTTCTCGCATTATTAACCGAGTGCTACACTCTTCTAAACCTGAATACAGGAAAGTTTACCTTCTTACTCTTCAGGTTTACCTTATAAAGTTCGATTTAATTCAGGTTCATGTATGCCTTTTAAGATCTACCAGCACAAAAAGTTTGTTGTTACATTAATGGCCAGCGCCGTTATTTCGGGTTGCGCCAGTTTAAGCCCTCTGACACAGCCAGAAACCGATACTCTGCAACACCAGTCTGTAACAATTCACACACTGGACAAGGCTACTCCAATAGAAAATGACCCCGTTTATCAGCTACTAATCGCTGAACTGGCTGTTAATAATGGTCAAACTGATCTGGCAGTTGATAATTACCTGGCTGTCGCATTAAGTCAGAACGACCCTAAAATCGCTGAAAGAGCCGTAAGAATCGCCGTCTATGGCCAGGATCTGGAAGCAGCACAGCAAGCTGCAGAGCACTGGATTGCACTGGAACCTGGCAGAGCAGAAGCCCGCCAGATTATCGCGGCGATTTATATTCGACAGGGTAATGCCGAACTTGCCTACAAATATTTACAGCAGGTCATCGAATCTCAGGACCCTTTGACCGACCAGACTTTTGTTTCAATCCTCGGGTTGATGGCACGAGAGAAAAACACTGAAACTCTGGTAAAAGTCTCTAAGAAAATTGCCGATAATTACAGTGATTTCGCCTATGCACATTATCTGCACGGCCACCTTTCTTCACAGGCAAACCTGCCTGAAGAATCTCTCAAATACCTGGATAATGCACTGGCAATCAAAGACATCCCTGACGTACATGCTTTGCGCGCTAAAATGCTGATCAAACTTGGAAAGCGTGAAGAAGCCGTTGTCAGCCTGCAACGCGCCGTATTAACAAAACCCAAAAATAAGCAGTTACGTCTCGCCTATGCCCGGCTACTGGTTGATGTTAAAAAATATGAACGTGCACGCATTGAATTTGAAAAACTCCACCTGCTAGCTCCCAATGACACCGATTTATTATATACATTAGGTTTGTTATCACTTGAGGCCCAACGATTTGACGCCGCTGAAAAATATTTAGGTAAATTACTCAAAAGCGGGAAACGTGAAGGTGAAGCGCTCTACTACCTGGGGCGAATCAGTCAAAGCGAAGGGCATATTGAAAAAGCCGTAGAAAGGTATAAAAAGGTAAAAAACGGGGAGTATCGATTCGATGCCCAGATGCGCTCAGCCAAACTAATCGCTTTACAGGGGAAAATTGACGAAGCCCTGGAGTTTTTAAATAAAATGACTGAATCCAGTCAGTCAAAAACGGCTTTGATACGCATTTATCTGACCCGGGGAGAAATTCTTAAACATGATGAACGTTTTGTAGAGGCTATTAAAAATTACGATCAGGCCCTGGAAGTCATTCCCGGCAATATCGATCTACTCTATGCGCGCGGTTTAACCGGAGAAAGCATTGATGATATCGAATTACTGGAAACCGATATGCTGACTATTTTAAAAACAGAACCTGATAATGCGCATGCCCTCAACGCTCTTGGTTTTACCCTGGCCGATCGAACTGACCGTATCCAGGAAGCCTACGAATACCTGAAAAGGGCCATGCAAATAAAACCTGAAGACCCGGCCTTCATTGACAGCTTTGGCTGGGTAAATTACCGCATGGGTAATTATGACGAAGCTATACGATTATTAAAAAAGGCACTATCACAGGTTGAAGATGGTGAAATTGCCGCCCACCTGGGTGAAGTGTTATGGGTAACCGGAAAGCAACAGGAAGCCCTGGGCATCTGGAACAGGGCTTTAAAAAAATCACCCAAAGACAGCAATATCCTGAAAACCATGAAGCGCTTTAATCAATAAATAGCTTATTTTTGAATGACTCGTTTACCTGTATTGCCAGCACTGTTCCTGGTGCTGAGTGGCTGCGTAACAACGCCTGAAAACGCCGAGCCTGTCTCCGATGAAAGCCATGAACTCTGGTACCAGCGCCAGCAACAGCTCTCAACAGTTCAAAATTGGGAAATTCGCGGCCGGGTTGCCCTGTTTGTGGATGACAAGGTTTATAACCTGGGGCTGGACTGGAGACTGGACAAAGACCTGTCGTCCCTCAAATTAGAAGCACCTCTCGGTCAGGGCCTGATTCAACTTGAAAAAAAGGATTCACAGGTCACCCTTCTGACCTCAGAGGGTAAAACCTACAATGGCCAGAATGCCGAGCAGGTTTTATATCAATCTACCGGTTGGTCTATACCCGTGGAAGGGCTCAGGTCATGGATTAAAGGCATAAATCACAACCAGTCCGATTATTTGCCAGATATTGATAGCACGGGCAAAGCCGTTTCTATGCATCAGGATGATTGGCGCATTAGCTTTCTACAATATAAAAAATCACAACTCGCCAACAATTACACATCCGTACTACCCCGTAAGATCTACATGAAACGAGACAACCTGGCGTTAAAAATCGTGATCGACCAATGGCAGGCTCAACAAAAAACACCATCCTCTGAATTATTCCCCACTTTTGAGGATTAGCATGCCCCAATCCTTACAGCTCCAATCTCCTGCAAAGCTCAACCTGATGCTGCACATCACCAGCCAACGGGACGATGGTTATCACAATCTGCAAACTGTATTTCAGTTCATCGATCTAAATGACACGATTACTTTTAATAAAACTGACAGTAATGTACGACGCATAAGCGGCAATGAGCAGGTAACCGAACAAGGTGACCTGATTATTAAAGCGGCGAAATTACTTCAGCAGCATTGTTCGACTTCTCAGGGGGTCGATATTTCGATTCAGAAAAATATCCCGATAGGTGGTGGCCTGGGTGGTGGAAGTTCAAATGCAGCCACAACACTGATGGCGTTAAATTATTTATGGGATCTACAACTCAATTCCACTGAATTACAGCAAATCGGGTTGCAGTTGGGAGCCGATATACCCATTTTTATTTTTGGACAAAATTCATGGGCAGAAGGTGTTGGTGAAGACCTAAAAGCGATAAAATTACCAAAAAGCTGGTTTTTAATCATTCATCCGCAAGTTTTTGTGTCTACAGGGCAAATTTTTTCGTCTAAGCATTTGACACGGGATTGTCATCCCATCACAATACGCGCCTTTCTGGAAGGCAGTGGTCGAAATGTATGTGAACCCGTTGCCTGCGAACTGTATCCTGAGATACAGAATGCTATTGACTGGTTAAATCAGTTTAGCCCGGCCAGAATGACAGGCACAGGAGCCTGTATTTTTGCAAATTTTGATAGTGCTGAAAAAGCAAATTTTGTAAAATCAAAAATTCCTGAACAGTGGACAGGATTTGTAGCCGAAGGGCTAAACAGTAATCCAGTCACAAAAGCCTGTTTAAATACAGGTTGAATACAAATTATTGGGCCGTCGCCAAGCGGTAAGGCACTGGGTTTTGATCCCAGCATGCGTAGGTTCGAATCCTGCCGGCCCAGCCATATTTAAAACAGTATCATCGATTGGCTAATTGGTGATACTTAGACCGCGACAGGATTTGAACCGTTAAAAGGTTCGACAAAATCACCTGGAATGATTTTGAACGCCAAAGGCGGCCCTTTTAGGGTGAGGGCATGGTAGCCCTAATATAAAATCGTCAGCAACGATTTTAAACGCGTAGCGCCCGTAGGGTGAAATACAGGACGTATTTCATTTATCCTGCCGGCCCAGCCATTATTTTTTAAATCTAGTGAAGAAATCTGATGGTCGGTATCGTCGCACATGACATGATGGTGTTTACTGGGAATGCAAATCCCCAGTTAGCAAATACTATTAGCAAAAACCTCGACATCCCACTTGGACAGGCTTCCGTCGAATGCTTTAGTGACGGCGAGATTTCTGTAGAAGTGCGTGAAAATGTACGCGGTAAAGATATTTTTATCGTTCAGCCAACATGTAAACCCACCAACGATAACCTGATGGAACTGTTGGTGATGATAGATGCAATGAAACGCGCATCGGCTAATCGTATTACGGCTGTTATTCCTTATTTCGGATATGCCAGACAGGATCGACGTGTACGCTCCCAGCGCGTTGCCATCACTGCCAAGGTTGTTGCAAACATGTTGACCAGCGTCGGCGTTGACCGTGTTTTAACCGTTGATTTACACGCTGACCAGATTCAGGGATTTTTTGACCGCCCTGTTGATAACGTCTATGCCTCACCCATTTTGATGAGTGACATCTGGAAACAGGAATACCCCGATATGATCGTGGTATCACCTGACGTAGGCGGTGTAGTTCGTGCACGCGCTGTCGCAAAACAGCTGGGAGATGCAGAACTGGCGATTATAGACAAACGTCGCCCGAAGCCTAACGAGGCCAAGGTTATGCACATCATTGGTGACGTAAAGGATAAAACCTGCATCATCGTGGATGACATGGTTGATACCGCAGGCACATTATGCCAGGCGGCTAAAGCTCTGAAAGAACACGGCGCATCAGGCGTATTTGCCTACTGTACCCATCCGGTATTATCCGGCAAAGCAATACACAATTTAAACAATTCAGTTATTAACAAACTGATTGTTACCGATACGATTCCACTGTCTGAAGAAGCTCAGACCTGTGACAAAATCAGAACCGTATCAATGGCGTGGATGCTGGCAGAAACTATTCGCCGCATTCACTTTGACGAATCTGTTAGTTCGCTTTACATGGACTAACGATCGCAATACCAAACCGTATTGCGCTTTTACTCCCCGGTCGCAGGGGAGTTTTACAATCACCTTATGGTGATTTTTTTATTTAACTGGAGAACTTTAATGTCCGATCAAATCGAACTTACTGCTGAACCCCGTTCTGACATGGGGAAAGGTGCGAGCCGCCGCCTGAGAAAGGCCGGTCTGGTTCCAGCAATTATTTATGGTGGTGATACAGATCCTGTATCCATTAACCTGAATCACAATGACTTTTCTAACCTGCTTGAAAACGAATCGACCTACACTCAGATTCTGTCGATGAAAGTTGGTAAGAGTAAAAAAGAAGAGGTCCTGTTACGTGACCTTCAGCGCCACCCTTACAAGCAATTAATCATGCATGCTGATTTTCTGCGTATTGACCAGAAGAAAGTTATCCATGTTACCGTACCTATTCACTGCCTTAACGAAGAAACCTGTCACGGTGTTAAAGTTGAAGGTGGCCTGCTGAACCATCTGCAAAGTGAAATCGAAATCATGTGTCTGCCTAAAAACTTACCAGAATATCTAGAACTGGATGTTGCAGAACTGAAGCTGGGCGACAGTCTGCATCTCTCTGACATTAAGATGCCTGAAGGCGTTGAAATTGTTGCACTCACACATGGTGAAGATCACGACACAGGTGTTGCAGCGGTTCACAAAACTCGTGAAGTTGCTGATGTTGATCCTGAAGCTCCTGAAGCTCCTGAAACTGAAGGCGACCAGGCAGCCACTGAAGAGTAAACTCTCCAGTCAGCTAAGTTATGGCAGCCCAAAAGGCAGATATACGATTGATTGTTGGCCTCGGTAATCCCGGGGCCAATTATCATTCTACCCGTCATAATGCCGGTTTCTGGCTGATTGACGAAATTGCACGTGATCATTCTATAGCATTACGCAATGAAACCCGTTTTCATGGTGAAGTCGGAAAATTTCATACCGCTGGAAAGGATATATACCTGCTAAAACCCAGCACTTTCATGAATAAAAGCGGCCAGTCTGTGGCAGCCTTATCCAAATACTTTAAAATATCACCCGATCAAATCCTCGTTATGCATGATGAACTGGATCTTGAGGCTGGTGATAATCGCCTGAAAAAATCCGGTGGTCATGGTGGTCACAATGGTTTACGAGACATCATCAACCATCTTGGAAAAGAATTTTTCCGGCTACGCATCGGCATTGGACACCCTGGAGACCGAAACCAGGTTGTTAATTATGTATTAAAAGCACCATCCAGGATTGATCTGCAAAGAATTGAAGATGCCAGCCTGCAATCCGTTAACATCATGCCAACCCTGCTGTCCGGCGAATTTGAAAAAGCCATGCAGCAGCTACATACAAAATAAACAGGAAATATCATGGGCTTCAAATGTGGCATAGTAGGCTTACCCAATGTCGGTAAATCAACTCTATTTAATTCACTGACAAAAGCAGGCATTGCCGCCGAAAACTACCCGTTTTGCACCATCGATCCCAATGTTGGCATCGTAGAAGTACCTGACAGGCGCATGGATCAACTAGCCGCTATCGTACAACCCAAAAAGATCATTCCGACCACCATGGAATTTGTTGATATCGCCGGACTCGTTGCAGGAGCTTCAAAAGGTGAAGGCCTCGGAAATCAATTTCTAGGGCATATTCGCGATACCGATGCTATTGCCCAGGTTGTCAGATGTTTCGAAGATGAAGACATTGTGCACGTAAACAACAATATTGATCCTCTCAGCGATATCGACACGATAAATACCGAACTATTACTGGCCGATATGGAATCCATCGACCGCCAAACTGAACGCGCCACCAAGCTGGCAAAATCCAACGATAAGGAAGCCAAAGCCAAGTTGGCATTCATGCAGAAAATTCAGGCACATGTGAATGAGGGAAATTCTGCACGTAGCCTGGAGATCGACGAAAATGAACAAAAATGGCTATATGATTTGCACCTGATCACGGCTAAACCGGTATTTTATATCGCCAACGTAGCTGAAGATGGCTTTGAAAATAACCCATATCTCGACCAGGTAAATGAATACGCCGCAAAAGAAGGTGCCGATGTTGTACCCGTGTGCGCATCCATAGAAGCCGAAATCGCCGAACTGGACGCAGAAGATGCTGCAGAATTTTTACAGGAATTAGGCCTGGACGAGCCTGGTCTGGATCGTGTTATCCACGCTGGTTACCACCTGTTACATCTACAAACCTACTTCACCGCAGGCGTACAGGAAGTCAGAGCATGGACCATTTCAGTCGGTGACACTGCCCCCAAAGCTGCCGGTAAAATTCATACAGACTTCGAAAAAGGCTTTATCAGGGGAGAAGTCATGGCATTTGACGACTTTATCGAGTACAACGGTGAACAGGGTTGTAAAGATGCAGGCAAGTGGAGACTGGAAGGAAAAGAATACGTCATGTTTGAAGGTGATGTCATTCACTTCCGTTTTAATGTTTAAATCACCTGCAAAGGCTTGACAAAACAACCGTTTAAAGGGAAAATCCCGCACCTTCAAAAATACAAGGCTACGTAGCTCAGCTGGTTAGAGCACATCACTCATAATGATGGGGTCCCCTGTTCAAATCAGGGCGTAGCCACCATTTTTTAACTTAAGTATCAATTAGTTACAGCCTAGCCACACCAGACAGAAATATTATTTAGTCGCTTGGGTAACCTATGGGTAACCTTTTAGGCGCTATATTGAATGATTGCCAACTTTTACAAACACAATATTTCTAGTTTAGAAACAATACCAACTGCACCAATACACACTAGCGCATAACTACCTGATAATGTACCGCCCAGGCATGCACAATAAAAAGAGGGGGGTGGGGGCTAATGATAGGCTGAGTGATATGGATTTACACCCACTCACACATCAGAACAAACTTTCAAAATCAGCAAAAAAACAGATAGCATTTCTTTGTGTAAATTATGCGGTAAACGCACGGATAGAGGGGTTAAATTTTTACCCTGCCAATACCATTCCAGATTGAGTACGTCTCTATACGGGCGCTCCCTGGCGGCTGCCGTAGCCTTAGAATCGATGTTTGAGACATTAGGTGCTGATCTATGCAGGAGAGCCTCAGTTGCCCTGTAATTGGGTTCTGTTAAGCTCTTAAAACTATATTCTGATCAGGGAGGGGGTGCTATAAATGACTGACCAGTATTCGCCTGCTGTCCACATTTTTCGGTGGGGATTTTGTTAGGTTCTTATTCTGAGATC
>JAAEMR010000230.1 GCA_024225395.1 Gammaproteobacteria bacterium
CCTGATGCACAGGATAATAAACTAACACATTTGTCATTAGCGGGGCTGGCTGCAGGGCGCTATCTCTCAACACTGGAAGGTTTTAGTGGTTATAACCCGTATCATCCTGAATCCAGTTCCCAGGGCTTGCTTGAATGTATTTATGAATTACAGGAAATGAGCTGTTCGATGAGTGGGCTGGCTGCTGCTTCACTTGTATCGTCATGCGGTTCACAGGCTATTTTTGGCTGCCTTTCCATGATAAAAAAATATCATCAGAGAAAAAAGCAATCACGCAATACTTTATTACTGTGTGATGATTTTCTGCAGGTCACTGTTGCAGCAGAGCAAACAAACCTGCAGATAAAAAACGTATCAATTAACCAGCTGGAACAGAATCTGAATTCTACCGTAGCAGCTATTGTTGTAAGTATTCCAGATATTAAGAATGATGATTTTTTGCCAGAGACTGTGTGTGAAAAAATTAAACAACTGGATGTCATTGTCTATATGGAAGGGACAGGGCAATACTTTTATCCGCTTCAGTCAATGCCGCAGAATATGGCTATAGACTTATTAAGCCTTGATCTTGGCTATCTGTGTGAATCAGGATCCGGTGCATACGCAGTGTTATCGAATGAAAAGTTGAAGTCTTTTTTACCTGCTCCGAGAGTGCAACTGGTAGATCATAAATTCAGCCTACAAACTCATCAGCAAAACCCCTTTAGTATTGGAGCCTTAAATACGGGCATAGGTGATATTGAACAATTACTACGTTGCTATACCCAGTTACGATTAAAGGGGGCAGGTGGTCTGCAACAACTGGCTTTGAAAGCTATTGTGGCTGCTTTATATGTGATTAAAAAATTGACAGATAAAGGTTTAGGAAGTGCCTGCTCTACAATTGGCAATACCGGAGCATGCCGTATTACAGTGGTTAATCCTGTCGCTTCAATATCTTCTTTGTTGCAACATTTGGCAGATTTTAAGTCATCAGGTTTACAGATTGGCAACTTAAATATTGACGGTGGTATAGTGAACGACGAACTCCCTGTTGAAATTATACTGGGTCGTTTACATTACTTATCAAAAACTCAACTGGATTCTATCATTGAAATTCTAGTTGAAAATCTTTAGTAGCTCGGAATTAAAAATGGCGTATAGCGGAAACACTGGAATTACCAGAATAGTAAAAGCAACAAAATTTTCCTGGCAGGGTTTTAAAGCAGCTTATAAAAATGAAGAAGCTTTTCGTCAGGAATTTTACCTGGCCATTGTCTTAATACCCGTAGGTCTGTACATAGGGCAGGGTGGCGTTGAAAAAGCTTTACTGGTTGGCAGTGTCGTGTTGTTGCTGTTGGTAGAGATATTAAACTCTGCAATAGAAGCCGTAGTGGATCGTTTTGGCGGTGAGATGCATGAGCTATCAGGTCGAGCTAAAGACATGGGCTCATCGGCTGTTTTTTTAGCAGTCGTTTATCTGGTTGTTGTCTGGAGTTTAATTTTACTGTTTTAATGCTGAAACATTTTAACGTAGCAGCATGATTACTGCCAAAGCTTATTGGGAAGCTACTTTTTAGCCAGTACTTTTTCGATACCTTTAACGATATGCTGGCATGACTGGCTCACTTCATAGTTATTATATTTATCTGAAAATTTCTTAACGTTGCTTTGCAGGGCATCATCATTTAGTTTTTGTGAAATAATTTTAATCCAGTTAATATTTTTAGAACAGGGATTGACATGAACAGCCAGATTTTGTGAAGCCAGTCTGTTTGCAAACAGTTGTTGCTCGATTTGTTGAGGAATAATGAGTAATGGAATTCCGCTCAGTAATACTGCAGAACTTGTTGCATGGCCTCCATGACATATGATGATGTCGGCGTGTTTGGTCACTGTATTCATATTGACCGGTCTGGGAGAGATAAATAAATTTTGATCGATTGTCTGTTCGTTGTGTTTCCATTTTATATCTCTTGGGTGCAATAAAACCTGGTATGGGCTGTTACGCAATTGTTCAACTATAGATTTGAATAATGGGTGTGCAGCTGACAGGTATAAAAATACTTTCTTTTTTTCTGAGTCTTGTTGCCAGGCAGGAAATGAATCCCCTAACGTACTGTATATTGAACCGCAATAATCAGTGTCTGACCTGGTGCCATAGTGATCCAGTTCGGAAAAGGTGCACATGAAATTGTGTTCAATGTCGAATAGTTGAGCTAAATTGTCGAGTGGTTTGGCAGAATATTTTTTGATGACCGTATTGATTGAAAGTAGTGCCAGACTGTCTGTTTTCTCGAGTTGTTGCAAAGGAATAATGCTTTCATCCTGAAAGCCGGGTAATGGATTTATTACAGGGGGGAAAACAAAACCCGTGGCAGTATTGCAAACAGGTATATTTAAAATTTTTGCAGCTATTATTGCCCCGGGAGCATGATCAACCAGGATGATTTCAGGTTGAATGAGTGTAATCAGCTGAATCCAGCCCCTGATGAGCCCGGCGAGTTCTGTCGGGCGGTTATAACCACAACGTAAAAGAATGTCAGAGTAATTGATAGCTGAAGCCTGTTGAGAGCTTTGAGCAAGGTAATAAGGGGATTGAAATACTTTCAGATGGGTAGAGCCGGCCCTTAGTTCAGCTCTGGGTAAATCACGAACAGCGTAGTGGACGGAGTGTCCTGACACAGTGAGTTGATTTCCAATGCTAAACATACTATCAAGATGTCCATATCCACCACCTAATTCCCATGCGATTAAAATATTAGCCATAATTAACCGGATGTATATTGCTTTAATCTTTGATGAATGAAACTTTCAAAGTGTTTCCAGTTTTTGACATAGTGGTCAGCTATAGTGGGATTTTTAGGCTTGTTAATTTGAATATCCCGGTTAAAAAAATCATTCAGTGCATCATGATTAAACGACTGTTGACAAAGGTCTTCATAGTTAATGTGGATAGCATTCGGGATAGATTTTAATAGCTGCATTGATTCCATAATATAGTGTAAATGGCCTGCTGCACGTTGCTCGTAGTCTGGTCCAAAGATGAAAGAGTGCGGCTGTTTGCCACCATCTCTTCGCCAGGTTCCTGCATCGGTGGCAATGATAAAACTTGCGACTGTTGAAACGATGTCATTACGATTTAATGTGATAATTTTAATATTAGCGTCAAGTATAGCCTGTAAATGCTTATGCCGGTTTGGCATGGATTTGAAACCAGAAAAAGCCATGTTTGAATTTGTACTAAAAAAAGCATTTATTAATGAAATTTCATCTTTAATAACCATGCCTGTTTTTTGCTGATATAAAGTAGCATAGTGCTGCATGAAACCGGGATGCAATAATTCATTGTCTCGACAGTTTATCTGGTTGTTAGGCACACCGATATCATCGTAGGTAGATAGTTTATCCATTAAGGCCGTTGAACCAGCCCGACCGGTAGTCAATAGAATAAATGCTTGCATGCTTTATACCCTGGCATAACCGAGTTGAGTGGCAAGTGGGCTGACTAGCTTCTCCAGCTGCTCCAGCTCAGTATCAATGTTTATTGAGACACCAGCCAGGTTACTCAAACCATCAATTTTATGTTGCAAGGCAGATTTGTCGACAGACAGACCCAGGTAACTTTCTATCTCTGTCCAGTCAAAATCAGGATTTATCATTTGCTCATAGTGTATGGTGATAGCTTTCAATGATGACCTATGCTGAAGAAAACTCTGGCAGCAATTTAACCAGTGAGATGCAAATTTTTCAACGGAGTCCATGAGAATATCCGGGCTACGAATATACCAGGGCTTTGGGTATTTTCGATAGGATTTATAGGCATCATAGGGGTTTCTAATGAGCAATAAAAAATGAGAGTCAGGATACAGCCACTTTAAAAAACTGGCGTGTTCACCGTCTAGTCTAACTTCCTTAAACCCCCAGTTGGAGTACCCCTGGTTGTTAGCTGGAATTTTAAATAAAGCTTCCAGGTAATGTTGGGCAGCTGTCATCAAATGTTCTGGTTCCGGGTATAAGTTGGCTATCCATTTTTGCTGGTAATTTTTCGGTTGATTTTTATCGAGGAAAAAACTGTCAGGAGGCCATTGCTGGTCAAGATGCATAAAGGGTGCTATCAGGTGATCCAGTAATCCACTGGTACCATAAGGTTCCCCCCATAACATACTATGCTTTATCAACATACGTTGTAGTAGCGTAGAGCCTGAACGAAAGCCGGCTGACAAGATAAATAAGGGGGTTTCAGTAGAGTTAGATTCTATTGATGGCCATCGTTTTTTTATTGAATTGATAGATTGTGTAATTGCAGAGCCTGAAGTGTCATCTGTTTGTCTTTCAAGGTAGTAATGTAGTTCACTGGAAATAGACGTATCCCGAATATTCTCTTTTTCGAGATTAATACGAAAATTGCTTTTAGGAACGGGGTCGGTGCCTATTTTGGTATCAGCATTATTGGTTTTAAATTCTTTAACTGCCTTACAGGCTGATTTATATAAAGTTAATCGCATATTTTTATCAGGTCATTTTCCCGTAAGGCTGGCAAGGTGACGGTTACTCGTTAGATATAATCGGTTACTGATATGATTTTGAGAGAGATATTTTTCAGTATAATTTTCTGTACGAAGTGAGTCAGAGTGAGGGATGTTAGTGAGCAGGGAGGAAGAAAAATAAGCTTTTTTTATTCCATTGAATGCTAACCGGCTATACAGGTCTGCATCTTCAGCCCCCCATCCCTGTATGATTTCATCGTATCCGCCTAGCTTGATAAAGTCCTGTCTTTGGCACAGAAAAGTACCCATCATGTCAATCTTCCTGGGTGAAGCATGATAAGAGTAATTAGCGCTTAACTGGGTTATTATCTGTTGAGTGAAGTCATCGGCCAGAAGAATGTCTGCATCAACAAATAAGAGCCAGGGTGATGTTCCTGCAAGTGCTCCTGCATTACGGGCTTTGGAGAGGTTAAATAGTTGCTGTTCTTTTACTTTGATGGATGTTACTGGGAAGCCCTGCTGCTGAGCCCAGTCTGAGCAATTATCCGGACAGGAATAATCAACCAGGAAGCATTGAGTTGATACCTGTTTAACTGCTTGTGGTAGAGATTGTTTAAGCTGATCCAGTCGTCCCATACAAGGAATAATTAGATCAATAACAGTATTCATCATTAGACTTATTGTTTTTATTAGTGATAGAAATTCCGGCTCAGAGTAAAGTGATGTTAGTCTAAGAGCTAATAAGTAAAGCTCAGAGTAGAGTAATTTACTTTACTGAGTAAATCAAAAGTCAAAAGCTCTAATTTTATATCGCAGTTCGGCTATATAAAGCATGAATGAAAAAACAGTTTTTAGCTGTCGAGAAAATGGCAGGGTTCAGGCATAATTCAAGCAACTTTTAGCCTCGGTATTTTCTTTACGTGATTGTCTATCCTTCCATTGATCCTGTTCTGTTAGAACTCGGTCCTCTTAAAATTCACTGGTATGGCCTGATGTATCTGATTGCTTTTGCCAGTGCCTGGTGGCTGGGGAAAAAGCGTGCAGAAAAATCTAATGGACTGATTTCACCTGTTCAGGTTGATGACCTGATTTTTTATGGCGCAGTGGGTGTCGTCGTTGGCGGACGTGTAGGGTCCGTTCTTTTTTACAATTTTGACAGTTTTCTGGATAACCCCCTTTATCTGTTTAAAATCTGGCAGGGTGGCATGTCATTCCATGGTGGCTTTCTCGGCGTGCTGGTGGCGATGGAAGTTTATCGGCGTAAACTCGGCTGTAGCTTTTTTCAGCTGACTGATTTTATTGCCCCGCTGGTGCCAATCGGACTGGCTTCAGGCCGTTTTGGTAATTTCATTAATGGTGAGTTGTGGGGCGGACCGTCTGATTTACCCTGGGCGATGAAGCTGCCCTGTGACATCTTTCCTGCGCATCAGTATCAGGACTTTGCAGGTGCTTTATGTGCCGTACCCCGACATCCTTCTATGTTGTATGAAATGCTACTGGAAGGTATTGTGTTATTTATTGTGTTGTGGATTTATTCCAGTAAGCCGCGTCCGGTCATTGCTGTGTCAGGATTATTTTTGACAGGTTACGGGGTTTTTCGCTCAATGGTAGAATTGATCCGTTTACCCGATGCCCATATCGGTTATTTATTAAATACTGACTGGTTAACCATGGGTATGTTGTTGTCCGTACCGATGATAATTGTGGGATTGTTATTGATTAAAATTGCCTATAAAAAGAGTTAACATAAGAACAATAAATTCAGGTATTTAGTTCGACACTAAATTGAACTCTGCCTGGTGATTTATGAAACATAATCAGGATAATTAATGAAGCAATATTTAGAGTTGTGCAGGCGTATAGTTGAAGAAGGGGAATGGGTTGAGAATGCCCGAACCGGGAAAAGATGCCTGACAATTATCAATGCAGATTTGACTTATGATGTTGCAGCTAATGAGTTTCCGCTTGTTACAACGAGAAAGAGTTACTGGAAATCTTCAATTGCTGAGCTTCTTGGTTACCTTCGAGGTTACAGTAATGCTGCTGATTTCCGTGCAATAGGCACTAAAACCTGGGATGCAAATGCTAATCAAAATACAGATTGGTTAAACAATCCTTACCGGAAGGGTGAGGATGACATGGGGCGAGTTTACGGTGTTCAGGGACGTAGTTGGCAAAAGCCGGATGGCGGGTCTATCGATCAGCTGAAAAAAATAGTTGATGATTTTACCAATGATATTGATGATCGTGGTGAAATTATGACGTTTTATAACCCGGGCGAATTCCACCAGGGTTGTTTAAGACCCTGCATGCATACCCATACATTTTCGCTGCTGAATGATGTGCTGTATTTGACTTCTTATCAACGTTCCTGTGATGTGCCGCTGGGGCAGAATTTTAATCAGATTCAGGTTTTTACATTTCTTAAATTGATGGCACAGATCACAGGAAAAAAACCTGGTTTGGCGTATCATAAAATTGTTAATGCTCATATCTATGAGGACCAGCTAGAGTTAATGCGTGATGTTCAGCTTAAGCGCGAACCTTATGGGGCGCCACAATTGCATATTAACCCCCTTATAAAAACACTGGAAGATATAGAAACCTGGGTAACACTTGATGATTTTGAAGTGACTGGGTACGAGCATCATGACCCTATAGCTTATCCATTTTCCGTGTGATAAATATCGACCAGGAAAAAATTAAAAATGAATAATGTTCAAATCGATGTGGTTACTCAATATATTGAAGACCAGTCCAAACCGGATCAGGATTACTATGTTTTTTCCTACACTATTACTATTTTGAATAGAGGGGATGAGCCGGTTAAGTTGATCAATCGGCACTGGGTGATTACCGATTCAAATCAGAAAATACAGGAAGTGCGGGGTGAAGGTGTGGTGGGTGAGCAACCCTACCTGAAACCTGGAGAGCAGTTTGCTTACACCTCTGGCAGTGTGCTCGAAACCTCGGTAGGTACGATGCAGGGCAGTTATGAAATGCGTACTGACGATGGTTCAATGTTCGATGCGCCTATCAATGAGTTTGTGCTATCAACTCCTAGAGTGTTGCATTAGTAAAAAGCGGGTAAAAGCATGGCTGTTTACATAATTGGTGATATTCAGGGATGTTACGAGAATCTTCAAAAATTGTTGAATTCTCTGGATTTTAATATGGAGAATGACCGGCTCTGGTTTGCCGGCGACCTTGTTAACAGGGGGCAGAATTCTCTTAAAGTATTACGCTTTGTAAAATCTCTGGGTGACAGGGCTGTATCCGTTCTTGGTAACCATGATTTGCACCTGTTATCGGCCTATTATACCGGCACAAAATTAAAACCAGGTGATACCTTAAAAAAGGTAATAGATGCCCCCGACAGCGAAAAGTTAATGCGTTGGTTGAGATTCAGGCCGTTATTGCATCATGATATAGATTTGAACTTCTCTATGGTGCATGCAGGCATTTACCCTGGCTGGCTAATGTCAGAAGCTATCTCCAGAGCGGGCGAAGTTGAAACGGTTTTACAAAAGGGTGATTATCAACAGTTTTTAAAGGGAATGTACGGTAACAAACCTGATAAATGGTCAGATGATTTGCAGGGCATGGGGCGGTTACGTTTTATAACCAATGTATTCACCCGGATGCGCTATTTAAATGCCGATTTAACGCTCGAGCTGGATGCCAAAGGAGCGCCGTCCAAACTTAAGAATATCGGTGTTATTCCGTGGTTTAAGTTTAAGCAATCCTCTATAAAATTTAATAAAATCGCCTTTGGTCACTGGTCTACGCTGCCCACCGGGCAATATGGTAATTGCTTTGCGTTAGACAGTGGTTGTGTCTGGGGTGATCAATTGACGGCGTTACGCATCGATAAAAAAATACCTAGATGGTTTAGACTATCTTGCGTTCAAGGCTAGATAAAACCTTCTGCTAGCTGATTTTTAATGGCAGCCCCTTCTCTTCTAAATTAACTTTCCATGATTTTTTAAAACCATGGCCAGGTTACCTTTCAGCGTGCTAAACAGGTGGCTTCATCGGATTTGTCTTCCACATTTTGAGGGTGGTGCTATTTTTAATTTGATCTATACTTTAAGGATTTGAAAAATCATGGTCTGGAGTATCTATGGTTATTAACCGACGTGACATTATTCAGATGCTCAGGGATGAGAACAACTTGCTTAAATCGAGAAATAAGCAGGTTGGTAACAAGCTTGCCTATTTACAACAGGCTTTTCGTGTACTCAATACTATTGATGCAAAAACACATAATCTCACTGAAATGCCTGATATTGAGGAATTCTTTCATCAATTGCTGGAACTCGTATTGCACACCTGTAATGCCGAAAATGGTTCGCTGATTATGCTCGATGATAATACTCAGGAGTTAGAATTTGTTGATGTAATAGGGCCTTCCCGTAATGCTTTGTTGAGGCATCGTATGAAAGTTGATACAGGCATTGCTGGAGAAACTATAAAAACCGGTCAGGCAAAATTGGTAGAAAATGTCCATGCATCAAATAAATGGTCTTCATCTATTGATGAATATCTTAGCTTCCATACAGAATCACTGATGTGTGCACCACTGAAAATTGAAAGCCGGGTGATCGGTGCTGTTGAACTGGTCAATCATGCCGGGGAAAGAACCTTCGATGAGAATGATTTGAATGTATTGCAAGTGGCCAGTGGATATATAGGCCGGGCACTTGAGCGGGTTGAGAAAATAATAGAATCTACAGAGGCAAGTAAATAATGTTTAGCAGCATAAAGTCAGTTAGCTTAACGGTGTTATTATTACTGTTTGCAGTTTTCTTTAATGCTCATGCTGAGTCTGAAAGATATGAATTTGCCGAGTCATCACGTTCTATTATGAGGGCAGGCCCGGGACAGAGCCTGTCGATGCTGGTTCAGCAGATATATCCCGGATATAAGCAACTCTGGCCCAGGCTTGAGCAGGAAATAAAAACAAGAAACCCGCAGGCATTTAACCGATACACAGGAAAAATAATCCCCGGACAGCGCATGAATCTGGTGACGATTAAAGTCCTACGAAAAGGTAGCGTATTGCACCTGCATGTTGTCGGTGAAGTTCAATCTCTTAAAGGATTTGCAAAGGCTACCGATACAAGAGGAAATGATCGGCGATTAGTAGCTAAAGCAGAATTGTATGAAGGCGATCGATTAACCACCGATAAAGACTCTTCCCTGGTCGTCAAGATGGTTGATGATGCAGAGATTCATTTGAAACAGAATTCTTCTGTCCGTCTTACCGAGTATAAAATGAAATCGGGTTTTGAGCGGGGAAGTAGAAGTATCCTGGATTTAATCAAAGGCGGTTTAAGAGCGATCACCGGAGCCATTGGCGCTAATCCACTCAGTGTGTATCGATTTCATACGGGTGTGATGACCATAGGAGTGAGGGGTACAGACTACATTGCCATGTTATGCGAGGCTAATGACTGTGAACATTCTGCAGGACGAAATGATGCCGATACCCAGCTGCATGTTGTAGTTCTTGGTGGACTTATTTCGTTACAGGATGAAGAAGGTGAGGTTGGTGAATTGAACATGGGGCAATATGCGGTTGCAACCCCTGAAACAAAGGTTATTAAGGATGATGCGTTGCCGGTGAATGGTTTATTGAACGAAACAGAAAAGAAAATATATAAGGAGTTTCAGTCTTCAGCTAAAAAATCAGGTGCTATGTGGCCCTGGGTAATAGGTGGTGCATTACTGGGAATTTAATTTATAAGAAGGGGGCGCTTAAGTGGGTCGTGCTCCCCGGTATTCACTGAGAATTTACAACAGTTTTAGGGGGTAAAGATGAACTATGCAAGTCTGTATAACTATTATGAACATCTGGTTTTTAACTGCATTAATGAGCAGATAGTTGATCAGTATAAAGATCAGGATGAAGAGTTTTTTCTGGATGTTGCCTGTTACTCTCTTACCCGGTTGCCGTCACGTTATATTCGACATGAGATAGACATGATTTATTATCTTGCACCTGGTGAGCAGGAAGAAATGGAAAAAAGAGTGTTAGAAACGGTAGAAACAGCAGCCAAATTTATCAGTGAAAGAGTCAGTCAGAGTGCTACAACTGATTAAAACCTGGATGAACTGTATTTTATTATTTGTATTATCAGGCAGCTAGAGCGCCGGCTATTTCCAGTAATTTTCTGATTGTGTATTGTTTGCTGCCAATGACGATTGGCTGATTGATTTGGACATAACCTTCAGCAAATGCAACCAGACGATTGTTTTTGACCAGGTAAGTACCGTTAGTGGAATTGAGATCACGCAGATAAATTTCGCTGTTCATTATCTGCAGCTCAGCATGCTGCTTGCTCACAGATTTGTCATTCAGATATATGTGACCTTCTCTTCCAATGATATAAGTTCGACTCTCCATATTCTCTAGCTCCATAACATCATCTCTCAATTAGGGAGAATATTGTAAATCAAACGACCTGATGTTTCTAGTTTAGACAGGATATTAGTTACTGTTACGTAAGTATTTCACAAAAGCGTAGCGAAATTTATTCCGTTCATCGGCTGGATGCTCTTCGCGCCAAACTTCCTCCCAGTGATCTGGATCAATAGCAGGAAACCAGGCGTCTCCACTAAACTGATGGTGAATCTCTGTAATATAAAGCGCATCAGCGACTGTCATCGTTTGTTCATAAAGACTGGCTCCGCCGATTAACATAGCCTCAGGCTGGTCACCGATCAAACCTATGGCAGCCTCCAGGCTGTTAGCTATATCGCACCCCTCTGCCTGATAAGATGAATCGCGGCTAATAATAATATTGCGTCTTCCCGGTAACGGTTTACCAATAGATTCATAGGTTTTACGTCCCATCAAAATGGGCTTACCCATGGTGGTTTTTTTGAAATAGACCATATCTGCCGGTAAATGCCAGGGTAAAGCGTTATTGCTGCCGATCAGTCTGTTTTTATCCATGCCGCATATGATGGAGAGTGAAGTTGTCATGTTATAAATTTGAAGCCATATTAGAAAGTTGAGTAAATTCATGCAGCGACAGGTTTTCAGCCCTGGCGCCAGGGTTTATATCAAGAGACTGTATTTGCTCTCTGGAGAGAATTTTCTTGAGTGAATTGCTAATGGTTTTACGACGCTGGTTAAAAGCTGCTTTTACGATTGCTTCGAGCATTTCGAGGTCATCGACCTGAGCGGGAGGCGCCGCATGTGGAATCAACCGAATAATGGCTGAATCAACCTTAGGGGGCGGTGAAAAACAACTGGGTGGTACATCAAACAGGTATTCGCACTGGCAGTAATACTGCATCATCACAGACAGGCGACCATAATGTTTGCTGCTGGATGTGTTCTTATCAGACGTAGCAATAATGCGCTCAGCCACTTCCTTTTGAACCATGAAGTGCATGTCTTTAATCAGCGTGTTGTATTCCAGCATATGGAACATCAGTGGTGTTGAAATGTTATAAGGCAGGTTTCCAACCAGCCTGAAAGGAGGCTTTAATGACAGTGCCGACATATCAATCATTAAGATGTCGTTATTGATCAGGTTCAATTCGCCAATGCCCATGGCACCCTGTTGCAAAATTGGAATTAAATCTCTATCCAGTTCAATAGCAGTTAACTCTTTGCACTGCTCCAGTAAAGGAAAGGTAAGTGCACCCTGACCAGGGCCAATTTCAATGACCGTGTCACCCGGCTGAAGGTTAATCGCCCGTAATAATTTATAGATGATATTTTTATCATGCAAAAAATGTTGGCCAAACCTCTTCCTGGCCTTATGTTGTGCGGGATTACCCATGTTGAATGCTGTTAAATCAATAAGTTAGAAAATGGCTGTGTGCAAATACCCACGTAAACCAGGCAGTTAAGAAATAGTGGGAGAGATTATAACTCGCATCGATAATCGCATCGGTATTTATTTTAGAAAGATTTGTGATGGAATGACCGCTGTAGATAATATTGCTGACGGATTGATAAGGTATTGATTTGGCTCTGATGTGCCAGTTGCAGTCATTGACTAAGACGGTCAGCACTCACGATAAATATGAAAACACCCTAAGTTGATCAAATTTCCTTCGTATCTATGAGCACCTCAGCTAGATTTTGGTTGTAATTTTGTAAATTATTCTGACATCCGTCGAAGAATCTATGTCAAATAAATTTACAATTAAGTGGAGGTAAATGCCTTAACCCTATAGCGATATATAATTAATCAATAAATACATATGCTTACGAAGAAAAAAGATGATTTGGCATCATAATTGCTTTATCGCCCTTTATGTTTAATTTAAAAGAGATCATAGTCACATGAAAGCAAGCAAAAGTCTCCTGGCAGGTACATTTCTTCTGTTCTCATCCGTTTGTCAGGCATCCTACATTGTCAACTTTGCCGAATTAGCTGATGGTGAAAATAACGGTGGTGGAGCTCTAACAACTGGTCCCCTTGGTGAATCAGCACATAATCCTCTTAAATATGAGTGGGACGATATGGTAATGAGGGTCATTGGTATGGAGAACCCTACTGGGAAAGTGGATGACACTGGAAAAAACTACCGCTCTTACGCTTACCTTGATAGCGGTAATGCCGGTTTAGGTGTTTGTACCATTGTGGATGACGATGGCCAGTGTAATCCGTCCAGTGATGATAATGTCAGTTTTGAAGAGTTTATAAGAATACAATTCGATCAAGCTGTAAATGTTGAGAGTATTACGATCAATAACAATCATGATGGTGGTTTCACTGACAGCAGCCGATTAAAAATTGAAACTGATATACTTGATTCTGGCGACCTTAACCTCGGAATTGTATCGAATACTCTTACTAACGATGACCTTGGGTGGGTGCTTGATATGGCTAATTCTAATTGGACTGAAAGTTTTACTCTACGCTATCTTGGAAAATCAGACCAAATAGATCGACACTTTTACCTTGAGTCTATTGAATTTTCAAAGGTTCCAGAACCTTCAATCCTAGCACTTATGGGCTTAGGTATCTTCGGTCTAAGTTTAACAAGACGTAAGATAAAAAAGTAAACTTAACTTTAAAAGGTTATTCATAAAAGCTGCTTCATTTTGAAGTGGCTTTTTTTATGTCTGACTGACCGGAACGGGTCGATAGTTCCTATTAGCGGTATTTAAATCTATGTCTGCAATCGAGCAGATACCAGCCACAGATTACTTAACAACTCTCAAC
>JAAEMR010000231.1 GCA_024225395.1 Gammaproteobacteria bacterium
CAGGTCAACTAATGTAGCGTCAACACTTTTTGATTAAAACTGAGACAAAATAACAAAATTCAGCGACTTTCCAAATCCAAAAACCAAGCACATTCTACTCTTTTTAACCAAATTTACGAGGTTTTTAAATTAAAAATTCAAGAGGTCAGGCTAGTTGATTTAACTTCTTGAAAACATCAGATTTTCGATCACCACCATGCCCATCGACTCCACTGGTCTTTCCAACTCATGCTCCATTCTTTGCTTGAATTGACTACCGCCCAATACCTGGGCTTTATTTGTCGATTTGCGTAGTGCTTCCAAAGTATCTTTAGGTATTTGTGTTACCAACAATGCAAAACTGAGCCACCCCAACGGTTGAAAAGTGAGCCACAAGACTCACACTGATGCTTTTCATAATGAGGAGTATCATGATTTCAATAGAGGAACTCATGACCATTAGAATATTATATGAACAAGGCTACTCAAAACGTGCCATTGCAAGACAATTAGGTATTTCTCGTAACACTGTTGATAAACACTTATTACAAAATAATGATGAACTGATCTATCAATCAAGACCCGATAAACCCCATAAACTTGATCCATTTAAGCCCTACATAAAAGAGCGTATTGAGTCAGCATTGCCAATTCATTTAAGTGCTGTTGTCATCATGCGTGAAATTAAAGAACAAGGCTATAAGGGTGGTATCACTCGCTTGCGTGAGCACTTAGTTCAGTTGCGTGGCAGTAGCGTTACTCCAGAAGTTGTTCGTTTTGAAACAATGCCTGGAAAACAGATGCAAGTTGATTGGGGACAAATGCGTGGTGGTAAAAACCCCATTCATGCCTTTGTTGCAGTGCTCGGCTTTAGCCGTGCACTGTTTGTCTATTTTACAGACAACATGCGCTACGGCACGTTAGAACAATGCCATCGCTTAGCCTTTGATTATTTTCAAGGTATTCCGACAGATGTTTGGTACGACAATATGAAAACAGTCGTGCTAGAGCGTAATGCTTTTGGTGTTGGCCATCATCGCTTTCATCCTAAGTTTTATCAGTTTGCTAAAGATATGGGCTTTATGCCCAAATTGTGCAAGCCGTATCGCCCACAAACCAAAGGCAAAGTTGAGCGCATGGTGCGCTATGTTCGTGATAACTTTTATGCCCCCTTATCGACTAAACTGGTATCAGCTGGTTTAAAAATGGATGTTGATACTGCTAATATTAAAGGTATTCAGTGGTTGAATGATGTGGCTAATGTGCGTATTCATGACACGACCAAAGAACAGCCCATGAAGCGTTTGATTGAAGAACGCGCTGTACTAAAAGCATTACCGTTTCAACCGATTAAAGACATTGCTGTTAAGGCTCCTGGTGCCATTATGTCGTTGAACTTTGATATTCAGCCATTGCATCATGACCTGTCCATTTACAACGACTGTTGTCAGGTGACACCATTATGATACAAGAGCGATTAAATGACTTAACAGACACACTCAAGCTACAAGGTATGGCACTTCATGCTCATGATTTAGCACAACGTGCAGCAAAAGAAGAATGGGATTATCTGACCTTCTTTGAAAAGCTGATGAAAACAGAAGTTAATGAACGTCATGCACGCAAACAAAAGATGTTTACACGAATGGCTGGTTTTCCATCCATTAAAACCTTAGATGATTTTGATTTTGAGTTTGCAGCAGGCGTGCCTAAAACTCAGGTGCAGGAACTGGCTAGTTTATCGTTTATAGAGCGCTTTGAAAATATTGTACTGCTCGGTCCATCAGGTGTTGGTAAAACACATATTGCGACAGCACTTGGCTATAAGGCTGCACAAACTGGTTTAAAGACACGCTTCATCAGTGCTTCAGATTTAATTTTGCAACTCTCAACAGCACAGAGACAGGGTAAATATAAGTCAGTGATGCGACGTAGTGTATTGGCGCCTAAGCTACTGATTATTGATGAAATAGGTTATCTGCCATTTGATATTAGCGAATCAAAATTATTGTTTGATGTGATTGCTAAACGCTATGAAAAAGGCTCTATTGTTTTAACCAGTAATTTGCCCTTCGGACAATGGGGTCAAACCTTTGCTAATGACACGGCATTAACATCAGCCTTGCTGGATCGTATATTACATCACTCACATATCATTCAAATTAAAGGAGACAGTTATCGTTTAAGAGAAAAGAAACAAGCAGGCTTAATTAACCAAATTAAATAAACCAAGTGGCTCACTTTTCAGTTGATGGAGTGGCTCAGTTTTCGACCGTTGTTGACATTAGATACCGTACTTGCCTGCCCACCTGAAATACTCGAACCGAAGAATGAACTCAATTGTTATGAAAATAAGTCTATTCCTGAGGAAGTCAGGAATCTGTTAAGAGCAGATGAGAATGAAAAACACCATGTAAAAACTTTTTACGTGGATAACACCGGCATTAATTCCAGAGTAATAGCGGATAAGCCAACAGATAGACCAGATTCTCAACAATCTATGCCCTCAAAGAGTTTAAACATGG
>JAAEMR010000232.1 GCA_024225395.1 Gammaproteobacteria bacterium
ACCCCAACCCGGCAAGCAGCATTCTCATCATTGAGGTGACTGATGCCCCTGCAGGCAATATTTTATGCTCATTGTACAATACCCACGGTCATCTTGTTACCCGTCAAAGCATTCCCTCATGTGCCATACAATTAAATGTTTCAGGTTTTCCAAAGGGATTATACACAGTAGTGCTTTCAGCGGATAGACTTAAAACTGCTGAAAAATTATTGATCGATTAAAGTGGTTTTAATCAGAAAAATATAACCGGCAGTAGGGATAATTGTATTTCTCACTGCCGGTTTTGTTGGGACACGTTCATTTTGTGGGGACTAAAAAAAGCATGATGATAATGCAGTTTTGTTGAACTGGAAATAACTCGAATTTATGCGAGTTATTTCCAGTTCAACAAAACCTTATAGATAACGTTGTTAAGCGGCTTAAATTATGATTTTTAAAATGATGATGCAACTTAGCCTGAATAATTCATGCGTTTAGTTAGATGTAGCTGTGAGGCGTCAAAACTTGCAGATATAGTAGTCTACTTCAATAGTTTTGCAACGAAGCAGATGCAGTAAA
>JAAEMR010000233.1 GCA_024225395.1 Gammaproteobacteria bacterium
ACCAAAGAAGTTGGCAAGGGAACCGGCCTGGGACTAGCCATCAGCTATGGTATCATCAGTGACATGGGCGGACTCATGAGTGTTCAGAATAGCAACCTGGGGGCAAGGTTCGATATCAGCCTGCCTGCCAATATCAATCCGCGAAATCAAATTTAGAATGAACCCTTTTCCCGGTTATTTACTGTGATATCTGAAAAATTGCCCAACGTTCATGCAGGTAGTTGATAACTTTCAATTAAAAAGTTATCAAATGTCCAAAGCGGTACCCTGTGCCACCAATAGGTGGTACAACCACAAATCAAAAATTATTCAAATAGCTTTCAGTAAAGCAAATTGGCTTGTGGAGGCGCTCTGGCTTCGAGCAGCGAATCAGGCATTTAAGACCGCTCACCCTTATATTCAAGGTTGGCCAGAATTTTGTCGATGATAATCTGATTTTCAATACAGGCATTCACCTTGACGGAGCCACCGCACTGATCACAAGTTTCCATATCAATATTGGACACCACCCCTAAGCAGGCATTTCTTTTGATATCAGAGTTAATCATTATCAGGCTTTCATACTCAGACGTGTTGTGTACCCAAACTCAACCAGGTTTGTATTTTAGCGACCGAATCCATCCCCACCTGGTAGCCGAGCACATAGTCATCGATAAGAGCAGAGGATGGACTACTAAAAGTATGACTTTGTAATGTTACAGGCGGGTTGATTTCGAGCACTGAAACACCGGGAGGAGGATTCTGGATGAATTCGGTGGCGCGTTGACAACGTTGTTCATGCTTCCTTAACATATGCGCCAAATGTGGGTTCAGGGTTTGCTTTTTTAACGCAATCTCCAGTCTTTGGCGCCAGCCCAACTCAGTCACTTTATCCGATATTGTACGTATCACAATTATTTTGTCTGCACCCATGGCATGCGCCCTGGTCACAGGGATCGGGTCGGCCACAGCACCATCTATTAATTCGCAACCATTAACTAGCACGGCCTTCTGATAAAGAAATGGTACAGCACTGGATGCTTTTAGGTATTCCAGCACCGTTGCTGATGTTGGTTCGAGGTAAACAGCTTCACCCGAGTATTTATCGGTTGCGACAAAAATAAGTGGCTTTTTATGAACCAGCGGATCAAACGATTCCAGTGGCAAATGGTATTTGGGATCGGTTTCTACCTGGGTGAAGTATTGATCCAGATCTACAATACTTTTTGCAATCAGCCAACGGCACGGTACATAAAAGCCAGGCTTTGTAGTAAGTTCTTCAATCAAGCGGCGCGCATAGCCTTGCTCACCCAGCCAATAGCTCAGCAGGTTTTGTGCACCCGAAGATACCCCAATAGCCAATTGAAAAGGGTTAAACTGCTGCTGCTGGAACGCATCCAGAATTCCCGCAGTAAATATTCCGCGTTGCCCGCCACCTTCGGCCACAATCGCGGTGAACGTTGATGTTGTCATATAGTAGTAATGATTCGCCGCAGCAACTGTATCAGACTACTGCCAAACCTGAAACTTTAAACTAAAAGTATCATCGTGGATTAGTCATTCCTAAGTTTCAATTGAACTCGAGGCATGAATATCCGTGTGAAGTGATAAATAACTGCTAATGGCACTTTGCTCCAATTCACTATGACCCATGCTTTGGCTGGTATCGTTGATAACTGCCGCTCCTGTCACCAGGCGTAATCTCAGCTATCGCCCCAAAATACTCATTTACAATGCTAGTCAAACTACTTTGACCAAATCACTCTCTGGTAACCGAACTCTAGAGCCATAAAGGCCTTCAGGTTTTCCACGACCTGCGGCTATAACCATGGAAACTTCAGCCTTTCGAGGAAGGTTCAGCATTTTTCCGATGCGTAATTTATCCATACCACCCATGGGACAGGATTCATACCCGTGAGCAGCCAGTGAAAGCATCAGGGTCTGGGCTACCAGGGACGACTGAATATGACCATATATCCGATGGTCACACTGGTTAACCGGCGTTCTAATGGTCGGCTCGCTTTGTCCCTTGAACCAATAGATAGCACGACGTATAAGATTATTGATACCGAAAACATCGTTTTTCATGATCATCGGAACAATTTTATGGTAATAGTCATCCACTGGCCCGGGGAGTGGATTGGCACCACCCTGAGTCATGATATCTATCACTTTCTCTAAATTGATTTTCCATAAGTCAACTCTTGCCACAATGACAATGAGTTCGCCAGCTGATGTTGAAGCCGGCTGTCCAAGGCAAGCTTGTGCTAATAGTTCTTTCTTGTCAGGATCGCGTACCCAGTAAAGCTCATAAGTTTGAAGATTTGATGAGCTTGGTGCCAGAGTGGCATCACTAAGGCAGTCCCTCATGATGTTTTCAGGAATGGGTTGGTGATCATATTCACGAATAGCACGACGACCTTCCAAAGCTAGTTTAAATCCAGGAAGTGAAGTTGACTCAAATGATTCATTTGGTCTTCCCTCTTGAAATTCGACATGACCGAGGGCTTCAGTCATGTTGAGTAACGGGTTGGAACTTTTTGACACTTTTAACTCCATTTAGCCTAAAAGATTAAACGACAGCATCTAGCACTTTGATTAGCTATCGTTAACACCTTTCCTTCATTTAACGGTATCTTGGTAGAATCACTGAAAATATTATAAAGCCCCCGGATGGGTGTATTGATGATGTGGATCAATTCGCCCTGAATCCCTGTCTTAGTTTTGCTTTTAGTAATAATCGTAAGTGTCGCTAAACGGTGCTTTTGGCACTTTTGTCCGGGCAGGTTGAACAAGCTTAGAGAATGTATTGTCTGCATTATTGGTTATGTCCATGCTGGTGCGGATTCGGGTCCTGGTTATCGAGAGAGCCTTTCAGGTAGAGTAAAACGGCTTGTTCTGGATCACTTTCTTTTGTGATTAAAGCGGTAATACCATTTCGCTTGAGACGATTCACAAGGCCCTGGCCCATATCTCCAGCAATTAAAACATCAATATCATCCAGTGGGTGGGGTTCATGCGGCGAACTCTGATGAAAAGATTGTTCTTTAGCAAGCTCAAGAAGCTTTGTATCGATAATCCTGTTTTCTTCAATCATAAAAATCCAGAACTTTCTGCAGCGTCCTGCATGCTCCGTAATTTTTTTACGATTCTGACTGGTAACGGCAATCTTCATTACTTCCTCCTGTATTATAAAAAGCCGGTCCATTAATTCCCTAATGGTAGTAATCAATATACACGTTAATCTTGTTATAGCTATATTTCCTGAGTATATTCTGAATATTTGAAATAGGAATAAAATAGAACCCAATATTCGAGTTAGCCTTTCTAAAACTCTACTGATTAAACATTTTAAGGAGAAGTATAATGACTTATGTAGTTACTGAAAATTGTATACGTTGTAAGTACACGGACTGTGTCGATGTCTGTCCGGTTGATTGCTTTCATGAAGGTCCTAATTTTCTGGTGATTGATCCAGATGAGTGTATTGACTGTGATGTTTGTGTGGAGGAATGTCCGGCTGAAGCTATTTTTTCTGAAGCAGATCTACCCGAAGGACAGGAGCAGTTTATAGAAATTAATGCCCGTCTGGCACAACAATGGCCAGTAATTAATGCAAAAAAAGAGCCTCTTACTGATGCAAATGAATGGGATGGGAAACCTGATAAATTGCAATACCTGGAAGAATAAAACACGCCAGATCCATCAGGCATAGTCCTTAAGGAATTTTTGATGATTACTGGTATTTTAAAGCATGCAATGATGATCACCAGTTTTGTACTGATCATGATGCTGCTCATTGAATACATCAATGTTCATACCAGAGGTTCCTGGCAACGGGTTTTGCAAAAAACACGTCTCGGTCAATATGTACTAGGTGCAGTACTGGGTGTTATGCCCGGTTGTCTGGGTGCATTTACTATTGTATCTCTCTACTCTCATCGGACAGTAAGCTTTGGTGCGTTAGTGGCGACTATGATTGCGACAAGTGGTGATGAAGCCTTCGTTATGCTGTCGATGTTTCCGCTACAGGCGTTAGGATTGTCGGTACTGCTCTTTATGGTAGCCATTGCCGCCGGCTGGATGGCGGACAGATTATTTCCAAAGCAGGAGCAATTTCTGCTTAACGAAGATCATGATCTGGAGCTGCATCACGAAGATCTATGTGAATGTTTTTCTGCACGGAGGATACTTCCCCAACTGATAAAAATTAGCTTTCCAAGAGCACTCCTAATTATCCTGTTTGGTGGACTGTTATTCGCGTTATTAACGGGTGTGTTAGGTTCCGATAATTGGGACTGGAAGCGAATAACCTTTTTATTGGGCCTTAGTTTTTCCCTGTTTGTCATCCTGACCGTGCCTGATCATTTCCTGGAGCAACACCTGTGGGGGCATGTGGTAAAAAAACATTTGCTCAGGATTTTTCTGTGGACAACAGGTGCCCTGTTCGCAATCCACTACCTGGATAACTGGCTGGACATCGGATCATTGATTCAGGAAAATCTTTATATTGTACTGATCATTGCGGTGCTGGTAGGCATTATCCCCGAATCGGGACCTCACCTGGTATTTGTCACGCTATTTTCTCAGGGAACGATTCCTTTTGCCATCCTGATGGCGAATTCCATCGTCCAGGACGGCCATGGAACTCTGCCACTTCTAGCGGTATCACGACGTGCGTTTATCTGGCTCAAAGTCATCAATATGGCCCTGGGGCTGGCACTTGGATTAGTGGGATTATATATTTTTAGCTGAACCTGGTTACACACTGGAATCAATGGACTTAAAGAGCCTGCAAAGCACTATTTTTCATGTCATTATTTTGAGAAAATCTGAACCATGCAACTCTCCACCTTTATCCTGGCTTTTTATAAATCTGTCAAAGGTTTTGCCTTAAACTTACCCATGCTCACGGGCATTATCTTGCTGACCGGGTTATTCGAAGTGTTTATAACCCCAGAAATGCTTTCTTCGCTGTTTAGTGGTCGACCCTTTTATGATACCTTGATTGGCACAATCAGTGGTGGCATCTCGGTAGGCCAACCTTTTGTCAGCTATCTAATTGGTGGAGAACTGCTTGATAATGACATGAGCTATTATGCCGTGACCGCGTTCATATTGTCGTGGGTCACTCTGGGAATAGTCCAGTTACCGTATGAATACAGCCTGTTTGGTGGGCGATTTACCCTTATACGCAATCTATTAGCATTTATTTTTGTTTTGCTGATTTCATTTGCAACAGTCCAGACCCTACAGTTGCAGGCATGATCACAAAAACAGGTAATACGCAACCGAAAGCAAAACTCAGCGGACGTTACCTGCTGCTTCTGGTCGCTTTGAGTTATGCCCTGCTGTATTGTTATTACCCGGATAAAACCCTGCAGGCACTGTTAAAAAGTTTATCGACATTACTACATTTACTACCCGTGTTCCTGGCTGTTATCGTTTTGATGGGAATATTCACGGCTTTAATGAATGCTAAAAAGGTTTCAAAACTACTGGGAAAGCAAAGTGGACTCAGGGGGTGGCTTATAGCCCTAATCGGGGGAATACTGAGTCATGGTTCTTCTTATATCTGGTATCAGATGCTGGTAGATTTAAGAAAGCAAAAAGTAAGCGACGGTTTAATAGTTACCTTTTTATACACTCGGGCGATCAAGCTACCGTGGTTACCCCTGATGGTGAGTTATTTTGGCTACGCGTTTACGGTAATATTGATGTTTTACATCATAATAGGGGCTTTAGCACAGGGGCTGATCGTTGAAAAACTATCATCACAAAACTGACCATTAAGATTTGTAATTAATATGCCTTTAACTCGATATCTCGTTCAATTTTGCTATGAGCTTGAAGACTCTACTCATTACAAGCGTAGTAAACAATTTTTTTATGATTTAATAGAAAATCCTCGTTCCAGAATGCGACCATACTTTGATATGAGTTTGATTGTTCTGGTTATCTCGAGTGTGTACCTCATCATTTATGAAGTTAGAAATGATATGGGTACTTTCGGACAGGTCTTTGAATGGTTCGCGGTAAGTATTTTTTTACTGGAATACCTGTTAAGACTCTGGCTCTATAATTCATCCCATAAAATTATTATTGAACATTATGAACAGGCAGAGTTTGTAGGAAAACCCTTTTCACTTTTTGCAGCTGTTAAAAGTATAGCTTCCATCAAGTGGGATTATATGACCCAACCACTGGCGATCATAGATTTACTAGCCATTATTCCCAGCTATCGCCCCCTTCGTTTTCTACGAATTTTTCTGCTGTTTCGCCTTTTTAAGCTGTTTCGCTATGTGCATAGTTACAGTGAATTTATTAAGGTGTTATATGAGAAAAGATTTGAATTTTATACCCTTTTTATCTTCATCATTTTTATCGTTTTCACTTCGGCCTCCGCCATCTTCTTTTTTGAAGCAAATGAAGTTGGTGGGAATATTGTCACCTTTTTTGATGCTATTTACTGGTCTTTGATTACCCTCACAACGGTGGGCTACGGTGATATTACGCCTTTAACGACTGAAGGCCGTGTCATCACAATGATACTGGTTATCTGTGGCCTGGCTGTCATTGCCTTCATTACTTCAGTTATCGTTTCTGCTTTCAACGAAAAAATGGTCGAGTTGAGAGAAAATCATGTATTTGCTGAAATAGAAAAGAATTCGGGGATGCACACCATTCTCTGTGGATATGGGCGTATGGGGACTGTGGTGGCAGAATATCTAGCCACAGATAAAGCTCATTTTGTAATTATTGAATCTGATCCGGAAAATGCTGCTAAAGCAAAAAGAGCTGGCTATCTTGTCATTGAAGGTAGCGCGGAAAACAGTGAACTCCTCAAAAATTCTGGGGTACTCAATCAGGCCGAAAGGATACTTTGTTTGACCGGTAGTGACGTTATTAATGTCTATATTACCTTAACCGCACGATATTTAAATCCTGAAATACAAATTATATCCAGGGCAAACCACGAAGACAGTGTTAGAAAACTTAAACAGGCTGGAGCAGATCATACGGTCGTACCATTTAAAATTGCCGGCCTTATTGCTGTAGAATTTATAGGCCAACCCGTAGCATTTGAAGCTATTCATGATATTTTATCAGGCAAACATGATATAGGACTGGAAACAGTGACCGTCAGCGAAAACGGTAGCCTGGATGGATTAAATATTGGCAATATAGACTTTTCAGGTAATAAACTACTGTTATTTGGTGTAATCACTAAAGAATCAAGAGAGGTTGAACCATATAAAAAAGCCTTCACCCTTAAACTGAATCACTTTTACTTTAATCCCGATCCTGAATTTACACTTCAGTCAGGAGATATAGTTCTTGTTATTGGGCATCAATTCAACATAATCCATTTAAAGGATAAACTGGCCCTTGGAAAGCTCTAAACTGCCTATCGCTATGAAAAAAAAGAAAGTTTTGATATTTGGCTGTAACTCACTGGTTAATGAAGTTGCAGGTGAACTGATCAGCAGAAAATGGGACATCACTATTGTTTCCCAGGATAAGGAGTGTGTAAAAAGGCTGGAAGCTAAAAAGATGAAATTCAAAGATGTTGATTACACGGATGATGAGCAACTCAAATCACTGGGCATTGGTAAGAATGTGGACACCATATTCAGTTTTTTTGAACAGGATGCCAAAAATGTCTATTTAATTATTTCTGCAAAAAACATTGATCCTGATGTTTTGATTATTACCCTGAATCAGTCACTCGACTCGCCCGATAAATTACGCGCTGCGGGTGCAAATAAAGTTATTGACCCCTATGAAATTAGTGGTAGAAAAGTTTTTAGCATGATTAAAAAACCATTGATTGCAGAAACCATAGAGCATGTAGTCTTTGGTCAGAGTTCTATCAACCTGGCTGAGATAGAAATTACAGAAAACTCTTTTCTGGACGGCCAAAGTCTGGGTGAAGCCCAGCTTACTAAAAATTATAACCTGATTTTATTAGGTGTTGTGGACAGGGAGCTGGGGAATGAATTTATTTTCAGATTAAGTGGTATCGACCACAAACTAGACTCCAGTGATCTACTGGTTGTGATAGGAGCAGTTGATGAAATTGAAAAATTAAAAAACGATATTTCCAGCGATCAGAATATTACAACCTCTGAGATTTGAATAAATAATTTACCCTGTCGGTCAATTGCTTTACTTTAATTAATATTTCCTTTGAGTAGTCTGTTCGTTGCTAAAAAGTTTGCGCTAGCAGCAAGGCTGTTAAGTTACTTCAAGAATATGGCATTAGTACACTTAGAGCTGGAGACTTTGGTGGAAAGATACTGATGCTATGAAGCAGCAGGATATAAAATATGTCACTGCAACAGTCATAATTCGCTTATATTAACTGTAGTTTAACAAAATGATTTAGGATTACGCACATGGCAATACTATTTGTAGGACAAGGTCTATGACTTATCTATTTTGCACAATATATACACCTGGCAGAAAATAAAAGTTCGCACGTGAAATAACACTTCACGATTGGAACACCACTGCACTACACTACGTCTACGTAACTTAAACGCAAAAGTTGAAAGGCATGATTTGAAGACAGTGTTTTTTGCGAATACTGAATGGATTTATATGACGACAGGATAAATAACATGCAATACGCAACTGAACTCGTAACCACTATCCACGACATACTACAAAAGGGTCGTGCTGTTCTCGCCATTGACGAAAGCTCACCGACGATCGCTAAACGATTCAAAGCCATTGATGTTGAATTAACCGAGGAAAGCCGGCGCGCCTGGCGCAGCCTGCTGGTGACCACGCAGGACCTGGGCCAGTACATCAGCGGTATTATTATGTTCGAGCAAACCCTGGGACAAAAAACTGACGCTGAAAAAATCCTTCCTGGAGCCGTTGCGTGCCAGCAAGAAGGCCTGGTGCCGATTGTCGAACCGGAAGTATTAATGGATGGCAATCATGACATCGAACGCCATGCCCAGGTTACCAGGGTAAGTCTGTTGCGTAGGAAAACTAAAAATTCTAAATGCTATTTTTTAAGTTAAACCTGTTTTCATAATGCCATCCTGTTTTCGCTGGCTGATCACTTTACGATAGATAACCCTGAATATCTCATGCATAAGGTTACAGAATTAAAAGCTGAATGAAAAACATACAGAATAATACGCTAGATCAACAGCATGGGAGGGATTCCTTATTTTCTCCGCCCGCTTCCCGACAAAGCGAAGGATACATTACCGCTGTACGGGGCAATGTTGTTGATGCATATTTTATTCCGCCGCTCCCACCTCTCCGCCAGGCCTTGCGCATTGAAGGTAAATCTCCATTGATGCTTGAGATACAGACCCATGTGAATGTCAATACGGTACGCTGCATCGCACTGGCAAGTACCAGAGGTCTGGCCAGGGGTACTTCAGTTACAGATACAGGAGGGCCATTACAGTTTCCTGTGGGTAAAGGGTTGTTAGGGCGCATGCTTAACGTCCTGGGAGAGCCTGTCGATAAGGGTGGAGCATTGGATATAGATCATTATCGTTCTATTCACCAGGCTCCCCTGCCACTGGCTCGCAGAGTCACCCAGCAGGAAATATTTACTACCGGTATCAAGGCCATTGACTTGCTGGCTCCACTTGAACGAGGTGGAAAATCGGGTTTGTTTGGTGGAGCTGGAGTGGGAAAAACCGTTCTCATTACCGAGCTGATTAATAATACAGCAGGACATTACCAGGGGATAAGCCTTTTCTGCGGTATTGGGGAACGCAGTCGTGAGGCTGAAGAACTGTATCGAGACATGCATAATGCGGGTGTACTGAATAATACAGCAATGGTTTTCGGGCAAATGAATGAACCGCCGGGCGCGCGCTTCCGGGTAGGCCATGCGGCTTTGACCCTGGCGGAGTATTTTCGGGATACCGCTAAACACGATGTATTATTGATGATTGATAATATCTTTCGTTTCATACAGTCAGGCACCGAGGTTTCCGGGTTGATGGGGCGTATTCCATCACGTGTGGGTTATCAGGCAACGCTGGCCTCTGAATTATCAGAACTGGAAGAACGTATCTGTAGTTCAGCATCCGCTGCCATCACCTCGGTTCAGGCAGTTTATGTACCGGCCGATGATCTGACCGACCCTTCAGCTACCCATACTTTTGCACATCTCTCTGCGTCGGTAGTACTGTCCCGTAAACGGGCAGCACAGGGTTTTTATCCAGCCATAGATCCGTTGCAGTCCAGTTCAAAGATGCTGAATCCCGGGGTTGTGGGGCAACGTCATTTCGAGGTGGCCAGGGAAGTACGAAGTACGCTGGCAGAATATGAAGAACTGAAGGATATTATTGCCATGCTGGGCCTGGAAGAATTATCCAGTGTAGATCGTAAGACCGTGAGCCGCGCACGCCGCCTGGAACGTTTTCTTACCCAGCCCTTTCATACTACGCAACAGTTTACTGGTCATTCCGGACGAGCAGTTTCACTTGCTGAAAGCATAGATGGCTGCGAACGTATCCTTGCCGACGAGTTTTCAAAACAACCAGAACAGGCGCTGTATATGATAGGCTCCGTGGACGAGATGAAGACATAATGGATGTTAAAGAAAATCTCGCAATATCTAAAACGATGCTTCTAAAGGTGTTATTGCCCACAGAAGTTCTGCTTGATGAACCCGTGACGAAGGTGATCGCTGAAGCTCAAAACGGCAGCTTTTGTCTGCTCCCACGGCATATTGATTTTGTCTCTGCTCTAGCGCCCGGCATACTGGTGTTTTTCACACAGAAAAATGAAGAGCAGTATGTTGCTGTGGATAAAGGAATACTGATTAAATGTGGTCGGGAAGTTCTGGTTTCAACCTATAATGGCGTGCGTGGAAATGATCTAATAAAACTGAAGCAGCTGGTTGCCGAACACTTTATTGAACTGGATGAACAGCAGCGTACCGCTCGCAGTGCTCTGGCCCGTTTAGAAGCAGGAGTGATGCGGCGAATTATTGACCTGGAGGAATATCGCCATGGATAAGCTGGAACATGGACATGATCAGCCTGAATCTCAAAACAGCAAGTTCGAAAACTCAATCGGACGCAAGGCAACTCGCAAGTTACGAGCAAAACGAGAGAAGGATCATCCAGCCTGGTTTGGGTTAGGGATGTTTGGACTGGTCGGCTGGGCCGTGGCTGTTCCAGCCTTGCTCGGCACTGCTTTAGGAATCTGGATCGACGAACGCTGGACCGGGAGTATTTCCTGGACTTTAAATCTGCTGATCGTCGGAGTGCTGCTCGGCTGTTTTAATGCCTGGTACTGGGTAAGCAAGGAAAGCAATCGTGAATGAAACAGTAACTCAACTTCCACACATTGCAGCGATTCTGATTACCCTGAGCAGCCTGTTTTTGCTGGGTCTGGCCGCTGATTTACTGGGAACTCGCACCCCTTTTCCGAGAGTAACGTTATTGTTACTAAGCGGCTTTGCCATTGGCCCCACCGGTTTTGATCTGTTACCTGCTTTCACTCAAGACTGGTTTCCTGTTTTTACGGACATCGCACTGACTATGATTGGTTTTCTACTGGGTCAGAAACTGACACGAGCAGCTTTACGGGATTTAGGCTATCCCGTGTTAAGTATATCCGTCGGTGTAGTTCTGATGACATCTTTGCTGGTGTTCTCAGTGCTATCCCTTTTTGGTGTCCCTCTTGAAATAGCCATGCTACTCGCCGGGATAGCAACTGCAACAGCGCCCGCAGCGACAGTCGATGTTGTACATGAATACCAGGCTGAAGGTAAATTCACCGATACACTACTCAGCATCGTAGCGATTGATGATGTCTGGGGTTTACTGCTTTTTAGTATCCTGCTCGCAGCTATACAGGCTTTGAGTGGTCAAGGTGGTGTTACTGACATACTGGCATATGGAATCTGGGAAATTGGTGGTGCATTACTACTGGGTTTGGTCATTGGCCTGCCCATGGCCTATCTCACTGGTCGGATTCACCCCGGTGAACCCACACAGGCAGAGGCATTAGGGCTGGTATTATTATGCGCCGGGCTGGCGGTCTGGCTTGATGTCTCTTATATTCTGGCGGCCATCGTAATGGGTGCAGTGGTAGCCAATTTGGCCAAACATCATGAACGGCCGTTTCATACAATTGAAGGTATTGAATGGCCTTTCATGATTCTATTTTTTCTGCTGGCTGGAGCGGCCCTGCATGTTGATGCATTGCCCCAGGTCGGTTTGATAGGCATTGGCTATATCATTTTACGGGTTGTTGGCCGCCTTTTAGGTACATGGTTAGGTGGTAGACTGAGTAACACCAACCCCACTATTCGTCACTGGATCGGACTCGCTATGCTACCACAGGCCGGCGTTGCTATCGGCATGGCGCTGCTTGCCAGTCAGCGTTTTCCAGAAATTAAAGATATTATCCTGCCAATCGTTCTGGGTTCCACCGTTATCTTCGAGTTAATTGGCCCGGTTGTTACTCGTCGGGTACTAATTCGAGTGGGAGACATCAAGCATGATTGACTCTACGCAGTTAACCCCGCTAATGCCCCTGTTTATTAGTCTGGGAGCAGGTGCCCTACTCGGTTTTGTTTATTTTTTTGGCCTTTGGCTAACACTGAAGCAGCTACTCCAGAAAAAAAATACAGCGTTTTTTATGCTCTTCAGCCTCTTTGTGCGCATGGCTCTTGTGTTAGTCGGATTTTATTTCATTATGCGTTTTACCGGTTGGCAAGGGTTATTAGCGGCATTACTGGGCCTCACGTTAGTCCGCCTGATTCTCAAGCAGCGATTAGGATCGGTAGCGGGGTTTCAAAATTCTGGTAAAGGGGAAAATCTGTGAACATTTCACCAGACAGTATTATTCTCTGGGAGTGGAAATTTCTACATATTAACGCCACTATGGCATTTACCTGGGGTATCATGGTTTTGCTGGCTGGAGGTTCATGGCTAATCACCCGGCGACTTACCAGCGTAGCCGAGATACCGCGCTGGCAGAACATGCTGGAAGTTATAGTAACGGGAATTCGGGATCAAATCCGTGAGGTGAGCCGTCAGGAACCGGGGCTTTATCTGCCCTTTGTAGGCACCTTGTTCCTGTTTATTGTAAGCGCTAACTTGATGGCAATAGTACCGGGGTTTATCGCCCCGACGGGATCGCTATCGACCACAACAGCACTGGCTATCTGTGTTTTTGTTGCGGTGCCACTATTTGGTATTGTACATGAAGGGCTTCGATCCTATCTCAAGCATTACATTCACCCAACGCCGCTGATGCTACCCTTTAATATTATTGGAGAATTCTCCCGCACTATCGCGCTAGCAGTACGTCTGTATGGCAATATAATGAGCGGCAGCATCATTATTGGCATTTTATTAAGCCTGACACCATTTTTCTTTCCCATTGTCATGCAACTGCTTGGTCTCATAACTGGCGTCATCCAGGCCTATATCTTTGCCATTCTCTCAATGGTTTATATCGCTTCGGCAACGGCGGCACAACAAATACCCTCAGACAAACCGGAACAATCGTCCCATAACCCCGGTAACCCCAAGAAAACCAATACAGGAGAAACAGATGGACAGTCTTAGCTTGATCGCCATGGTATCCATTTTTACAGCAGGCCTGACCATGGCCATAGGATCAATCGGCCCGGCCTTCGGAGAGGCGCGAGCGGTTGCACAGGCATTAAGCGCTATTGCCCAACAACCTGACGAGACGGGTACGATCACACGCACCCTGTTCGTGGGTCTGGCCATGATTGAATCGACGGCCATATATTGTTTTGTGATGGCCATGATCCTGATTTTCGCCAATCCATTCTGGGATTACGCAAAATCAGTCGCAGGAAACTAACATGGATATCGACTGGTTGACGGTTTTTGCCCAGATCGTCAACTTTCTGGTTCTGGTCTGGCTGTTACAACATTTCCTTTATCGTCCGGTTATTGACGCGATGGATCGACGTGAGAAGCGCATAGCTGATCGCCTTGAAGAAGCACAACAACGTGAACAAACAGCCACACAAAAAGCCAGGTTGTATGAAAATAAGCGGTTTGAACTGGAGCAATCTAGTAAGCAACGTTTACAGGAAGCAGAAACAGCGGCACAGCAACATCGCGTGAAATTACTGGAACAGTCCCGTGATGAGATACAACAGCAGCGAGATCAGTGGCAACAACAACTGCAACAGGAGCAACAGGATTATCTCAGGGCATTACGTAAAAATTCTGTGCAGGCTATCCAGCAAACGGGGCGACACATACTTGCTGATCTCGCCGATACCGAGCTTGAGGCGCAGATTATTGCCGTGTTTTTAAAACGCCTGACAAATATGGATGATGACTTGCGCCAGAAATTACAAAATTCAGCCAGCAGGGTTGACATCAGCAGTGCTTTTGATCTTGATGATGCCACACAGAATCTTATTACACAGATCATTCATCAGCAACTCAATGAATCTGCAACTGTGAAATACAAGCAGTCCAGTGATCTTGTATGCGGTATCTTACTTAAAGCAGGCGATTATCAAGTCAGCTGGAACCTGGAAAATCATCTACAAATGCTGGATGAGCAGTTGCAAAATGCTCTCAATGGCGGGACAGTCAGTGATGCCTGATAGTCGTTTACAACAAAGCCTTGAGCAAAATCTTGAGAAGGTAAAATCACTGTACGCTGAGGCCCTATCCGGCCCACCCACTGATTTACAAGTGACCGAAACCGGCACAATCACCCATATTGAAGGGGGTATTGCAAGAGTTCGAGGTTTATCCTCCACACTATCTGAGGAACTTCTGTTATTTCCAGGAAATGTGACCGGTATTGCACTTGACCTGACCCCGGATGATATTGGTGTGATACTGCTCGGAGATGACCCGGCAATTAAGTCCGGCGAAACAGTAAAGCGTACTGGACGTATAGCCGATACACCCGTAGGTGACGCTTTGTTAGGCAGGGTTTTAGATGCTACTGGCAAAGTACTGGACGGTGGTTCTACTCTGGAGACCCATACGCGTTCACCCATGGAGCGGGAAGCACCAGCCATCCTGGATCGTTCGCCTGTTAAGGTTCCGCTGCAAACGGGAATCAAAGCCATCGATGCTCTGATCCCTATTGGCCGTGGTCAACGTGAATTGATCGTAGGTGATCGCCAGACGGGAAAGACCTCTGTCGCCGTTGATACTATTATTAATCAGCGCGGCACAGGGATGGTCTGTATATATTGTGCGATCGGACAGCGTGGCACAGCGGTAGCACGTGTAGTCGATACACTGCGTGATGCAGGGGTGCTGGAGCAAACCATCGTAGTCGTGACGTCCGGTGAAGACCCTCCGGGATTGCAGTATATGACACCCTATGCGGCAACCAGTATGGCCGAATGGTTTCGTGACAAAGGCAAGGATGTGCTGATTGTCTATGATGATCTGATCGGCCATGCCCGTGCCTATCGTGAACTCTCATTGCTGTTAAGACGTCCACCAGGTCGTGAAGCATTTCCGGGGGATATTTTTTACATTCACTCGCGTCTGCTGGAGAGATCCGCAGCCCTTACTAAAGCACATGGCGGTGGTTCACTAAGCGCTTTACCCATCATAGAAACCCAGGCAGAGGATATATCCGCCTACATCCCAACTAATCTGGTTTCTATTACAGATGGTCAGATCTATTTATCACCCGTGCTATTTCGCAAAGGATTATTACCCGCAGTAGACATTGGAAAATCCGTCTCGCGTGTCGGTGGTAAGACCCAGTTACCTGCATACCGGGTTGTAGCAGGTGATCTTCGTCTTGCTTATTCACAGTTTCAGGAGTTAGAAACCTTCGCCCGCTTCGCCACTCGCCTGGATAAGGGTAGCCAGGCTACCATTACACGAGGACAACGGGTACGTGAAGTTCTAAAACAGTCTGAACACCAGCCACTTACTGTCATCGAACAGATAGCCATGCTGAAGTCGGTCACTGAAGGTCTATTCGATCATCTCGACATAGATCAGATTGAAGCATTACAGCGACCGATCTGTGAAGTGGTGAAACAACAACTGGAATCAATTGCGCAAAAGATTGAATTTGCTGAAAAACTTTCTGAAGAAGATTGGCAACAATTTGTTCAGTTGCTAAAAACAGTGATAAACACACCCACAGAACAGACTCATTAATGGAATCGCCGGAACGCTTACAGCAACGCATCAAAAGCATTGGTGATCTTGAAGACATCGTCAGCACCATGAAATCGCTGTCGGCTGCAAGCATCCATCAATACGATAAAGCGGTGACTTCTCTGGCTGATTATTGGCATACTGTGGAACTTGGTTTGCATATCGCGATGCGTGACCGTAAAAAAGCTATGCAGCCAAAATTTGTTGATGGACGCATGGCTGCAGTTATCTTTGGTTCCGATCACGGTTTATGTGGTCGTTTCAATGAGGACATAGCGGAATATACCCTGCAGCACATCGACACGATTTCTACTGGTTTCAAACCCACAATATTATGTGTGGGAAAGCGTGTTGCAGATAAACTGGCCATGAGCGGACAGCCAGTCGATGAGATGCTTAATCTGCCGAGTTCCGCCAGTCAGATCGGAACCACGGTACAAGACATATTATTACACTTAGATCGCTGGGGCGAGGAGGATGCCCTGCAGAACCTTTACCTGTTTCATAACCGACCCAGTAGCCGTGCTAGCTACCGTCCGAGTAGGTTTCATCTATTACCTTTACACCTGTCACATTTTCAACATCTGGAAGGAAAAACCTGGCCCGGATCCAGTCTACCTACCTATACCATGGACAGAGAGGTATTACTCTCGTCACTATTGCATCAATACTTTTTTATTTCCCTGTTTCGTGCCTGTGCCGAATCACAGTCTGCAGAACACGGTAGCCGCTTGAGAGCCATGCAGGCAGCTGAAAAAAATCTGGATGAAAACAGAGAACAATTAACAGGGCAATATCGGCGTGTACGTCAGGAAATAATCACCAGTGAATTACTGGATGTGGTAGCAGGATTTGAAGCTGTATCGAACGAAGAATGGTAACTGGAACAGGATTCAGACCGGCTGCTGGAGGCTTAATCCCTATCGAACTGTTTTATGATTTGTCGCTGCAGGCAATGGGGCCAACGTAGATGGCACCCACCAAAACCACGTCCATACGACCAGCTCCTGTCTGTAAAATGAAGGCTACGCTCTGATTACGCTCAAATAAGAGAGGAACAGATTCAATGCCTACATTTCTGACGATATTGGAACGAATTTTCAGGGTGTCACACGGGTAACAGAAAATCATTTTTATTGAAAATATTGATCTATATCATTGCCAACTTGTTGGTTTTCTAATATAAAAAAATTTGAGAAGTAAATGTAGTGTTTTTATAATTACTATTAAGGGACTTAAAAATGACAACGCACAAAAATACAGAGCTTCCAGTTATTCATAAGAGTGGAGATTTTTTCGCAACTTTTGACCATATACAGAATATAATTCGAGAACGTGCTAACCGTATTTTTCATGACCGCAAGCCGGATCAAGGTAATGATATATCGGACTGGTTAAGTGCTGAATCGGAAGTATTAGCCGATATTCATCTAACCTTACAGGATGACGAAGATCAAGTTCTTATTGAAGGCAACATGAAAGGATTTTTGCCAAAAGAAATTGAAGTTAAGGCGAATGACGGTCTATTTCAAATTAGCGGCACGCACAGTGAAAAAAGCAACATCAAGAAAAAAGGAAGCAGCACAACAACATCACAACAGATAAACTTTTGTAAATCTTTTAGCTTACCTGGCTCAGTTGACACGGATAAAATGAAAGTAAAATTAAAAAATGGCCTGTTTAAAGCCAGTATTCCCAAAACATCACATTAGATATGTAATTCATTTCACACATAGACTCATATCACACAAAAATTTTTAGTGGTCAGTGAAAACTCGATTTAAAAATAAGAGTCAAGGAATACTAACAGGGAATTTATAAAAAGCGACACGGGTCAAGGCCTGCAATCCCGGATGCATTATGGTGAATGCCTTATTGATATTATCATCACAGCTTGTGTCTTTTTAAATCCGCCCAATCATTAACTTAAAATGGGATTACAGATCATGGAAACTACACCTTTTTTTCAATGCCCCTGCCAGGAGCATGAGCTATGCCTAAAATAGATTCAAACGAAAGTTTCAGAGATACGCTTGCCTCTCTTTCACTCCAGCAACAGCGATTACTTGGAGCTAGCTTTATTAAAAATGTTCTTGATCTGACAAATGACAAACACATTTTACTGGCACAATCTGTCGCTGCTACCACGGGCGTTTCAGCAGAAGAAATGCATGAGGCATATCAATCAGCACATAAGGGATATATGGATATGCACCCACACTCAACGATGGCTGAACTGGATTGGGAAAAACAAGCTGATTATTTTATAGCCAAAGCCTGTATGACCTGCCTTTCTCCGACTTACCCTGAAGCAACCCAACATCATCTTGCACAAATAGTGAGCATGTATTGCCAGATGGCGAGAACCTGCGGCAGTATTAACCATAATGGTGACTATCCATCATTCGAAAATACCGAGGAATCAACCAAAAAAGAAATAAATGACCACTACAGGATAACCAGTGAATTTCTCGAAAACTGACAAGTATCTAATTTACACCATGAACTGTGAATACCAGGTCGCTACTATTAACCCGGCAATAAAAGATATCTGACATAAAATTGCAGGTAATTGATTTTTATTTCCTGAGAATTTTAATTAAAACATATGGATACTGAGAGCTTCAACCCTATAGTCACAAGTGAACAGCAATTTAATCGGGCCCGTTTATACATAAATCATTTAAAATCAGGACTTGTTGACTTCCTCATACAGCCGAAGCACATCAACATTATTAATTTCCCGATTGAGCTGGATGATGGTTCTGTAAAAACATTTCGCAGTTACCGTGTCATTCACAATCTTGTTTTTGGACCGGGAAAAGGTGGTATACGTTATCATCAGGATGTTACTGAAGAGGAAGTTGTTTCACTCGCTAAATTAATGACCTGGAAGTGCGCTCTGGTTAACATACCTTTTGGAGGTGCGAAAGGTGCTGTTATCTGTAATACAAAAGAACTCAGTCGCAATGAATTAAGGCGCATTACACGTCGCTTTACAGCAGAGCTTGTCGCTCAGATTGGGCCAAATACTGATATCCCTGCTCCCGACATGTATACCGATGAACAAACCATGGCATGGATATATGATACCTACGACACATTGAACCCGGGTAAAAACAATCGCCCGGTGGTTACCGGTAAACCGATAGAACTGGGTGGTTCATATGGCCGCACAGAAGCCACTGGTCAGGGCTGTTTGTATGTTACCGAACGTTTCCTTTCAAAAAAGCTGATACCAGAAATAACTGCAATAGCAGGAGCACGTGTTGCCATTCAAGGTTTTGGAAATGTGGGTAGCATTGCTGCACAGGCATTCAGTAATCTGGGTGCGGTTATCACTGCTTTAAGCGACAGTAGTGGTTGTGTTTATTCAGAATCGGGACTCAATCTTGATGAAGTAAGCGCTTTCAAGAAAGAGCATGGTTGCCTGATCGGTATGCCGGGCACCCTATCCTTAACCAATGAAGAACTTATTGAGTCAGACTGCGATATTCTTATCCCGGCAGCTATTAGTAACCAGATTCATGCAGGCAATGCCCATAACATCAAAGCCAAACTCATCGTAGAAGCAGCAAACAATCCAACCACTCCATCGGCAGATGCTATCTTGCAAAATAAGGGTGTTTTCGTAATACCTGACATTATGGCCAATGCCGGTGGAGTAACCGTCAGTTACTATGAATGGGTACAAAACCATGCCAATGAGCAATGGAATCTCGACGAGATTAATAGCCGGCTAAAGAAAAAAATGTATAGCTGTGTAGATTTGGTTTTCAAACGCTGGCAGGCATTTTTAGTTGAAGAAGATAAAGCAACGGATAAAGAAACAGGAGAACAGTTACCCTGTCCGGATTTTCGTACTGTGGCTTTGGCTACGGCTATTGAAAGGGTAGCAAACACAACACTGATGCGCGGGATCTGGCCATAAACCGAAACATTCATTCGGCCCGAGAGTCGTCAGATGTGGCACACATCGAATTCAAATTACCAGGCTTCCCTCAACGACTACAAATGACAGGATGAAAATCAATTCTGAAAGACGGATGGGAATTGAAACAGTAACTGTTAATCATAACAAAATGGAACAAACTACCTGTAGTAATGAAGTGAATTCAATGAAACCGATCAGGATTTTCAGTCACGTTTCTTACGAGCACCCAGGGTATTTCTGTGAATACCTGGAACAGAGGGGTATTTATTATGAAAGAATTTATATTGATCGGGTTACCCCAATCCTTGAACAGATGAACGATGTGTCGGGTCTGGTATTTCTGGGCTCACCCGTCAGTGTAAACAAACCATTGCCATGGATTAAAAAGGAGCTCAGACTTATCAAGTCAGCTTCCCGGGCGGGTATTCCAATTTTGGGTATTTGTTTTGGTGGGCAGTTAATCAGCAAAGCTCTGGGTGGTGAAGTTCATACGGCACCAATGATGCAAATAGGCTGGCATCATACTACTGTGAGTGAATACGCGAAAGTACTGTTCAACAACAGAGATATGTCCGATAGTTTTTATGCTTTTGAGTGGCACGGTGATACATTCTTGCTTCCGCAAGGGGCGACTCCACTATTCAACGGTGACTGTATTAAAAACCAGGGGTTTGTTATTAAAAATAGCCTGGCATTGCAATTCCATCCAGAAATTACAAAAACCATGGTATATGAATGGCTGGAACAATACGCGTATTGCCTGAATAAAACTAATCAGTGTATCCAGAGTAAAACACAGATACTTGAGAACATCGATAAACGTTTGGCACAGCAGCGTATGGTGGCAAACCAGGTTTTTGACTGGTGGTTAAAACAAGTACTTTTATTCCAGCAGAAACAATATGACGATACCTTGTGTTTCCCGGCACTAAAAGGCCGCTGATAGCAATACCAATATGCCAGGAAATAACTTGATAATAACAGGTGATTTTAAACATGCATTGATGATCACCAGTTTTGTACTGATCATAATGCTGTTAATAGAATATATTAATGTTCAGACCAGGGGCTGCTGGTAAAAGACATTAAGTAACACACCCATAGGGCAGTATGGGTGTGATACCGGGTTGTCTGGGGGCCTTCACGGTTGTTTTACTCTAACTCCGATCGTACCATGAGTTTCGGTGCACTGGTGGCTGCTATGATAGCCACCAGCGGCGATGAAGCCTTTGTGATGCTGTCAATGTTTCCGCTACAGGCGATAGGGTTGTCAGTAATGTTATTTGTTATCGCCATAGCGGCTGGCCGGGCTGCCGAAAATTGTTTACAAAACAGGAACACTTTCTGAGTAACGAAGATCATGAGCTGGAAGTGCGTCAGGTAGAACTTTGTCAGTGTTATGTCTCAACGGCATAATTCCTCAACTACGGAAAACCAGCGTTCCGAGAGCCCTGATAATTTTATTTTCTGGAGGGCTGTTACTCGCTTTATATACGGGTGTGTTGGGTTCCAGCGATTGGGACAGGAAGAGAATAACCTTTGTACCGGGTGTTTTTTTTATCGTTCGTCATTCTCACGGATCCCGAT
>JAAEMR010000234.1 GCA_024225395.1 Gammaproteobacteria bacterium
AAACGTCTTAATATTAAAGTGGTTAAGTCAATTGTTTAATAAAGTTGACTGGTTTTCTCCTCTCTAAAAAATGGCTTTATGGGTGCAGCTGCCATGTTACTCCAGCATCACTTGTTGCGTTACCAGTGGTGTTCGGGCTGCGATTAAAAGCTAGGTAAGAAGCTGCTGTAATGCGGCTACTACCTGTTTGGTGACCTCTGGCAGCCATTAGACCTGTTGCGCCCTTATAGGCAGTTAACGTGCCTCGAAGGCCACGTACTTTTAACTCTTTAGCGAGCTTTGAGCCAAAACTCTTAGCGAATGGTGTTATGTTATTTGCACCAAAGCATGCTAGGATATGAAAATCTATGCTGCGTTGACTATTGTTAGCTAAGTTTAATTTAATTGCAGATGCTAATTGGTTGGCTGTCCAGCTTATATTTCTATTTTCAAGTACCCAAGTTACTTTTTCTGTTGAGTATTTGTGGCCATGACCAGCGATAAATAGTTGATCGCCAGAGCCAATATCTCGCCATTGAGCTGCAGGTTTGGACAATCCCCCCAGAGTTCTGCAGGCAGAAGCGCCATCACTAAAGGGTAATATTGCATCTCTACGGCTCATTCTCGATACAGTATCTCTATGCCATTGATTATCTTGGAAGGGAAGCCAGTAATAATTTTTCATTTAGAACCTCAAAGTTATTGGTATTATCGTGTAATGCATTTATGACTTATTAGGGGCCTTTGATCTTTCGAGATTACTTTTACAGCAACTTGTTTGGTATTTAGACAAGGCAGAGTATGTGACGTGTAGCTGGCTACTCGAACATACGATAACGTAGTATAAATTTCAAACAAGTGCTGCCCTTTAGGGTTCATTTAAAACAAATTTACTCATTGTTGCTCGCTTTTTTAATAGAATGACTATGATACAAAACTCGCGC
>JAAEMR010000235.1 GCA_024225395.1 Gammaproteobacteria bacterium
GCAGCATAGGACGCTACGGAAACTTGTTTAAGCGCACCGGGAATCTTCTTCCAGCTCCTATTTTCATATTCCCTACGATAGATCTCGTTTTTCTTATTTACGCCCCATATTGTACTATCGCACGCTACTGAAATTTGCTTAAGCCTGCCGGGAACTTTCTCCCAGGCACTATCATCAGAATTTCTGCGATAGATTTCGTTTTTTTTATTTACGCCCCAGACAGTACCATCGGCCGCTACAGAAACCTGTTTAAGCCGGCCAGGAACCTTCCCCCATTCACTAATATCATCTTTTCTGTGATAGATTTCATTATTGCTGTTTACTCCCCACACAACACCACTGTCAGAGTCATGTGATAATTGAACAATGGACATAAATTGTCCCGGCAGGCCGGAAATCTTCTCCCGGGCACTATTATCAGTATTCCTGCTATAGATACCGTTATTGCTGTCAATGCCCCAGACAGTACCATCATCAGCTACCGAAATGTCGTTAAGTTTACCATCTACCTTTACCCAAGGAGTAATAGGGGTGTCAATGTCGAAGATTTCATACTTCGCATATCCATTCTTTGGATGTTTGCGAGGGCTGCCATCACTACGACCATCCTTCCGTATCATTTGAAATTCTTTACTGATGTATTCTCCGTTCATCCAGCTGTATCCA
>JAAEMR010000236.1 GCA_024225395.1 Gammaproteobacteria bacterium
GATACAAAAATCAACCAGAATAGAGAAAACACATTGGGGGTTGGTCGATACTTTTACCGATTACTACCCGGAAGTAGACTTGAAGGCAAATGAAATTCTGATTAACGATATGATCAATGCAGGCGGCATGATTACCTGAGTAGGTCTGGGTTTGGAGTTAGTCGAACAATTTACCAGCCATGGCATTATGCGTCAGCTCAGAAAAATACTGGTGATCGATACCGGTCAACGAAAACAGCGTTATTATCAACAGTTTTAACCCCGGCTCGCACATGCTGATGAGGTGATTTTGAATGTTCAAAAAAAGATACAGACTGACTTTAAACAATCCATTAAAATTACCGGGCTTGCTCAATTCTTCTTTTTTGATGGAACGAACTGTTTTACGTCGTTTTGTGAAAGCCACAGGTCAGAAATCCGGCGAATATCTACAGGGATTAAGAATTCAAAAAGCCTGTGAATACTTTGAAAATTCCCAGCACATCATTTGATGTAATCGCTAACGAAGCAGGTTATGAAGATGCCGGTGCCGGCCAATAAATATATGTACGTTTGACTGGGCTCACTCCCGGGGGAGTTAAAAACGTTTGGTAGTAGCAGAAATTAACAGTGTTTAGAAAATACCTTTATGATTTATAAAAACAAACAGCTTTGTAAAATTAGAACCGTCACTACTTTTGTGGTCATGGATAAAGATAAATCCAGCTGGCAGGATTCAATTTTACAGGCAGCTCAATTTTGTGCCGGATTATCCCAAAAGTTTTTATTACAGGATTATGAAGTTCAGTCGATTCGCATAGTAACCAATCCATTTGGTGAGTATTTAAATACAGCAACTTTGCATGATGCTAAAGCTGATTTAGAAACTATTACGCAATTACTCAATGAGCAGGATATACCGGGTTTAAGAATCAGGTTCGCAATCGGTGAGGCACGAACTAAACATGAGATAGCGCTATTACCGGAATTAATAAAAGACTACGGTGATTTATGCAATGCTTGCGTAAATATCGGAATCGATGAATTCTCGGTACTGGATAATGAGTTGATTACCGAAGCTGCACTGGCCGTTCATCAAATCAGTAAAATTACACCACGTGGAGAAGGTAACTTTAATTTTACCGTTAATTTTAACTGTAACCCGCTAATTCCCTATTTTCCAGCCAGTTATCATCGACGTGAGCTGGGTAAGCGTTTTGTCATTGGCCTGGAAACGCCTGATTTGCTGGTACAGGTTCTGGATGATTTTAATAGTTCAAACCCTGATGAAAATCATAATGATCTTTTTAAAGGTTATTATGAAGTCATGCGTGAAGGGCTTCAATATCATGTCGATAATGTTAAACAGATTGTAGAGAGTATAAATAATGAAGACTTTATATTTTCCGGTATTGACAGTTCGGCTGCTCCCTCAAAAGATTGTTCAAGCATGGTGGAGGTTTATAAAAGACTGGGTGTGGAATATTTTGGAGCTTCGGGTACGGTTGAAGCATCGTCACTATTAACTCAAGTTTTTAAGTCAATACAGCATGTTGAACTGGTTGGATTTTCCGGTTTAATGCTGGCACTCACCGAGGACACGGGGTTGGCCGAAGGTACAGTAAATAATGACTTCGATATTCGTGCCCTGTTGACCTATAGTGCTGTGTGTGGAATTGGACTGGATACCGTGCCTGTTCCGGGTGATACGTCCATAGAAAAAATCTCTGCGTTAATGCGTGATACCGGCACCATGGCATTTCGATTAAACAAACCCTTAACCGTTAGGTTGTTTCCAGTGCCGGGATTAAAAGCGGGAGAAATGACGATATTTGAAAGTGATGATCTGTGTAATTGTGCAGTTTTATCTGTTCCATAAGTTTGGCATTTATTGATTATGACCCCGGCAATTAATTCAGCTAAAAAATCAAAAATAAAATTTAATACACATGAATATGAACATGATGTTGCAGCTGAATCCTATGGTACCGAAGCCGCTGAAAAAATAGGGGTGCCTGCAGAGCAGGTCTTTAAAACACTGGTGGTTCAGCTGGATAATAATAGCTTTGCAGTTGGACTGGTTCCCGTTTCCCGTATGTTAAATATGAAACGTATTGCGAAAGCGACCATGGCTAAAAAAGCGGTCATGGCTGATAAACAGGATGTGCAGCGTTTAACCGGTTATGTGCTGGGAGGAGTAAGCCCGATAGGGCAGAAAAAACGGCTTAAAACAATCATAGACAGTTCTGCTGAAGCATTTTCATCAATTTATGTCAGTGCCGGACGGCGAGGCCTGGAAATTGAACTAAGCCCTGAAAATTTAAAAAAATTGACCGGCGGGCAGTATGCAGAAATAAGCCAGTAGAGATAATATTTGATTTAAATCATTGATGGTTTTAGGCTATTGACGTACAACAAATATAACAAATGGAATTACTGGTCACCTTGTGACCCACTTTTTAACTCTTACTGAGGAGGTGGAATCATGAAAATTTTAGTCGCCATCGATTTTTCTGACATTACTGAAAAGGTTCTTTTTCAATCCAGAACGCTGGCTAAAACCATGGCGGCAGAAGTTTGTTTGCTGCACGTGGCCGAGCCTAACCCTGATCATATAACTTATGATTATGATCCAGCGGCAATGTATGCCATTGATCCTTCTGAAATACGTGACCAGATTGCACAGCGTTTCCACAAGGAGCACAAGACACTGCAAAATTATGCAGAAGATTTTCGTGAAAATGGATTGAACTGCAAAGCACTGATGGTGCAGGGTGAAACAGTTCAAATGGTTCTCAATGGGATTGAAAAACTAGGCATAGATTTTATTGTTGTCGGTTCACATGGGAAAGGTGTCATCAGTAAAATTCTACTTGGAAGTACCAGTGCAGAATTAATTAAAAAAACGCCTGTTCCTGTTTATTTGATACCAGTTGATAAAGCCGGTTCATAAAAATGACTTCGTCATAGTGGTATGCTCTGTGCCGGTATCCATTTTGAATGATGGCTGTTGCTTTAAACAATGGAGCTATCTTGCTGATTGCCCTGGTCTTTAACGGGTATAGTCAGTTCGGCGATGGTTCCACCACCGCTTCGGGATTTTAATTGAACCGACCACTTATTGGCATCAGCTAGTTGTTTAACGATGGCCAGGCCTAACCCACTGCCTCCCGTTCCGCTACCACGAGATTTTTCGAGTCGATAAAATGGTCTGAATATGGCTTCGCTATGTTCATCTGGAATACCGGGGCCTTCATCCATGATCTGAATGGTTATATTTTCCTCGTCACACAGGTAAGTGATCGTCACCGGTTTCTTATCACCATAACGAATTGCATTGACTAGAAAATTGGTCAAAATTCTACGCAGTGCCAATGGATGCAATACCTGGCAGGGAGTTTGTGTCGGAGACCAGTTAATCTCAACCCCATTTGTTTGAATGGTATTAATCAGCTTTTCTATTTCCTGCCCAATATCGGTGGGAGCATCCTGTTCTTCTTCCAGTTCCATGCTGATGCTGAGCGTTTCACCAATTAATCTGTTTATGATACTCAGGTCATCATGGATGCTGTTCATCAATTCTGCGTCGCCACCTTTGTTTGGCAGCATAGCCAACGCAAGCTGAATCTGGGTAAGAGGTGTTCTCAAGTCGTGAGCGATACCGGCGAGTAATGTTGTGCGGTTCGATAGCAATTCCTTTACCTGAATATTCATCCGGTTGAATTCCCGCGTCAGCACAGCCAGTTCCTCGGGGCCATCGATTTTGATGGGCTCCGGCCAGTGTCCTTTACCCATTTTTTTAGATGCCTGGTAGAGACGTTCTATCGGAACGGTAAGCCTCTGTGTGAGTAAGGTCGCAGTAATAATGGTTAGAAAACTGCCGATGGTTAAAAGTAAAAAGAAGGCGGTCGGAGGGTTAACCCCGATTCTGGAATACGGAAATCCAAAACGTATTAGTGCTCCGGATATAGGTATATCAACCCAGAACCAGTCCTGCCCATCCTCGCCTGGCGTTTGTTTTATATGAATGGTTGTCCCCAATTCCTTGTTAAGAGAGGTTTCTAAAAAAAATAGATAAGGTAGCAAGCTGGTTGATGCAGGAAGTTTATTTTTTTTATTTGAAATTAATAACTCATGTTTGCTGAACATACGTTCGCCGAACTTAAGTCTGTCGCCCGCTGGAAGGTTGTGCCAGGTTTCTGCGGCATGGGTAATCACACTGGCAAGATCTTCAGCAGCTCTCTGACCCAGTGGAACCACCATGTAATAGGCGAGGGTAGACAGGGTGATAATCTGGAAACCTACCGAGACGACCCCGATAGTGATAATAATCTTCCAGAAATAACTTTTGGGTTTAAACAGCTGCATCCGGGGCTTGAGCTTTACTCGTCGCTAGTAAATAAATAACCAGCACCCCAGATGGTTCTAAGATAGACAGGTTCGGCAGGATCATCCTCAATTTTCTTGCGTAATCGACCGACACACACATCAACACTTCGATCATAGGGGGAATGATCATATCCTTTGGTTTTTTCAAGCAGAGTGTCGCGGTTGAGTACTCTATTAGCATTTTCCAGAAATACGCGTAACAGGGTAAATTCACCGGTGGTGAGGGGAATGTGCTGTTGTCCTTTCTTCAACTGGTGTTTTTCTACATCCAGGCTATAAGGTCCGAAGCATATCTCGGGGATTAACTCAGTGTGCTTTGTGGCCTCGTTAACGACACAACGACGAAGAACCGAACGCACACGAGCTAATAACTCCCGGGGATTAAATGGTTTACTTAAATAATCATCAGCGCCCATCTCGAGACCGATAATTCTATCCAGTTCTTCGCCTCTGGCTGACAGGATTATGATGGGTAGATTCTTTTGTTGGCTTAAGCGGCGACCTATCGACAGGCCATCTTCACCCGGTAGCATCAGGTCCAGAATAACCAGATCGACATCATTTTCAGAGAGGTACCGGTCTGCGCTGATTCCATCTTCTACGGCTTCAACAATATACCCTTCTTTTGACAGATAAGCCTTTACCAGCTCCCTTAGTTTAGGTTCATCGTCTACAACCAGTATTCGTTGAGGTAAGGAGTTCATTCAGTTTCCAGGTCAATTTTAGTCATTGTTACAATTTTGAAACAATTTAATTACAGCTTGTTACAGGCTGGATATTAAATAGACAAATAGTTTTTTTAATATTTAAGGCATACCGAAGCAATAGCTTCAGTTGAACCTGGATTTTCCAGGTTTAAAGATAACAGAAAACGCACGACTAAAAAAAGTCTTAGGAGAAAAATATATGTCACAACGTAGCACTACAACTTTATCAAAAATTTACAAGCCGTTTGGTCAGCTAATGATTGGACTGTTAGTCGGCGGTAGCTTAATGGTTTCCGCTACTGCAACGGCTGATGATGGCATGGCAGAGCTGAAAAAAGTATTGCAAGGCCAGATCAAATTGATGAAGCCTGAGTTACAGCAAAAAGTAAAAGCGTTATCGACAGATACAAAAATGTCTTTGATGGCTATTCTGGCCATGCACAGCCGTTACAGCGACCAGGCGACATTACGTCAGGTCATGCTAGAAGTGTTATCCGATTACCAGAGTATGGCTATGGGTATCATGACAGACAGCGTTGAAATGACGGCTGATAGTGCACGTCGTCTCGCAAATCATCGTATTCCTGTAGGTGGATTGTTGCCTTACATGGGAATGGAAAATGTTACTGATGATCGCCTGGCCGTTCTTGAAGGTTTTAATGACAGTGTAGAAGGCAATGCCAACAAACTGGCCGATGCAGCTGAAGCGGGTGATATGGGTACTGCAGCTTCTCTTTTAGGTCAAATCACTTCAGGTTGTGTCGGCTGCCATGCGGTGTTCCGCACATTGCCGGGCAAATCTGACCTGCTGAAATAATCACATCATAATAACAACCTGGAGAATGTTATGAATTACAGTTCACTTTTAGTTTCAGCCGGAATTGCTTTATCCCTTGTAATGCCCACACAGGCATTTGCCGCGACTAATAAAGATAAAGCAGCTGCCGATGCCGCTTATAAAAAGCGTGTAGAGCTGTCTAGGAAAATTAAAAAAATGAGGGCGATGCGTAAAAAATTGCCAATTCCACCACCAGCAGGAATGTTTGGTGTTTATGCCTTTCCTGATAAAGGTCAATTTGTGACTGGTGTCAATTATCAGAATCATCAATTCAGTGGCCTGTTGCAAGGCAGTGAATCAATATCAACACAGGAAGCAGTACTGACAGCCCCGAATGCTTTCGCTGGTCAGCCGATGCAACCACCCACTTTGCGTGTAGTACCGGTAAGTGCAGAAGCAGATGTTATTTTTCCTTTTATTAACTATGCAGTGAGTGAAAAAGTAGCACTGGTTGCTCTGGCCCCCCTGATCAAAAAGAAGACAGTGCTGGAAACTTTTGCGGGTGGAAATCCAAATATGAGTCTGGGCACTAATGCAGTGACATCAAATGGATTAGGTGATATTAAATTTGGTGCTTTATATAAGTTGATGAACACGGAAGGTAACAAACACAATGTGATTATCGATGCAGTGTTAAGTGCCCCAACGGGTGATATTGAAGTAGAAGACACCCAGTTGACACCGATGAATACCAGAATGGATGCACGCCTGGCTTACGGTATGCAATTAGGTTCAGGTACCTGGGATGCACTGGTCGGTGTTGCTTACTGGGGTAAACAGAAAAAATGGGGCTGGGGTCTTCAATATCTTGGAACCATTCCACTGGAAGATGAAAACAGCGAAGGCTGGGCTTATGGTGATAAACATGAAGGGACTGCCTGGTTAAGTTATGCCTGGGAACCGACCGTTAATGGTTCTGTGCGAGTAAGAACAGAACAGCAGGGAACAATAAAAGGTATTGATCCAAAAATTTATGGCCCTGGATTAGGTGCAAATACCGATAACTACGGTGGTACCAGAACAGAAATGGCGGTTGGCGTTAACTGGATGTATGCACCTGCACATAATATCAGTTTTGAATATGCCCAACCGCTTTCACAGGATCGTAATGGCGTTCAGGCTGAGCATGACCAAAGTTTAATGGTCAGCTGGCGTAATGCATTTTTCTAGACATTAACGTCTATAAGCAGTTATCGCGGATAAACCTTTCTCCTATTGGATTTTCAAGGAGTGAGGTTTATCTCGCGAATTTTTTACTGGAAAAAATATAAAGAGGAATTTAGGTGAATAACATATTAACAGCCATCATCATTTTGTTGTTACTGATCATAGGTGGTGGGTTTTATAAATTCATGATTCAGGGAAGTACCGTGGAAAGCTCAGACGGGCGATTAGCTATTCAGTTGAATGCCGGTGAAAGAGATATGGTGTTAGGTGAGATGAGAACATTTCTGGAAACTGTTCAAAGTATCATTAGAGGTGTTACCGAAGATGATATGAAACTTGTCGCTGAAAGTGCCAGAAAAGTCGGCATGGCAGCTCAGGGTGAAGTTCCGGGTTCACTTGTAGGAAAATTGCCGATTGAGTTTAAGAAACTGGGTTTTGATACTCACTCAAAATTTGATCAGTTAGCCCTTGATGCATCCGATATGGGTGACAAGGATAATGTATTAATTCAGTTATCTGTATTAATGCAGAACTGTGTGGGCTGTCATGCAGCCTATCGAATTGAGTTAGATACTTAAAACCAGGGAGAATCAACTTTCGCCCTGGTTTGGTTGAAGTGGTCTTTACCTGCCACGGAGAATCCTAAATGTTTTTAATGTGGCAGGTATTTTTTATAAAGCAGGGTGTGTCTTACACACTAAAAGAAAATTTTAATTGAACCTTGAAGTAGAATTTACTTTTTAACAATAGTTGTTAAAGTAACTGATTTAAGTATCCCGGCTTGAATTAGATTTTACAATGATTATCTCCACCAATGTCAGCATTGCTGATTCAGAAATTGAGCTCAGTGCCATCCGTTCTCAGGGTGCCGGTGGTCAGAATGTCAATAAAGTATCCACAGCCATTCACTGTCGCTTTGATATCAAAAAATCTTCACTCCCCGAATTTTATAAGACCCGTTTATTAAACCTTTCTGATAATCGCATTACAAAAGAGGGTGTCATTATTATAAAGGCACAAAGTTTTAGAACTCAGGAAAAAAATCGTGAAAATGCGTTGGAAAGGTTACAGGCCTTAATTAAATCTGTAGCTAAGGTGAGGAAAAAAAGAGTGGCAACCAAACCCGGTACAAATGCCCGCAAAAAAAGAATGGACAGTAAAACTCGTGAAGGAAAGAAAAAAATTTTACGTTCAAAAGTGAGTTGGGATAGTTGAAGTTATTTAAATGAAAACATCCTTAACTTTATTACTTTCTATCCTGTTAGCATCCGTAGTTTTCGGGTTGACCGACCAGGTTTATGAGTTACGCATAGGTTTGTCTTTATTAACCCTGATTGCCGTTTTATGGATGACAGAAACTTTTCATGTTTCCGTAACGGCTTTACTGGTTCCACTACTGGCTGTTGTGACCGGTATTTTTGACGTTAAACAGGCTTTTAGCCAGTTTGCGCATCCAATTATTTATTTGTTTCTGGGAGGCTTTGCACTGGCCAGTGCTTTGCATAAACAAAACCTGGATCGGCGCATTGCCAGTTTAATCATTGTGTTAGCCAAAGGGCGGGTCGGGTTGGCTATCTGGATGCTATTCATATCTACTGCTTTTACTTCGATGTGGATTTCTAATACGGCAACGGCTGCCATGATGCTGCCTTTAGCTCTGGGACTTTTATCAAAACTTAATTATGAAAAAAACAAATCCAGTTACTGGTTTGTGTTACTGGGCATTGCCTATTCAGCAAATATCGGTGGCATAGGTACTCTGGTAGGTAGTCCACCCAATGCTATCGCTGCTGCCAATACGGGTATCAGTTTTGTCGAATGGTTACAGTTTGGATTGCCGACCGTAATCGTGATGTTTCCACTGGTGATTTTTATATTATTTTGGGTTTTTGAACCGGATTTAAACTTCAGTTTTGACAGTGATACCGATATTGCTCCTTTAAGCATTCAGCAGAAACTGACTTTACTGGTATTTTTAATTACCGTGTGTGGCTGGCTATTCAGCAAGCCTTTGTCAGCCTGGTTTGGTATACAAAAAGATTTTGATTCTTTAGTGGCATTGTTTGCCATTATCCAGTTAGCTGTATTTCACCTGATAAGCTGGAAAGACTTACAACAAAGTGCTGACTGGGGAGTGTTAATCTTATTCGGTGGTGGATTAACCTTATCTGCAATTTTACAAACCACCGGTGCCAGTCAGTTTTTGGGGCAGCAAATGATTATTGGAATGCAACATGCCCCATTAATACTCTTTTTGCTGGCACTGACCGGTATGGTGGTGATGTTAACGGAAGTTGCCAGTAATACGGCCAGCAGTGCGTTGCTAATACCGGTGTTTATAGCTGTTGCTCCATCATTTGGTATGCAGCCGGAGTTAATTTCATTTTTGATAGCAGTTGCTGCTTCCTGTGCATTTATGCTACCGGTAGCAACACCGCCTAATGCGATTGTTTTTGGCTCGGGATTAGTACCCCAGCAGCAAATGATGAAAGCAGGGTTAGTACTCAATCTAATCATGACTCTACTAATTGCATCGGGCATCTGGATTCTGGCGTAGATTATTCTGGAACAAAATCACAAATATCAACAAACAAGTTGTTGTCAACAATGTCGTCTCTGATTACAGTATGATTACAACAAAAATATTAAGTAAGGCATAGATTTAATAACATGGTTACTGTCATTGCTCACAGAGGGGCGAGAAGCCTCGCGCCAGAAAATACCCTGGCTTCAGCGCGAAAAGCACATGCTCTTGGTGCTGATTTATGGGAGACAGATTTAGCCGTCACAGCAGATCAGCAACTGGTATTGATGCATGATGATGCCATGACGCGTACCACAAACGTTGCCGATGTATTCCCAGATCGTGTACCCGCCGCTTTTTCCACTTATACTCTGGCAGAAATCCGTTCGCTTGACGCGGGCTCCTGGTTTGAACGTGATGATCCGTTTGGCCAGGTGGCAGCCGGTGCGGTTGATGGTCAGCAACTGGCAGCTTATGTTGGTGAAAAAGTGCCAATGCTACGGGAAGCTTTCGAACTAACGCTTGAACTCAACTGGTTTCTGAACCTGGAGTTAAAAGCTCAGCCTGCGCCTAATGATCATGTTGATGTGGTCAGTGCGGTTCTGAATCTTGCAGATGAAGTGGGAATAGGAGCTGATCACCTGTTATTTTCATCCGCTCAGTTTGACTGGTTAAAAATCCTTAAACAGCGCAGGCCAGAATTTGAAGTGCAGGCCATCCTGGGACTTTTTCCGCAAGATCCGGTGGACTTCAATGATTCATTTTTCGAAACCTTTAATCCACGTTATACCCGTCTATCACTTGAGCAGTTGCAACTGCAGATAAATCTGGGGCTGAAGATTAATCCTTATACCGTCAATGATGAAGATTTGATCACTCGTTTTATAGAAATGGGTGTAACGGGTCTTATTACCGATTTTCCACAGCGAGTACTAAAATAATGCAATCTCCAGTCACAACAGCGAAACTTCGTTTGTGTATAGTTAATTGCTACCCAAAGGCCAGTCGCAAAAATTTTGAGCTGTCTAATGTGGGGCAACCGCATGATCTTTTTCGTGAATTTTTAAGTCAGCAGGCACCCAATACGAGCAGCGAAATAGTTTTCGTTGCAGATCCTGATTTTTCATTGCCGGAGGGTAAAAGTATCGGTGACTTCGATGGTTTTATCTGGACCGGCTCGGACCTGACAGTTTATCATGTGGATGATCCGCGCGTATCCGGGCAGATTGAATTTGCCCGCACATTAATGAATTCAGGGGCCGCCAGTTTTGGCAGTTGCTGGGGAATTCAGATGGCCGCACAGGTAGGTGGTGGTGAAGTGGCGGTTAATCCTAATGGACGTGAATGGGGCATTGCCCGCGATATTGAACTGAATGATGCGGCTAAAGACTCACCGATGCTGGCAGGTAAGCCGACTAAATTTGATGCTTTTATCATGCATCTGGATGAAGTTAAAAGTTTGCCGCAAGGCACGTTGTCACTCGGTGGTAACGCACATACCAATATTCAGGCAGCGGTTTTTGAAAACGGAAATGCTACTTTCTGGGGAACTCAATACCACCCGGAATATAACCTGCATGAAATGGGTCGTTTGATTGCAGCCAGGGCTGTGGCACTGGTAAAAGAAGGGCATTTTGCAGATGAAGACGCAGTTGCGAGTTATGCGGCAGACATGCAAGCCCTGTATGCAAATCCTGATTCAAAAGAACTGCGTGAGCGACTTAATGTGGGTGATGATATTATCGATCCGCAAATACGCCAGGTGGAATTACGTAACTGGTTGAGATTTATTGAATCACGAGTGGGACGGACATGAATCACCAAATATTTTTAATGACTAATCGTTTAATGAATACCTTCATTGCTGCATTCTTCACTGGTTTATTGCTAGTTACGAATGTCTGGGCCGAACAACAGGTAAAAAATCGTTATCAAGTTCAGGGATATGTACTCGATGAAAATGATAAGGGTCTTGTTAACCAGCAGGTAAAGATATTTAAAGGTAGAATATTACTGGAAATGGGTAAAACCAATGCAGAAGGTTTCTACTCATTGCAATTCAAATTACGTGACTCAGATAACCAGAAGCTTCTTAAGCTGACTGCTGGATCTAACCAGGCAGAACTTCGAGTGACTTTTGACGATAAAGGCAGTAATGCATTACGTGTACACAAAGCCAATTTTATTGATGGAAAATTTGTTGAAGGTGGTCTCAATGGTTTTCGTTTTCCGACCTGGATATACCCGATAGTCGGTTTGATAGTGATTAGCCTGCTCGCGGTAAAACTTGAGAAACGACGCAAAAAGAAAATTCAGCAAAAGAAAGACAAGTTATCGGGAAGGCAATCGACCAGCAGTCACCATGCAAAGAAAAAACGCCGTAAAAAACATTAGTAATCAAATAATTATTGATAATTCAATTGTTACAGATCCGGTCTAAAAATCTGAATATCATCACTGTGAATTGATACTCACTACTCTATACTTTAAAAATTACATATCAGGTAGATAACTGTCATGACAGGTCGAGTTTCACTGGTTGCTCATCGCGGCCAGCCTTTATCTTTTCCCGAAAATAGTCTCGAAGGGTTTAGTCATGTGCTTAAAAGCGGAGGATGTTATTTGGAAACTGATGTGCATATTACTTCCGATGGCATTCCCGTGTTAAGCCATGATGCGAACCTGTTAAAGCTAACCGGAAAACAAATCATCGTAGCTGATCATAGTTATGATGAAATTAAATATATGTCAGCGGGTTACAGTGAAAGGTTTGGAGATCAATTTAACCACTGTCGTATTGCCACCGTAGAGCAATTTTCAGAATTATTAAAAGGCTGGCCGGACGTCACCTGTTTTATAGAAATTAAGGATGCCTGTTTAAACTACTTTGGTTTAAAAGCGGTTGATTTAGTAATCGATGCGTTACAGGAAATTCATTCCCAGGTCGTTGTGATCTCATTTAATTATGATGCACTGGAATATGCTAAAAATAATTATGATTTATCGACAGGCTGGGTTTTGCCGGATTGGTCGGAACAAAATCGATTAAAATCCACTGTCCTGGACCCCGACTATTTACTGGTTAGCACAGAATTATGCCCCCAGGAAACAGTAGAGATCTGGACGGGTAGCTGGGAATGGATTGTTTACACTATTAATTCAGCAGATGATGTAGGACATTATTCGGGATTAGGATTTGAGCTCATTGAAACTAATCGTTTTAGTGAGCTGAAACAGGAAAGTAAAATTGTCGATAAAAGCAATGATTTTTAGCTGGTCGGGTTTTCCGTCAGCCGATTTACGGGCTGAAATCCTAAGTAACAGCTTTTGGGAATCTACGCTGAGTAGTACTATCGACTTACTACAATATCCTCTATAATCAAATCACCACTTATATCCATATTATCAAAAAATAAGTAGGAATTTACTGGTATTCCAGTTCCTTTTGATACTAATACCCTGCAGCCCTGTATATTTAATTTTAAGTAAAGTTTAAGAAAATTATGAGCTTTAAACCTAAGGAAGTGCATTGGTTTGAAACGAAAACGCCAAGAAATTTTACTGTTTATGCTATTGAGGCATTAGCACAGACAAGTATCGTTGAGTTCTTCCATCAGGACTGGGATGCAAGCGCTTATGATACCGAGCTTATAAGGTCACAAGTTGATGAATTTGCGAGTTTGTCAAACAGGTTTAACAAGGAATTACCTGCATCTTTATCTCCTCCAGAAACTCATGAAGAATCACCCGAACATTTAGCCGAAGCAGCATTAAAAACTTTAAGGAAATGGTGCGCTGATTTATTGTGTCTCCAAAAAGAGTTTAACAGTGTATTTAAAGAAATTGATGAGCTTGAAATACTGAAAGCCCTGCTAGAGGCAATACCTGATCATGATATAGATTTTAGCTGGATCGATCAGACTAGTGACATCCTCTATAAAAAACTATATTCATGTCCAACAGGAGCATTCAACCACCCTTCTGGAAAGAACATTGTGGTTGAAATTTTTCCGGCTGTAGAACAGGACTTTATTCTGATGATAGGGACTCCTGATCATCTGCAAATAGTAGAAGCTGCTTCAACCCTGGTCGGCTGCAAAAAAGTTAATATACCCTCCTGGCTTACCAGCCAGCCAACTCACAGGGTAGATGATATTATCAAAAGGATTAGCTCTCTCAGGCAAAAGCTTCAGAATATAGAGACCCGACTAACCGCACATAAAGAAGATGAAAAACTAAAGCAGTCACTCTCTTCTGTTCGTTTACTTCTCTGGATAATAGAAAACCCTCAGGCGAATTCTGCTAAAAAGGAATTCTGTCATATTAGTGGTTGGACATCCGCAGAATCTCCCAAAGATTTAGAGGAAGCTCTTAACAAAGCCGGAATAGAAACAGAAGTATCATTTTCAGAAAAACCTGTCTCGCAACATCCACCCGTTCATATGCCTCATGCCTGGTGGATACAGCCATTTAGTCTTTTTGTTGATTTTGCCGGAACGCCAGCGAGTGATGAAATAGATCCCACTCCTTTGCTGGCCCTGATAGTCCCGTTACTTTTTGGCTACATGTTCCCGGATGTTGGTCATGGTCTGGTACTGGTTATTGCCGGTTTAGTTTTTAATAAAAAAATTCCACAAGCCGGTATTTTAATACCCTGTGGCCTGGCATCAGCCGGGTTTGGTTTCATTTTTGGAGATGTTTTTGGGCGGCATGACATCATTGATGCTATCTGGTTAAACCCCCTGGATGACCCGTTAAAAGTGATAGCAGCTCCACTCGTGCTGGGTGCTTTAATATTAACCACAGGATTAATTTTTTCAGGTATTGAAGCCCATTGGCGGGGTGAATTAAAAAAATGGTTTCAGACTGAAGCCCCCGTGCTTTTACTCTATCTTGTTTTAATACCGAGTATTTTCTGGATAGAAATTTTATGGTTAACGGGACCCGTTCTGATCTGGTTTAGTGTAGGTAATTTATTCTATTGCACTACCAGTAAAGCATTATGTTTACTCTATAGTTTTGGTAATTTATTCGAGAGCATATTAAGACTAGGGTTAAATTCGATCTCATTCATGCGTGTAGGGGTATTCGCATTGGCACATTCGGGGGCTTCTCACGCAGCGAATATGATTGCAGATATGATTGATAATACTCTTCTGTTCATCATTTTCTTAATATTTAGCCATGCATTCATCATAGGCTTTGAAGGCTTAATTGTTTTTATTCAAACGACCAGGCTTATATTATTTGAGTTCTTTTCACGGTTTTTGAAGGCTGAGGGTCGCGTCTTTAAGCCGGTGCATGGCTTGACTCAATAAATGTACACTAATCTTCTGGCACAATTTCGATCCTTTCGATATCCGCGATATAAACAGTGCGTCCTTCCAGCGTTTTAAAGCTGTTTGATTTGATATCTTTCTGTTCGGCTCTGTAAGTCATCTTGTGACCGGTCTGTGTGTTGACAACATGAACATTAACTGTTGCGTACTTGTCACCAATTTCCAGGAAAAAGACAGCCAGTGCGCTGAGCACCATAAATAGCATAAAAAGGTAGGCACCCTGACGAAACATTTTTTCATTTTCAGTCAATTCTTTTTTGGGTTGAGAGCCCCGCTGCTGTTGAGGAGCCACTCTTTTAGTTCTGAAGAACAGGATAACGCCAACTATAACCGTGAGCGTAAAAAGGATTTTGGTGATCATTAATGCTGGATGAGTTTAAGTAAGTGGCAATGATACCGTATAATGTTTTAACTTAGTCAGGAAATTACTGTTTTATGCGGGTAGTGAAGAAACTGTTTATCATCGTTTTGTTATTTATAACGGTTTCTCCGGTTTATGCGGGCGTCATTCGAGTGGCTGTTGCCAGTAATTTTGCCAATACCTTGAAACAGATTTCCGCCTCATTTGAGAAAGAGACCGGCCACCAGGTAAAACTAAGCGTCGGTTCAACCGGCAAACATTATGCTCAAATAAAAAATGCAGCCCCGTTCGATGTATTTTTTGCGGCAGATGCCCGGCGACCTGAATTGCTGGACAAACAGGGTTTAGCGATCGCTGGAAGCCGTTTTACCTACGCCCGGGGAAAGCTAATTTTATGGAGCCCTGATCAAAATCTGGTCGATACTGGTGGGTTAGTGCTTAATTCAGAAGACTTTGATTTTCTGGCTGTCGCCAATCCCAAGTTGGCTCCTTACGGCAAAGCGGCTCAGCAAGTTTTACGCAAAAGAGGTTTATGGAAACCTCTTAGGCAACGAATGGTTCGAGGTGAAAATATCGGACAAACTTTCCAGTTTGTAAAAAGTGGTAATGCTCAACTGGGTTTTATTGCGGCTTCTCAGGTTTTTGAAGATGGTGTTATTAAAAAAGGTTCTTCCTGGCAAGTCCCTGAAGAGGATTACAGTGCCATTAACCAGCAGGCAGTTTTATTGAATAATAATGAAATAGCACAGGCATTTGTAGCTTATCTGCGCAGTGATGAAATGTTGAAAATCATCCGTAATTCTGGATATGAAACCCCGTAATGTTAAATGAATCGGATCTATTAGCGCTGGGTATTACCTTAAAGCTTGCGCTGCTGACGACTTGTATTCTGCTGTTAATTGGTACACCGCTGGCCTGGTGGTTGTCTAAATCACGCTGGAAATACAAATTTTTACTGGAAGCGATTATTGCGTTGCCGCTGGTGTTGCCCCCAACCGTGTTAGGTTTTTACCTGTTACTGCTGTTAGGCCCGAATGGTCCTTTGGGTGGATTGATGATCGCGATGGGTGGACGACCGCTGGCATTTACCTTTACCGGGCTGGTGATTGGCTCGGTGGTGTACTCGATGCCATTTGTTATTCAGCCGTTACAAAATGCATTCAGTGCAATCGGAAGCCGCCCGCTGGAAGTAGCGGCGACTCTACGGGCTTCTCCGCTGGATCGATTTTTCACCATCGCCATTCCACTGGCACGTCCCGGATTCCTGACCGCGGCAGTTTTGGGTTTTGCGCATACGGTCGGTGAGTTTGGTGTGGTGCTGATGATTGGCGGAAATATTCCGGGCGAAACTCAGGTGCTGTCCATTGCTATTTACGATCATGTCGAAGGGCTGGAATATGCCCATGCTCACTGGTTATCGGGTGGTTTACTACTGATGTCTTTCCTGTTGTTGATTGCAGTTTATGCTTTCAATCGTCGCTCTAAAGTGGTCAGCAATGGATTCTAAAGTAACCGCTAATTTTCGTATTCAACAGGACGATTTCATGCTGGATTCAGCATTTTCAATTCCAGCCACAGGCGTTACAGCATTATTTGGTTCATCGGGCTGTGGTAAAACAACGCTTCTTCGGGCCATAGCAGGTCTTGAAAATACGCAGTCGGGTTATCTAAAAGTAGGTGACAGGGTGTGGCAGGATGACAATAGTTTTGTGCCCCCGCATCTTCGGTCTATCGGTTATGTTTTTCAGGAATCGAGTCTGTTTGAGCATATGAATGTCAAACGTAATCTGGAGTATGGTCTAAAGCGGGTTGCTCCAGTGGACCAAAAAGTGTCGCTGGATCGAGTCATCGAATTACTCGGACTTGGAGGTTTGTTACTACGCAAACCGGAAAGTTTATCCGGTGGTGAACGACAGCGAGTGGCAATAGCTCGTGCATTAGCCGTCAGTCCGAGTTTATTATTGATGGATGAGCCGCTTGCAGCGCTGGATCATAGTCGAAAACAGGAAGTGCTGCCCTATATCGAATCGCTGCATAAAGAGCTGGAAATTCCGGTGATTTATGTCAGCCATTCACTGGAAGAAGTAGCTCAACTGGCCGATCATCTTATCCTAATGGAACACGGAAAGGTGGTGGATTCGGGGGATATTCACGACATGTTTACACGGCTTGATCTGCCGTTAGCGCATGAGCTGGATGCTTCAGCCATTATCAATGCCACGGTCACCGGTTTTGATGAACTCTATCACCTGATGTTTCTGCAGTTTGCAGGTGGAACCATCACAGTAGCCGGGCAGAACCTGAATAAAGGCGATGCAGTTAGATTAAGGCTGGTTGCCCGTGATGTCAGCCTGACACTGGAACATCAGTCCAGCACCAGTATTTTAAATATATTTCCGGTGACCGTTGATGAGATTTTACAGACAGGTCCTGCTCAATTGATTGTTCGTCTGATGGCAGGGGGCGTACCGATGTTATCCAAGATTACCCGTAAGTCAGCTTCCGAACTCAATCTGGAACCCGGCAAAAAAGTGTTTGCTCAGGTGAAAAGCGTGGCGTTGCTGTCATAATAATTACCGTCAAAATAGTTTATTTAATAAGTTTAATCTATTTTATAGAGCCTTTTAGTCAATTAATATGCCATTTTCCAGTTTGATCTTTAACGGCATTAAAATGTTGATCCATTAAGAGAATTAGAATCTATCGATTTTGTAAAATATTTCTTGCAGTGAAATTAATGGTAAGTTGTATTATTCTCAACGTCCAAAAAATACTATTACCAAAAAATAACCAAAAGAGGAGAAAAATATGAAGCTGGAATCCCTGGCACTACATCATGGCTATGAATCAGAAGCGACTACCAAGGCTGCTGCTGTTCCCATTTATCAAACCACATCATATACCTTCGATGATACTCAGCATGGTGCGGATCTGTTCGACCTGAAAGTAGCGGGTAATATTTACACAAGAATAATGAATCCGACCACGGCCGTGCTGGAGCAGCGACTAGCCGAAATGGAAGGTGGCATAGGGGCACTCGCGGTGGCGTCAGGCATGTCAGCGATTACTTACTCGATTCAGGCAATTGCCAGTGCAGGAGATAATATCGTCAGTACGACACAGTTATATGGTGGAACCTATAACCTGTTTGCGCACACTTTTCCGAAGCAGGGCATTGAAGTTCGTATGGCTTCATTTGATGATTATGCTGCTCTGGAAAATCATATAGACGACAAAACCAAGGCCCTGTTCTGTGAATCAATTGGTAACCCCGCCGGTAACGTGGTTGATATTGAAAAGCTGGCGGAGATTGCTCATAAACACGGGGTTCCCTTAATCGTTGATAATACGGTTGCTACGCCATACCTGTGCCGCGCTTTTGATCATGGAGCCGATATCATTGTCCATTCACTGACCAAGTACATTGGTGGGCATGGTACTACTATCGGTGGCATCATTATTGATTCGGGTAAATTTGACTGGGCCGGAAATAAACAACGCTTTCCGGTACTCAATGAGCCTGACCCTTCCTACCATGGCGTAGTTTACACCGAAGCACTGGGCGAAGCGGCCTATATTGGACGTTGCCGGGTTGTTCCCCTTCGTAATACCGGTTCAGCTATTGCACCACACAGTGCTTTCTTGCTGTTACAGGGTCTGGAAACACTGGGTCTGCGCATGGAGAGGCATTGTGAGAATGCACTCAAGGTCGCTCAGCATATGCAGCAACATCCAAAGGTGGAGTGGGTGAGTTATGCGGGACTTGAAGACAGTGAGTTCTATGATACCTGCCAGAAAATTTGTGCGGGTCGGGCTTCCGGCATACTCAGTTTTGGCATTAAGGGTGGCAAAGAAAATGGTGGGCGGTTTATCGATGCCTTGTCGATGATTTTACGACTGGTAAATATTGGTGATGCGAAATCGCTGGCCTGTCATCCTGCAACTACGACTCATCGGCAGTTAAGTCCAGAAGAACTGGCAACGGCAGGTGTTTCAGAAGACCTGGTCAGAATTTCTGTGGGCATCGAACATGTCGATGACATCATTGCAGATATCGATCAGGCGCTGGAGAAAGTGTAGTAGTTAGTAATAATTGGCTGGTGCGCCATGCGCACCGGCTTTTATATCAGGTGTGTTTAATTACCTGCAGGAATTAGCTTAATAAAAGTGCTCTTTGCCTAAATATGGAATAAAAAAATTACCCAATAGTTATTTACCTTCGTGTTCTTCGTGGTGAATATCTTTTGACTCTTTTACTTACTAATAAAAGGCGTTAAAAAATTCTTCAAATGATTTTTTGTCATCAGCTTTTGCTGAATAGCCCACTTGACCGGCGGGAAATTATTGCTCAGGCGTAAAGCGGCTTTACGCAGGATAGTTGCCGGTAAACTGTCGTTGGTGAATAAACCGACGATGGCATTGGTTCCATGATAAAGCGGCCGGGTAGCGATCATGTGATTGTGCTGGTAACGTTTCAGCAGGGCAGGACTCCAGAAGTCGATACCTTTACTAATTGCGGTCAATATTTCTGTTGCGAGTAAATCCTGTCCACTTAATCCCAGGTTAAAACCATGTGCCGTCACCGGGTGCATACCGACGGCAGCATCTCCGATCAGTGCGAACCGCCTGGTGGCAAACTGGTTGGCGTGTACACCTACCAGCGGGTAACTGTGTCTTTTTCCTATTTGTTTCATTTTCCCCAGACGACCATGCAGTCGCTGTTCGATATCAGCATTAAATGCCTCTTCACTCATGCTCAGTACATCACTCGCCTGATTAGAAGGAACGGTGATCACCGCTGAAGATATATTGCCGGGCATGGGTAAAATTGCCAGCGTTCGACCGTAATGAAAACATTCAAATGCAGTATGTTCATGGCTTAACTGATGCTCCATCCAGCCAACAATAGCGGTTCGCCCGAAGTCGTGTGAATCTGCAGAGATACCCATTTGACGACGGGTAGAGGAAAAGCGGGTATCTGCCGCAATAATCAGTGAGGCGGTCAGTGACTCCCCGGAGGCTAACTTGACTGTTCCGCAATCATCGTCGGTATTCACCGAAGTAACTTCCTGCTGATCCATTAACGTGACATTTTGTAGAGTTTCAAACTGTTTATAAATGGCTTTACGAATCAGATGGTTAGAGATTAAAAATCCAAGCGCATCGGTGCCATCGTCGGGTGTATTAAAACTGAGGGTATAGGGAGAATCACCATCAATCACTTCTGCCCGTTGAATCGGAGAAATATTTTCATCCCCGACCTGTTGCCAGCTGCCATGCTGTTGCATCAGTTTGCGGGACAGGTGAGTAAGCGCGATATCGCGTCCATCGACGGGTGGGTCGGCCAGTTCCTTACGGGATAACTTTTCGATGATTGCTATGTTAAGCCCGCTATCACGTAGAGAGCAGGCAAAACTTAATCCGGCAGGGCCGGCACCAATAATGGCAATATCGTAATCCATAAGATCTCCAGATCTATAAAGGGTTATAGAGTCAAATCAACTAGTTGAACTGACAGGATCGTATTTCAGTATACTTCTGAAATACATCAAAGAGGTAATAATAATCGGCTAATGGGTTAATTGGACTGTCTTATCGCAATGCAGTTGCCCCTAGGTTCTGGTGCCTATAAATACGCCGGCTGACATCATGATAGAGCCGGCCACCCTGTTCAAACCGGTCATGGCTTTCTCTGAGCGAAAATAACGTCTGGCCCAGGATGCACTGAAAGCAATGGCCATTAAACCCGTCATTAAGCCCGCAAAGCAAAGCAAAGAAGCGACAGCAATATCTTTAGTAGACAGGGCAGTTAAATCCATAAAGGTAGGCAGAAAAGCAATATAAAACAGGATGACTTTTGGGTTAGAAGCAGAGATCAGAAAGCCCTGAATAAAACTCATGTATTCAGGCTGCTTAGTGGTAACTTGAGATTCACTGGTCAAGTGTGAACGATCTCGCCACATTTTCCAGCCGAGGTAGATGAGATAGATGGCACCCACAATTCTAATAATAGTAAAAACACCACCCCAGTTTTCAGCAATAACGGACAGTCCAAAACAGGCCAGAACGAGGTAAATAATATCGCTGATTGCCATGCCCACAGACATTGAAAAGCAGAACATGGCACCCTGAGTCATGGCTCTGGCAAGAAGTGCAAAAACGCCGGGGCCGGGTGTCACAGCAAAAACTATAATGGCTATAAAAAAAGCCAGCCCGCTGTCGAAAGTCATGTTATTTATCCGATTAAAATGTTTAAAGTAATAATAAGTTACAGTAGTAATACTGACAAGCCACAACTTGAAAAGTTTGTGTTGCGATCAAAATTCAGAGGAGTAGTATTGTCGCCAATACCTGACTTCTGGTGTAATTTAAAAAAGGACTCAGGTCTAAAAAATAAAAAAACCATAAAGGAGATTTACCATGATTAAAATTTCTACCCGATTAAAAACGCTCTCACTTGCTATTACCTTATCACTTCCATTATCTGCACTTGCCCAAACTGAAATTCAATGGTGGCATGCGATGGGGGGTGTCAATGGTGAACGAGTTGAAAAAATTTCTAATGATTTCAATGCTACGCAAAGTGAATTTAAAGTCGTACCGGTTAATAAAGGTAACTATACAGAAACCATGACTGCTGCTGTTGCCGCTTTTCGTGCTAAAAAACAACCGCATATCGTGCAGGTTTTTGAAGTGGGTACGGCCACTATGATGGCGGCAAAAGGCGCTGTTTATCCCGTCGAAGAGCTGATGCTTGATAGTGGCGAAGCATTTGATAAATCAGATTATTTACCTGCGGTAATCAGTTATTACCAGAAACCCGATGGCACCTTACTATCGATGCCATTCAACAGTTCTACCCCGGTGTTGTGGTACAACAAGGACGCTTTCAGCAAGGCCGGTATAAACAAGGTGCCTGAAACCTGGCCACAGGTGGAAGATGCTTCAAAAAAACTTCAGGCATCAGGCATGAAATGTGGCTTTAGTTTTGGATGGCAATCCTGGGTTATGCTTGAAAATTTTAATGCATGGCACAACCTGCCTTCTGGCACTAAAGAAAATGGTTTTGCCGGATTTGATACCGAGTTCAACTTCAACAATAAAGCGCTAGTGAAACATATGGAGAATCTGGGTAACTGGCAAAAGAGTAAGGTTTTTGATTACGGCGGACGTCGAGGTGACAGCCTGCCCAAGTTTGTTAATGAGGAATGCGGAATGTGGTTGAACTCCTCTGCATATTATGGTTCCATCAAAAAGCAGGCTAAATTCGAGTTTGCACAAACTATGCTACCTTTCTACCCCGATGTGATCAGTAAACCCCAAAACTCCATTATTGGTGGAGCGACTTTATGGGCGCTTAAAGGTCATCCGAAAAATGATTACAAAGGTGTGGCCAAGTTTATGACTTATCTTTCATCTCCTGAAGTACAGGCCTGGTGGCATCAGGAAACCGGTTATGTGCCTATTACCACTGCAGCTTATGAGTTGAGTAAAAAGCAGGGTTTCTATGGCTCCAACCCCGGTACTGATACCGCCATCAAACAACTCAGTTTGAATACGCCAACGGCTAATTCACGAGGTGTTCGTTTTGGTAATTTTGTTCAGGTACGGGATGTTTTCAATGAAGAAATGGAAGCGATCTGGAATGGTTCAAAAAGTGCTAAAAAGGCAACCGATGAAATGGTTAAACGTGGCAATAAACTGTTGCGTAAATTTGAAAAAGCCAACAGGTAATTGTTGCTAAAAGCAGGGCGGATAAATTCGCCCTGCTTTACTGCTAACTCAGCATGCTGTTAAAACAAGTCCATTTTAAATCCTCTGCGTTGCCCTATCTATTAGTGGCACCTCAAATTATTATTACCCTCATTTTTTTTATCTGGCCAGCCAGTCAGGCGCTTTTTCAGTCTCTGTTATTAGAAGATGCATTTGGGCTCAGCTCTGAATTTGTATGGCTGGATAATTTTAAAGAACTGTTTGAAGATGAACACTACATAAATGCCTTTGGCAGAACCCTGTTTTTTTCAGGTATGGTTGCTGCCACGTCATTAAGTTTTTCACTGGTTCTGGCGGCTATGGCAGATCGGGTCATTAAAGGTACCGGTATTTATCGTACCCTGTTGATCTGGCCCTACGCGGTTGCCCCGGTGGTTGCCGGAGCGCTGTGGGTATTTATGTTTTATCCAACCACGGGCATTATTTCAACGACATTAAATAGCATGGGTTATGAATGGAATCATCAGCTCAAAGGTGATCAGGCGATGTTTCTGGTGATTATGGCTGCAGCCTGGAAACAGGTCAGTTATAACTTCCTGTTTTTCCTGGCGGCGATGCAGGCCATCCCCAAATCTCTGATTGAGGCGGCTGCCATCGACGGGGCGAGTCCCGTCAAACGTTTCTGGACGATTATTTTTCCACTTATTACACCGACAACTTTCTTTTTACTGGTAATCAACGTGGTGTATGCCTTTTTCGAAACTTTCGGCATTATTCATGTAGTGACCAAAGGGGGACCGGCCAAGGCGACAGAAATTCTGGTTTATAAAGTTTTTAACGATGGTTTTGTCGGACTTGATCTGGGCGGGTCTGCGGCGCAATCGGTTATTCTGATGGTTGTGGTAATTGCATTGACGACTTTTCAGTTCAAATATATAGAACGAAAGGTTGAGTATTAGGCATGATTGAAAACCGGCCCATCGATACTTTTGTTTCTCATGCAGTGCTGTTGGCAGGAATTGCCATTGTAATGTTCCCTGTGTGGATCACGCTGGTAGCGGCATCGCATGATGCGGCACGTTTATTACAGATTCCATTGCCGTTAGGACTGGGAGATCAATTTTTTGACAACCTTAAACACGTGATTGGAGAGGGTGTTAACAATTCTGTATCCCTCGGCATTATGTTGTTTAACAGTCTGGTGATGGCATTGATGATTGCATTTGGCAAAATTGCTATTTCATTGTTGTCAGCTTATGCGCTGGTGTATTTTGATTTTCGATTTCGCATGATGTTTTTCTGGATGATTTTTATCACCCTGATGTTACCCGTCGAAGTACGAATATTACCCACCTACGAAGTCGTCGCGCAGCTAAATATGCTGGATAGTTACTGGGGCTTGAGCATTCCGTTAATTGCTTCGGCTACAGCTACCTTTATGTTTCGTCAGACTTTTCTATCGGTACCGGATGAATTGCTGGAAGCAGCACGCATAGATGGTGCAGGACCGATGCGTTTTTTCTTCGATATCCTGCTGCCTATTTCACGTACCAGCATAGCCGCCATGTTTGTTATCCTGTTTATCTACGGCTGGAACCAGTATCTGTGGCCATTGCTTATCACGACCGATAAAAACATGTACACCATTGTCATGGCGATTAAACAAATGATGGAAGCACTCGAGGAAACACCACAGTGGCACTATATTATGATGACGGCTTTTCTGGCCATGATTCCGCCGGTCATTGTTGTCATCACGATGCAAAAGCTGTTCGTTAAAGGTTTGACCGAAACAGAGAAATAAATATGAGTCATGTGATACTGAAAGCAATTGAAAAAACCTATCCAAATGGTTACAAGGCTATTCATGGTGTGGACCTGGAAGTTGAAGATGGAGAATTCATCGTGCTGGTGGGGCCTTCAGGCTGTGGAAAATCGACCTTGTTGCGTATGGTGGCCGGGTTGGAAACCATTACCGATGGTGAAGTACATATAGCCGGGCGTAAGGTGAATGAACTGGAACCTTCACAGCGTGATATTGCCATGGTGTTTCAGAATTATGCATTGTATCCGCACATGACGGTGTATAAAAACATGGCCTATGGTTTAAAAAACCTGGGGACTCCCAAGGATGAAATTGAACAACGCGTCAATGATGCAGCCAGGTTACTGGAAATTGATGGTCTGTTAGACAGGCGGCCTAAACAACTCTCTGGTGGACAGCGTCAGCGTGTCGCCATGGGGCGAGCGATCGTAAGGAAACCCACGGTATTTCTATTTGATGAGCCACTTTCCAATCTGGATGCAAAGCTACGTGTTCAGATGCGCCTGATGATAAAAACGCTGCAAACCGACCTGGAGACAACAACCTTGTATGTGACGCATGACCAGGTGGAGGCCATGACCATGGCAGACAGACTGGTTGTTATGAATGATGGAATTGCCGAGCAGATTGGAACACCGACAGAGCTTTACGATAAACCGGCCACGTTGTTTGTTGCCGGGTTTATTGGTTCACCAGCGATGAACTTTGTTGATAGTCAATTTGCTGAAGAAGGAAAAAGTGTTTTACTGAATAATTTAAATCTGCCTGTTATTCAAAAAATTGAAACTGATGTGACAGAGATTGTGTTGGGGTTCCGCCCTGAGCATATTGAGTTGAATGACCAGGGGCCCATTGAATTAGTCGTGGATATCATCGAAAACCTGGGGGTCGAGTCGATCATTCATGCCCACCTGAAAGATTCCAGTATTAGTATCGTTGTGCGTCAGACTGAATCTCTTATTGTGCCAAAAGGTGAAATCATCAGAGCACATATTCCTGCTCAAAAACTACATTTTTTTGATAAAAATACGGGTAAATCTCTGGAATAAATATAATTGAATGCTGCTGCAGGATCATGCACTTTAAACTGGTTTTATTTTGCCTGTTATTCACTTTGTTCCACAACTAATCAATCCAGTAATCAACTTCCTGTAACTTTAAAAACTGTTCTGCTTTTTCTCCCTGCAACATGGCAAGGGTTGATAACATGCCGGCTTCGATGCAGGTGGGGGCTGTGATGCTGACGGTATGTGGCGCCCCGATAACCGGCCAGCCTGTTGTTGGATTTAATACATGGCTGTATCGAATACCATCTTTTATTAAATAACGATGTGCATCACCACTGGTTGCGATTGCGCCTTTGCGCAACTGAAACAGGGCGACTGAATGTTCCTTGCCGGTAATTAATCGACCCACTGACCAGAAACCATTCCTACGCCTTGGACATGTTGTAGCCAGGTCACCTCCAAAATTGACCAAAACACTTTCTGCAGTCATGTCACGTACTATCTGAATGCAGCGATCGACGGCATATTCCTTTCCTACACCGCCCAGGTCGATTTCCATACCGGGTTTCATTTTGAGTTGTTGATCCTTCCAGGTGACTTTATTCCAGCCAACCGTCAATAATATTTTCTTTACCCGTTCCGACTCCGGCACATTATCGCTGCCATCGAATTTCCAGGCTTTTCTCAATACGCCGGAAGTTATATCGAATAATCCTTCACTCATTCGATATAGATTATCTGAAAAGTCTATTAATCGTGTTGTTTCATCATCAACAGAAATTGTTTTTCCGGACGCATTATTTATTTTAAAAATAATATTATTATCACGGTATCGACTGAATTTTTGTTCGATACGTTTTGCTTCGGCTGATACGGCTTTGAGTATATTTTCAGCCAGAGACTGATCATCAACTTCCATTAAAATTTCACAGGGACTGGCCATCACTTCAAAGCTACCGCGCCAGCAATCCTGTTCTTTTTTTAATCGGGTTTCAGTCATAAAAAAGGCCTCAATATTGAGGCCTTACTTTACTATCATTAATGGGATATCGCCATTACCAGACAAATGAGTAATTAACCTGCAATATCACCGCGTCTAAATCGGGTATTTCTTCACCTGCCGGTACATTGTCATCAGTAACTGCCTGGCTGATGATTTCAGCACGCATCGACAATTCACTGTTATCGCCCATTGGAATACCATACTTAAGACCCAGCGTCAGCGTTTCAGATTCTGCGAGCCGGTAATCGTTACTGGCATAATCAACCTGAACTTTTCCGGTCGTCTGATTGACATCTGTACCCAGTGCCAGGTTATGAGTATGAAATTCGGCAGCTGACTGCATGTAATAACGAATATGCGGTTGCAGATAACTGCTTTCCATCTGGTAACGATATTTTAAATCGAAAGTATGTGAGTTTATATCCCAGTCATCCCAGTAATAACGATATGAAAAATTGATGACATCCTCTTCAAGGTGACGAACAGTTTTAACGTACAGGTTCTGGCGCTGACGTGAATCCGGGCGTTTTTCATACACATAGGGTAAATCCCCTGTATTAAATGCATCAAAAGCACCTGTTGCAGGTAACCCGGCAGCATCGACCACGGTTATAATTTTAAACGGATCGTTCTGGTATCCATCGGTTATTCCAAATGAATAATTCAGCTGCACAATAGTTTTGCGATCCACTATCTGGGTAATACCTACCAGAAAATCGGTAATGGTTTTGGTTTCGGTATCGCTCTCACGATTTTGTGCAAAACCTTTGTTCACCATTGGCATGAACTCGGATGGAATACTGCCTTCAGGAGAAATCGAATCACTATTAAATCCCAGGCTCGTGGTCAGGGTGGTATTTCGATTATTAAAATCATGGGCGTAGCTGGCGCTAATACCCAGCGAGGTATAATCATACTCTTTAGAGAAATTAGCACCCAGAGCCAGCCTGGATAAACGATCCATCTCCATGGTCCAGTCTGCACCCAGAGAAACCCGTGTATCTCGAAAAGTTTCATCCAGCGGCGTTTCCCCGGCTTTTGTGGTGTAACTGCTGTTACCTGAAGGGGTGGTAAATGTCTGAGCGACCGATGATGCATGAGCACCATTTGGAGAAGCACCGGTTAAGGCATCTACAACCACTCTTAAGTCAATACGGTCACCATCTTCAAGGTCTCGTCCGGCATAAATTGCGGGTTCAAATGCGCTCACCCGGCCATCACCTTCACTGTAAAAAAGTACCGCTGAATCAACGTCCCATTGATTGTCTTCGGCTTGAGCCGTCGGGCTTGTTACCTGTAACAAGGCACAGGCTGCCAGACTTATCTGGCCTTTAATTTTCTTTAATTGCATCCGCAGCCACCTCCACCAACGCCCTGGCCACCCGAAGTCGCTTCTTTACTGAAATAAATATGCTCATCATAATAATTATCCAGATAATCAGCATTTAATCGCATGGATTTCTTCGCTAGCAAGTCTCGCTCCCAGGGTTCTACACCCATGCTCGAGCAACCTGTACCTGAAATACCTATCGCAAATAATAAACAAATAATTCTCATAATAACCCCCTCAACCTATTGTTTGAGTAATTGCTGAATAGCCTGTTCCAAAATTGGTTTATCTTTTTCACGGAAACCAATATGAGAAGCATATAGTTTTCCATCACGACCGATCAGGTAAGTGCCTGGCATGCCGCGTAATTTATAAGCTTTAGCGGAATCCCCTTGCTGGTCGAAGGCGATGGTAAAATGGGCTTCAACTTTTTGTAGAAACGCATCTGCCAGCTTTTTATCCTTGTCCAGGTTTACTGCGACGATCTCCAGCCCCTGATCTTTATAAGTTGCGGCCATTTTATTCATCCATGGAAAAGATTTTCTACAGGGAATACACCAGGAAGCCCAGAAATCCAGGTACACAACTTTGCCATGCAGTTTCCGCAGATCAACTTCACCCTGTAAAGTGGGTAGTTTAATGGGGGGAGCTTCGGACACGGTTGCCGCTGAAGCCAGGTTATTGAATACAAGAGTTGCCACTAAGCAGATGGTCTGAAAAAATTTCATGAAATAATCCACTGTATTAAATTAATAAATCAAGCTTAGAGCTTTAATCTTAAACAAACCTTAACAGGTCATTCTTTTATAGCGTTGTTAAGAAAGCCTTAAGCAGGGCAAGGACAATTAAAGTGCTTGTTTTGACCTGCCTGACAAGGCAACCTATGACACTGGAAATGGCGGGTATTATATGTGCGAATATTATTAGTTGAAGATGACACCTTGCTCGGAGAAGGTTTGTATGCCGGGTTACAGCGTGAAAATTATTCACTGGACTGGATAAAAAATGGAGAAACAGCGTTAATTGCGATGCTGGAAACTGCCTATGATGCGGTTATTCTGGATATAGGCTTACCTAAAATGAGCGGGCTGGATGTTTTAAGGCAGGCTCGAAGTGAAGGCAATAAATTACCTGTACTTATTTTGACTGCACGTGATGCAGTATCGGACCGGGTCGATGGCCTGGATGCCGGAGCAGATGACTATCTGGTAAAACCCTTCGAGTTTTCCGAGTTATGCGCTCGATTGCGAGCCTTGACCCGCCGTGCCCGTGGATTAACCGAACAGTTAATCCGTTATAAAAATATTCAAATAGATCCGGCAGCACACAGTGTGAAACTGAATAATCAGCAGGTGGAATTATCAAGACGAGAGTTTTCTCTACTGGAGGAATTACTGTCAAATATTGGCAGGGTATTGTCTAAAGCACAGCTGGAAGAAAAATTGTACAGCTGGGGTGATGAAATAGGTAGCAACACAATCGAAGTACATATCCATCATTTACGCAAAAAATTTGGCAGCGAATTTATAAAAACAGTACGCGGTGTTGGCTACATCGTTGCTAAAGAGTCTTAGCAACATGTCTATTCGTTATCACTTAATGTTGCGATTGTTCCTGGTGTTTCTACTGCTGGTCGGTGGTAGCGTGATTATCGGTTATCAAGATTTGCAGCATGAATCAAGAGAACTATTTGATGCGCAACTGGCGCGTTCGGCTAGATTGATTTTGAGTATGGTTCAGGCAGATGTTGATAAAAATAATTTTTCCAGTATTCAACAGTTTTTGAATGAAAATCAGTTACAGACACCTGAAGAAGTAATTGATGAAGAACAACAGGAAGATAATGAAGAGCTGAGTACGGGACATATGTATGAAACAAAACTTGGTTTCCAGATCTGGGATAATTTGGGGAACCTGGTTCTCAAATCATCGAATATTCCATTGACCCCGGTTAGCAATATTGAAAATGGTTTCAGCAATAATAATTTTTTGAACAATGACTGGCGCATCTTTAGTCTGACCAGTCAGGACTCACGTTACCGCTGTATTACGGCAGAGCGAATCGATGTACGAAATGACCTGATTGGGAAAATTAGCTCTAATCTGTTTATTTTATTCATCATTCTGATACCGGTTTTATCCATCACCATGTGGTTTGCGATAAGCCAGGGGTTATCTTCGCTGCAAAATCTGGCATCACAGATACAGCGCCGGGGAACGGAAAAACTGGATGCAGTGTCTGAAGATAATGCACCGAGTGAAATTAAAACGATCACCGGGGCGCTGAATCAATTACTATCAAAATTAAGTCATGCACTGACACGGGAAAAAAGAATTACTTCTGATGCAGCTCATGAACTACGAACGCCGCTTGCTGCAGTCAAAATTCATGCCGAGCTGGCAAAAACGGCAACCAGCAAAGAAGACCGTATCGACTCGATTAATCATGTACTGCTGGGCATAGACCGAACCACTCATCTGGTCGATCAAATATTAACCCTGGCCAGGCTTGAACCCGATAATTTGAGTAATAAATTACAGCCGGTCAGCCTGACTAATCTTGTTATCGATGAAGTGGCAATGTTAGTGCCATTGGCTAATGAAAAACAGATTGAAATTTCGGTTTGTAAAAGTGAGGATTTAACTATCCTGGCTGAAGATACTTCGTTGAGGCTGCTTATCAGGAACCTGTTAAATAATGCAGTTTCCTATACTCACCAGGCGGGAGAAGTCGACATATTTATTGAAACTATTGATGATCAAGCCTGCCTTATTATTCAGGATAACGGCCCGGGAATTTCTACTGAAGATAGAGAGCGTGTGTTACAAAGATTCTATCGGGTAGAGAATCATCAAACTCCCGGTTGTGGTATTGGTTTGTCGATTGTCATGTCTGTGGTAGAACTGCTGAATGCCAATTTTAAAATGGAAGATTCGACAGCAGAGAGTGGTCTTAAAGTGACGGTGTGTTTTGATAAATTACATAGCAAATCTCTCTGCTGATCTACTACAACAGGGGTATTTAATAAAGGTACAATTAAATGACTTCAAATAAAAATAATGACAAAAAAGGGTTTGAGCAAAACATGATGGGGGCAGGTATTGCCATAGGGATCGCTGCTGGAACAGCGATTGGTCTTGCCATAGGCATAGCGACGGGATCAACTTTGCAGAATAAAAACAAATCGAAGGAAAAAGATGATGAATAATCTAATATCGACAGTTAATAAATAAAATTACTACTTTCATTCTTAGAATTTGATCATGAGTGGATCCATGTTGATATACTCGCAGGTGAAACAAAGCAGCAATCTTTTTTAGCAAGCAATCCAAATGGTCAGATTCCTTTGCTTGAACTTGATGATGCTCGTTATCCTGGTGAATCAAATGCCATTATGAATTATCTGGCAGCTGGAAGCCGCTTTCTACCGGTATTTACATTTCGTTGATCACTTTTCCGAATTCTTCAACCTGAGTCCAGTTGGTAAAATCAATATTTGTTTTCGGATCAGTCGGACCATGGGTTATTCGCATGATTAGCCTGATAATAAAACGATCCCAGAAGCTGTATTTTTGATAATCAATTTTTCCCGCAAAAACAGCTAGTCTTTTTGGTTTCCATGCAATCTGCCTTAGAAATTTTTTCAAATAGGGATTTGTGTCAGGGCTATTTTTTTCAGGTTTTCGCGCAACCACGTTGACCGAGAAAAAAGCATTGGATTTGCGGTCTAAAATTTGTAGATTTTGCTGTATAAATTGATAAACCTCAGGATTATGTTTGCCATATCGAATACTTGCACCAATGATGATCTTATCAAAGCCATTCAGGTCAACAGTACTTTCAGTTTCTATGGAAATTAATGTGACCTGGTTATGGCCTTTTTCAATAACTTGCTTTAAACGTAAGCAGATATCCCTGGTGTGACCATCGGTAGTCGAATAAATAAGTAAAATATTATTCATCATCATTTAGATTTTAACTGGATTAACTAGCATTAAACTGAGGCTTATAGCTCCTCATTGCAAGTAGATCCGTAAGCAATTTTGATTTAAATCAATACCGCCAAAAGAGACATGGGAATATACTGTTTATGTGACTTATACGGAAAGGTCAGTCAGGCCCAATATATAAAATAGAGAGGCACACATTATGTTTGAATCGATAACGCACTGGTTTGAATCATCAGGAAAAGAAAGCAAGTTATTTAACAATCCGGAAGATGAGGTTCTGCATAGCGCACTTGCATCGGTGTTGTATCACATGATTAGCGTTGATAAACATGTTGCAGATAAAGAGAAGCATAAATTTATCAGTATTCTAAAGCAGGAGTTTGATCTGCAGGACGATCAGGTTAATCACCTTTATCTGGCAGCAAAATCTTCAACGTCAGATCCTCATACAGACCTGGAAATAGTTAATCAGCATTTAAAGAAAAAGCCACAACTGCGCATGAATTTCATGAAAAAACTGAATCAGTTAATGGACCTTGATGGTGTTCAGGATGGAGAGCTGGATATTTTTTATGAAGCGTTGAATCTGGTATTTCCAGGCATCAAGCAAAAACAGTAGTGCTATTGAAATTGTGGTGAGCACGAGTTTTACCTTTAACGGTTTCTCTGTCCGTTCCATAACAGGAATTATCTATCATAAATGTCAATTCAAACTACTTTTATTAAAGCTACTCCAGCACTCAATTAAACTGTGCTGACTAAGACTTGACAATTGGTCTGCTATTACATTTTTTGTGAATCTTGAAGTAAAAAAACATTAATGCCAATAGGTGATTAATATCTAAACAGGTAACATTTTTAACATATTTATATGAAATTTTTAAAATTATTAGATGAAAGCATACAAAGTGCTCAATAACGTTTAATTAATACTTAAATGGGTTAAGCCATATGGAATTCCCATCATTTTCAGTAGCAATTTTAACTGTACTTCTAGCCTTAGTGCTTAGTACAGGAATAGCATTAACCTATAAATTTACGTTTCAGAAAGAGCATTTCCCCGCTAAACTTTTTCAGACTCTTGTCTTTAGTTCAACCGCCGCTGCAATTGTTATGATGTTATTTAGTGATAATGTGGTGGTTGGCTTTGCGGTACTTGGTGCCGTTTTGATCATTCGCTATAGAGCACTTTTTCGATATCCTCGCAATATAATATTTATTTTTGCCTCGCTATCGATAGGTATAGCGACGGGGAAATTTAGCTATGCTATAGCAATAAGCGGTACAACTATATTTTGTTACATTATGTTTTTACTGTATTACACGCCATTTGAAAGTGGGCAAAAAAAATAAATGGCTTACCCCATTTTTTGATCAAATTATATGGAGGATAAAGAAAGGCTAATCATGGGCGTGCATAAAATCATTGAATACACGCATCCTTACTATTTCTTGGACGGCTATCCTTTCAATGGATAGCAGTTTCTAGTTTTTCCAGCTACTTATTCGGAATCTCTTTCCATTCATTTCCAGCATCGACTTCGTGACAGGGAACATCCGTTACGGGGTGTTTCATGGTAACCAGTTCTTCTGCACTGCCGGGATGAATAGCGACAGTATTATCAAAATCTGCCTTGGTGGCACCCATTTTTACCGCGACGGCAAAACCCTGCATCATTTCATCGGCGCTGTCACCAATGATATGTATGCCCACCACTTTCTCATCTTTATCGGCACATACCAGCTTTAATGCGGTTGTGGTGCCGTGATCAGACAGTGCATAGCGCATTGGAGTGAAGTCACTTTGGTAAATGCTGCAGCAACAGTATTTTTCCAGTGTCTGCTGCTCTGTTAATCCAATGGTTGCAATGGGAGGATGGGAAAACACGACGCTGGGGATATTTTCATAATCCATTTTCATGTCTGGTTTATTGTTAAATAAGCGTTCAGCCAGTCGTCGCCCGGCCGCAATAGCAACCGGTGTAAGTTGTGGTCGCCCGGTTATGTCACCAATCGCATACACACCATCTACGCTGGTATTTTCGAATTCATCGACATCAATGACACCATTTTTCTGCGTATTAATATCGGTAGAACCCAGCTTCAGGTTTAGTGTGTTGGCATAGCGCCCAACAGCCCAGATAACCTTGTCAAAATGTAGTAAATCCCCATTGGGGCTATTTACCGTTAATCCCGATTCAGTGCTGGATAACCCTGTGACCTGAAAATCGGTATGAACCTGGATGCCCTGTTTAATCATTTCCCGGTGCAAGATATCACTAATCATCGGATCGAACAGATTAAGAATTCGATCATCGAGTGTGACAATGGTCACTTCCGATCCCAGTGCCCGTAACACACCGGATAATTCAACACCGATGTAACCGCCACCAATCACAGCCACTCGTTCAGGTCGTTGTTGTAACTGAAAAAAGCCATCTGATGTAATTCCCAGTTCTGCTCCGGGAACAGGGGGTACGATGGGGGCGGCACCTGTAGCAATAACGATATGCTCAGCCGAATAGTGCTTGCCGTTGGCTTCTACGGTTTTGTTATTGATGAAATGGCCAAAACCGTCGATGCGGGTAATGTTTAAATCGTTAACATAACCATCCCAGAAGTTATTGATATTGGTGATATAATTTTCCCGGCCGTTAATCAACTTCATCCAGTCCACTTCTCCACGCTCAACAGCAATACCAAAATCAGATGCATCGTCAACGGCATGAGCCAGGTTAGCGGCATACCACATGACTTTTTTGGGTACACAGCCGTTATTAACGCAGGTACCTCCGAGTTTAGAGTTTTCGATAATGGCTACCTTTTTACCAAATTCGGCCGCTTTTTCTGCAACAGCCAGGCCGCCACTGCCGCCACCGATAACTAATAAATCAAATGTGGAATCATTCATTTGTGTAATCCAGGGTGAAAATGCCACTGACCATTTCAGGTCAATGGCGAAAAGTTTTTCAAGTGTACTCAGACCAGGGCTGGTCTTCAAAATATATTCTTATTTAGAATGCCCTATGCAGCGATATCATCTATTACATTGAGGAATCGCTCAAGGTCTTCAGAACCACCGATGCGAACGCCATCGATAAAAATTTGTGGAACCGTCGTTTCGCCGGAAATAGCTCTAATAGTCGATTCATTAAAGTCATCATTTAATACCAGCTCATCGTAATCCATGCCCGCATCATTTAATAAACCTTTGGCTTTGACGCAAAATGGACAACCGTTACGCGAGAAGATGGTGACATTTTTTGGTGCTTCGGCTTCAGGGTTAATGTATTTAAGCATTGTGTCGGCATCGGATACTTCGAAAGGGTCGCCGGGTAAATCGGGCTCGATAAACATTTTTTCGATGACACCATCTTTTACCAGCATCGAGTAACGCCATGAGCGATCACCAAATCCCAGGTCATTTTTGGCAATCAACATGCCCATACCGCGAGTAAAATCTGTATTTCCATCCGCCAGGAAAGTGATGTTGTCGGCTTGCTGTTCCGCTTTCCACTGATTCATGACAAAGGTATCGTTAACCGATACACAAACAACTTCATCTACACCGTGTTGTTTGAATGTTTTGCTCAGCTGGTTGTAGCGGGGTACATGAGTTGATGAACAAGTTGGTGTGAAAGCGCCGGGTAATGAAAAAACGATTACGGTTTTCCCCTTGAAGATATCGTCGCTGCTGATATTGATCCATTGATGATTCTGACGAGTTGGAAATGAAACTTGGGGTACGTTCTGACCTTCTATATTTTTAAACATAAGATGCTCCAATTGAGTGTTTAGTTACAAGATGGGAGTATTATGCTGACAGGTTGGTAATAATTAAAATCGTTTAATACTATCCTGTTAATAGGTTAATCCTATTAAATCAATTTTAGAGGTGGGCTTGGTTTTAAATGTAATCAGGGGAGTATTAAAGCAGAAATTCTTCTTTGACCGGGTGGTAAATGCTGGCTGACTCGATCAGTGAATTGGCCGTTAATGCCGGTACGCCATAAACCTCGGTTTTAACACCATAGTCCGCATTGATTTTTTGCAGCAGTAAATCAAAGTCACCATCACCTGAAAGTAATATCACAGTATCAACTTGAGGTGCAGTTTGCATAATATCGATGGTAATGCCGACATCCCAGTCACCTTTGGCTGAACCGTCACTACGTTGAATATAAGGTTTTAGTTTGACGTTGAAGCCGATATGTTTGAGGGCATCCTGAAACTTTTGCTGCTGGTTATCCCCGCGATCGATGGCGTAGGCATTGGCGGTGACGATAATTCCTTTTGTTTTTAATTTATCCCACAGCTTTCGATAATTAAACTGACGACCATAAGTATGTCGAGTGGTGTAGTAGATGTTCTGCACATCGACAAAAATTGCCATTTTATTCATGGGTTACCTCGCCTGATTTTCTCAATGGCTAGTTTTCTAGTTCGATGAAAATTACTGGCCGGATTATACATGGATTCAGCAAGTCTTATGCCTGGTAGTGTTACCCGATGTTACCCCTGATATCATTGTGTTGAAAAAATAAGGATATGATAAGTTAGTTATGCTATTTGCCATGACTCGTGGCAAGATGCCTGCCCCGTAATAATATTCAATTTGTTGAGTTAGTAATTATTTATGAATAACCACACTCTTCCTCCTGCCCGTCTTGCCTGGACAATGTGGGGGCTGGGAGCAGCTCTGTATCTTTATGCTTTTTTTCAGCGGGTTGCCCCGGGCGTGATGACGGTTGAGCTGAGTGAGGATTTTGCATTATCAGCGTCAGCACTGGGTAACCTCTCGGCTTTTTACTTTTACAGTTATGTGGCGATGCAAATTCCTACTGGTATTTTGGCCGATGTCTGGGGACCACGACGATTACTCACTGCAGGTGCGTTGATGGCTGGACTAGGGGCACTGTTTTTTGCCTTTTCACACAGTTTAGCGTTGGCTGCAACAGGCCGGTTTTTGATTGGTGGATCGGTAGCGGTAGCGTTTGTGTGCATGCTTAAACTAGCTCATCACTGGTTTGTTCCGCGCCAGTTTGCGCTGGCTACAGGTTTGGCATTGTTAACCGGTATTATCGGAGCCGTGTTTGCAGGAGTACCGTTGCACTTACTGGTCGACAGTTATGGCTGGCGTAATGTGATGGCTGTATCGGCTGTTTTCCCCATTATTATCGGTCTGGTTATCTGGTTTTTTGTTAGAGATGATCCGGGTGAAAAAGGCTATCAGAGTTATATTAAACATGAGCCTGCTAAAGATAAAAATCCCTGGGCACATGCTTTATCAGGTTTAATGGATGTGATGCGTTATCGAAACACCTGGTTGTTGTCCATAGTGCCGGGTGGTGTGGTTGGCAGCATACTGGCTTTTGCCGGTTTATGGGGAGTTCCTTTTTTAACCACGCAGCATGGGCTGACAACAGGTGATGCGGCTGCGGTGTGCTCTGCGATGCTAATTTCATGGGCTGTAGGTGGGCCGGTAATCGGTGCGCTCTCCGATCGAATAGGTTTAAGAAAGCCATTGTATGTTTTGGGCTGTGGTTTTATTGCTCTGGGCTGGAGTTTTATCGTGCTAATGCCTGACATGAATACGCTGTTGCTCATTATTTTATTGTTGATGATCGGTTTTGCTTCGGGTTGTATGATCGTTGGTTTTGCGTTTGCAAAAGAATCGCTACCCGGAAGACTGGCTGGTACGGTATCAGGAGTGGTCAACATGGGTGTTATGATGGGACCGATGATATTGCAACCTGCTGTCGGCTGGATGTTAGACCGAAACTGGTCAGGTGAGCAGGGCGCTGGCATTAAAATGTATGGCATTGGTGCTTATCAGAATGGATTTATGCTGATGGCTGGCTGGGCTGTAGTTTCATTTGTACTTATTTTATTTACCACGGAAACGAGGAGTTTGCCAGATTCCTAAAGCACAGAGTTCAGCAGAGTTGTAATTTTCCAGTAGCTTCATGAGAAACTAATAATGGATGTTTAATCACTCCATAAGTCGCTATTTTTCCGCTGGCTGTGTCCCTCGTGTTGTTGATTATTATAAAACTGACAGCTTGTTCTCAACTGAGAAAATATCGTAGGGTGCGTATGCCACACCCTACGAACTGATAGGAATTAAACTTCTTCAGTAGCTTTTTCTTTAGGAAGAATAATATTAAGCAGGATAGCTGCAATGGCTGCTAACCCGATTCCTTTCAGGGTAAATTCTCCAAGCCCTAGCTGCATTCCACCCAGACCAAATACCAGTACCAGCGATACGATTATCATGTTTCTGGTTTTAGATAGGTCTTCACCGGAACGAACCAGCGTATTCAAACCAATAGCGGCAATCGCACCAAACATCAGGGTCATGATGCCACCCATAACAGGGGTAGGAATAGTTTGTAAGACAGCACCAGTTTTACCGGATAATGACAGTAAGATGGCGAAACCAGCTGCCCAGGTCATGATGACCGGGTTAAAGGCTTTGGTCAGTGCAACAGCACCGGTGACTTCAGAATATGTAGTATTAGGAGGTCCACCAAACATTGCTGCTGCTGATGTCGCCACGCCATCGCCTAATAGTGTTCGATGCAGGCCGGGCTTTTTAATGAAATCTTTACCGGTTACCGCACTGATTGCGACCATATCACCAACATGTTCTATGGCGGGTGCAATGGCTATTGGAACGATAAACAGAATGGCTTCCAGGTTAAATTCTGGAGTGGTGAAATTGGGTATTGCAAACCACGGTGCAGCCGTTACAGCATCAAAGCTAACCAGGCCATATGCCAGAGATGTAATATATCCAACCAGAATACCGATAAGGATAGGGATTAATTTGAAGATCCCCTTACCCAGAAATGAAGTTGCAATGGTTGCCAGTAATGTCAGCATGGAAATAACCAGTGCCGTATCACGTGTCACCAGTTCTGCAGCGCCATCACCTGTTTGCCCTACGGCCAGATTTATACCGACCGGCGCCAGGCTTAAGCCAATCACAATAATGACCGGACCAACAACAACCGGTGGTAGATAACGATCGATAAACTCTTTTCCGCGAATATAAATCATTCCGCTCAATAGCATGTAAAGGATTCCTGCCGCAAATAAGCCGGACATGGTGGAAGCTATTCCCCAGGTTTGTACGCCATAGATAATCGGGGCGATAAAGGCAAAAGAAGAAGCCAGGAATATCGGGACCTGTCGTTTGGTGATCAGCTGAAAGATCAGTGTTCCGATACCAGCAGTGAAGAGTGCAACATTGGGATCGAGTCCCGTTAAAATGGGTACTAAAACCAGTGCGCCAAATGCTACAAACAACATCTGGGCACCAACAATGGCGTTCTGTAAAGGTGATTGGTTCATGCTATTTTCATTCATACTGTTTTCACTCGGGTTTATTATTTTGTTCCAAAAAGTTTGTCACCGGCATCGCCAAGTCCGGGTATGATATAACCTTGACCATTCAAATGATCATCGACCGCTGCTATGTGGATGTCCACGTCAGGGTGCTGTTTTTGAACTGCCTCAATGCCTTCCGGAGCAGCCACCAGAAATAGTCCGCGAATGTTAGTACAGCCTGCTTTTTTAACCATGTCGACGGCGGCGTTAAACGATCCACCGGTGGCCAGCATGGGGTCAACGATGAGAGCCATTCGCTTGTCGATATCAGCTACCAGTTTTTCAAAATAAGGTACTGGTTCAAGGGTTTCTTCATTGCGGTACAACCCGACTACACTGATACGGGCATTAGGAATCAGCTCGATCACGCCATCAAGCATGCCCAGGCCGGCTCTTAATATGGGTACGATGGTGATTTTTTTGCCTTTAATCTGTTTTACTTTTACCTCGCCATCCCATCCCTGAATAGTGGTGTCTTCAATGGGCAGATCACTGGTGGCTTCATAAGTCAGCAGCATGGATATTTCACTCGCGAGCTGTCGAAAGCTTTTGGTGCTAATACCATCTTTTCTTAAAAGTCCGAGTTTATGTTGGATTAACGGGTGACTAGCGACATAAATTGCCATGGAGGATCCTCTGGTTGATAGTTTTCGAGTCGCTAAAACTGTTTGGGTAAGAGTCCATTCCGTTGAATATCCCTCTTTTTTAGTTAAGTGATAGAGAGTCGGTATAGGGGTCAATTTTACCTAGTTTGAGTTGCAGAAGAAAACTATTTTTTAGTTATTAAAATACAACTTGAAAATGACATTGCGCTAGTCAGTGTTCAGTTCCCTGTAGAGATAAATTCATCATTTAATAGCTGAGCGGGTTTTGACCGTGGACTAATGTAGAAACAATAATTTTACAATGGAATGAATATTCATTACAATGCAATGAACATTCATTCTACAAGCCTTACAGGTATATTTATACAGTCCGTGTTGCCCGTAATAACAAGGCAAACCAATTAATAGATGATTAAGGGGTATTTATGAAAAAATCGATTCATCCAGCAGTTGATGCGGGGATTAAATCAAACCCGGCTAAAAGAAGTATTTGGGGTTATATTAACAACAGGCCAAAACCGGGAGGGACTCTTTCGTGCAAGTGTGACAACAACCCGGTAGTTATCAAAATCACTTCTCAGGCCGCGCATAACCACCTTTGTGGTTGTACTCAGTGCTGGAAACCGGAAGGAGCTTTGTTTTCCCAGGTAGCAGTTGTACCTCGAGATAAGCTCAGCGTGATTAAAAATGCCGACAAACTCAAAATTCTTGATGAAAGCGTGCCTATTCAGCGTCATGTCTGTAGTGAATGTGGTACCCATATGTTTGGTCGTGTAGAGGATGAGAGACACCATTTCTACGGTCTGGATTTTATTCATCTAGAGCTCTCAAAAGATGACGGCTGGCCCCCCATACAGTTTGCAGGATTTGTTTCCTCAATTGTTGAGTCTGGAACTGATTCGGTTGAACTGGAGGAGATTCGAACTCAAATACGAGGTCTGGGACTGGAACCTTATGATGAGTTTTCGCCACAGTTAAATGCCTATATTGCTTCAAGGGCATCCAAATTGAGTTACAAAAATCAGGTTTATTAAAATTATTAAAAAAGGTGGGGTAAATGATTGAATTTTTATATACAAACGCATGGGGAGCATTTATAGCTCTATTGATGTTCCAAATTCCTTTTCTTTTAGTCTTTTTTCATGTCGTCAATAAAAAGGCATTTGTAGACTCGGAGCCAAGCAAAACCGATCCAGAAAAATATTCTTATTCCAGGTATGGCTGGATAGCTTTTGTAGTGGTTGCCTTTATTGTAGTCAATGCTGCCAGTATTAAATACATGCCAACGATAGTAGAGGCTAATGCATCTACCTCACAGGATGTGAAGAATGTGAGTGTTACTGCCCGCTCATGGTTTTTTGAATTCAGTGAAATGGAATACAAGGTCGGTCAGACAGTTCGGTTCCAGGCTAAAAGTGTAGACACGGTGCATAGTTTTGCCCTGTTTCACCCGGATGGCAGTCAGTTGTTTACCTTGATGCTAGTGCCTGGAGCAGGTACGGAGAGTGCTGTGGTGCATACCTTTACGGAGCCAGGGGAATACACGGTCCGTTGCCTTGAGTATTGCGGTGTAGCGCACCACGCAATGAAAAATACTTTAACTGTACTTTAAATAACTAATAGTTCGGGGAGAATACAATGTCAGCTGCAATAAATATTATTGAGAAAGTCCCATTTTTTGGGGGCATGTTTAAAGTTGAAGATAATGAGTTAAATCCAGTTAACGCATGGCCATCGCTGATGGCAATGACAGCCTTTGTCTGGTTTGCCATTGCCGCCGTTTTGGGTGTCTCCATGCCAACGATCCAGTTCCTGGATTTAGGGCCGAACTGGTATTATAAAAATATCACACTGCATGGTGCTGCAATGGCTTTTCCATTTGCTTTTCAGCTAATGGTTGCGATGAGCCTGCACCGGGCGGGGGCCTGTTTAGGTAAAAGAGCCGATGACCTGTTTGTGTCACTTTTTTATATATTCATGAATGTCGGTGCACTGCTGCTGACCCTCGCCGTGTTATCTGGATTTCATGTGACCTATACGGTCATGTTCCCATTACCCGTCGTAGGTGTTGGCAATGGCCAGTGGAGTATGGCCACACTGGTTCTTGGATTTAGTGGTATCGCTTTAGTGCTTACCTCGATGATTTTTATCTATCCCATCAAAATTCTCAAAATGTCATTTTTTGAGAAAACAGATGATACCCTGCAGGTTGCAGAGCGTACGTTGAAAGACCCGGGAATGGTAGGCATGATAATGGGCGTGCTGATTCTGCTTGTGACTGGAACTCCATTAATGATTGTTGCGGGTTCTTTGCTGCTGCATTTGTATGGAATTTTTCCTGCAGCATGGATTGGCTGGGCTGCGGATCCTGTGGTGTTTGAATTTGTTTTCTATATCTTTGCACATAATTTGATGGAAGCCATGGCCATTATGATTATTGGTGCCGTGTACTCGACCCTGCCGCTTTGTCTGGCTGACGGTGCCCGAAAGTTATACAGCGATAAAATTGCAATGATAGCCTTGTGGATTTTACTAGTCACTTCGCTGACCTCATTCTTCCATCACTTTTACACCATGTATCCAGCTCTACCTTCAACCTTTGCCTATCATGGAAATATCATGAGTTATGCCACAGCAGTTGGTGCAGCCCTGACGATATTTACCATTCTCGCAACGATCTGGAAACACGGCATAATTGCAACGCCAGCGTTATTTCTGATTTTAGGTGGTTTTGTCATGTATATCCTGGATGGAGTCTCGGCGATTGTGATCAGTAATGTTGCGTGGAATTTTAAATTACACGGTACCATGTGGGCTGGCGGACATGCCATGGTGGTGCTGATAGCAATCAGTGCACTGTGGATGGGCATGCTTTATTACCATTATCCACTAATGACCAATCGTACTATCGACGATAGCCTCGCCAGATCGAGTATTAAATATCTGTTCATTTCTTATCTGGGTTTATTTTATAGCTTTATGGCAGCTGGTGCCGCCGGTATGCCACGCAGAAACGGAGACTGGGAAGGTGACTGGTTTATCTATGGTGGATTTATATTTTTCTTTGGCATGATGATGTTATATGCTTTTGTGCTGTACTTCCTTAGCCTGACCAGGTCCAAAGCAATTGATTATTAACGGTTAAATATTTTGACCTGACGTGAGCAGCGATGCCGGATAATGTTTGTTATTTGAACAACCTTCCGGAGCGCTGTTCATCAGGGACAGGATAAAACCCATTCACAGAAGTAAATCGTCTTTTCCTCTTACTTTCCAGTCATGCTTATGCAATGGTTACCTGTTAACCTTAGGATACAGTCAAAACAGGATTTTCAGGAATTAACATTAGTTTGAAAATCGCTCACTGGATTTATCTGAAGTCCACATCTTAAGTCTGGGCTTACCAGCGATGGCAGAATTTTAGAAAAGCTAAGCGATAATGAAAGCCTCCTCCTGGAAGGTAGATTTATCATGGTATCTTTTGGTGCTCTCTTCTTTTAAAAACTTTAATTCTTTTTCCAGGAAAGCTATCTCTTCGAGCATATACTCAGGTTTTTTTGGTAATCCATAATCATCTAAAAGTTGTATAAGGTTTTTAAGGTTATTTGAAACTCTTCTTTCTTCGGCTTCAAGGCTATAATATTTCGGTACATTATTCATAGCTTTTCCAAACTAACTAGATTTAAACTTCGATGTATATAATATAGAACTACATACAGGAATTAACTGTGAATCCAGTTCAATTTTCACTGTGACAAATTTGACAAAAATAATGGAAAAGATACCCAGTTAAGTAGCCATCATCAATCCACCGGTACCGGCGCCAGCAGCAACCCGAGTTACCTGTCAGAAGTGCTGGCATACGGGTGAAATAGTCTTCAATGGCCGTTAACGCAGCCGACCACCCGCACTACCGATCGAATCAAGTTATTATCAGCAGTATTAATGATGACGCGCACCCCTTTAGAAATGATTCACAATATTTTGACCCGGGTTTCACACCACTTTCACAGGTCGAGGTATTTAATATATTTCCTTGTAACCAACGCTGACCGTCGGGGCAGTTATCCCCGGCATATAGCAGGAATGAGTAAAATGATTGTATCGAAACAAACTGTTTTCAGTTCTCAGGACCTACGTCTGATTAGCATCTACTGTAGCATGCTGTTGTTGACACCCTTAGTGGTGATGTTTCTGGCTTCAGCCATTTCCAGTCTCTGAGAATGGCAAATGTCTGATAACCCTCTTGAGAAGCCGGTGTGGTAGCGCGCTATTACACCGGTGGACCAATTGTCCAGGTCGACCACCCATAATCTGTTCGCCCATCCTTATCACGAAGTACTGAGCTATTAAAATCTATCATGACCAGCATCAATATGCATATACTTAATGACCAGCATTAATCGAGTAAAACACGATAGTGGACTAAGTGACGTTGAGTTTTGCTGTCAGTATGGTCTGCACATCAAAATTTATTACTGGCATCGCATTTTCATGCGAACTCAAAGAAGCAGATAAATTAGCTGAAGTTATGGTCTCTAATTTTGTAGCAGTCTGAAGTTTAGGTGATTATCCAGGTAAAGAGATTAAATTCCCACGATATACAGCTGTCCGAAACTTTACTGAAACCTGACTTTTACCGAACGTTTTGGGTAAATCTGAGGTACTCCGAAAGGTGATGATTGTGACAGTTGATATTTTATCGCGGGGCAGGGTAGCAATTTGGCTAACTCTTCATGACGGACTGCTACTGGCACTTTTCAGTCTAAAAGCTACTATCGGGTAATTTCTGCTTATATAGAAATATTCGATTTCCCATTTTAACTGCCGATGTTTCTGGCAAGCTTGTCAAACCTCTTTTAAGCTTGAAGAGTGCTGACCGGCCAGAGTATCTGGTGCCTCATCAGGAACGAGTTGCCGGGATGAATTCCAGATGACTAACAAACTGCTGGATGACATTGCCAGAGCGGCAAAAAGTGGATTGAGCATGCCAGAAACGGCAACCGGAATAGCGATAGCATTATATAGCAGTGCCCATACCAGATTTTGCCGGATGCGGTGCCGAATTGATTGAAGTATCTCAAAGGTTACAAAGATGCGATCCAGCCGGTTACCGGGGATGATCACATCGGCTGCATCGGCGGCCAATGCGGTCGGTGCTCCGAATGCAATACCAAGATCAGCTTCCGCGAGTGAGGGGGCATCGTTACTGCCGTCGCCAATCATCACGACAACCCCCTTATTTTTTAACTGTCTGATCACCGTGGCTTTGCCTTCCGGTGGTATGCCGGAAAATACATTATCAAATTTTTCTCTGAATGAGCCGGCTGTTTCTGCGCCGGTCAGCAACACGACGTGAGCCTGCTTACGCAGCCTGTCAACCACCTGGCTCCAGCCGGGTCGGGGTTGATCCTCTGTGGTAATCATGCCGTAAATTTTTCCATCCCAGCCCACATAGGAATTTACGGCCTGATCTGGACCGGGTGTGATCGGTATTTCCGGGATATCCCAGCCCAGTATGGTAAAAAGTGATTTACAGCCAACCGCAACAGAATGATTCTCAACCTGGGCTATGGCTCCTTTTCCGGGATAGTTTTTGATATTTTTTGCCTCGTATCGAGAATCAAGCCGGGCAATGGCTTCAGCAATCGGGTGTGGTGACAGCCTTTCGACCGCAGCGGCATATTCTATGATTTCAGGTGGCCCGACTACATTGCTGACGGACATGTTTGCAGTTGATAAAATACCGGTTTTGTCGATTGCAATCGTATCAATCTGCTGGGCTTTTTCAAAAGCATCGGCGCTGGCGATGATGATACCGTTTTTTAGTGCAACACTGACCCCGATAGCAGAGGTCAGAGGGATGGCTAAACCGAAAGTACAGGGGCAGGAGACTATCAACGTAGCCATCCCCGCGAGCAATGCCGAGCCGAACGAGGCACCCCCGCTGTATAACCAGCAACTGACTCCGATGGCCAGAATCAGGACGGTGGGAACAAACAGGCGCGCCACCCTGTCACCCATACCGAGTGTGCCGGAGTTGGAACTTTGTGCATTCCATAATACGCGAGCCAGGTTGTCGAGTTGACTTGTGATGACGTGTCCGACTTCAATTTCAACTGTGCCTTCGACGTTGCGGGTACCACCCAGGATGCGCTCGCCAGCACTGCGGGTGACCGGGAAGGGTTCACCGGTCATCAGTGATTCATCGACTGCGCACTGCCCTGCAACAATGATACCGTCTGCCGGGATCATTTCTCCCTGGTGAACAAAGATGTGTTCGGCCGGATGCAGTTCATCGATAGATATTATTTGAAGATCACCATCCCTGCGTACGCGAACAGTAGGAATCCATGCATCCATGATGCTGGCAAGGGCTTCAGTGGCTTTTTCCCGGGCTTCGCGTTCTAAATACCGGCCAATAGTCACCACGGCAATTATCGTGGCAGCGACATCGAAGTACAGTTCAAGTGTACCGATGATCATCTGCCCAATACTGAAACCATAAGCTGCAAGAATAGCAATCGCTAGCAAATTATCCATGTTTAGTACACCTGTACGAAGGCCCACCCAGGCACCTCGGAAAATAGGTGCTGCGACATAGAAAATAAGTATGCTGGTAAGAAAAAGCAGCACCATCGGCACTGCTTCGTAAACAAGCCAGTGGACTGGTTCCAGTTCGACGATATCAATCAAACCGAGATGGATCGGGTAATAGAAAGCCAGATACATCATCATTATGGTTGCTGCCAGGCTTTCGGCAGTCACCAGGCGCAGCATTGGCATGCGATAGTCGTAATCTGGAGCCTTGTCCTGGCTGAAGCGGGCATGGTAGCCGGAACGGCTGATTAATCCGGGTAGTTCAGCTTCGTTAATCTGCTCCGGGTCGTAGATAATTTTTACCGCAGCGGTAGCGTAATTGGTTTTTGCAGCAACAATGCCTTTAACCTGAAGTGCGTGCCTCTCAATCAATAATTCACATGAAGAACAATGCATTCCGTCGATTCTAAGGTAAGCTTCGTTTCCTTCCGGCTCGACTACGGTTTCAGGAATTGTTGAGGCTGGTTCGGGTAGCGTGATAGAGCCGAAATGCAGGAATACCTCGCGACAGCCAATACAGCAGAATACATGACCGTCCTGTTGCAATTCTGCTGTAGCTGGAAGACCGCAAAGCTTACAATCCATTCGACTATAACTATTCAACGATGTACTTAATTACAATCATAACCGGATGATAATTCGTGCATAGTGGTCGAGAAGTAAAAAGCCGAACAACATGCTGAGGTAAAATATCGAGTATCCAAAAGTAGGCCCTGCGTGGCTGTCTCCATCTTCCCTGAAAAGATGGATTGCATGCCAGAGGAATCCGATGCCCAGAGACAGCGCTCCAGATAGATAAATGATACCGCTCATCTGGATGGTGAATGGCAGTATACTGATGATCACCAGCATGATGGTATAGAGAAGGACTTGTAACTTGGTGAATGCAATACCATGGGTAACCGGCAACATCGGCACCTCGGCTTTTGCGTATTCATCTCTGCGTTTTATGGCTAGTGCCCAGAAATGTGGAGGGGTCCAGATGAATATAATCAGGAATAATAGTAGTGCCTCGGTGTGAATTTCACCAGTGACTGCTGTCCAGCCCAGCAGTGGTGGTGTAGCCCCGGCTGCTCCGCCTAGTACGATGTTGTAGGGTGTAGCCGGTTTAAGGAAAACGGTATAGATAATCGCATAACCGATCATCGATATAAAAGTGAGCAGTGCAGTCAGCAAATTAACCTGGGTGACGAGTGCTATCATTGATGCTGTAGCCAGCAGAAGTGCAAAGCTGATAACTAGTAGCGGGGAAACCTGGTGTTGCGGTAATGGCCGGTTTTGGGTCCGTGCCATAATGGCATCTATCCTCCGGTCAACCCAGTGATTGGCTGCAGCACCAGCCGCCGCCGCCAGGCCAATCCCCAAAATTGCAAAAAAGATGGTGCTCCAGGGTGGGCTGGTTGCCGAAGCCAGTAGCATTCCAGCAACTGCAGTAAAGACAATCAGTAAAACTACCCTGGGCTTACATAAAGCCAGATAAGTTTTCCAGGTAACATTGGCAATATTTGCTTCAACGACAGCTTCGTTCATTGTTTATCCTCCGGGAGGTAATGTGGCTGTCTTTGCAGCCAGCTTATTATTTTACCGTTTATCTGTATTGTTCAGATTTTCAGCTGAATATTGTTTTGATCATACAGTAAATAAGCAAAAAAATGAATATTCATTCTAGTCGATAATAAAAGATTATTCATGCACCAGTTGAGAAAGGTGAGGGGGTTACCGTATTCAGACGGCAATATGCTAGTTTTTACTCGTTGGAGGCTAGTTTCTGCGGCACGGAATCATCCTCGATTTTCATACCTTTCCAGGTCGCATCAATAAGTTGATCGTAAAGCTCTGGAAGTGGTCTATCGATGAGTCCATCGAGGCGCATATGGATTAATCGGAATGCGCCACCAAAAATGACTGAAGCCGCTACCAGGCAGTCGTAAGACTGAATTTCACCGCTATCCATACCGAGCTGCACCATGTCACGTATTTTCTGGAAAGGTTCCGCTGAACAGATCGGAGGTTTACTGGAGATGAATTCAGTGTGATTGGCGTGCAGAATAAAAGCGATGATTTCACAGCGGGTCTCAGTGTATTCGAATAGCAGCTCGATGATGTGATTACATTTTTCGATGATCGTCAGGTCCTGAGCAATAACAGAATCGACCATTTCATTCATTTCCACCAGCAGACGTTCGTGCAATGCCTTGGCGATACCTTCCTTGCCGCCAAAATGTTTATAAATTGAACCGATACTGACATCGGCAAGTTTCTGTACATCGTGTACCGAGACATTGTGATACCCATGGTTGACAAACAGCTTAAGTGCAGCAGTCAGGATACGGCAATCCATTGGCTTCGGATCGGGATCGGGGCGTGATAGATAGGGCATACGGTCAATAAATAATGAAGTTTAAATAATTAGCAAATAATAGCAGTAATTAACGCTAATTATAGAATACTATTTGACAAAAATGAACATTCATTCTAAATTATTTGAAATCTCTCAAACTAACAACCGATAGAGGAATTACATGAAAGCAAAAGCAGCTGTGGCCTGGGAGCCAAAAAAACCACTCGCAATTGAAATGATCGATGTGGAAGGACCAAGGGAAGGCGAGGTACTATTAAAAGTCGTGGCTTCAGGTGTTTGTCATACCGATGCCTTTACCTTGTCCGGAGATGACCCCGAGGGGGCTTTTCCCTGTGTATTAGGCCATGAAGGTGGTTGTGAGGTTGTTGAATGCGGGCCCGGGGTAAAAAATTTAAAACCGGGTGACCACGTGATTCCACTGTATATTCCGGAGTGTGGTGAATGTGAGTATTGTCGCTCACCAAAAACAAACTTGTGTCAGTCAATAGCGGCAACGGTCTGGACGGGTTATATGCCGGATAACACTCGTCGTTTTTCGATGAACGGTTCACCCATTTATCACTACATGGGGTGTTCTACATTTTCAGAATACACCGTGGTACCTGAAATTGCCCTGGCAAAGATCAATCCCGAAGCTCCGTTGGATAAAGCCTGCCTGTTAGGGTGTGGAGTGACTACCGGGATAGGTGCGGTTTTAAATACTGCCAAGGTTGAAGCGGGTTCTACTGTAGCCGTGTTCGGCCTGGGTGGTATTGGTCTGTCCTGTATCCAGGGTGCCGTCATGGCCAAAGCAGAACGCATTATTGCGATTGATGTAAACCCGGATAAGTTTGAATTTGCACGCCAGCTTGGTGCCACCGATTTTGTTAATCCAAAAGAAATTGAGGGGTCGTTTGTCGAGTACATGCAAGACACCTACAACGGGGGGCCGGATTACTCATTTGAATGTATCGGTAATGTACATGTCATGCGCGATGCTCTTGAGTGCACCCACATGGGCTGGGGGGTATCAACGGTAATCGGTGTGGCTGGTGCCGGTCAGGAAATTGCTACTCGGCCGTTCAACCTGGTTGTAGGTCGAACCTGGAAAGGCACGGCGTTTGGTGGAGTCAAGGGTCGTACCGAATTGCCGGGTTATGTCGATCGATACATGAACGGACAGATAGAGTTGGACATGATGGTGACTCACACCATGCCAATAGAAGAAATAAATACAGCCTTCGACCTGATGCATGAAGGTAAAAGTATTCGTTCAGTGGTTACCTTTTGAGAGTGTCGTGATGTCCAGTTTGACTAAAATTGAAACAATCAAGGAGTTTGGTGGTTATCTAAACCGTTACCAGCACCAGTCTGATATTTGCCAGTGCCAAATGACTTTTTCTGTCTACCTGCCACCGCAGGCGCAACGCGAAAAGGTGCCTGTTGTGTACTGGTTATCCGGCCTGACCTGTACCGATGACAACGTGCGTACAAAAGCGGGAGCGCAACGTTATGCGGCTGAGCTAGGCATTGCCCTGGTGATGCCGGATACAAGCCCTCGAGGTGAAAATGTCTCTGATGAACCTGAGCGTTACGATCTTGGTAAGGGAGCTGGATTTTATGTTAATGCGACCGTTGAACCCTGGGCGCAGCACTACCAGATGTACGATTATGTGACACGGGAATTACCGGAGCTTGTCGAAGCTGAATTACCCATTGTTCCCGGGGTAAAATCAATCACCGGGCATTCGATGGGTGGGCATGGCGCACTAATCTGTGGATTAAGGGAAAGCGGAGCTTATCGTTCGGTTTCAGCATTTTCGCCAATCTGTCATCCGACTATCTGTGGCTGGGGGGAAGGATGCTTCGGAGCCTATCTTGGTAATGACCAGAAAGACTGGAAGCAGTATGACGCTACCGAACTGGTTAAAAATGGAGCAGAGCCGATCCCGTTATTGATTGACCAGGGAACGGCGGATGAATTTCTTGCCGACCAGTTGCATCCGAAAGCATTGCTCGATGCCTGTTCCGAACGTGATTTTCCGATTGAGCTCCGGATGCAGGATGGCTACGACCACAGCTATCACTTCATCTCAACATTTATTGGTGAACATCTTGCTTATCACGCAAAAGCCCTGAAGGGCTGATTGTTGAGGCTTACCGGTTTGCTTAAAAATGGTGCCTTTGATTATTGAAAATCCTGGATAGTTGTTTTCGCTGGAGCTTATTGAAAATTTATTGACCAGTAAATTCTTTTGCAGAATTATTGAACATTAAATAAAGCTCAATTTGCAACTATACTCAGGTGAATTCGGGCTACCAATAATCATAATGCAGTTAGAAGGTTATAGTGATCTTGTTAAACTTACCCGCGGGGGTATGGCAACGGTTTATAAAGCTCAACAGAATTCGTTGAATAGAACGGTAGCTATAAAATTTTTATCTGCCGAGCTTCTATGGGATGACCAGGCAAAAAACTTCTTTGACCAGGAGTCGCTGGTTATTGCTCGTCTCAATCATCCCAATATTATCCACATCATCGATAGAGGGCTTAGCGCTAAGGGGCGCCCTTATTTTGTCATGGATTATATCCAGGGAAGAGAGCTTTCCGAGATTACCAGGCACAGGAAGCTATCACTGAATGCCCGGGTGCAACTATTATTGCAAACCTGTAAAGGCATGGCCTTTGCGCATAAAAATGGAGTGGTTCATCGGGATATTAAACCCGCCAACATTCTCATTGACAACGAAGGGCATGTGTTCATTCTTGATTTTGGCATAGCCTGGCTGGAAGCAAGTGGCAAGCCTGAAGTTGAAGAGATTGTCGGTACGCCGGATTATATGTCACCGGAACAATTTAGTAACCCGCAGTGTGTAAGCCCGTTGAGTGATATTTACTCCCTGGGCGCATTAATGTTTGAGTTGTTTACGGGAAAACTTCCTGCAGAAAAACTGGATGATCTTGCAGGTAGTTTGACAGGCTTACCTGAAGCTTTAGCGGAATTAATTATTCGCTGTTTAAAAACTGAGCCGAACGAACGTCCCGAGTCGGCTGATGAAGTTGCCTTTAGCCTGCTTGAAATTTTAAATGGTGCACACCTCAAACAAAGTGATAAAAATGAAGCCAAAGCGGCCATAGGTAAAGCTTCAGATAAGTTTGAATTGCTCGATGTATTAAGCCGCAATCGTTTTGGTGCGGTTTATCTGTTTCAGGATAGCATCAGAAAACAAATGATTGTGGTAAAGAAAAGCTTAAAAACACATGCCGGTTTTAAGCAGGCGACTCAACTCACGAAAATTCAACATAAAAATCTGGCCAGGGTGCTGGGTACGTCAAAAAATAGTAATGCCTTTATTGTGGTGATGGAGCACTTAGCGGGTGGCAGTTTGCAGGACCGGCTTTCGCGTGCTTTTACGTTACAAAAATTTGTGCCGGTTGCGCTGGAAATTTGCAGTGCTATGCAGCAGGCGCATCAAAATCATATTATGCACGGTGATTTACGCCCGAGTAATATTCTATTCAATAAAAGTGGAGAGTTGAAAATTACTGATTTTGGTTTTGAGAGGCATTACCAGCAAGTCAGCGATATTGACTGGTACCAACCTGAAAATAAAGCACCAGCATCGGTAAGCCGGGATATTTTCAGTGCCGGGATTATTTTTTATCAGATGTTAACCGCAAACAGGGCAAAGATGAAATTTGGCCTGTTGAAGGCTGCTAAAGAGTTTGATCGGCTGGATGTACATGTTCAAGAAATAATACAGAACATGCTGGAAATGCAGTCAGTTAATCGCTGGCAGAGTTTTGCTGAAATTTCGACTGCCCTGAAAGCCATTCCATTAATAAATGAGAGCAAAAAACAGCAGTGGTCGAGTCAGAAAACTGGCATAAGTATCAAATTAATTGTGCTGATTATAATGCTGATTAATGTTGCCGGGCTAATAGCCTTTTATTTTTTGAATGAAGGTTTTCAACAGTTTGTAACCAGCTTATTGTCAGGATTTAGTGAATAAAAAAATTATTTTAACGTAATACTCGTGGAAGCCATGCAATCATAATTCCACAAAAAATAACCAGCCCGATGAAAAAGTAAATAAAATTGTTGCTATTGCCAGACAGGTTTTTCTTCTGTTGAGTCGGAGAGGGCGCATGACAGTATGGGCAATGGCTCAATTGCTCATCGTAGTTTTGTGAGCAGTGATGGCAGCGAATGTCACTCATGATTTTATACACAAACAGATTTTCTAAAGCGCAAGTGTAGTGCCCTGAGATTATTTGGTACAGACATATTTAAATAATACTGATGAGTAGAATAGCTGCACTCTGCATAGGTTTATAAAATATCTGATTCAGTTGTAGAACCTGTGGCTTGCTCTTAAGCTTTGGTACAGAATAAGCCCTCTAAGAATTAACCCGGAAAGTAACCATTGAAATTACCCTCTTTACCCATTAATGCTGTTTTAGATGATATTAAAAAAGGTCTAAAACAGCATCACCAACTGGTTCTACAGGCTCCACCGGGTGCCGGTAAAACCACCGTGGTGCCATTAGCACTTCTGGATGAAAGCTGGTTGGGCAGTCAAAAAATACTGATGCTGGAGCCTAGACGTATGGCTGCAAGAACGGCTGCCGAACGTATGGCGAGTTTGTTAGGTGAAAAGGTCGGTGAAACGGTGGGTTATAGAATTCGTCAGCAAAGCAGGATCAGTGCTAAAACTCGAATTGAAGTTATTACTGAAGGTGTGTTGATACGCCTGTTACAGAATGACCCTGAGCTTCAGGGCACAGGGTTGATCCTGTTTGATGAATTTCATGAGCGCAGTTTGAATTCCGACCTGGGTCTGGCATTAAGCCTGCAAGCCCGTGAGCTGTTTCGTGAACAGCAGTGTCCTTTGAAGCTGGTGGTCATGTCTGCCACACTGGATGGAGCCGGTGCCGCAAAGCTACTGGGGAATGCGCCGCTAGTGAGCAGTGAAGGAAAAATGTATCCCATCGAAGTGTATTACGGTAAGACCTTTAAGGTGAGTGAGCCTGTCATCAAGCCAATGGTAGAGATGATTAAACGTGCGCTGGATGAAACAACGGGTTCTATTCTTGTGTTTCTGCCCGGTCAACGTGAAATATCCACGCTGCAAAAAGAACTGGCTCAGACTATTGGCAGCGAGGTGTGTTTACTTCCTCTGTATGGAGCCCTGTCATTAGCCGCACAAATGCAGGCTATTTCACCGCTGGATAAAAATAGTTCTTATCAGCGAAAGGTCGTACTGTCCACGGATATAGCAGAAACCAGTTTAACCATCGCGGGTATTAGTACTGTCGTGGACAGTGGTTTAAGCCGACAACCACGTTTTGATCCGGCAACGGGAATGACCCGCCTGCATACACGCCGTATTTCACAGGCATCGAGTATTCAACGCATGGGCCGGGCAGGCCGGACGCAAGCCGGAACCTGTTATCGCCTGTGGAGCAGGGAGACGCAAAATACATTAGAAAAACAGTTACCTGCTGAAATACTACAGGCTGACTTATGCCCGCTGGCTTTACAGTTATTACAGTGGGGAGTCAGTGATCCGGATGAATTGAAGTGGATGGATGAACCTCCCGGGGCAGCGTTTAATCAGGCGCTTGATTTACTGGGCTCTCTGGGTGCTTTAAAGCAACAATCAAAACAGTTTGAAATCATGAGCCTGAGTGATCATGGTTTACAAATGGCAAAGTTTCCAACTCATCCAAGACTCGCCCATATGTTAATAAAATCGGTGCAGATTAATCGAATAAAAACAGCAGCTGCATTGGCAGCGCTGTTATCGGACAAAGATCCATTGCGTCAATATGGAAGTGATATAAGTGCCAAAGTCGATGTGTTGCTGGGTCACATTCCCTGTGAACAGCAATTTAAAGGCTGGTTTAAACGCAGTCAGCATCAGCTGGGGATATTTGAAAAACTATGTCGGAGGATTAAAACTGAAAAGGTAGATATTATAGATGATTGTGATGTGCCGGGTTTTTTAATTTGCATGGCTTACCCGGATAGAGTCGCTCAGCGGCGAAACGAGAAAAGCGGGTTGTACCTGTTAAGCAATGGCAGAGCTGCTGCATTGAATAATACCGATAAGCTGGTCAAAAATGAATATCTGGCTGTAGCCGAACTGGGTGGCCTGGTGTCACAAAGGGAGGATAAAATTTATGCAGCAGCACCTGTTAATTTTAAGTTATTTGGCACCTTGCTGGCTTCTTTTCAGACACAGAAAAATTTAATACACTGGAATAATCAAACAGATCGCCTGATTGCAGAGCAACAGCAAAAAATAGGTTCCATAGTTATAAACAGAAAGCCATTAAAAGCTATTCCATCAGAGGAAAAAAATCAGGTTTTAATGAGTCTGATCCGCCAAAAAGGTCTGGCGTTGTTGCCCTGGGATGAAAAAACAAGGCAATTACAGTCTCGTATTCTGTGTTTACGATCAGTTGAATCTATTGAAGGTAACAATGAATCTCAGTGGCCGGATGTATCAGACGAACATTTACTGGAAACACTGGAGTTCTGGCTCCAGCCTTGTATTAATGGAATTAGCAAGCTTGAGGATTTTAAAAAACTGGACTTAAAATCCTGTCTGTCAACTTTGTTACCCTGGCCGTTGCCTAAAAAATTAGATGAGCTGGCACCCTTAACTTTCAAGGTTCCTTCGGGTTCTGCTATCAAAATAGATTATGCGAATACACCGCCGGTATTGGCTGTTAAATTACAGGAAATGTTTGGTTGTTTGACAACACCTGCAATTGCAAATGGTAAAGTTCCTCTGTTGGTGCATTTGCTATCACCGGCGAGAAAACCGTTACAAATTACCCAGGATCTCACCGGTTTCTGGCAGGGTAGCTATCAGGATGTCAAAAAAGAAATGAAAGGTCGTTATCCTAAACACCCCTGGCCCGATGATCCTCTGCAAGCTCTGGCGACACGCTTCACTAAAAAAAAGAATGCCAGGACCTGAGTTTGAGTCGGTAATATAAATTTTTAAGACCCTCTAAAAAAACTCACCACAGAGGGCACGGAGGTCACAGGGAAAAACAGTGAATATGGTTATGACCTGGTGAAATGATCAGCCTGCTTTGGGTTTTGTGAAACCTTCTGAACATTAAAACATATACATTTTAACTTCCTTGTTTTGTGTGCCTTCCGTGGTGAAAAAACTGTAACGATTGAAATGACCGGGTTCCAGCTAGTCAATCACTTTTTGATTGATTATTTCGGTGTTTGTTTTCCCAGTCCACTGACATAAAGCGCGACAGCTTCACGTTCCAACTCTGTCAGTTTTGATGCGACTGAATGCATAATGGCATTGTCATTGGTTCTTTTGCGGCTGTTAAATTCAGCAAGTTGAGAGCTGACATAACGCTTATGCTGACCAGCCAGTCGAGGTAAATCATCGGTCCCGGATCCATCTTCTCCATGGCAGGTGGCACAGGCAGGAAGGTCATTGTAAGGGTTTCCTTTACTGAAAATATATTTTCCTACGGCGGCTAAATCTTTATTGCGTACTTTGTGGGTGAGTACGGGTTTGGCGCTGAAATAGTCGGCTAAGCCGTCTATTTCGGTATCTGTCAGATTTTCGGCCATTTCGCTCATAGTGCCGAGACGACGCTTTTCTCGAAAATCGGTAAGCTGTTTAACGATGTAGTTTTTATGCTGCCCAGCTAATCGCGGGTAAATGGCGTTAGATCCTTCACCTTCACTGCCGTGACAATATTTACAAACCTCTTCAACAATATCCAGAGTTCGTTGCTGAAGTTCTGCATAAACAGTTGTGACAGGGAAAAAAGTGACTGTGCTGGCTAGCAGAAATGCTTTGGTGATGGTATTTGGTTTCATGAATAGTCTCAATGGTTTGAAGCGCTATAACTTGCCAAAGTGCGCAGCAAGATAAGTGAAATCCGCAAATAAAAGAATAATCTAATATTCTAACATATCTCCCCCTGGGAAAATGGTCCTGTAGGCGTATATGGGCGGTGGTAAATTCAAATAACGCGTTTATCCATGAATCATCAACGTTAAAGGTTAAAAAAAGTGGCATTTTCGTGGATTCGATCTATAACTATCTATAAATGAATGACTTTCTCTTTCAGAAGGAAAGCATTGAATATCTAAATTACAAAGGTACAGGGTAAAATGAGCATTCCAAATCCAGATAATGTAACACCAAAAGGTAAAGATAATTTACGAAATTTTGACTTATCCGTTGATGAAATACGGCTCATAAAATCCATTGATGAATTGAAAATCACGGTGAGCAGAATTGAGCAACTGGATCCTAATTCCACAAGATTAAAATATATACGTTTAGAGATTAAAAACTTAAATCAGCAACTGGAAGAGCTCAGAGACAATACCCTGATTAGTTGATTCCATAGAGTTTTGGCTATTTGAAACTTTACTCTTCAGCCTGAGGAGTTTTCAGCAAAAAACTGCTCTTCCTGCGCTAACTCCTTTAAGCTTATTGGCTTCTTCATGCCATCAAGTATCGATTATATTTCAATGTTAAAAATTTGAGATGCTGTTAAAGGTGAGCTGGGTGGAAATTGAGCAATGAGCTGAAGAAATGAAAGTGGATGAGTTAAGGCCTGGGGTTATGGAATTTAATGATAAAGCTCAACTCTTTATAAGTCACTCGGTTATGAAACTCAATTACGAACGTTGTCAAAGCCCTTAAAAGAGTTAGTTGAAATGAAAAAAACCGAGTGGCATTGAAAGAGTTAAATACAATCCTGACTGGCCTTCAATCTTAGAAAAAGAAAATAATTTTTTCAAAATAAATAGGTCAATGGTTTTACGGAAATATTCAACATATTGGCAGGACAGCGGTGCATGATCTGATGGCAAAGCCAGATAGACATCATGTCTGGCGTCGAATCGTTACAAATATCCAGGCCTGCAATTGAATTACTGCAGGAAAATGGATACTGCTATTTCCCTTAAAAGCAAGATGCTATGCACTGGTTTTGCAAACCTTCAGATAATCTTAGAACGCATCACCTTCACCTGGTGCCGTTTAACAGTTCATTGTGGAACGAGAGGCTTAGATTTAAAGATATTTTACGCTCAGATAAAAATATAGTTTGGAGTATCAACAGCTAAAACAAAAACTGGCGAAAGAGTATGCAACTGATGGTGAATCTTACACCGGAATGAAATGGCCGTTTATTCAAAGAGTGATAACTGGTGGGGTGCTGTTAATTCATCGGGCAATATGGTCTGGTTCCAGTGTCTCTCGATTTCCTGGCACTTATGATATTGTACCCCATCTGATTGTGTGTAAATTATAACCATTCAGCTTTAGTACTGAGTGAGCAATACTTATAAAAATGAGGAGCACAATGAACACACCTGCTGATCAATTACGTAAGTTACTGGAGCGCCCGGGCATATTATTAATGCCGGGTTGTCACGATGCCATGTCGGCTAAACTGATACAGGAAGCCGGTTTTGAACTGGGTTTTATGAGTGGGTTTGCAGTCTCTGCCGCACGTCTCGCCATGCCCGATACCGGTCTTATTTCTTATGCTGAAATGATTGATCAGGGGCGTAATATTAATAATGCGGTCTCCATTCCGATGTTTGGTGATGGCGATACCGGCTTTGGAAATGCATTGAATATAAAGCGAACTGTGAAGGGTTATGCTCGTGCGGGATTTGGCTGCATCATGCTGGAAGATCAGGTGATGCCTAAACGTTGTGGTCACACCAAGGGCAAGGCAGTGGTTTCGATGGATGAAGCTTGCTCTCGTATTCAGGCCGGTGTCGATGCACGTAACGAAGATGACGATATTCTCATCATGGCTCGAACAGACGCCCGTGGCACACATGGGCTGGATGAAGCCATCAACCGTTGTAGGGAGTTTACCAAAATTGGTGCGGATATCACCTTTCTTGAAGCGCCTTTGTCAGAAGAAGAGATGATCGAATACTGCAGTTCTGTTCCCGGCTATAAAATGGCCAACATGGTCGAGCATGGTAACACACCAATTCTTCCAACAGCACGGCTGGAAGAAATCGGTTACAAATTATCTGTATTTCCATTAACGCTGATTAATGCATCAATCAAGGCGATGCGGGAATCACTGGCAACGCTGAAACAGGGTAATACAGCGGAAAATATCCTCGACTTCGAGGGTTTGAAATCTGCTGTCGGATTTCCTGAATACTATCAAGGTGAAGAAAAATACTCACTGGATGATGAAAAATAATACCTGATCCATAAGTAGGTTAGGTAGTCAGGGTGAGGTAACTGATCTCACTCTGCGATGTTATTCTTTGTTACAGTTAAATATTTATGCGAGATAGACTGGTGACCGAAAAACAGACATTGATAGTTAAATTACTGGCAGCCTGTGGAATGTGTATAGGTTTTGTTATAACAGTCGTGTGGATTATCCAGTCTTTTTAGTTCTGGGTTATGCTTTCAGCCATTGATACGGTCCTTCCTTGCTGACTACTTATTTCAGCTAATTCAATAATTTTTATTACGCTCACTATTTCTTCACAGTCTACCGGGCTAGAACCTCCATTATTGATCGCATCAACCATTTTAAGATAAAACTGCTGATAACAACCTGTTTCAGTGTCAATTTGATATTTACTGTTTTCCAGGTAAAGTGTTCCGAACTGGTTGATTTGTTCAGCACCAAACAGTATATCTGAAGGTGATAAGCCTTTATGTAATTGAGCCTCCTGCGGATCTAATCCATATTTATCGTAACTTCCTTTAGTGCCTTCAAGGCGAAATCGCCTGTTAGGGCCGGCCGAGAATGTACTGGCATGAAGAGCTACTTCTAAAGCTTCATAGTGCAGTAGGATATGAAAATAATCTGTGATCTCTGAATTATTACGTAATGCCAGGCATCTTGAAGTTATTGAATCTGGTGAACCGAAAAGGCATAAAGCCTGATCAATTAAATGCGGACCCAGATCGAACAAAAAACCTGCTCCCGGTCCGGGTTGCTCTCTCCATCGTTGACGAACCAGCGGGCGGAAACGATCAAAGTGAGATTCAAAAAAGCGTATCTCCCCGAGAGCTTTTTGTTTTAACAATTTCTTAATGGTTAAAAAATCACCATCCCAGCGCCTATTTTGAAATACAGATAATACCAGTGACCTGGTTTTGGCCAGCTGGATTAATTCTTCCGCTTCAGAACTTTTTGTCACCATAGGCTTTTCAACGATGACATGGAGTCCTTGTTCCAGAGCCTGTTTAGCCAGTGAATAATGAACATGGTTTGGTGCTGTTATAATGACCAGTTCAATTCCAGAGTTGAGTATTAAATCGTCAGCGCTGTCGAAAATTGAAATAGTGGGGTATCTTTCTTTGATGGCTTCGGTTTGAGAACTGCTGATCGCAACTAATTCTAATGATTCATTCGAAGTTATAAATGGTAAATGAAATGTTTGAGCCGAATTTCCATAGCCGATAATACCTACTTTTATCATTGTTAATTTCCCTGCTGTTTTGCAATATTGCAGTAATGCCGGTAGTTGAATAGACAGCTAGTCTATTCGGTCACCAGGCTCGGTTCTAATAGAATCAGTTTCAAAATGTTCGGTTGAAAATTCCATGATTTCAGATTTTTCAGCGATGCCTTCAAATTGATGCTTAAAACCTCTGGTAATTTCCAGTACATAGCCAGCCTCCATTTCAAACTTTGATTCATTTCCATCTTCATCTACCGTGAGCATCAAAATCAATCCACTCTGCACATAGAAGGTTTCTTATGTTAATTCACAAATTGTAGTCAGGCTATGGCTTAATATAAATTAGGATATAATTTTTCGTTAAACCGGTAGAGTTGAAAATAAACTGAACTTTATACATCAGTCTATTATTAGATGTTGAGAAAATAGTAGAATAATAAAAAATTTGAATCGACTTTAAATAAAGGAAATAGTGCCGAGTGAAAAACGACAGCTTTGAAAAAATTATCCAAAAAGTAACAGGCGCAACTGAGATTTTTAAAATAACGGTTATACAGAGTTTATGGAGCGGTTATGGAAATATCGTTCGTTATGGTTTGAGAGGCTGTGAGCGCAAAACCATTATTGTAAAACATGTGCTTTTACCCGATCAGGCTCATCATCCACGGGGTTGGAATACAGATATATCACACCAGAGAAAAATAAAATCTTACCAGGTTGAAATGGCCTGGTACCGGGAATTTGCTGATGCCTGTGATGACAGTTGTCGAATTCCACACTGCCTTGCCGTTGAATCAGCAGAAAATGAAATGTTGATGGTGCTTGAAGACCTGGATGAAAGTGGTTTTCCTGCACGGAAGAATTCGGTGTCAATGGCTGAATTGAAAGTATGCCTGTCCTGGTTAGCGAATTTTCATGCAACTTATCTGAATAGAAAACCGGCTGAATTGTGGGAAACAGGTACCTACTGGCACCTAGAGACACGTCCGGATGAATTACAGGTTCTGGATGATTTCCCGCTTAAAAATGCAGCTTCAAAAATAGATCAAAAGCTGAAACATAGTCCCTATCAAACACTTGTTCATGGTGATGCAAAACTGGCGAACTTCTGTTTTTCCAAAAATGGAAAAGAAGTGGCTGCGGTTGATTTTCAATATGTGGGAGCAGGTTGCGGAATGAAGGATGTGGCATACTTTATTAGTAGTTGTCTTTATGAAAATGAGTGTGAAAGACATGAAGTAGAGCTTTTAGATTTTTATTTTTCTGAGCTTAAACAGGCACTAATGAGTAAACAGGCATCAGTAGACCCGGAAGCTGTAGAGCAAGATTGGCGAGCACTCTACCCTCTGGCCTGGACTGACTTCCATCGTTTTATAAAAGGCTGGAGTCCGGGGCACTGGAAAATTCATGGCTATAGTGAACGGATATCTCAGAAAGTCATCAACCAGCTCAATGTTGTTTCCAGTTAATATGAGGCAGGATAATTAGAACATGCAACTCTCAAGTTACGATCTATTAGATTTGTGCAAAATAGCAATCTCAGCGGCATATGAAGCAGGTGCAGTAATTCGTGAGCAATCTAAGTTGCAGGTCGCAGTTCAGAACAAAAAGGGAGGTGATAGCCTTGCTTCGCAAGTCGTGACGGAAGTTGATTTTATGTGTCAGGATATTATTCTAAAATCTCTTATTCCTACCTGTGATAAATTTGACCTGGCTCTGTTAAGCGAAGAGAGAACGGATGATGGAACGCGCCTTGAAAAGGATTATTTCTGGTGTATCGACCCACTCGATGGAACGCTGTCTTTTATTGATCAGCTTCCAGGTTATGCCGTATCCATTGCATTAGTGTCACGTTCAGGTATTCCACAAATCGGTGTCATTTACGATCCAGTGGAGCAAACCTTATATCATGCGATTATTGACCAGGGAGCCTGTCGTAATGAACAGTCATGGTCTTTAAAGCCTTCCTCAGATAAAAATCAAACATCTCTTACCGTGGTCTGTGATCGTAGCTTTGTAAAACATAAATATTATGAAAAAGTTATGAATGAACTGGAAAATGTCGTAACAGAATTCGGCTATGATGGTGTTAATCAAATCCCGTTTGGAGGCGCTGTCATGAATGCCTGCCTGGTGTTAGAGAATACTCCAGCCTGTTATTTTAAATTTCCGAAGCCACTGCAGGGTGGAGGAAGCTTTTGGGACTTTTCAGCAACAGCATGCCTGTTCACTGAAATAGGTGCCAGTGTCAGTGATATCTATGGGAATGATCTTGAGCTTAATAGAGAAGGTTCCGGTTTTATGAATGCACAGGGAGTTATCTATGCCAGTAGTCAGGAACTTGCAGAGAAAATCAGGGAGATTTATAAATGTTTAAGCATGCCTGAAGGAAATTGAAAAAATTTGTAAATTTTCTTATTTTGAGCTTATGCCAGTTTAATGATTATTAGTCCTGCTGTTATGACTATTCCACTAATTATTCTCGGTAATAGATCCTTCTCCTTAAATAAAATCACTCCAAAAACTATGGTCAGTAGCACGCTGGCTGATTTCACTGCTGAAACATAACCTACAAAAGCATCTTTTAAAGCGAGCAGGTATAAAGTCGTGTAAGCGAATATTATAAAACCTATTAAGAAGTATTCCTTATAGTATTTAAATACCTGGTGCAGATGGTGTTTTGACTTAAGTATTGCAATTGATAGCAGTGACAGGCTCATCAATACGTGAGAAACAAATGCATACATATACACATTGGCTGTTGAAATAGCGATTTTATCAATCACAGTTCCTATAGATATGAGTGTGGCAGTAATCAGCATATAACGAACCGCCAGGTTATTTTTTAATTGAATTAAGGGGGCAAAAAAACCATTGTGAACATGTTTTATTTTAAGCATGTAAATGCCCAGGGTAGTCACTATAACGCCGGTGACACCGAGTAAGTCAGGAACTTCATTGAGTATAACTAAAGCCAGTACCAGCGTTATCACGGGGTGTATGCTGAGAATGGGCATGACAAGAGAGATATCCTCCTTTTGCATGGCTTTAAAATAGAATACAGTTTCAAGCGGGTAAGATAGTAAACCGATGTAGCAAACTAAAATCCAGAATTCAGTATTCAGGTCGGTAGGACGTATAAATAGATCAGGGTTAAACAAGAATGGCAGAGCAAAAAAGGGAATCGAATAAAGCCTGATTGACAGCCCTAATATATTTTTATCAATCTTCTTTAGAGTAATTTTTCTATTACTCCTCGCAGTGAATAGATGACAGCTGAAGATATTGCTAACAGGAACCACATATCATGAGTTTCCAAAAATGAAAAAGCTGGATCAGGCTATATACCACAGCAATAGTAAAAAATTCAATGATGGATCAAAGCAGATAATTATTTCCGCATCAAAACATTAGCCTTACTATAGATAGTAGGCCTAAACACAATGCATAGTCACCGGCCTGTTAGCCGGTGCTATGCTTACCGGCGCTCTCACTTAGAGGGTTTAACTTCTGGGTCAGGAGTGGGAGTAGGGGGTGCTGCTGGCGGATAATATCCGGGAGCAATATACCACTGTGGTGGAGCATGCCAACGACGTGTATTTCGGTTTCCCCAGCCAAACCCATTTCTATTGGGATGGAAAAAATGTGGTCCGCTAAAACCACGATTCCAGGGTGAAGCATTGTTTCTGCCGTAACCACCATAACCGGGTGGTGGATACCTGCCCCAACGTGGATCGTAGTAGCGAGAACCGCTTCCCCAACCATCTCCCCAGCTGTCGCCCCAGCTATCACTGAAGCTGAAACTTCCAAATGAGAATGCCTGAGCATTTGGGATTATGGCTGTTTGACTGACCACTACGAACGTAGCGGTAACGGCTAAAGTTGTAAGTTTTTTCATCATATTCACCTGCATTGAATAAACTTTTTTAACACTCAATAATGGTAATTTAAAAAAATTAAGCTGGCAAAATTTATGCGGTTATGAGGCTGTAAATTGACTGATTTGATGATACGGATCAAATAAATGACCGGAAGGTAAATGTTGCTGTTTAGTATTTCTTTTATAAAATAGCCTTACAGTTAAAGAATTTTAAACAAGTTGCAAGATTTGACTCTTAGATACTCATTGATCCCGGAATAAAACCTGATTAGATGGACAAAACAAAAAATAATCCTCCCATCGGAAAAGGTTTTCTTCTGACTCGCCAAAGCTATGATCGCCAGGGGCAATCAAAAATCACTTTATGGTTGTCAACAGAAAAAGGCCCGGTAAAACTCGGTATTCCTGCTGAGCGCCCCGTATTTTTTATTCAACAGGCTGATATTCAACAAGCAGGTTTTTTGCTCAAGACGCTGAATAATAATTACTCTCATAAATTGCTTAAACTATTTACCTTTTCATTACAAAGCGTTGCGGGTCTCTACTTCAATAACCTGAGAACTTTTTATGATGCCAGGAGCATACTCACGGATGCCGGCATCGAAATTTATGAAAGTAATATTCGCCTGGAAGAGCGTTACCTGATGGAACGTTTCGTGTATGGGAGCGTTGAGTTCTCGGGTGATGAAAGCTCATTGGCTGAACAGGCAGAAAAAGGTTATATCGAATACCGAAATATTAAAATAAAGCCCTGTGATTATGTGCCTGACTTTAATACAGTTTCATTAGATATAGAGTGCTCAGAAAAGGGTGAGTTATACAGTATCGGTTTTTATACGGGGGAAACAGCTCAGAAACATTTCCCCGGTTTTAAAAAAGTCATCATGATCCAGCCACTGGAACTGAGTGATAAGGAAGCGGCTGAAGATTACATTGAATGGGTAAATAATGAAGCTGAATTATTAAAAGCTTTAGAGCAAGCCATACAGCTTATCGATCCGGATATTATTATTGGATGGAATGTTATTAATTTTGATTTCAGGTTATTAGCAAAACGCGCAGCTTTGCATAATATAAAGCTGCGACTGGGTCGTGATAAATCCATTATGCGCTGGCGTGATAGTCAAACCGAAAAAAATCAGGGTTTTGTCACTATCGATGGGCGTGTGGTGATTGATGGTATTTCTGCACTAAAGGCGGAAGCTTACAGTTTTCCCAGTTTCAGCCTGGAAGCTATCGGGCAGCATTTTCTGGGTCGAGGAAAGGCGACGGATGATGTCGATAATCGACTCGATGCGATTATGCATGATTTTAACTTTAACAAGGTAAAACTGGCTGAATATAACTTACAGGATTGTGTTTTAGTCTGGGATATATTCGAAAAAATTAAACTCATGGATTACCTGATTTTCCGCAGTCAATTGACCGGGCTTGAGCTGGACCGGGCAGGTGGCTCGGTAGCGGCTTTCGTGAACCTGTATTTGCCGAAATTACATCGACAGGCTTATGTTTCACCCAACCTTCCCAAAGGTGGAGGGTTAGCGAGCCCGGGTGGTTATGTGATGAATTCAAAACCTGGTCTTTATAATAATGTGCTGGTGCTTGATTTTAAGAGTTTGTATCCCTCGATAATTCGTACATTTAAAATTGACCCGCTAGGGCTAATTGAAGGGCAAAAAGATCCTGATCATGCCATAGAAGGATTTCGAGGTGGATGTTTCTCCAGAGATAAACACCTGTTGCCACAGATTATTACAGAACTTTGGGCGAAGCGGGACCAGGCTAAGAAAGATAATGATAAGGCTCGCTCGCAGGCCATTAAAATTATCATGAATTCATTCTATGGTGTGCTTGGTTCAGGTGGCTGTCCTTTTTATGATACCAAACTCGCCAGTTCCATCACTTTGCGTGGTCATGAAATTATGCAACAAACTGCAAAGTGGATCGAAAGCGATGGATATGAAGTCATCTATGGAGATACGGATTCCACTTTTGTATTGTTAAATGAAGATGTGAGTGATAAACAGGCAAATGATATTGGATGCTCACTAGCCGAAACAATCAATAATCGGTGGATAGAAAAATTAGCTGAAGAGCATCAAATTGACTGTTTTCTTGAAATAGAATTTGAATCTCATTTCTCCAGATTTTTGATGCCTACAATAAGGGGGTCAGAGCATGGCA
>JAAEMR010000237.1 GCA_024225395.1 Gammaproteobacteria bacterium
AAATCTGAATCCAAATCAACAAAATTGCTCCAGCTTTGTCCGTTATCCGGAGAGTATCTTGTCCAGATATGCTTGTAATAATTAATGGTGTTATCGTAGCCCTCGGTTGTTGATGAATAGGCCAACAAAAGCACATCGTTGTTATCAATACTTAGTGTAGGGATGGTAGACAATCCTGTGGATGGGTAAACCATCACATCAAGGTCATCCAGGTCAATATGTCCGTTACCATTCACATCCTGTGTCCAACCGATCAACAGCCCCATTTCTTCAAGATAATCAGGCGACATGGTGTAGTGCGGATCATCGGCTTCCTCAATTGGGTCCATATATTCATTCCAGTAACCGATACCATCAGCCATATAAAAAAGGCTGTAAGCTGTACCGGCTTCCCAATGAGTAACATGGGTAATTGCAAAAACAACATGTGCCATTCCCTCGCTATCCAGTACAATACTCAGCGAACCATCGGGCGCATACAAAGTATCCAGGGAGTTCATAATGGTTGTATTCCAATCCCAATGTGGATAGGGGTGCTCCCAGATTATGGTCTTATCCCAGTTTTCGCCATTATCAGTAGATTTCAGCAATACCATATCCATCCAGGCACTTCCCAGGAGAATGACCACGGTATTGCCCTTTGAATCCATGGCATATACATCAGCGCCTATTTCATTGTAAAAATTTATGTTGAGGTCATCAAACAGTTCATGGTCAATATCAAGGGTTTCACCACCATCACCTGAGCGGCAGTAAAGCATGGCCTGTGCCTGGCCCTCGTAAGGGTCGTAAGTATTCACAAAATAGCGGAAATACTCGTTGTTGAACTAAACCTCCCTACGGTCGGTGGTTTACATTCCACTGTTCCGCAGAGAAGTTGCACCTTTGCAAGATTAATAATTAAACAATAAAGTTATGACAAATTTAAAAAAAGCTTCTTACAAGAAGCCATTTTACGAAATTTAAGTGAGCGCACCCGGAAGAGTTATTGGTGGCACATTAACGATTATCAAAATTTTCACAAGAAAGACCCATCTTCCACCGGCACTGAAGAACTCAGGGTCTATTTCCAGTCGATGCTTACCGATGGTGCCCATAAACCGGGCAGTGTAAAAATGGGGTATTATGCCCTTCGTTTCCTTTTTGTAAATGTTTACCACAAAGAATGGGCAAAGGAGTATTTGCCCACTCCCAAAGTAGCAAAAACACTTCCTTTGGTATTGGACCAGGAAGAAGTCCTGGATGTTTTGGGTGCGATTAAAAACTTCAAACACCGTACGGCTATCATGATAATTTATTCAACCGGGGCACGTGTATCGGAATGTGTAAATCTAAAGCTTGCCGATATCGACAGTAAATGCATGCAGGTAAACATTCAGGAAGGAAAGGGGTTAAAACAACGA
>JAAEMR010000238.1 GCA_024225395.1 Gammaproteobacteria bacterium
CACCACGGTGGTTAATACCAATGGTGACTCTTCAATGCGTGGTGGTTTGATTGCGCAAAAATGTTACAACCCTAAAACTCCAACAAGAGACCGCTTACAATCTCCATTGGTTAGAATTCACGGTACCTTACAACCTGTACCCTGGGATTTTGCACTGGATATCGCTGCAGAAGTTGGACGCCACGTAATTAAAGATCACGGTGCCAATGCCTACTCGGTAAAAACTTACTCTTACCAGTATGTTGAAAATACCTATGCAATTTCCAAGTATGCACGTCGTCATATCAATACTGCGGCATTTACCTTTCATGATACGCCTTCTGATGTTACCTCTACACCAGGTTTTCGTGATGCAGGTTTTGATAACTTCGGTCCGAGCTATGATGACTGGGGTTCAGCCGAAACCTTGATGATCTGTGGTACTGATCCATACGAAACCAAAACTATCCTGTTCACTCAGCATCTCATGCCTGCTATGCAAGGTGGTCAGAAGGTCATTATGCTGAACCCTCGTGAAACTGCGGGTGTGGCTTATGTGAAGAAGATGGGTGGCCTGCACATTCAATTGAATCCGGGTACTGATAACCTGGTTCTGGGTGCAATTGCTGCTGAAATTTTGAGAAACGGCTGGGAAGATTCAGAGTGGATCAAGCAGTGGGTTAACAACAAGTGGGAAACCAGCTCAGGTTTTGGACAGGGTACTCGTAATACTCCATGGCAATGGCGTACAACCTGGGGCAAGTTCCAGACTAATGGTTTTGAAGGCTACAAGAAGTGGGTCATGGGTCGTAAAGAGTATGACCTGGAGTATGCTGCTGAAAAAGCCGGAATTCCTGTTTCTGACATGACCAAGGCGGCAGAAATGCTGGCCAAACCTGTTAACGGCAAACGTCCTAAAACTTCAATCGGTATCGAGAAAGGTTTTTACTGGTCTAACAACACGGGTAATACTGAAGCTATCTCCTCACTGGCTACTCTCTGTGGTGCAGGTGGTCGTCCAGGTCAAATGATTGGTCGTTTCGGTGGTCACCAGCGTGGTGGTACTGGCGGTGGTAAATACCCTCGTAACAAGTCTCCTGAGAAAGTACCTGGTCGCCGTAAGCGCGCACTGGATACTGACCGTTGGTTAGTCAGTGGTCATACTCGTTTCGCACATGTTATCGGTACTACCTGGATTCAATCCATGTGTGGTTCTGCGGGTCTGGAAAAAGCTTTCCATGAACAAGTGACCAGTAATCCGCATCAGGTACGTGATTATGATAAGCAGGTCATTATTGATACGTTGAAAAAACGTGCTGATTCCGGCGGAATGGTTGTGATCAACCAGGATATCTACCTGCGCGATCCAATCGGTGCCAAGTTTGCTGATATTGTTTTCCCTGCTGCAACCTGGGGTGAGGAAGACTTTGTAAGAGCTAACGGTGAGCGACGTATTCGTCTGTATCAGAAGTTCTATGATGCACCGGGTGATGCAAAGCCAGACTGGTGGATTATTGCTCAACTTGCTAAACGTATGGGATTTGACGGTTTCGACTGGAAAAACTCTAACGAGGTTTGTGAAGAGTCTTCCCGCTTTAGTCGAGGTAACCGTAAGGCATACCATATGATTAAGGTTGCTGCTCATAAAGAAGGTAAAACCTTGCATGAGAAGTTAAAAGAACTGGGTACCGATGGTATCCAGGGACCGACTTTCTACAACTATGAAACGGGTGAGCTCGGTGGAACCAAGCGTTTGCACGATACAACCATGACCGAGGCTGAAATTGCTCGCATGGGTGGTGCTGATGGTGCACAGGCCGCAAACATGGTGAACAAGAAGATGACTCACTTTAACAGTCAGACTGGTAAGGTGAACATCAGCAAGCATCCATGGAGCCTGTTTTCTGACTTCTGGGAGTGGTTATCTCCTAAGGATGATGAGCTTTGGTATTCGACTGGCCGTATCAACGAAATCTGGCAGTCAGGTTTTGATGATGTGGAAAGACGTCCTTATGTTACTCAGCGTTGGCCTGAAAACTGGGTGGAAATTCACCCGAATGATGCAGCCAAACGTGGTATTGAATCTGGTGATCAGGTGATGATGTACTCAAATCGAGTCGCCAGACATAAAAATACCATTCTGGGTGTGAAGGGTGATGACTTCCAGTTTTCAAGTCTGATGAAAAATGGACATATCGAGTTAACAAAAGCAGCAGTAACTGCCGTTGCGATTGTGACTCCAGTGGTCAAAGAAGGCATGTTATACGCCAATATGATCGATATGAGCCAGCCTTCTAATTCCCTACAACCAGCGGTAGTTGACTGGGTCAGCGGTAACTACAACTTCAAGATGGGTGTAGGTAAGATTAAGAAGCTTGGTGAGTCCAAGTACAAGTCAGAATTCCGTAGCATGTCATTTGCACCTCGGAATATTGTTTAACCTTTAGTTTGATTGCCGTAATGGCATGATGATAGAGTGCGACAGGATATCCCCCTGTACTGTCGCACTCGTTTTTTATAATTGATGGATCATTAATCCTCCTGATGATCTAGAAAGTGACCAGGTTTGTGTTTTACCAGGCCAGAATATCGTTAAAAATTTCTTTTAAACTGATTATTGATTTGGCTCAACTTGCTGTAATTTTTATATGCCATAATCTTGTTACTGAATTTAAGCGAAGTTACTGCTGGTCTCAGATATCAACAGTAACTCCGTTAAATCCAGTTAAACCAGATCAGAGAAGAAAATGGCCAAAAAAAACAAAAGTGTTTATACGTTCGAAGAAGGAGATGGCAAGAATAAAATGTTACTGGGTGGCAAAGGTGCAAACCTTTGTGAAATGACCCAGATTGGACTGAATGTTCCCCCGGGCTTTGTGATAACGACGGAAACCTGCCTCAAACATCTTGAAGACAAGGAAAACCTGCCTGAGGGCGTGATGGATGAAGTCCGTAAAAATATGCTTAAGCTGGAAGAAAAAACAGGCAAGTCTTTTGGTGGGGGAAAAAATCCACTGTTAGTGTCTGTACGCTCTGGCTCGGCCATGTCTATGCCGGGCATGATGGATACAGTATTAAATCTCGGACTGAACAGTGAAACGCTTAAAGGCTTGATCAAGCTGACCAAAAATGAACGTTTTGTTTATGATTCATATCGCCGCTTTATTCAGTTATTCGGAAAAGTGGCTTTAGGTATAGCCGACCAAGAATTTGATGATGAATTTGAACAGGTTAAAAAGTCTCTGGGAGTTAAAGAAGACCTCGCGTTAACTGCTGCTGATCTTAAACATATCGCAGAACGTTTTCTTGAAGTGGTTCAACGCGTGACGGGGCTTCCATTCCCGGAAGATCCATATGTGCAACTCGATATTGCCATTAAGGCTGTGTTTAATTCCTGGGACGGCAAACGTGCCGTCGATTATCGTCATGAATTCAATATTACGCCTGAAATGGCTAATGGTACCGCAGTGAATATTTGCACCATGGTATTTGGAAATCTGGGCAATGATTGTGCAACGGGTGTTGGATTCACGCGTTACCCGGATACGGGTGCTAATGAACTGTTTGGTGAATACCTGACTAATGCACAGGGTGAAGACGTGGTGGCGGGTGTACGTACGCCAAAACCCATCGATGCCATGCTTGATGAAATGCCCAAACTGTACAAAGAACTGAAACAGTTACGCGATAAACTGGAAGCCCATTATCATGAAGTTCAGGATTTTGAATTTACCATTGAAAAAGGAGTGTTGTATTGCCTGCAAACCCGTAATGGTAAAATGAATGCAGCAGCCATGGTGCGTACTTCTGTAGACATGGTAAGAGAAGCGATGATTGATAAAAATCAGGCTCTGTTACGTATTCAACCTGACTTGCTGGAACAATTATTATTTCCTCGTCTCGATAGCCAGACTAAATCAATACCTGTTGCTCGCGGTTTACCCGCTTCACCGGGTGCCGCTGTAGGGCATGCTGTTTTCGATGCAGACACGGCAGAAGAAAGAGGTAGAGCTGGTGAAAGGGTGATTCTGTTACGTGAAGAAACAAAGCCTGAAGATATTCATGGGTTTTTTGCATCTCAGGGTATTCTCACCGCGCGTGGAGGAAAAACCTCTCATGCTGCTGTGGTTGCCAGAGGTATGGGAAAACCCTGTGTAGCGGGTGCAGAAGGTATTCACGTTGATGTCAGAGCAAGAGCAGCGTCAGTGGGTAAAAATATTATATCTGAAGGTGATCTTATTACTATTGATGGAACCACGGGGGATGTTTACCTGGGTGAAGTGGATATGATTGAAGCTGAATTTTCATCAGAGCTGGATGTACTTCTGGAGTGGGCGGATAAACGTGCCAGATTGGCGGTGATGGCGAATGCTGACTCTCCATTGGATGCCAAGCAGGCATTGAAATATGGTGCGATGGGCATAGGTTTGTGTAGAACCGAACGTATGTTTAATGCCAAAGAAAGGCTGCCTATTGTTATCGACATGATCATTGCTGATACGGTAGAAAAAAGGCAGGATGCTCTTGACCGGTTAATGCCTATTCAGCGTGAAGATTTCAAAGGTATTTTAAAGGTAATGACCCCCAGGCCTGTGACTATCCGTTTACTGGATCCTCCTATTCATGAGTTTTTACCCTCTGAACAACAGTTAGTGGATGAACTTGAGCAGCTTCACCAGTTGAGAAATACGGTTCAGGGTATGAATGTGTTAGGTGATGCTGTGGAGCAAATGTTTAGTGGGTCAGGTGAACAGAAACGAGTTCGCTACCTGGCTGATTCCCACATGGTTGAAGAAGTTATTCAGAAGAAAACTCTGGTTCTGAAAATGGTTCGAAATTTATTTGAAACTAATCCAATGCTGGGTCATCGTGGTGTTCGCCTCGGCATCACTTTTCCGGAAATTTATTCAATGCAGATTCGCGCGGTGCTGGAAGCTGCAGCAGAATGCACTAAAGAAGGTGATGTAGTATGTCCTGAAATTATGGTGCCTCAGGTTTGTACTTCAGAAGAATTAATCAGAGTTAAATCTTACGTCACTGATATTCATAAAGAAGTTGAAGAAAAATATGGTGTTAAAGTCAATTTTAAATTTGGTTCCATGATTGAAGTCGTTCGCGCCTGTATGCGTGCAGATACCCTGGCTGAAGAAGCTGAATTTTTCTCCTTTGGTACAAATGATCTGTCGCAGGCAACCTTTTCTTTCTCACGTGAGGATGCTGAAAATAAATTCTTGCCGATGTATTCAGAGAAGAAAATTTTACAGGATAATCCTTTTGAAGTAGTCGATATAAAGGGTGTTGGAAAATTGATGGAACTGGCCATTGACTGGGGTCGTAAAACTCGACCTGATATGCGTATGGGAGTCTGTGGTGAGCATGGTGGTCATCCTAAGTCTATTCACTTTTTCAACAAAATTGGACTGACTTATGTTTCCTGCTCTGGACCGCGGATACCTTCTGCACGTTTGGCGGCTGCTCATGCAGCCATGCTGGAAAAGAAATGAAATACAGCTGTCATATAGAAGTCATATATTAAAATTTATATACCCTGGGAAATAAGTATTTTATTCATTCAACTTATTTCCCGGGTTTAATTCAGGGAGAGGACTGACTATGAATATGCAACAGATAAGAGCAATTGCCAAACCAATGGATATCAGGACATCCAGATTGAGCAAAATAAATCTAATCAGGGAAATACAGACTGTTGAAGGTAACAATGCCTGCTTTGCTACTAAAAGTGCATACGATTGTGACCAGCATGAATGTATCTGGCGTGATGACTGTATCGTAGCTGCAAAGAAAGTGGCGGCTGTCTGAAGATGTAACAGGTCCGTTCAGACGTTGGACTGGTTTGCTGCTCATGATTTATAAGCTACTTAAAAATTCATAATGAATAGTTCTAATAGTCTGTGATATTGTGATAATTACTGACCAATAATCGATTGTGAAAAGCTCACAAGCTGATCACCCCAGATATAAGTTAAGATCATTAGCAGTGGAATAATAGTGCTAAAACTACTGACTACCCGGCGTATAATTTTACTGGCTTCATCAAGTTCCATGAAGTAATCAATCACCAGGCGTCCTTTCAAAAAAGTCATCATTGCTATGACTACTGTAATCCAGAAACCGGGTTGTGCATGTTTACCCATCAAGCCGCCGCTGAGTGTCAGTAATATCAACATCAGCCAGGCGATATCTACTTTCAATACTACTTTGTTCACATGAATTCCTCAGGGCATGACATAGAATGCAGGGAAGATCATTAACCAGATCAGATCGGTGGCATGCCAGTAACTGGCAAACGCCACCAGACCATTATGGTTCTTTGCACTGTAACCACCAAAGCGGGTTTGAGCCATAACCCAGACAAGCCCAAGAATCCCCCAGCTTACATGTACCAGGTGATTGAATGTCAGGTAGTAATAGGACATTTGAAATACGTCACCATTACCGGTTAAACCCTGGGAAACATTCCAGCGAATTTCCAGAAACTTTATTAACGGGTAACCCAGTGCAGTAAAAAGTGCAGCTACCAACCAGCGAAAACTGGCTGATGTTCGATCATGTCGCATGGATAAAACTGCACGAGCCACAAAATAACTGCTGGTGATCATGATTACCGTGTTGGCACTACCGGCCAGTACTGACAGCTTTTGTGGTCCATCATGAAATAACTGAGGGTGATTAGCGCGTGCAAAAAAATACACAACGAACATCAGCAGAAACTCGGTAAATTCAGCAAAGATACCCACCCAGATGGCGCGGTTCCCCGGTATTGCCGGATTATTTTCAGCAGAAACTATTTCAGGACTTATTTCTGCAAGCGGAATAACCTCTGACATTAAAAACGTGCTCGATTATCCTCTATAGCTTTTTCATATAACTCAATGTATTGAAGGGCACTGGATTGCCATGAGCGATCCGGAGTCATTGCATTAAGTTGTAACTGTTGCCAGGTCTGTTGATTCTGATAAGTTTCTATAGCTCGTATCATCGTAGTTACAAGTGCTTCAGCACTATCTTCAGTGACGATGAAACCATTTGCCGTATTATCCTTCAGAGTATTGTCATTGCAATCAATGACGGTATCAGCGAGACCACCCACGTTTCGAGCAAGAGGTAAAGTGCCATAGCGAAGACTGTATAACTGGTTAAGGCCGCAGGGTTCGAAAATGGAAGGCATTAAATAGATATCTGCAGCAGCTTCTATCTGGTGAGCTAGAGCTTCATTATATCCAATATTTATAGATAACTTATCAGGGAATTGTTTGGCCCAGTTTAACAAATCCTGTTCTAAATTCCTTTCACCGGTACCCAGAATAATTATTTGTATTGGCATGTTCATTAATTTTGGCATCGCATCCAGAATGCTTTGCAAACCTTTCTGTTCGACCAGTCTACTGATCATACCGATGACTGGAATATTAGCCTCTTCCGGCAGCTTTAAATATTTTTGAAGCGCTGACTTATTTGCAGTCTTTTTATGAAGAGTTTTGGCATTGTAATTTTGTCTTAAATATTTATCTTTTTGAGGATTCCATACGTCGGTATCGATGCCATTAATAATGCCGGATAATTGCAAATGTCGATGAGAAAGTAATGGATCGAGTCCATAACCTAATTCTACCTGCTGTATTTCTTTAGCGTACGTTGGACTGACGGTGTTTATGCGGTCGGAATAAACCAGGCCACCTTTGATGAATGAAAATTGACCGTAAAATTCAACTCCATACATTCCCCATAATCCATCGGGTAAACCCAGATCAAAAAATGTCTGGCTACTGAATAAACCCTGGTAAGCCAGGTTATGAATGGTGAAAATGGTTGCCGGGCTGTGTGGGAATGTTTTTAATAATGCGGGTATCAGAGCAGACTGCCAGTCGTTGCAATGAACTACATCTGGTTGCCAGGAAAGACCGCAGCGATTAAGTGCTATATCTACAGCAGCTTGAGAAAAAAGTGCGAAGCGTTCGGCATTATCGCGCCAGGGGTTTCCATCTTCAGCCATGTAAGGGTTGCCGGGGCGATCAAACATTTGAGGGCAATCGATTAGCCATGTTTTTATGCTTGAACCGGGCAGGGTAGTTTCCAGGATGTTGATTTTTAGCCCGTAGTGACTGGTTTCAGCAACGACTTTTGTCTCGATAATCTGTTCGAGGATAGACTGGTATGCCGGTAATAGCAGGCACACATCCTGGTCATTATCCTGTAGGGCTATGGGCAGGCTGCCAGCTACATCAGCAAGTCCACCTGTTTTAATAAGCGGGAAAGCTTCACTGCTAATGAAGAGGATTTTATGCTTCATGATGATTTTGTAATTTAAGTACAATGCCGGCTAATGGGGGCAGAGTCAAAGACAGGGAAACAGGGCGATTCATCCAGGCAATGTTTTCTGATTGAATATGGGTGCCATTACTCACGTTGCTACCGGAATAATATTCTGAATCAGAGTTTAACACTTCAGCATAAGTCCCTGCTTCAGGAACACCGATGCGATAATTCTTTCGTGGAACAGGGGTGAAATTTAGAATAACAACCAGTGTTTCGTGTTCACTGCGACGAATATAGGACAGCACGGATTGATCGGTATCATTACAATCTATCCACTCAAAACCCTTCGGTTCAAAATCATATTTATGCAATGCTGTCTGGGTTTTGTATATCTGGTTTAAATCACCTACCAGGGTTTTCATGCCACTGTGTAATGGATAATCCAGTAAATGCCACTCCAGCCCTTTGTCATGATTCCATTCCGGAGCCTGGGCAAATTCGCAACCCATGAATAACAGTTTTTTGCCGGGGTAGGTGAACATATAGGTATAAAGCAAACGTAAGTTGGCAAATTGTTGCCATTCATCACCGGGCATTTTGTATAACATGGATGATTTACCATGCACTACTTCGTCATGTGAAAATGGCAGCACAAAATTTTCGCTAAATAAATACAGTAAACCAAAGGTGAGCTGGCTGTGATGATAGTGTCGGTGAACAGGGTCCATAGACAGGTAATTAAGCGTATCGTGCATCCACCCCATATTCCATTTCATCGAAAAACCAAGACCACCAATTTCGGTGGGCCGCGTGACCTGAGGCCAGGAAGTTGATTCCTCTGCAATCACCATAGTGCCGGGGTGCTCGGCGTGGGTGATGGTATTTAACTCTCGAAAAAACTCGATCGCTTCGATATTTTCATTGCTTCCGTGAATGTTAGGTATCCAGTCATCGGCTTCGCGTGAATAATCAAGATATAACATGGACGCTACCGCATCTACTCTTAGCCCATCAAGGTGGAACTCTTGCAGCCAGAACAGGGCACTGGATAATAGAAAGTTTCTAACTTCATTACGCCCGTAATTATAAATTAAGGTGCCCCAGTCACGGTGTTCACCTTTGCGGGGATCTTCGTGTTCGTATAGTGCACTGCCATCGAATTGAGCCAGACCATGCGCATCTTTAGGGAAATGAGCGGGTACCCAGTCAAGTAAAATGCCGATGTTGCTATTATGTAGATAATCGACAAAATAGTGGAAATCATCTGCATTACCAAATCGACTGGTTGGGGCGAAATAACCAGTTGTCTGGTATCCCCATGAGGCATCTAGAGGGTGTTCGGTGATAGGCAGCAATTCAATATAATTAAACCCGGTCTCCTTCATGTAATCGACCAGTCGATGGGCGATGTCACGATAGTTGAGGAAATTGCCCTGTTCGTCACGTTGCCATGACCCGAGGTGAACTTCGTAGATAGACATCGGCTGGTGCAGCCAGTCATGTTGCAAACGTTGCTGCATCCAGGAGTCATCTGTCCAGTTATATTTTTTATCACTGGTAACCACTGAAGCCGTTTTAGGTCGGTTTTCAAACTGTTGCCCGTAGGGATCTGTCTTCTGTAAAATTTGTCCGGTGTTAATATTGCGTATTTCAAATTTATACAGACATCCAGCATCCAGACCTGGAATAAAGAGTTCCCATACTCCCGAACTTCCGCGGCTTCTCATCGGGTGGCGGCGACCATCCCAGTCATTAAAATCACCGGTTATACTGACGCGTTCAGCGCTCGGTGCCCAGGTTGAAAACAGTACGCCTTTGACGTCTCCGACGGCGTGTCGATGAGCGCCTAAAATACGGTAGATGTGCCAATGTTTACCCTCGGCAAACAGGTGAAGGTCATATTCAGACAACTGGACAGGAAAGCAGTAGGGATCATAGTATGTAGATTCATAACCGGCACTGTTGATCTGTTGCAGTTGATAAGTATCGGCAACCTCGGAAGAGTTGCCAGCCCATTCAAAGAAATCACTGCCGGGTACACGAGACAGTTCCAGATTCCCCGGCTGCAATGATAATTGCTGGGTATTCGGTGCATAAACACAAATACTGGATTTTTTATTTTTACGATGCAGTCCAAGAACTTCAAATGGATTGTGATGACGAGCAGCCAGAATTTTTGCCTGCCCGGAAGTCAAAGTTTGTTTTTTATTACTATTGCTCATTAAAGTATTTTACCAAGTTTTCCGACAGGTATCAGTATGCATATTTCAAACATACTGTTCGAAACTTATCTGTTTTTTTGATATGGCTCAATCATTACTTAAATGAAGGCAAAGTCGATATCAATATACCTGATAGTTCTATAAAATAAATGACATAAATCTATCTAGTTCGCAATAACTGCAGAATTAATACAGCTCAGTATTATCAGGCTTTATGCAGCTGTAGGTTTGAAAATTTAATCGGACTGTTATATAAATTTTGAAAAAATATTTATGACTTATAAAGGAAATCAAAGATGAAACAGGATAACTCATTGAGGTTTGTCAGTAGACTAACCCGCGATACAATGGCTTTGATTATGGCGGGTGGACGGGGTTCACGGCTTAAACAGCTTACCCAGTGGCGGGCGAAACCTTCTGTGCCATTTGGGGGAAAGTTCAGGATTATCGATTTCCCACTTTCAAACTGTGTAAATTCAGGCATTCGCCGAATTGGTGTTATCACGCAATATAAGGCACACTCACTGATTACTCATACACAAAAAGGCTGGAGTCATCTACGCGGTGAGTTTGGTGAATTTGTAGAACTTTGGCCGGCACAGCAACGCATGGGCGATACATCCTGGTATGCCGGAACAGCAGATTCTATTTACCAGAACATGGACTTGATTAGCATGCATGACCCTAAATATGTGCTGATATTAGCGGGGGATCATATTTATAAAATGGATTATGGAAACATGATTGCCGAGCATGTTGAAAATAAGGCTGATATCACGGTAGGTTGTATACAGGTACCTGTTGCTGATGCTAAAGAATTTGGTGTGATGGGAGCCGATGAAAGTAATCGCATTCATAGTTTTTCAGAAAAACCTGAAAATCCTGAACTGATGCCGGGTAGTAATACTGAAGCTTTGTGCTCGATGGGAATTTATATTTTCAACAAAGATTTTTTATTTGAACAACTGGTTCGAGATCATGATACGCCGGGTTCATCGCGTGACTTTGGAAAGGATATAATTCCTGCGGCGATTGATAAATATCGGGTATTTGCCTATCCATTTCGTGATGTGCAAAGCGGTGAACAATCTTACTGGCGTGATGTGGGTACGGTTGATGCCTACTGGAAAGCTAATCTTGAATTGATCGGAATAACGCCTGATCTGAATTTGTATGATGGTGACTGGCCGATCTGGACTTATCAGGAGCAACTACCTCCGGCAAAATTTATTTTTGATGAAAAAGACCGTCGCGGAATGGCCGTCGATTCTATGGTGTCAGGCGGTTGTATTATTTCTGGATCCACGGTGAGGCATTCATTATTATTTTCTAATGTGTGTATCGATGACTATACATTGATAGAAAACACGGTAGTATTACCGGATGTGGATATCGGCAGACATTGTGAAATTAAAAACGCAATCATTGATAAAGGTTGTCGTATTCCCGAGGGTACAAAAATTGGCATAAGCACTGAAGATGATAAAAATAATTACCATGTATCACCTAAAGGTATAGTGTTGGTGACTCCCGAAATGTTAGGACAGGAGTTCCACCATGTCCGGTGATCCGATGGGTAACAAAAAAAATAAAATCAATCTGGTTCTTTACTGGCATATGCATCAGCCGGAGTATCGTGACTTACGTAACGGTGAATATTGTTTACCCTGGACATATCTTCATACCATTAAAGATTATGTCGATATGGCTGCCCATCTTGAAGCGGTTCCTGAAGCCAGGGCAGTGGTTAATTTTGCCCCCGTTTTGCTTGAGCAGATAGAAGATTATAGTCGTCAGTTAAACGGCTATCTGTATCATGGTCGTGCTTTAACAGACCCGCTGTTAAGAGCCCTTGCCGAACCCGTCATCAGTAAACAGCCTGAAAAAAGGTTGGGTCTGATCAAAGATTGTCTGCGCGCCAACGAGCAGCGATTAATCAAGCGTTTTGAACATTTTGAAGTGCTGGCTGATATGGCCAAAGCGATTATAAAAAAACCTGAAATTATTCATTATTATGATGATCAGTATATAGCCGATTTACTGGTGTGGTATCACCTGGCATGGATGGCCGAAACTGAGAGAAGAAAAGATAAACGTATTAAAGCGTTAATGAAAAAGGGAAGTTTATTCACGGTTCATGATCGACGCATTTTGGTTGAGATTATTTATGGAATGATTTCTACCGTCATCGATCGCTATAAAAAGCTGGCATTGGAAAAACGTATAGAATTATCCATGACGCCTTACGCTCATCCGATTGTTCCATTATTACTGGATATGGAAAGTACCCGTGAAGCTATGCCGGATGCTCCTCTACCCGGTTTAACAAAATACCCCGGTGGTAAGCAGCGCAGTGATTGGCATATGGAAAAAGGCCTGGAAACATTTCAACGCATTTTTGGTTTTGCTCCCCAGGGCTGCTGGCCCTCTGAAGGCAGTATCAGTGGCGAAACAGTAGAACTTATTTCAAACCATAATATTCGATGGCTTGCTAGCGGTGAAACTGTGTTAAGAAATTCTCTGGCGGCTTCTAATCTGGATACCGATTACTGTATCCATACGGCTTATCAATATAACGACAATCAATCGGTGTGTTTCTTTCGAGATGACGGCTTGTCGGATTTAATTGGTTTTAAATTTTCTGACTGGCACGCGGATGATGCGGTGGGCAACCTGATTGTGAATATTAAAAATATCGCCAATGCCTGTGCAGGTGACCCTAAAGGTATCGTGTCCATCATACTCGATGGTGAAAATGCCTGGGAGTATTACCCTGAAAATGGCTACCATTTCTTATCGGCTTTATATAAACAACTGGCTGAACATGACGAGATTAACTTAACCACTTACAGTGCCTATCTTGATCAACAAGCTATAGACCAGCAAGCTATAGACCAGCAAGCTCTGGATGAGCAACCTGGACCGATTAAGTTATCTAACATGGTTGCCGGTAGCTGGGTTTACGGAACTTTTTCTACCTGGATTGGTGAGCAGGATAAAAACCGGGCCTGGGATATGCTGACAGATGCCAAACACGTATACGACCGGGTGATGGCAACGGAAAAACTGAATCAAGAAGATCGGCACAGGGCCGAGATGCAACTGGCGATTTGTGAAGGTTCAGACTGGTTCTGGTGGTTCGGTGATTATAATCCTTCCGACTCTGTTGAAGCTTTCGATGAACAATACCGCATGCACCTGTGTAACTTGTACAGTATTTTAGGTATCGAAGCACCTGAATATTTATCTCATTCTTTTTCTCATGGCAGTGGAGCACCGGCCATGGGTGGCGTGATGTTGCCCGGTAAACAACATTGATGAAGACTCCATTGCTGGAGCAGAGAAGGGCGGGGTTACTGCTGCACCCAACTTCGTTACCGGGTCCCTATCAGGGGGGGGATATTGGCTCTGAAGCTTTTAGGCTTGTTGATTTTCTGGCTGATAGTGGTTGCTCTGTGTGGCAAATGCTACCGCTGGGTCCCACTCATGAAGACGGTTCCCCTTATCAATGCCTTTCCGTCAATGCAGGAAACCCTTCACTGATTAGCCTGGACTGGTTAGTCGATCAGGGCTGGCTGGATATGTCTCAGCTGCATATGCCCGTTGACAGTGCAAGTTTTCGCGAACAATGTTTAAAACTGGCCGGTCAAAATTTTGCAATCAGAAATGATAAAGTCTGGAATGGGAAGTTACAGGATTTCAGCCGGGAACATCAAAGCTGGCTAAATGACTTTGCACTGTTTATGGTGCTGAAAAGAGCCCATAAAGAGGCTCCATGGAATGAGTGGCCCAGGGCATTAACCCATCGACAAAACAAGGCGTTAAAACAGGCACGCATTCAATATGCAGCCGAGATAGCTCAAATTGAATTTGAACAGTTTGTGTTTTTTACTCAGTGGAGTGAGTTAAGGGAGTATGCTCATAATAAAGGGGTAAAGCTGTTTGGTGATATGCCAATATTTGTATCATTCGACAGTTCTGATGTGTGGGCATGCCGGGAAAACTTCCTGATGGATAAAGACGGAAACTGTGAGTTTGTCGCTGGTGTGCCACCCGATGCATTTTCAGATACCGGTCAGCGTTGGGGTAATCCTCTATATGACTGGACTTACCTGCAATCGACTCAGTTTGACTGGTGGGTACAACGCTTTGCAACTCAACTGGAATTATTCGATATCATTCGAGTCGATCACTTTAGAGGTTTTGAAGCCAGCTGGTTTATTCCAGCCGAAGAGGAAACGGCTATTGTTGGCGAATGGGTCAAAACTCCGGGTAAAGAATTGCTACAGGTTTTAAATGAAAAATTTAAATCTCTACCATTAGTGGCCGAAGACCTCGGCGTTATAACCGATGAGGTTGTAGAATTAAGAACCCAATTTTCATTGCCCGGCATGAAGATATTGCAATTTGCATTCGATGGAGATAGCCGGAATCTGTACTTACCGCATCACCATGAACAGCGTTGCGTGGTTTATACCGGCACGCATGATAATGACACGACACTGGGCTGGTATCTCGCGCTGGATGAAAACTCAAAGCGTTTCCTGCATGAATATCTGGGAGTTGATGAGGGTTCTTATCTGGACATGCCGTGGGTGTTGAATCGAATGGCACTGGCATCGGTTGCTAACCTGGCTATATTACCAATGCAGGATATCTTGAGTCTTGATTCATCGAATCGCATGAATGAACCCAGCACCACCGAAGGCAACTGGTCATGGTGTTTTGAATGGGATCAACTCTGGCCTGGTTTATCTGCTGACCTACATAAACTTATCAAACTTTATAACCGGTAAATCTGAATAACATATTTCACCACGAAGGCACGAAGAGTACGAAGGAAAAGAAATTAAAATATATATTGATTAGTATTAGATTTGATAGCCTAAAGCGAAAC
>JAAEMR010000239.1 GCA_024225395.1 Gammaproteobacteria bacterium
CCTTAAAAAATGTAAATAAACATAAGCTTAAGATAAGTGCATGTAAACGAGCACTAACCTTAAGATAAGTGCATGTAAACGAGCACTAAATTATTTGAAATCCTTTCTTAAGCTTCGTGTTCGTCGTGCCATCGTGGTGAAAAAAAAGGATTTAGAGGTCTGTAATATCGACGATAAAATCAATGTTTATTCATTTTATCGACGTAAGCCATACCGATCGCAGAGACAACAAACGTCATGTGAATAATTACATACCACATCAATTTATCGTTATCAATCTCTTCAGCCTTCATGAACATTTTAAGCAGGTGTATAGATGAAATAGCAACGATAGATGCCGCAACTTTTTGTTTAAGGCTACTCGCATCAAGCTTGCCTAACCAGGATAGTTTATCGGTGTTTTCATCCAGATCAATTTGTGAAATAAAGTTTTCGTAGCCACTAAACATGACCATGACCAGTAATCCACCCACCAGTGACAGATCTATCAACGATAAAACAACCAGTACCAGGTCTGCTTCAGAAGAAGTCAGGATCAATGGAAAAAAATGAAAGACTTCCTGAAAAAATTTAATACCTAATAAAACTAATGCCAGAGAAAGCCCCATATAGATAGGCGCTAATAACCACCGGCTGGCATAAAAAAGGGATTCAACAAATTTTTCCATATAACTACCTTATTTAAATTTAGTAACAATTTTGATTACGCAATGATCACCAGATCATTGACTTCAACCTGATCGAATAGCTTTATAACATCCAGGTTCCTCATCCGAACACAACCTATAGAAGCAGGTTGCCCGATATGAGCTTCATCGGCCGTTCCATGGATATAGATATAACGAGCAAAAGTATCTACTTCACCATCTCGATTGTATCCAGACTGGAGACCTTCTAACCACAGGATTCGACTCGTTATTACATCTTCTTCACCGCTATAGTCTTCTGCAAAACAAATATCATCAGTTGCGATGCGAGATTTGAAAACACGTCCGACAGGTTCATCGATACCAATCTTCTGCGCAATTTTATGAATACCCGTGGGCGTTTTAAGGCTTCCCTGTAACTGGCCCAGACCATACCTTGACGTAGAAACAGGATAGTATTGAGTGACTTTATCCTCAGCAGACACGCTGCATAGTAGCTGCTGTAGAGTATCGATATAAATAATGGGCCTGGAATTTGATAACGCGACTGATTCGAGTTCAGCCTCGCTCAGGATATTCTGTAATTTGTGCCATAAAATCAACGTCAAACTCAGACAGCATCAGGCATTATTATGCAGATCCATGCCAACGACCAATTGTTCTTCAACATCATTTTTAGCAGAATCGTTGCGAATCGCCTTAATTTTATCCAGGTAATCATTGCTAATATTATTGGTCACATACTGTCCATTAAAACAGGAACAATCAAATTCCTTAATTTCTGGGTTACCCTTTTGCACCGCTGCAATCAAATCATCAAGATCCTGATATACCATCCAGTCCGCCCCAATAAGCTTACCAACTTCTTCATCACTTCGATCATGTGCAATTAATTCTTCTACCGCAGGCATATCGATACCATACACATTTGGATAACGAACGGCAGGGGCTGCTGAAGCCATGTACACTTTATTTGCGCCGGCATCACGAGCCATTTCAATAATTTGCTGGGATGTCGTTCCACGCACAATCGAGTCATCCACCAGCAGTACATTTTTACCTTTAAACTCGATATCGATTGGATTGAGCTTCCGACGAACCGATCTTTCGCGTTGAACCTGTCCCGGCATAATAAAAGTTCGGCCAATATATCGGTTCTTGATAAAACCTTCCCGGTATTTAACACCCAGGTGATAAGCCAGTTCCATCGCAGACGGGCGGCTGGTATCAGGAATAGGAATGACCACATCGATATCGTGGTCGGATCTTTCGTTTAGAATTTTCTTTGCCAGCTTCACACCCATTCTGAGGCGAGCTTTATACACGTAAATGTCATCAATGACGGAATCGGGTCTGGCCATGTAGACATGCTCAAAAATGCAGGGTCTTAGCTGGGTATTTTCTGCACACTGACGAATGTGAACATTCGAATGTTTATCAATATAAATCGCTTCACCCGGCTGCAAATCTGCGACCAGTTCAAACCCGGAAGTTTGTAGTGCAACCGATTCAGAAGCCACCATATACTCGGTACCTGAGTCGGTCTCTCTTTTCCCATAAACCACCGGGCGAATACCAAAAGGGTCGCGAAAGGCCAGAATACCTTTACCGGTAAGCATTGCAACGACTGCATAAGCACCTTCGATGCGTTTATGTGTTGCTTTGACCGCCTTAAAAATATCATCAATATTGAGCTTTAACTTACCCGAAACCTGCAGTTCATGCGCCAACACATTCAGCAGTACTTCAGAATCAGATTCGGTATTTATATGACGACGATCTTCTGCATACAGATCTGCTTTAAGCTTTTCGATATTGGTTAAATTACCATTATGCGCCAATGAAATGCCGTAGGGAGAATTCACATAAAAAGGTTGTGCTTCAGCCGAAGAAGAGCAACCAGCAGTAGGGTAACGCACATGTCCTATACCCATATTGCCGTGTAATTTGGCCATATGACGCGTATGAAATACATCACTGACCTGGCCATTATCTTTGCGCAGGTGTAACTTTCTATTTTCGCAAATCACCATGCCAGCAGCATCCTGACCACGATGTTGCAACACCAGCAATCCATCATAGATAACCTGAGCTACAGATTGTTTACTGACAATACCGATTATTCCACACATACTATTATCTCATTCACCAGGTTAGAATTTAATTCGGTCAGCAATATCCTGAGGCATCCATTCCTGTATCCATACCGCTATATCTTTAAAATAAACAACCAGATCTGACGCCTGCCACCAGGCTTCATTCGGCATGGGTGTTAAACCCGCAAATAAAACGATCATGGAAATAATGAGGACTCCGCGTGCGGCTCCAAATATCATGCCCAGCAATTTATCAGTACCACTTAAGCCGGTTTTAGACACTAACTGACTAATCATAAAATTTATGATGGCCCCGACAATCAACGTCGTGATGAATAAAATGGCAAATGCTACCGCCTGACTGATCGTTGGTGAATCTATGTAGGGTAATAATAAATCCGTCAACACCAGGTAATAGGTCACGGCAATGAAGCCAGCGACTAACCAGGTTGCCAGAGATATTGATTCTTTTACAAAACCTCGTATCAGACTGATTAAAGTCGATACCAGAATTACAGCTAGAATAGCGATGTCAAACCAGGCCATTCAATTCCCCTTACACAAAAAAATATATTTTAACACGTGACTGACTCACAACACTATTTCACAGGTTACTTTTCATAGCGCATAAGTAGTCCTTTAATATCGTATTTAGCTCTTATCTTGTTGCCGATGACTTTAGCTTTATCACGAGAAATAAATGGTCCCATTCTGACTCGATATTTTAATACGCCATTATGTTTGAACTTTTCAATAAAAACCGCTGAAAATCCCGACTTACGTAATTTATCCCGCTGTTTGTAAGCTTTATTCTTTTCACTAAAACTACCCACCTGAATCACCCAGCTGGTTCCACCCACCTGTTTTTTAACCGGCTGTTTATCCACTTTCACCAGCGGTTTCGATGTTGCAGTTGTAGTTGACTTTGATGGTTCTGCAGCAGGTTTTTTCAGTACTGTTGTATCTTTAGCTTGAGTTTTCTTTTCAGCAACAAGCTGACCGGTAGTTTTCTCAGCCGATTTTTTTGAGTCAGGAGGATCACCTGCCTGATCCACAATTAAAGGTTCCAGCTGAGGCAACCTCACTACCTTGTTTGTAAGTTCATTCACTTTTTCTTCAACAATGAAATACGAAGGAACTTCGGGAGGTGTTGGAATAGATATTTCCAGATGTTTAGGGCGATCACCAGCACCATCAAGCAGCATAGGAAGAAAAATGACTGCAAGAGAGAAAATGACAGTAACGCCGACAAGTCGCTGTTTTAATTGTTGATCCATTATTCGCAGATATTTAAAGGTGATTTCACTCGTATTACCGATAGCATTGCTTCTACGGTCATGAAGGAACCGCAAACAAGTATTATATCCTCATTATGAAGACTTAACATGGCTTGCTCTACAAACATTTCGGCAGAATCAAATTTATGTGACACATTTACAGCTGGCGATATCTGTTCAGTCAACTGTTCAGCGGATAAACCTCTGTCACAATCCAGACCCAGAACCCACCATTCATCCACAGTTGGCTGCAACTTTGCAACAAAACCAGATGGATTTTTATCCGACAACATGCCGAGTAAAACTATCACTCGACCTTTGTGGTTAAAATCACTGATCACCTGGGCTAGTGCTGCTGCTGCATCTTCGTTATGCCCCACATCCACCCACAATTGTGCAGCAAGTTTAGTTTCAATTTTTTGCATTCGCCCGGGGCAGCTGAGCGGTTTAAAAGCAGCTGTAATTTCAGCTTCACTACGAGACTCAAGAAAGCCCAGTAATGATAACCCGGCCAGCACACCACTGATATTTAAAGCCTGATGCCGACCTAATAGAAACGGCTTGAGTTTCAGCGTCCTCTGAGCATTAGACCATTCGATAAAACCATCACCCTGCAGCTTAAAACTATAATCTCTGTCAAAAATAGCAACCTGACAATTGTTATCATCCAGCGCCTTTTTTAGCGAACCGGGTAACACAGGCATATTACAGACCGACAATGCTTCATCACGAAGAATCCCTGCTTTTTCATAAGCGATTGATTCAACAGTGTCGCCTAACCAATCCTGATGATCCAGACCTATCGGGGTGATATGCGCAAGATCAGCATCGATGATATTGACTGCATCCAGTCGTCCACCCAAACCAACTTCGAGAATAGCCACGTCAGGTTTAAACCGGCTAATCAGGTATAATGCTGCCAGCGTGCCAAATTCAAAGTAGGTTAATTTTATATCTCCACGTGCCGCATCGATCACCGAAAAGGCATGACATAGCGCGTCATCAGAAACTGCTTCAAGGTCAAGCTTAATACGTTCGTTATAGTTAATTAAATGTGGTGAAGTATAGCTTGCGACTTTAAATCCGGAGTTTTTCAACCAGCTTTCGTAATAAGCTACTGTCGAACCTTTTCCATTGGTTCCAGCAACGGTAATGATCCTGTCGGCCAGAACCGTTAAATTCAGGTTCTGATAAACCTGTTTAACTCTATCCAGCCCAAGTTCAATAGTTTTTGGATTAAGACTTTGCTGCCAGTCTAACCATGATTCGAGAGTTTTAAAGCGCATCTGCTATTGAGTCAGATTTATTCTGAATTTGTTTTCTTTGATTTGATAAGCAGGATGACAGGAATGGCGAGAGGACCAAATAAACCGCCCATGAAAGCCCAGTAGGCAGGATCGCGCCCTTTCTTTCTAGCTATATACTGACAAAGGTAGACACAGAAAGCTATCGCCAATACCAGATAAACTATACTGAAGGTTCCGCTAAACATTCTGGAACAAACCTATGGAGCGGGTTTACTCATCATCATGCTGCACAGTGAACTGATCTTATCGCGCATTTCACGTCTATCAACAATCATATCGATGGCACCATGATCAAGCAAAAACTCACTACGCTGAAAACCTTTGGGTAATTTTTCTCTCACCGTCTGTTCAATAACCCGTGGACCGGCAAATCCAATTAGTGCTTTTGGTTCGGCTATATGAATATCGCCCAACATTGCAAAACTGGCAGAAACACCGCCCATGGTAGGATCGGTTAATACCGAGATAAAAGGTAAACCTCGACGTGACAAACGAGTTAATGCAGCACTGGTTTTAGCCATTTGAAATAACGATATCAAAGCTTCCTGCATTCGAGCACCACCACTGGCAGAAAAACAAACCAGGGGCAGGTTATTTTCAATACTGGCATTTACCGCACGTACAAATTTTTCTCCAACTACAGATCCCATGGAACCACCCATAAAGCGAAATTCAAAAGCTGCAACAACAAGCTCAACGCCTTTAACCGCTCCTTTCATTACGATCAAAGCATCTTTTTCACCGGTAATTTTCTGTGCAGCGGTCAAACGATCACGATATTTTTTATCATCTTTAAACTTCAAAACATCTTCAGCTTCAAGGTTCTCGGCAATTTCAGTTCTACCCTCTTCATCCAGAAACTGATCCAGGCGTCGACGTGCCGGCTGACGCATATGATGATCACACTTGGTACACACGTCCTGATTGCGTTCTAACTCAGTACGATAAATGATTGCATCGCATTTATTACACTTCGCCCACAATCCTTCAGGCACATTTTTCTTATCGTTACTACTATACGTACGAATAGAAGGTAAAAGTTTTTCGAACCAGCTCATTGATTTATCTGTTCACATGTTTGATATATTTAGTATTACTAATTCAATCATTTAAATTAGTAAAGCTCATTGGCTTATTATGGATAAATTAAGCCAGATCATCCATCATATTTCGCATATCCGACAAAACATCAGATACTTTTTTATTCATTATCTGCTGATTATTTTGATGTTCAGCAACCTGATTAACAAGTGCAGAACCGACCACAACAGCATCAGCTACCCGGGATACTGCCTGCGCAGTTTCTCCATCTTTAATACCAAAGCCTACACCAACTGGTAAACCAGTGATAGCACGAATCTGCTGTAATTTTTCAGTCACTGAATCAATATCCAGAGTATTCGCACCCGTCACTCCTTTTAAAGAAACATAATACAGATATCCTGATGCATATTTGTTAATTTTTTCGATTCTCCCGGCACTGGTGGTTGGAGAAATAAGAAAAATGGTATTAATTTCATGCTGCGTCATTAATGCGGTGAATTCTGTCGCTTCTTCCGGAGGCATATCAACAATTAACACACCATCTATACCTGCATCTGCTGATAATTCAGCAAAGCGCTGGTAACCCATAATTTCTATCGGATTTAAGTACCCCATCAATACGACAGGTGTGTTTTCATCACCTTCACGAAATGCTTTAACCATCGCTATAACATCTGACAAACTGACATGATGCTCCAGAGCGCGTTCATCAGCTGCCTGAATTACCGGGCCATCGGCCATCGGGTCAGAAAATGGTACACCCAGTTCGATAATTGACGCTCCAGCCGACACCATGTCATGCATTAGAGGCACGGTAAAACCGGGTTGAGGGTCACCTGCAGTCACAAAAGGTATTAAAGCCTTTTTGTTTTGCTGTTTTAACAGCTCGAAAGTTTTACTTATTCGGCTCATACCTTTATCCCCTCTAACTCAGCAACAGTATGAATGTCTTTATCACCACGACCAGACAGGTTAACCAGAATAATGTCATCCGGAGATTTTTGGGCCGCCAGTTTAGTGGCATAAGCCAGGGCATGAGAAGATTCAAGAGCAGGAATAATACCCTCAATCCGGGTTAATTCATGAAAAGCCTGCAGTGCTTCTTCATCTGTGACCGAACTATAATTAGCACGACCCGTTTCTTTTAACCAGGCGTGTTCCGGGCCAACTCCCGGATAATCCAGGCCAGCTGAAATACAATGTGTTTCAATAATTTGTCCGTCATCATCACTCATCAGGTAAGTACGGTTTCCGTGTAAAACACCCGATTTACCTGCCGTTAATGGCGCAGCATGACGTCCAGTTTCGATACCATAACCACCGCCTTCAACACCGTAAATCTCAATTTCTTTATCGTTCAAAAATTCATGAAACAGACCAATCGCATTGGAGCCACCACCCACACAGGCCACTAAAGCATCAGGCAATCGGCCGGCAGCTTCTAACATCTGGTCACGTGCTTCCCGCCCGATAATAGACTGAAAATCTCTAACAATGGCTGGATAAGGGTGAGGTCCTGCAACGGTACCTATGATGTAAAAAGTATCATCGATATTAGTAACCCAGTCGCGCATGGCTTCATTCAGTGCATCCTTCAGCGTTTTGGAACCCGATGTGACCGGCACCACTTCTGCGCCCAGTAATTTCATACGATATACATTGGCTGTTTGTCGTTTAATATCTTCTTCGCCCATGTAAACAACACATTCAAGACCTAACCGGGCCGCTACCGTTGCCGAGGCTACTCCGTGCTGACCCGCGCCTGTCTCTGCTATGATCCGGGTTTTTCCCATGCGCCTGGCTAATAGTGCCTGCCCTATCGTATTATTAACTTTATGCGCACCGGTGTGGTTGAGATCTTCTCGTTTCAGCCAGATTTGTGCTCCACCCACTTTCCCAGATAATCTCTCAGCGAAATAGACCGGACTTGGACGACCTACATAGTGTTTTAGGTCAGCATCAAATTCTTTCAGGAAATCCTCATCCTGGGAATATTTTTCATAGGCTTCGCGTAATTCCTGCAAAGGCTCCATTAAAGTTTCTGCAACAAATAATCCTCCAAAGCGACCAAAATGGCCGCGTTCATCAGGGTATTTACTGTAGTCTATTACTTGTTCATTGTCGGCAGTCGGCACGAAAAACCTCTTTACAAAATAGTCTAATTAAATCGGGATCCTTCACGGCTTTGAGCTGTTCAACACCACTGCTCACATCCACAGCCCAGGGATGGACCTGTGAAATAGCTTCTGCCACATTTTGCGGATTTAAACCACCAGCCAGAATAAGCGGATATTGAAACGTTGAAGGAATCTTCGACCAGTCAAATGTATCACCTGAACCACCCTGCCGTCCAGTGACATTACTGTCCAGTAAAAATCCCTGGGCAGAAGGATATGCCTGCGCAAAATCATTCGCATCAGAAATACTGCCCATGGGGATAGCTTTTATATAGGGCAAACACCAGCTTTCACAAAATTTAGCTGTTTCTTTACCATGAAATTGCAGGCAATCCGGTTTCACCTGTTCAATAACCTGCTTGATCAAAGCGCTACTGTCATCCATAAATAATGCTGTAACCGTTACGAATGCAGGTATTTGCTGACGAATTTTTTCAGCAATATCAATCTCGACAAAACGTGGACTATTTTGATGAAATACCAGCCCGATGGAATCAGCACCACAATTTGAAACTAGCAGTGCATCCTGAGCAGTTTTCAAACCACAGATTTTAATACGGGTTCTTGTTGGAGTTGCGTTTTTATTCATATCCTAGATATTTAATATAGTTACTACAAATTGCACCACGAAGAACACCAGGCTCTCGACGATAAACAGTTAGTTTGAATATATTATGCACCGAAATTACTTCTTCGTGAGCTTCGTGGTAAATAAACCGTTGATTAAATACATTATTTTACAGTTACGTCACTCAATTAAAACAATATTGGCCTGCGTTCTGTCTGTTGAAGTTTGAATTCATCAGAGTAAAACGCCTGCACAAAATACAAGCCTGCTGCTGCTGCAGTTTTAGCTGCCTGTCGCCTGTCTTTACCTTGCAACACCTGCTGCAACCACTTCAAATCATTATTTCCTGTCCCAATTGACATCAGGCTTCCTGCAATATTTCTCACCATATGATGTAAAAAAGCATTGGCCTTAATATCCAGGTAGATAAATTCTCCATTCCTTTGGATATTTAAATATTCAATAGTACGAACCGGTGATTTAGCCTGACAACCGGAAGCCCTGAATGCACTAAAGTCATGCTCTCCAACCAGTTGTTGTGCCGCCTCATGCATCAAACTATCATTCAACAGCCTATGCTCCCAACACACTTTGTCATGAAAAATGGCGCCGGGAACCGCAGAGTTTTGAATGATATAACGGTAACTGCGAGCTATCGCACTGAATCGCGCATGAAAAGCAGGTGCAACTGGATGAATCCACAGAATTCGAATATTTTTTGGCAGCCTGCAATTAGCACCCAATAGCCAGGAACGATCACTTCGCTCAACCGCAGTTTCAAAATGCACAATTTGCTCGCAGGCATGTACAGCAGTATCGGTTCGTCCAGCACAAACCAGCTCTACAGGTTCATTGGCTACATAAGATAATGCCTGTTCAACTTCTGCCTGAACAGATGGACTATGTGATTGCCTTTGCCAGCCACAGTAGGAAGAGCCATCATATTCGATACCTGATACAAGCTTTAACATAATTTTTTTTACGGAAATTAGAACAGCCTAACGACCAGTGTATTTTAACTGAAAAAGTAATTAATAGTTAAACTGTCTAATACCGTTTTCGGCACAAATACGGTAGATAAGATAATGTAGCCGCCATAAATCAAACCTATGGCTCACACAGCAGAAGTACATCTACGTGCGACCGCCAGCGATGGATATGCCGGGAATGCACCAGGTTACGACTGTATGGATGCAGGAGGCAGCGTAACACAGGAGTTAAAGCCGAGAGCACCAAAAGTGGGCGCTTTAGGCGATGCAGGAGCAATTGCCGAGGAGCATTATCCCGGTAAAAGTTTTTTATTTTATTTGCTCTATCAGACCCGTCGCTTCAGATTTTTGTTCATCACTACCTTCAGAAAGAACTTCTTCAAGGCTGCTACGTGCACCTTCGGCATCACCCATATCGATAAAAGCCTTAGCCAGATCTAACTTGGTTGCTACTTCATCTACATCATCAGGTAACATCAGGTCTTCTATGTCATCGATAATATCTGCATCTTGCTGAGCAATTTCATCAATGGCAACTTCTTCGGTAAAATCACCTGGAGCAAAGGTCCCGGTTTTTTCCAGTCCGGCTTCCAGGTCTACCTCGTCAATTGCATCTTCGTCTATAGCCTTAGCAATAAAAGAATCGAAATCACCGGTTTCCTCTGAAGATTTAAGTTCAGAAGTCTCGTCTTCGGCTGAACTGAGGTCTAAATCACCAGAATCAAAGTCTACATTAGACGTGGCTACTGTATCAGAGGGTGACAAAGTACCTGCCTGCAAACTGTCGTCATCCATATCTGACATATTAAAATCCAGGTCTTCTTCAGAAGGTATTTCAGCATCAACACTTTCTGTTTCGGCCTTGTCAGGTGTGATTTCCCCAACTTTCTCCATTTCCTGACTAAGTTCTTCAGCTGTCAAAATTTGAGTTTCATTGACCTCATCACTTTCAACTTTATTCTCTTCAAAGTCGTCAAGCTCAAAATCTGAAGATATTGCACCATCAAAATCTAAACCATCCGCATCATCATCCATAGGAGGAACTTTATCCAATGCGATAGACACTTCATTAGTTGCATCTAATTCAGTTAATTCTGTAAGAACACCATCTTCTGCAGAAAGTCCGCCCTCATCAGGCAGATCAAAACTGACTTCATCCTCATCAATTTCAAAATTAGTATCTAATTCAGTCCCGGCATCTAACTGGGTTTTAACCGTTTCATCGCCAATATCAGAATCATCAATTCCTAAATCTACTTCTATTGTTTCATCACCAACATCGTCGTGATCAATGTCAAAATCAATATTTAATTCTGCTTCTACTGCTTTAGCATCTTCTTCACTTTCATCTGCACCAGATTCCGCTTTAGCGTCAAAGCCAATATCCAGGTCAGCTTCAATCGTTTTATCTTCATCAATTTCGAAACCTAAATCTAAACCCGAATCCAGTGTTTCACCACCAATATTAAAAGTATCATCTAGATCCAGACCTTCTTCGGAAGTTTCATCAGGTAAGTCATTCGATACCTGTTCCACCTCAGCCGTTTCCTCCAGGTCTGGAAAATCAACATTCAGCGCTTCCAGGGTTTGAGTTTCTGAATAATCGTCATCTTCTTGAGGAATACCTATAGCTTGTGAAGTCGAGATATCGAATGCATCATCTTCAAGATTGAAATCAGTAATTGAGAAGTCAGTAGAATCATCATCTGCACCAATATCAAAATCCGCAGACTCTGGTTTTGCATATTCCAGATCTGCAACGCTGACATCACTACCCTTAGCACCAGAAAACAGTTCATTTTCCGGAGCTAGCTCAAACCCCATAATCTGGATTCTATCCCAAAAGCGATTAGCTGCTGCGCCTAATGATTTCAGATTTTCAGCCTCTTTAACAAAGGCATCTTTATTCTTGGTAGCAAAATAAGTATCCAGTAACTTAGCTCTATAGTCCGCTCTATCAGGGCTATTTTGTAGCGTCTCTGTTAATAAATCTTCAGCATTGTCATATAAGCCATAGGCCAGATAAACATCAACTTCATTCAGCACATCATCCTGTTCTGCTACCGACTCTTCTTCCGCAGCCGGCATATCGGCAGCTGAAATAATCGCTGTTGATGCAAACTCATCATCTTCGTCATCATCAACTTCAGAGACGAGTGTCTCCATAATTCCTGTATCTACTTCAATATCAGCTGTTTGATCTGCAACATTATCTTCAGTGGAGAATACCTGGTCTGTTGTTGGAACATGAATAGGAGTAGCGTCTTCATCCGCTAAATCATCGGCTTCTTCGATGGTAATACCTTCATCTACCCTGGTAGATTTTTTCCGCTTAAGTAGTACCAGTCCTAGTAACAGAACAAGAAAGCCTCCGATACCACCCAGCATAACCGGGGAATTTAACAAACGATCAGTAGTGGGAAGCATATTTAGAATGTCATCAATCACTGAAGACTCGGGAGCCTGAGTAATAATGACAGGGGCAGGTACTGTTACTACTGGCGCAGGGATTGCCGTCTCTTCTGTAAGCATTCCATCTGTACTTTCTACTGCTGTAGGCAATACAGTCTCGGCTTCTGTTGACGGAACGTCCTCCATCATTTCATCCGTGGAAGCAATCTCAGAGGAATCTGTTACATCGTCTTTCATAGAGTCGTCAGCCAGCATTTCACCGGCAGCCTCTATCATAACGTCAGATGGTTTTTCTGCCATGACTTCATCTTCAGTGACATCTTCAGTGACATCTTCAGTGACATCTTCAG
>JAAEMR010000240.1 GCA_024225395.1 Gammaproteobacteria bacterium
CCTCCGGTAATCAGTTTTTCAATTTTAAGCTGGAGAATTTCTTTGTCGGCCGTCATAATATTTCCTTTGGGTTGAGAGGAACGACTTCTCACGAGCAGCTAATTTAGTACAGTTTCTGTTGTTTGACAAATCGGGTTGGTTATTTTGCGGAAATTGACAGGCATCTTAATTATTTTATTACTGATGTCCGGGTGTGCAACGCAGCGTCGCGGTCCACTGCCGCCAGTAAATCAAAAACAAGCCAAATCACAATCACAACCTGAAAAACAAGTTAAGAAAGGTGACACAGATCTTGTTTGCGATCTGGCACAAAGTTTTATTGGACTGGATTATGTCTGGGGAGGATCAACGCCAAGGGGATTTGACTGCAGTGGATTAACTCAATATTGCTACAAACAGGTTGGCGTAAAATTACCCCGCAAAGCAGTTGCCCAATCTTTGACAGGTAAAAAAATCCCTCTGAGTAAACTGGAAAAAGGGGACCTGCTGTTTTTCAAAATCGATAGCAGGGTAATCACCCATGTTGGAATGCATATAGGCAACAACAGGTTTGTTCATGCACCAGGCAGGGGCAAAAAAATAAAAATCAGCTCACTCGATAACAGCTGGTGGAAATCCAGGTTGTCTCACGCCCGAAGAGTTATCTAAGTATTACAGCGTTGCTGATTCTCACACCTTCAGGGTCCATAAAATGAGCCCACGAAATTACGCTTCCATCAGGCATCACCGTAATCACAGCAAATTGATTTGCTTCTTCGGGGCCAGTCATCACCTGGTGTTGTTTTACGGAGTAGCCGGTCATATCCCATCCACGTTCTGAAAACCACTGGTCTTCCTGACCGCGAACATCAATTCCACGTCGACGCATTCCACGCATGCTTCCAGGGCTACCGCTTGGTTTACCTGAAATATTTATAATCGACATTGATGCCTTGTCACCGTTACGGATTAGTTCCAGGATTTCAAAAGTGTGAGTGTGGCCCGTCATAAAAACGTCAACACCAGCATTGAGTAGAATATCCGGGAAGGTTACGCCGTTGTATTTATAATCCCAAAGTGTCCGAGCTTCATCGCGGTGTACACTGGATGTTTGCAGGAAAGGAAAATGCTCCATAACAAAAGTAATTTCATAACTTTCATCGGCCAGTTCGTTGACCAGCCACTCCATCTGTTTTTCTCCACGACTTCCTGGTACCGGACCGTCAGGATATTCCAGTTCGCAGTTATCGCCAACAACCAGATCGGTGCCGTCCAGAAACAGGTAGCGCACATCACCAATCACTTTTTTATAATACAATTTTTCAGCAGACAGCGATGGGTCAAGATACGACAAAAATTTGGCGCAATTTTCTCTGGCTACCGGATGCTGATTGTAACTGATTTCGTGATTGCCAACTCCAACCAGGTACGGTAAATCATTCAGCGGTGATAGAATTTCATGTAATCGATGAAATTGATCTGAATATCTTCCCTGGTCGTTGATGTCTCCCGAATCCAACATAAACAGGTAATCAGCTTCTTTGTTAAGCTCGGCAATTTCACTAATCATTGCCTGCCAGCTGCCATCTGCCTGGGCTCTCTGGTCGCCAAAAGCAACAAAGCTGTAGCCATCGGAAATATCAGTCTGCTCGAGCTTCTGCTCAATGGTTGGATGAGTCAGAGGAACAACCGGATGTACATCGGTTTTCTCCCAACCGTTGCCCGCAAAAACATAACTGCTTAAAGCCACTAATATTATCAGCACCCTCATTCTGTGATCCTTCCTTTTGGTCCGATTTTCA
>JAAEMR010000241.1 GCA_024225395.1 Gammaproteobacteria bacterium
ACCATCACTGGTTTATACGACTCCATAGATGCTATGAGAGATGCTGTCACTGGTTTAAAAGGTGATTACAACTTCTACTACACAATCAATCCAGTTAAGAATGGGAAGTCACTTATAAACACTCCATTGCATTCAGCCGGTAAGGGCAGCACTACATCAGATGCTGATATTGATTATCGAAGCAGCGTATTCTTTGATTTTGATCTACAGCGAAAGGATAAGCAGCACCCTGATTGCCCTGATGTAGCTGCAGGTGAACCAACGCCTGATGAATATCTGCCTGAGATATATAAAGAGGCTATGTCATTACGGGATTACTTGGATGCTGAAGGCTGGAGCAAACCGTCTATTGCTTTTAGTGGTAACGGTTATCATCTGGTTTACCATACCAAGTTAAGCCTGACTGATTCTGAAAAGTATTTACCCGCTTTATATACCAGGTTAAATGCAGCGCATAGCAAGGATAACGTGAACTTTGATACGTCAGTTAAGAACCTGTCAAGAATAGGAAGGCTTTATGGTACTGTTAATCAGAAGGGAGGTAGAAGGTCAAAGGTGCTGAGTGTTGGTGATTGGATGGATGGTGAAACAATGATCACATCAATAAAGAAAATAGCTCAAGCGCAGTTATTAAAGAAAAAGCCTGTAGCGTGGGTATCGACTCCAGAAACTAATCACTTGAATAAGTGGGTAGATGGTACAGAGATATTAAACAGCTTCCGGCAGCTTGGCTTATATTTAAAGGAAGTCGAGTCTGGCAAGCACTGGGTAACATGCCCAAATGCACACGCGCATAGTTCCACAGGTGATACAGATACAGTGTTATGGGTAGGAGCAAGATCCAGTTTTCATTGTAGTCATGATCATTGTGAGCAGATCAATATAACAAATGTAAAAGAGTATTTATAAAACTCCAAACTGGAGAAATAAAACTCCAAACTGGAATTATTTTTTCCAATTTGGAGAAATAATCGGAATATGTGTAAGTCTGATTAATTTATGACTTCCACATGTGAACTGAATATGTGTAAGTCTGATTTATTTATGACTTCTTTTTAACTAAATGAGAATCATTCCTAATAGTACTAGTTAAGGAATGATCAGGAGAATATCAAATGTATACTTTAAGACCTCATCAAGTTACCGCTATCGAAGGCATTAGAAATTCATATAAAGCTGGGCATAAAAGACCTGTATTGCAAGCAGTCCCAGGTTTTGGGAAAACACTATGCGCTGTCGATATGATTAAACAAGCTATCGACAAGGGAAAACGAGTCTGTTTTATTGTAGATAGAATAATCTTGATTGAACAAACCAGCCGAGAGTTCGACAAATTCGGATTAGACCATGGCATCATTCAGGGTCAAAATCCACGCACAAATGATTTACCGTTGCAGATTGCCAGCACACAAACACTAGCAGCAAGAGTTAAAAACTCAAACGTTTACAATTCTGTGTTGAAAGACAATCAATTTCCATTCGATTGGTTGATAGTCGATGAATGCCACACACAATCACGAGCATTAAATAAACTTATGTTAACTAATTCCCAGATTCCAGTGTTAGGTTTATCAGGGTCACCGTGGGCAAAAGGCATGGGGCAAGTTTACGATGATCTGATTTTGGCTGAATCAACACAAAATCTAATTGATAAAGGATTCCTGTCTGATTTTGTCGCTTACGGCTCTCCCCTACTGGATCTAAAAGGCGTTAAGACGGTAGCTGGTGATTACAATCAGAAAGAAATCGCACAAAGAGCCTCAAAAGCAAAAATAGTTGGTGACGTAGTAAAAACCTGGTTACAAAGAGGTGAGAACAGGCAAACAATGTGCTTTGCTATCAATGTCGCGCATAGCAAAGCCATCATTGATGAGTTTAGAGCTAACGGGGTTACAGCAGCCCACATTGATGCTCATACAACGTACGATGATCGCATTAGAATCTTGAAAGCGCATAATGACGGTGAATTAAAAATTCTATCGAATGTCGGCATAACCACGAAAGGATTCGACTCACCTCAAACAACATGCCTGATTTTAGCGAGACCTACAAAATCAATGATGCTCTACATCCAAATGATTAACCGAGTGCTGCGGGTCTCATCTTGCGGCAAAGACGCTATCATCCTTGATCACGGAAGGAATATTGAACGTCTTGGTTTACCTACTGACCAGATGCAAGAATATCTTTGTGACGGTGACCCTGACCTTGCAGAAAAAAAGAAAAAAGAAAAAGAGCGAGAAAAAGCAGCCCCTAAACCCTGTCCGAAATGCTACCACCTGCACACTGAATTTATTTGTCCAGCTTGTGGGTATAAGCCCGAGCTGATGCACGACATCGAATCAACAGAAGATAAGCTGCAGAAAATC
>JAAEMR010000242.1 GCA_024225395.1 Gammaproteobacteria bacterium
CCCTAATCCTGTTGTTTTTAAAGATAAAAACAGTATCTACAGGAGGGTAAACCGGGCGTTCTGCCGGTTTCTGGGAAAAACAGAAGCAGAGATTATCGGCAAGACAGACTATGATCTGTTCCCCGCCAGTGATGCTGAAGAATATATAGAGGGCGATCAGGCTGTTATGAAAGGTGGCTGTCAGAAAAAAGAAATCTGGGAGGTGGCAGGTGAAGAGGGAAAAAACTGGCTGAATGTCATCAAGACACCCATTATTGAAACTGCCGGTGAATGTTCAGGCGTATTGTGCTCGGTAACCGATATCACCCAAGCCATTGAGGCGGAGAAAAAAGCAAAGCGACAGTTTCACCTTATTGACGGTCTGTTCAATATCACAAAACTGATTGACTCCCATAAAGGGATCGATACCCCTCTTCTAGAGGACCTTATAAACTGCATAACCCTTGAAATGCTGACTCCTGGATCGGTCTGCACCAGGGTCATCATGGAAAATGTCGAGTATGCAACATCCAATTTCAGGGGATCGAGATGGTGTGAAAAACATTCGGTGGTTTTTGATGGTGAACAGATCGGACTGATAGAGATTTTCAGTCAGAAAAAACCATTTTCAAAAGATGGAACCAGGATAGTCAAAGAGATTATCAGTCGGTTGAGTGACAAGTTGATCAAAAATCATATCGAAAAAATGAAACAGACAGAAAAGGATCATTCAAAAACTATCATCGAGGTCATGGGCGAAAATTTCTGGGATTGGGATATCAAGACCGGTGTTGTTCATTTCAGTCCGCAGTGGAAAAATTCCCTTGGATATGATGAAGCCGAGGTGCCCGATCGGGTTGAGTTCTGGGAGAGGCTTGTCCACCCGGATGACATGCCCAGGCTTCAGGAAACCCTTGAAAAGCATTTAAGCGGAGAAACAGAACTCTTTGAATGTGAAAACCGGCTGCAGCTAAAAAACGGTAAATATCGCTGGAACCTTGATCGCGGCAAAGTAATTGAATGGGATGCTGATAAAAATCCCTTGCGGATGATCGGAACAGACAAGGATATCACCCGGTTCAAGGATGCTGAACAGGTACTGCGGGATAGTGAAAAACGGTTCCGGGATGCTTTTTTCTGTGCGGCCGACTGGATCTGGGAAACTGATATAAGTGGAAGATATACCTTTTCATCCGGCAAAGCCGAAGAATTGCTGGGGTACGCCCCTGATAAGCTTATTGGACAGCCAGCGTGGTCCCTGATGCCGGCGGATGAGGCAAAACGGGTCAAAGACATTTTTCAACAGAGAGTTTTGAAAAAAGAGCCGATTGTTGATCTGAAAAATATCAACCTTCACCGGAACGGACAGGAAGTGACTTTGCTTACCAATGCGGTTCCCATCTTTGATGAGAATGGAAATCTGCAGGGCTACCGTGGTGCAGACAAGGATATTACTGAAATTGAGCAGATCAGGATCCAACGCAAAGAGGTGGAAGATCAGCTGCAGATGCTGGCGCAGATTTCCCCATCAGGCATCTGGCAGACGGATATGGAGGGAAATAATGTTTATGTCAGTTCTCGCTGGTCAGAGATTACCGGTATTTCAGCTGAAAAGGCCTTGGGAGGTGGATGGTCCAGAGCCATTCATCCCGATGATTTACAAGACGTTAAAGATGGCTGGTATCTTGCTGCAACAACGAAAAGTGTGGATACTTACAGATCCGAATTTCGTTTTATTACGCCGGACCAGAAAACTGTCTGGGTGCTTTGCATTGCCACCAAACTTCCAGACACTAAAGGCTGGGTTGGAACCATAACAGATATCACAGATCTGAAGACGGCAGAGGCTGCGTTGAGAAACAGGCAGGCCAGTCTCGAAAAACTGGTTGCAACACGCACCACCGAACTGAGCCGGAGCAATTCAGATCTGATCCGTGCCAACCGCCTGAAAGATGAGTTCCTGGCCAACATGAGCCATGAGCTTAGAACCCCATTGACAGCAGTTCTGGGGATGTCGGAAGCACTGATCGAAAAAGTCTACGGCCCGCTTAACGATTTACAGGAGACATCACTGCAAACCATTGAAGATAGTGGCCACTATCTTTTGGATTTGATTAACGATATCCTGGATCTTTCAAAAATCAATGCCGGTCAAATGCAACTTTATCCAGACCAGATGTCCGTCAAGAAGGTATGTGAGAGCAGTCTGCAGATGATATCTCAAATGGCAGGAAAAAAGGATCAAAATCTCTCATTAAGGTTAGACTGTTCCACGGATATCATCACAGCTGATCCGGTTCGCTTAAAACAGATCCTGGTAAATCTGTTGGACAATGCGGTCAAATTCACACAAGAAAGCGGAAAAATTTCCCTGGGGGTCACCATTTTACCGGATGATGATCAGGTTGAATTCACGGTCCAGGATACAGGCATCGGAATTGCTCCAGAAGAAATGGCCCTACTGTTCAAACCTTTTGTCCAGGTTGACGGTAGCTTCACCCGCAACCACGACGGCGCAGGTCTTGGATTGGTCCTGGTGCAGAAACTAACCGAGCTGCATCAGGGCAGCGTGAGTATAGATAGTGCAAAAGGTAAATTTACCCGGGTGACTGTGACATTGCCACTGGACAATAATTCAGGGTTAAGACATGATAAAATTACAAGAATAAAAACAGCTGGAGGGATTCCTGGCACAGATGATGCCGACTCATATTCAGCCGGTGCCAGAATTCTGATCGTGGATGACAATGAATCCGTTGTTAATACCATGAAGGTTTACCTGGAAAATAAATCCTACGATGTTCTGGTCGCCCATGACGGTTATGAAGCTGTCCACCAGGCCGTTGAGCAGGTACCTGACCTGATTTTAATGGATATCCAGATGCCGG
>JAAEMR010000243.1 GCA_024225395.1 Gammaproteobacteria bacterium
AACAAGTGAGATGAGCATGTCACTATCAACAACGCCAGATAAATGCATCTGATCACCGCTGACAAAGCACAGCTCAACCTTTACTCGAGGATGTGTTGATGAGTCTGACATAGGTAAATGAACAAATTGCGGCTTTGTCTCGGTGGGCACAGCACTGTTTCGCCATTGCTTGAGCTGACTGCCACTGATCCTTAGTGCAGATGTTATTTGGCTAGAGGAATAATGATTGAGTAATGCGACGGCTTGTTCACGCAATGCGTTAGGTGTTGGCACTTGACGGCCAATTCGGTTGCTGCGCCAGTGTTCAAAGGCGCTAACGACGGTTGATAATTGATCTTTGTTTGACATGAATGCATCCTAGTGATGAAGGTTGCTAACATTAAATCAGATCAAAAAGTGGAAGTTGAGCTAGGCTGCCGTAAGCTCACTAAAAGCTAAGTGAATATGTGATTTGGCTTTTTAAAAAAACATTGAATATAACTGTCATTCCGCACTTGATTAACCATTACTTTGATCCTTAATTTATTGATCTACATTAACAGCACCTATTTATTTGAGCTAATATGCAAATAATCATTGACGCCGATCTCTGTTTTTGATCTATTACTTTCTTTTGAAAGAGATAAATCATGACTTACCCATTTACCAAATCACTTGAACATCATGGCTTAGTAGCTGGCTTTTGCAAAGAAATTGATCTTGCTCACATTATTGACCTAGCATTGGGCACATCTGAGCATCGTCAAATTAGTTTTGGTAACCTGTTTGTCGCTATGCTCATCAATGGGTTAGGATTTACTGGCAGAACGCTGCATATGTATAGCGAATATTTTTCTGACAAACCATTAGAGCGCCTTATCGCTCCGGGCATTAAACCAGAGTATCTCAATGATGATGCGCTAGGTCGTTGCCTTGATGCTCTGTATGAGCATGGTGTTTCACCACTGTACCAGAATATTGGTGAAGCCGTTGTTCAGCATTTAAAGTTGCCATGTAATTCAGTTCACCTTGATTCAACAAGTTTTCACTATGATGGTGTACAAAAATTATGTGATAGTGATGATGACATTAATCATATCGAAATTACTAAGGGTTATTCACGCGATCATCGTCCTGAGCTGAATCAGGTCGTACTCAATCTCATTTGTGAAAATCAATCGGGGATCCCTGTCTACATGAAACCTGCAAGTGGTAACATAAATGACATGGAAGGATTTAAAGAGATCGTTAAGTCGCATATAAAAAGCTTAAAAGCAGCGCAATCTCGTCGTTATCTCGTTGCAGATGCGGCTTTGTATGTAAAAGAAACCATTATCGAGTTGGATAAATTATCGCAGTTGTTTATCACACGCGTACCACAAAAATTAAAAGAGACAAAAATATTAATAGCGCAATCATCAACGCTTGATTTTACCGATATTGGCAATGGTTACTCAGGTGTTTGGCACCGCTCTAATTACGGTGATGTTAAACAAAAATGGCTTTTAATTCGTAGTGAGCAAGCAAAAAAACGAGAAGCATATAGTTTAACCAAACGTATGCTAAAAAAAGCAGAGGTAGAGCGTAAAACATTCAAAAAACTCTCACAGCAAAGGTTTGCCTGTGAAGACGACGCGCAACAATCGCTTGAATTATGGAGAAAAAAGCAGACGTATAGTGATGCTATTGAAGAAATAATTCGCCTGCCAATATATGGCAAGAAAGGTCAACCGAAAAAAGGGCAAATGCCTGAGCGCATAGAATATCAAATAACAGGTAGTCTTTTTATTCCACTTAAGAAAAGAGCGGATGCAATCCAGCAGCTTGGTTTATTTATCATAGCGACCAATGATTTAAGTGAAGACATGACTATGGAGAAAATGCTTAGCACTTATAAAGAGCAGCAATCGGTTGAAAAAGGGTTTCGCTTTTTAAAAAGTCCTGATTTTTTAACTAACTCAATATTTTTAAAAAAACCAGAACGAATCGAGGCTTTGTTAATGGTCATGACAACTTGCCTGATGGTTTATGCTTCATTAGAGCATCTAATACGTAAAAAATTAAAAGAAAAGTCGCTCTATTTTCCAGATCAAAAGAAAAAGCTTTATCAAAACCCAACCGCTCGTTGGGTATTTCAATGCTTCCAAGGAGTCACCATTATTTATTTAAAAGATCAGACTCCAATGATAGTTAATTGGAAAGAGCGACAGCAAGTTATTATTGATTGTTTAGGTGGTAATTACAGGAAAATGTATTCTTAAAATAGGTGCGGAAGATGAGATATAATATATTTAAAAATTTAACTGGAATATTAATTTTTTAATTATTAAAGCTGTCTTTCCGCACCTAAAAATTTAATTAAAAAAGCTTGACGCAGATCGCCATATTTGATCTATTACTTATCTTTGGGTGATGGAAAAATAATGGCAGCATATTCAACAAAGGGTCTTGATCATTTAGGTTTAATTTCTGGCATGAACAAAGAGCTTGGTATTGCCAAGCTTATTGATCAAGCACTTCCTCAGCAAAGTGACGATAAACTCATTTCTTATGGTCAACTCGTTGAAGCCATGATTTTAAATGGTCTTGGTTTTGTTGGTCGTACTTTGCATATGTATCCAGAATATTTCAGAGACCGTCCCGTTGAACGCTTGTTAGGCAAAGGCATCAAAGCTGAATATATTAATGATGATGCACTAGGGCGTTGCCTTGACCAACTTTATGAAGCGGGTGTTTCCGATATTTATCAAATGCTGTCTGCTAGCGTTGTTCAGCACTTAGAGCTTCCCTGCGAAGGCATTAACTTAGACTCGACCAGTATTCATGTAGATGGCAATTATGAACATGACGACGAGAGTAAAGCTGTTAAATTAGTACGTGGCTATAGCCGTGATCACCGTCCTGAGCTGAACCAAGTCGTCCTCAACTTAATTACTGAAAATAAAGCGGGCATTCCTGTGTATATGCAAGCAGCCAGTGGCAATATTAATGACAACCAAGGCTTTAAAAATATTGTTAAGCATCACATTAGCAGTTTAAAAGCCGCTCAAGATTGCCAATACTTTATTGCTGATGCCGCTCTTTACACCGCAGAAAGTATTCAGTCTCTTGATGAGCAAAAACAGTTATTTATTTCTCGTGCTCCGCAAAAATTAAAGCAAGTAAAAAACGCCATTGCTGAGCAAGCTAGTCTCACGTTTGAACCACTGGATAACGGATACCGCGGAGCATGGCTCAGCTCAGAATACGGTGAAGTAAAACAACGTTGGTTATTAATTGAAAGTGAGCAAGCCAAAAAACGAGAGCAACATACGTTAGATAAACGTATGGAAAAAGAGTCAAGTGCAGCGTTTAAGTCCTTCAAAAAACTCAGTCGCCAGCGCTTTTCCTGCTCACTAGATGCAGATAAGGCATTAAAAGTATGGTTAAAAGCACATAAAGAAATTATTGCAATGAGCGATAGCGACATACTCAAGCATAGTGTCTTCAAACAGAGTGGTCGTCCTAAACTAAATCAACAACCAGATAGTTATGAATATCAAATAACAGGGCAACTGTATTCGGTGCTATCAAAGAGACAACAGCGGTTACAGGAAAAAGGCATGTTTATGTTAGCCACCAATGACTTGAGTGAAACACTAACGATGGAGAAAATGCTTAGCCTTTATAAATCACAACAAAGTGTAGAAAAGGGCTTTAGATTCCTAAAGAGTCCTGACTTTTTAACCTCGTCTCTTTATTTGAAAAAGCCAGAAAGGATTGAAGCACTACTGATGGTAATGACGTGTTGCTTAATGGTTTATGCCGCATTGGAGCATAAAATCAGAAGAGAGTTAAAGGCTCAGTCGGTATATTTTCCCAACTTAAAATACAAACCGTGCCAAAATCCCACTGCTCGCTGGGTGTTCTTTTGCTTTCAAGGTATTCATGTATTAACAATCAGTGGCGAGCAACAATTAGTCCTCAATGTGGAGGAGAGGAACAGTATTATCATTAATTGCATGGGCAGCATCTATCAAGAAATTTATTCCTAAAAATGCTGCGGAATGTCGGATACTAGCTATAACTTTAGCCAATTCGTCTTTTAAAGTGCTATAAAATGCTTGGTTCTGATCCGTTTGTTGCTCATTCATTGAAAAAGCTAGCGCTTTTGCGTGCTCATATATCGT
>JAAEMR010000244.1 GCA_024225395.1 Gammaproteobacteria bacterium
ATAAACACTTCAGGCTATGAAAAAGAACAACAAAATCAGGCTGTTCGAACTCACACCAGTATCGATAGCAATTGGCAGTTTTATCTTGGCGACGAGCCTGATGCAAAACGGCCTGATTTTCAAGACAGTCGATGGAGAACATTAAATCTTCCTCATGATTGGAGTATCGAAGGTGAGTATAGTAAAGATAACCCAGCAGGGATTGCAGGTGGTTTTTTACCAACGGGTACAGGCTGGTATCGCAAGCATCTGAAATGGAATGATAACTGGAACAACAAACGCCTTAAGATTGAATTTGATGGCGTTTATATGAATAGTGAAGTCTGGGTAAACGGTCATTCACTCGGTCAACGTCCTTATGGTTATATCAGTTTCAGTTATGATATTACCGATTATTTAAACAAAGAAAACAATGTGATAGCTGTTCGGGTTGATAACAGTCAATCACCTAGTGGTCGCTGGTATACAGGTTCTGGAATATATCGACATGTCTGGTTAACAACAGTTAAAAAG
>JAAEMR010000245.1 GCA_024225395.1 Gammaproteobacteria bacterium
AACCACGATGATTGGCATATCTGCATCTACCAGAGCCAGTGGACCGTGCTTTAATTCTCCAGCAGGGTATGCTTCAGCATGTATGTAGGAAATTTCTTTTAACTTTAATGCGCCTTCCATTGCAATCGGGTAATGCTCTCCCCTGCCTAAAAATAACGTATCATTCTTATCAATAAAATCCTCTGCTACGGCTTTAATTTTATCATCCAGTTTAAGCAGACTTTCCAGTTTAGCCGGTAGCTCATTTAGCTCGGTTACTATTTCTTTGAGTAAAGAGTCATCCATTCCTTTTTTCTTACCGATGGTTAAGACCATGAGTAACATGGCAACTAACTGAGTGGTAAAAGCTTTAGTTGATGCAACTCCTATCTCCGGCCCTGCACGAGTCATCAGCACCAGATCAGATTCACGCACTAAAGAGCTCTCGGGAACGTTACAGATACTCAGACTTCCACAGTAATTTTTACCTTCAATATCCCTTAAAGCCGCTAGCGTGTCTGCCGTTTCTCCTGACTGAGAAAGCGTTACAAAAAGCGTATTTTTAGGTACAACCGCCTTTCTGTATCTGAATTCACTGGCTACTTCAATTTGACAGGGAATGGATAATATATCTTCCAGCCAGTATTTAGCGACAAAACCTGCGTGATAACTGGTTCCACAGGCTATGATCTGGATGTTTTCTACTTTGCTAAATATTTCATCTGAACCCGGTCCAAATATAGCGTCCAGAACATCACTATCCGTAATTCTTCCTTCAAGGCAATCGGAAACTGCAGAGGCCTGCTCATATATTTCCTTCAGCATGAAATGCCGAAATTTACCTTTATTAATGGAATCACTGGTTAGTTCAGAGACATTGATATCCAGCTCTTTTTCATCGCCATCTGAATTATAAATTTGATAACCTTTGCCTTTTAAAACGGCGTAATCACCTTCTTCTAGATAATGAAACCGAGTTGTAACCGGCAGTAACGCAGAAACATCAGACGCCACAAAATTTTCTTCAAAACCTACACCCAGAACGAGCGGACTTCCCTTTCGGCATGCTACCAGTTCATCAGCAGAATCCAGTGCTATTATCGCAAGAGCATATGCGCCTTCCAGTTTCGCTGTTGCCTGCCGGACAGCACTTAATAAATTATCCGTATAAAAGCTATCTACAAGATGAGCAACAACTTCTGTATCGGTTTCCGAGCTAAATTCATAACCCTGGCTTTTTAAGTCTTCTCTTAACTCTTTATAGTTTTCAATTATCCCATTATGAACAACTGCAATTCTTTGATTCGAGAAGTGAGGATGAGCATTATGCTCAGAGGGTTCTCCATGAGTCGCCCATCGGGTATGTGCAATGCCTAAACGACCTTTTTGATCTCCAGGGATTTTCTCGGCCATCTGCTGAACTTTACCAACAGATCTGAATCGTTCCAGTCCAGAATCATTGATCACGGCGATACCAGCAGAATCATATCCCCGATATTCTAATCGCCGTAAACCTTCCACCAGAATTGAACTGACATCACGTTGCGCTAACGCACCTACTATTCCACACATATTTTATTCTCTTAAATCTATTTGGTATTACTGTTATTTATTTTTTGCGGGTCTTATCCAACCGCTAATACTGACCTGTTTTGCTCTGGAGAAGACCAACTTACCTACGGCAGTATCCTTAGTTATAGTTGATCCAGCACCAATAGTTGTATTTTTTGCTATTCGAACAGGTGCTACCAGCTGTGTATCAGAGCCCACAAAAACACCGTCTTCGATAATAGTTTTATGCTTAAAAGCGCCGTCGTAATTACAGGTTATGGTTCCAGCACCAATATTTACATCCTCACCCATCTCAGTATCACCAATATAGGTCAGGTGACTAACCTTACTTCCTACACCGATTAATGACTTTTTGACTTCTACAAAATTACCAATTTTAGCTTTATCTAAAGTTTTGGTTTCCGGGCGAATTCTAGCAAAGGGTCCTATTGAATTATCCCTACCAATTTCTGATTGATCGATAATGCTCATGGGTTGCACCTTAGAATTGTTACCGATCTTACAATTCTGTAACACACAGTTTGCACCAATCTCAACGCCATCACCCAGCTCAACATTACCTTCAAAGATACAATTAATATCTATCACAACATCGTGACCCGCAGAAACCTTACCTCGGATATCTATTCTTGTCGGGTCGACCAGTTTAACGCCCTGATCCATCAGTCTAGTTGCAGCTCTACAACGGTAGATAGTTTCAATTTCAGCCAGTTGCTGTTGATTATTCACACCTAAAACTTCAGTTTCATCATCACAAATGACTGCGTCTACATTATGGTTTTTTCTAACAGCATGTTTTACAACATCTGTCAGGTAATACTCCTGTTGAGCATTGTCCGCATCTAAATCAGACAATAATTCTCCATACTCACTGCCTTTCATGTATAGAATTCCAGAGTTAGATTCTGTTATTCGTAAAACCTCTTCACTGGCATCTTTTTGTTCAACTATCGCACTAACATTGCCATTTTTTCCCCGCACTATGCGGCCATAGCCTGTGGGATTGTCTGCATTAAAGCTTAATAGAGAAACCACGTTATCTTCCCTGCCTTTATTGATTAACTCTTCTAAAGTTGAAAGTTTAATTAAAGGAACATCTCCATATAAAACTAAAATATCATTACCGGGTTTAAGCTCATCGTTGCATTGTAAAACTGCGTGACCTGTTCCTAACTGTTCTGTCTGTTCTACAAAAATTAAATCCTGTCCCCGCATAACATCAGTTACCTGCTCAGACTCATGCCCTATGACGACGATAATCTGTTCAGGATTTAATTTTTTACTGGTATCAACAACGTGCTGAAGCATCGACTTACCAGCCACATCATGGATTACTTTAGGTTTATTCGATTTCATTCTGCTGCCTTTGCCGGCGGCAAGAATAACAATACTGAGAGGCATGCTGTTTTCCTTTTAATTTATAATTTATTCAGATAAAGAATAGTTTATATTATATTTCCCGTATAAATATAATATAAAAAAAAAGGGAGCAAATGCTCCCTTTTTTCTAATCTGTGACCC
>JAAEMR010000246.1 GCA_024225395.1 Gammaproteobacteria bacterium
CTTTAAGACTCATGGTTATTAACAATAATTCGCATGTCATAAGGTTCTAATGGGAATATGTATTTTCGTATTTTGCTTTATGCAATTATGGACATAATTAGATGTGTGTCATGTGTGATGTGTTTAAATAATAGAAATCTGATAAGTATTTGCGGATTTAAGGATAAATAGTGATGATTTAAGAAAATATTATAATTTTGTGGACGCTTAAGAAATTTTGCTATAAGGTTATAGGTTTTTTTTGAATCAAAAGTGAAAAAGTGACTTGTTAGAATCAATTTCAATATAAATTTAACAAAAAAAGGAGGGATAAAATGAATGCTCATTCACTAAAACAAACGACAGGGATCAGCGGATCTCATGTGAATGAATTTCCCGGGAGGAAAAACCCGCTAGCTGGGAAATATTCTAAATGGTCACTGGGAAAAGGGCTTTTCGTGGGGCTACTCGCCCTCTTGGTCTGTATTCCCGGTCACACTCAGTGGATAAAGGCATATGGTGAACTTAAATTTAAAGACATTTCGGTAGCCAAGGATGGTACTGTCTTGGGCTTAACCAATACTGGGAAAATCTACCGCAAGGATCATAGTGCCTGGGAGATTGGGTCCAACGTGGAGCTTAAGCAGGTTTCCATAGCGACCGATGGTACTGCCTGGGGCGTAGATGCCTATGATAGAGTCTATCGCAAGAATAATGATAATGATGACTGGGAGCAGATGGCTGACGCGCCTTCACTTAAGCAGGTTTCGGTAGCACGCGCTGGTACTATCTGGGGCATACAGAACGTCGAGACAGTCTATTACAAGCAAGATGATAATACTGAATGGCAAAAGATGGATGGCAGGCTTGTACAGATTTCCGCAGCGGCCGATGGTACTGTTTGGGGCGTAAATAAAAGGAACGCGATCTATTACAGGAAAGATGATAATGGTGGCTGGCAGTGGGTTGCCGGCTTGCTTGTACAGGTTTCTGTCGGAGTTGATGGTATGGTCTGGGGCGTAAACCATGATAACGTTGTCTTTCGTAGGAAACATGATAATAGTGCGTGGGATCGCATTGGCGGCTTGCTGCTTACACAGGTTTCCGCAGCGGCCGATGGTACTGTCCTGGGCTTAAACAGCAATGGCGAAGTCTATTACAGGAAGGATGAATATCATACTGGCTGGCAGAGGGTTTCAGGCAATCTGGGCAATCTGACACTAATATCACATGGCTCCGATAGTGATGTGTGGGGAGTAGACAGAGATTACGAAGTCTGGCGCAGGAAAGATGATGATGGCTGGACGCAGGTTTGCGGCCACCTGGAACAAATATCACATGGCTCCAACAATGTTAGGTGGGGAATAGATAACTATACCGAAATCTTTCACTGGAATGATGTTGCTAAAAACTGGGGGTCTGTTCCCGGCTCGCTTATACAGGTTTCTGTAGCAGCCGATGGTACTGTCTGGGGAGTAAATACAAAAAACGAAATCTATCGTAGGAAAGATGATGATAGTGCTTGGGAGAAGATTCCCGGCCTGCTTAAACAGATTTCAGTAGCGTGCGATGGTATTGTCTGGGGCGTAAATACAAAAAACGAAATCTATCGTAGGAAAGCTGACAATAGCGGATGGCAGAATATTCCCGGAAGGCTTAGACAGGTTTCAGTAGCAGCCGATGGTACAGTCTGGGGAGTAAACCGCGCCGGCAAAATCTATTACAGGAATTGGGATAAGAATGAATGGCAACAGGTGGGTAAGGGCGACGGTCACGTATGGAATGCTGTATCAGCGGGCAGCAGGAATAATATATGGGCGCTGGATAATTATGGTAATATTTATTACACCAATGATCATTTCACTAAGTCGGCAGAAGTGGCAACGTCCAATGCCGAATCGATAAATGGCATCACCCTGGAAAATGGTCTGGCGGAGCCAATTGATGTGAGCCCGAATAAAACCGGAGAGTTCAGCGTAAAAGTTTACCCCAACCCGGCAAACAGCTTTCTGACCATTGAATTGTCTGATGCCCCGGCAGGCGATATTTTATGCTCATTGTTCAATGCCTATGGGGATCTTGTTGACCGGCAAAGCATTTCCTCAGATACCATACAATTTAATGTTTCAGGTTTTCCAAAGGGATTATACACAGTTGTGATTACAGCGGACGGGGTTAAAACTGTTGAAAAATTAATGAGCGATTAAACTGGTTTTAATCAGAAAAATATAACCGGCAGTCGGGATGGTTGTATTCCTCATTGGTGGTTTTGTTGGGACACGTTCATTTTATGGGGACTAAAAAAAGCATGATGATAATGCAGGTTTGTTGAACTGGAAATAAGTCGAATTTATGA
>JAAEMR010000247.1 GCA_024225395.1 Gammaproteobacteria bacterium
CTTTAACTGGGTTATCTGGCCTGATTTTTCTGAATTACCCAATAAAGATAATCCCTGTATTCGTTTTGATGTAATGAAGCCGGGGGATAAAATTACTCTTCGACACCGCGAAATCGAAATGATCCCTGTTAACCATACTGTACCGAGTGTTGGTTATTGTGTGAAAAGTCGTAGAGGCACTGTTGTATTTAGTGGTGATACCACGACTAATGATACCTTATGGTCAAGCATGAATGAGTATGACAATATTGACCTGTTTTTTGTAGAATCAGCTTTTGCCAACCTTGATATGGAAATTAGCCGGATATCAAAACACTACTGTCCTCAATTACTGGCCGCAGATCTTAAAAAATTGAATCATCGTCCGGAAATATGGCTTACCCATTTTAAGCCGGGTGATGAAAATTTAATTTACCAGGAGTGTGTCAATGCAATGCCTGAATTTTCGGTCAATAGATTATCAGGCGGAGAAGTGTTCAAGCTGTAACAAAACGGGCATATTTCCTGTAACCTGTTAAAGTCTTCAGTTTTCTCAAGTTGAAGCGACAAAAATAAAAAATAGATGCGAATCCTGTTAGCCATGGATATTTTTCCCGGCAGGAATAATACTATCTCGAGAATTTACAATCGAATCGGGTATACTGCTTCCCTAATTTTACTGAATATCAATTCCTATGTTTGAAAACTTATCTGAACGCCTTAGTCGCACGGTAAAAAATTTACGAGGCCAGGGCCGCCTGACTGAAGACAATATCAAGGATACTCTGCGTGAAATTCGTATGGCATTGCTGGAAGCCGATGTGGCTTTACCGGTAATACGAAGTTTCATCGACCAGGTAAGGGAGAAAGCGCTGGGACAGGATGTTCTAAATAGCCTGTCACCGGGGCAATCCCTGGTGAAAGTGGTGAATGATGAGCTGGTTAAGGTCATGGGTGCTGAATATGACGCCCTTAATCTAAATAATAAACCTCCCGTGGTCATCCTGATGGCTGGTTTACAGGGGGCGGGTAAAACGACCACAGTTGCAAAATTAGCCCGAAGGTTAATAGAGCAGGAAAAAAAGCATGTCATGGTGGTCAGTGCTGACGTTTATCGTCCAGCGGCCATAGAGCAGTTAAAAACATTAGCAGGTGAAGTGAATGCGGTGTTTTTCCCCAGTGAATCAAAGCAAAAGCCGGTAAAAATTACCAAAGCAGCCGTCGATGCTGCACGAAAACAAAATGCAGATGTCCTGATTGTTGATACGGCGGGTCGTCTGCATATCGATGAACAGATGATGGATGAAATTAAAGCTATTCATCAAGTGGCCGAACCGGCAGAAACCCTGTTTGTGGTAGACAGTATGACCGGCCAGGACGCGGCTAATACGGCTAAAGCATTTGGTGATGCCTTGCCTCTAACGGGTGTGGTGCTGACCAAAACAGATGGTGATGCAAGAGGCGGTGCGGCATTATCCGTGCGTCAGATTACCGGCAAACCCATTAAATTTATTGGTTCCGGTGAAAAAACCGAAGCACTGGAAGTGTTTCACCCCGATCGAATCGCTTCTCGAATCCTGGGGATGGGCGATATTCTTTCTCTGGTCGAGGATGCACATCAAAAGGTCGATCAGGATAAAGCGAAAAAGCTGGTTCAAAAAGTTCGCAAAGGTAAAGGTTTTGACCTTGAAGACCTGAGAGACCAGTTTACCCAAATGGAAAACATGGGGGGATTATCCAGCCTGGTTGATAAGTTACCCGGCATGGGTGGAAATATCACCAAGCAACTGGAAAATCCTGAGCATAAAAAGCAGATGAAACGTATGGTAGCGATCATCGATTCGATGACTCCCCTGGAGCGCCGTAAACCTGAAGTTATCAATGGCTCGCGTAAACGTCGCGTTGCAAATGGATCGGGAACCCAGATACAGGATGTTAATCGTTTGCTTAAACAGCATAAGCAAATGCAAAAAATGATGAAAAAAATGGGCAATAAAGGTGCTATGCGTGGAATGATGTCGGCGATGAAAGGCAAGATGCCACCGGGAATGCCCTTTTAAACGTACCTGGTATCATTTATTTTCCAATTTACGCTAAATATCCTCTCTAGGCTCTTCACAAACTAATCTATATGGGTACAATACTCGGTTTCCTGACCCGCTGGTTAGGCGGTTTGCTATTGTCTGATGACAGCTAAGAGGTTTTATATTTATGGTTTCTATTCGTTTGGCTCGTGGTGGCTCTAAAAGACGTCCGTTTTATCACATCGTTGTGAGTGACAGTCGTCGTGCCCGTGATGGTCGTTATATCGAACGTATTGGTTTTTATAACCCTGGTGCTACTGGTGATGCTGAAGGCTTACGCCTGGATTCTGATCGAGTTGATTACTGGGTATCTAAAGGAGCTCAACCTTCGGATCGTGTTGCGACTCTGCTTAAAACTGTCGCTAAAGCAGCGTAATAATAGTCCAGATTTTCTGTCAACAGTATGTTTGCAGGTGATGATGACCTGATTGAAATAGGTCATATTGTTGGAGCGCATGGTGTTAAAGGGCAGGTTAAGGTGTTTTCACACACCAGCCCCATAGAAAATATTGTAAAGTATAGTCCGTGGATGATTGAACATCATGGACTTAAAACAACAGTTAAAATTTCCGGCAATAGTCAGGGAAAGAATGTAATTGCCAGAGTTGAGGGTGTTATTGATCGAAATCAGGCGGATGAATTAATCGGCGCCAAGATTTTTATCAAAAAGTCTCAGTTACCCCGGTTACAAAAAGGTGATTATTACTGGAATCAGTTAACGGGGTTACAGGTTAAAACAACGACTGATATAGAACTCGGTGTTATTGACCACATGATGGAAACCGGTGCCAATGATGTGATGGTGGTACAGGGTGACAGAGAAAGATTAATTCCTTATGTCATGGATGAAGTTATCAAGAGCATTGATCTGGCTAAACAACAGATTGTTGTCGACTGGGATGCAGATTTTTAATTCCGTCTACGAAAATGACGCAACGACGATAAATTGTAAATGCAGAGCCATGAAGATTAATTAGCCATGCGTATTGATGTCATTACACTGTTTCCTGAACTGGTTCAGACAGTGATTGAATACGGTGTGGTTAGTAGAGCAGCAGAAAAAGGATTGTTGCAATTAACATTGTGGAATCCTCGTGATTATACGAAGGATAAACATAGAACGGTAGATGATCGCCCTTATGGCGGTGGCCCCGGAATGTTAATGAAAGTGGAGCCATTACAGGCCTGTATTGCTGCCGTTAGATTGCAAAATCCAGGTGCCAGGCTTATTTACCTGAGTCCTCAGGGGCGTCTGGTAAAGCAAAAGCTGATCAATCAGGCAGCTAAATGGGAAAACCTGATTTTTTTGTGCGGTCGATATGAAGGTATCGATGAGCGACTGCTGCAACAGGAAGTGGATGAAGAATGGTCGATTGGAGACTATGTCATCAGCGGTGGAGAACTGGCGGCGATGGTTTGTGTCGATGCGATAACCCGTCAAATTCCGGGGGCCTTAGGTCATAAAGACTCGGCCGAATTAGATTCATTTAGTGCTGGTTTGCTGGATTGCCCGCACTATACGCGTCCAGAAATGATCAATGGAGCTAAGGTTCCTGACGTATTATTAAACGGAAATCACCGTTTAATTGAAGAATGGCGTGATAAGCAGGCTTTGGGTAAAACCTGGAAAAGCCGTCCAGACTTACTGGACAATATGGAGTTAAATGACAGGCAAAGGAAGTTGCTTAAAGAATTTATTGCTGAGTCTACATAGACTTATCAATGGAGCGAGTAGTTACGGTTTCGTGACGAATTGAAATATGAGTATGAGGAAATATCATGAGTAAAATAATTGCTGAACTGGATGCTGAACAGATAAAGTCAGACGTTCCAGCTTTCGGTCCTGGTGACACAGTTGTTGTCCAGGTTAGAGTAAAAGAAGGTGATCGTGAGCGTTTACAGGCATTTGAAGGTGTCGTCATAGCCAAGCGAAACCGTGGAATTAATTCTGCATTTACTGTTCGTAAAATATCGAATGGTGAAGGTGTAGAGCGCGTATTCCAGACACATAGCCCTCTAGTGGCAGAAATCAACGTAAAACGTCGTGGTAAAGTTCGTCGTTCAAAGCTGTATTACTTACGTGGTTTGACTGGAAAAGGTGCTCGAATCAAGGAAAAGTTATAGTCTTAAAATGTTATTTTAGATTTTATAAAAAGGTGTGTATGCTCTGGCTACACACCTTTTTTTTTGCCTTATATATATGATCCTGGATAAATCAGTTGAATTACGAAAGTCTGCACAAGTTCTTGATTCGTCTAGCTATATGAAAAAAGTGCTTTTCACGCTGTTGTGCTCCGGCACTCGGGATATAACAGCATCCATGCTGAAAACCAATAAGGTGACATCGCATTTTATCATTACGCTAGCCAGACCAATAACTTGCAGAACTTTTTCGTACTTAACTAATTTTTCCAGCATGATTAAAGATAAGTCTTTTTTAATAAGTTTTATATTTTTCCTGCTCTTTAGCCATTCTTTATCCGCTAATCAGCAACTTGACTCGTTAAAACATATTTCAGCAGCCGGGGCTCCATTTCTTACCCTTAAGATGCTCGACCAGGCCCAGCCCGGAGTTGATGATGATTTATACGAATGGATTCTGTGGGAGCAGGAGCGCTATTCGATACTCAGTTTATGGAAGCAATGGGATGATTTGCTAGTTCGAATTGAAGGTTTGCCAAATGACTTACCCGAACAATTTTTGCAACAGGCGACCACTTATCAAGTTAAAGCTTATCTTGCATTAGGTCAAAATCGAACGGCGAGAAAATTATTAAGAGAGCAATTGTGGAAGGGAAGTGCGGCGAGCTCGAATGAATATAAAAACTGGCGCCAGCTGGTTATTGAAACTTATTTGAATGAACAGCGCGTCGATGATGCTCGAATTGCAATGTTACGCTTACAGCAGGATTTCGGGCTGGAAAACAGGGAATGGATACTGTTACGTGCCAGGGTTTTAATGCAGGCGGAACGTTACGAGGAGACTATCGACTTACTGTCTTCACGGCTGGACTGGCAATCACTATTTATGAAGCTATTAGCTGAATACAGGAATAAACAGCATGATGCCCAGACCCTGTGGGATTTAGCTAAAAAGAGGATTGATTCGATCAAGGATGATGAAGAGCAGCTTGCCAGTTACTGGTCTATTGCAAGTGTTGCCGCCAAAGGTATCAGCCCGAAAAATGAAGTGATTGCGCTTGAAGCCCGGTTAAGCCTTGATGCCACCGATAATATTAATTTGTATAAGATAGATGCCGATCAGTTATGGGAAGCCTATTTTCGTTATGCGCATCTGGTCGGTAATAGAAGTGAGCTACTGGTGGGTGATGATCAAAGCTGGTTGAACCTGGCCGAAAATGCTAAACAGATAACCCCGGTAAAAGCACGTAGCCTGTTGGCTTATTTAATGACCCATAGCGCTCAGGCAGAAATTCAGCAACAGGCCGCTGTATTTTTTTTACAAACTCTCGACCTGAAAATAGAAACCAATAAAACGCTGATAGATCAACTGTTTAATCAAAGTCAGCAGTTTTCAAATGCGAAAACTATTCCTGTAGAGATACGTTTTCAGTTAGCCGATCTGGCGTTAAAACAGGCTGATATCATCGAAGCCACCCGTTTAATGTCCGGGCTGGACTCGATTCCGCAGGATACTCGTGAATTTGACTGGACGTTACGACAGGCCAGGGTGCTGCTACTGGGAGGCAAGTTAAAGCAGGGAGATCAGAAGCTGACTGAGCTGATCGCTCAGTATAATAACCCCACTGAACAGGATACGGATCATATCTTGCAGATACTGTTTGACCTGCAAATACTACAGGCTGACGAGCAGGCGATTAAACATTTTCGGCAATTAATGAATTTGGGCATAGAACCGAGACAACGACGGGAAATTTTGTTCTGGATGGGAGATTCATTTAAAGCATTGAAACAGTATGAAAGAGCCGCCCTGTTATATTTGCAGTCAGCCATGTTTGCCGGGCCTGAAGCGATGGATCCCTGGGCTCAAACAGCCAGGTTTAGTGCTGCAGAAAGTTTACAGAAAGCCGGTTTAGTGGATGATGCGAGACGGGTGTATCAATCACTATTAGATATTACCAAAGAGCCGGGCAGGCGTTCGGTGTTGAAGCATAATATTCAGCAGCTCTGGTTAACACAAAGTGTCGACTGACCGGTTTCATTATTACTACCAGTCAGCGTTATCGATATTATATTTGACCGTTGAAAATCGACAAATACTAACTCTGGAATATGAACCGGAGCAGCATGATGTTTTTCGACAGCCGTTACCGGATGGTGAAATAAAAAGCTGGTTAGATCACTATTTCTGCGGAAAGCCTCAACAGTATCCACCACCTGTGAATATTCAGGGGACTGATTTCCAGAAAAAAGTATGGAATGAAATGCTGAAAATTCCATACGGCCATACGCTGAGTTATGGTGATGTGAGTGAAATTCTGGGCTCAGCAGCAAGAGCTGTAGGTCAGGCCTGTAAACGTAACCATATTCCGATCATAATTCCCTGTCATCGCATTGTTGCAAAACAGTCTATTGGAGGATATGAGGGTGCAACCGGTGGACACCGACTGGATCGCAAACAATGGTTATTAAAGCACGAAAAATCTCATTAATTAACCTTTTAAAAGACTGGAAGCTGTTATTAGAATAGTGGCTTGAATTGTATGTTTTTATCCTCATATAGGGTGGATCAATTTTACCGGGCTATTTGCCCTAATCACTATTTGAACAAAGGATAACGCGATGACTGTAGAAGCAAAAACTGAAACCCGGGGATTCGAAACCGAAGTTAATCAACTGCTGGATTTGATGATCCACAGTCTTTACTCGAATAAAGAAATTTTCATGCGGGAATTAATCTCTAATGCTTCTGATGCCTGTGACAAGCTGCGTTTTCAGGCTGTTTCAGATGACAGCCTGTATGGAGATGACAGCGAATTAAAAGTTAAAGTTGCTTTTGATAAAGAAGCCAGAACTATCACTGTTACAGATAATGGAATCGGCATGAATCGCGATGAAGTTATTGATCATATTGGCACTATCGCAAAATCGGGTACCAAATCCTTTCTAAGTTCTTTAACTGGCGATGAATCTTCTGATGCCAAGTTAATCGGTCAATTTGGCGTCGGTTTTTATTCTTCTTTTATCGTTGCTGATGAAGTAACGCTGAAAACTCGCAAGGCGGGAGATGATGCAGAAAGCGGTGTTAGCTGGACATCAAAAGGTAAGGGTGAGTACGATATTCAAAGCATAGAAAAAGCCGCTCGCGGTACAGAAATCACGCTGCATTTACGTGAAGATGAAGATGAATTATTAAATGACTGGAAACTGCGTTCCATCATTACCCAGTACAGCGATCACATCGATTTCCCCATCTTGATGGATAAAGTGACCGAGCCTGAAGAAGAGGGCGGGGAAACTACCATTGAAGAAGAGACGGTAAACCAGGCTTCAGCATTATGGACATTGTCTAAAAGTGAGATTACAGACGATGAATATAAAGAGTTTTATAAGCATGTCGCTCATGATTTTGAAGACCCTCTTGGCTGGATTCATAATCGCGTAGAAGGTACCAACGAATACACTTCCTTGTTGTACTTACCCAAACGTGCTCCATTTGACCTGTATGACCGTGAATCCAAAAATGGAATCAAACTGTATGTTCAGCGCGTTTTCATACTGGAAGATTCAGAACAGTTAATGCCGAAATATCTGCGTTTTGTACGCGGTCTGGTTGATTCGAATTCACTGTCTTTGAATGTATCACGTGAAATTCTGCAAAGCAGCAAAGTCATCGACAGCATTCGTAATGGTTCGGTGAAAAAGATTCTTACCATGCTGGAAAAAATGGCTAAAAATGATCCGGAAAAATATCAGTCTTTCTGGAATGAATTTGGCAAGGTATTAAAAGAAGGACCGGGTGAAGATTTCGCCAACAAGGAAAAAGTTGGTAAATTACTGCGATTTGCATCCACGCAGGTTGATTCAGAAGATCAGAATGTTTCTCTGGATGATTACATCAGTCGCATGCCGGAAGGCCAGGATAAAATCTATTATATTGCTGCGGATACTTACTCTGCGGCTAAAAATAGTCCACACCTTGAAATATTCCGTAAAAAAGGCATCGAAGTTTTATTACTGTCTGATCGTGTTGATGAGTGGTTAACTTCTCATTTCACTGAATATGACGGAAAACATCTACAATCTGTCGCCAAAGGTGAACTCGACCTGGATAAGGATGATGAAGAGTCTAAAAAAGAGCAGGAAGAAAAAGCCAAACAGTCTGAAGGTTTGATCAAACGCATGAAAGAGTCTCTGGGTGATAAAGTTGAAGAGGTTAGAATTTCTACCCGTTTAACCAGTTCTCCAGCCTGTATCGTGTTAAATGATCAGGATATGGCAATGCACATGCAGAGATTGATGAAAGAGGCCGGTCATGAGTTACCCGGGTCTAAACCAATACTTGAGATTAATACAGATCATCCTATAGTTAAAAGACTGGAACAAGAAAAAGCAGACAATAAGTTTAGTGACTGGTCTGATATTCTTTTTGATCAGGCGATACTGGCTGAAGGTGGCCAACTGGATGATCCAGCCAGTTTTGTGCATAAACTCAATGAAATGCTGGTAACCATTGCAGAGTAAATCAAAGTTAAGAAAATTTATTCGTCACCCGTCTGATGTACCTCTGAAGGTATCATTGGACTGGGTGGATAATAATGACCCATATATCCATCCTTGCGAAAGCCTGGATAATGTGAGTCTGGGAGGGCTTGCGTTTAAATCACCTCAGGCTATTCCCAACGGCCAAACGGTAAAAATCAGTTTCCCCCTGCTCGATAGAAATCATGCTTTTAGTGGTCAGGTCGTATGGAATAAAAAAAATCCTGAAGGCTTCGAAATAGGCCTGGAATTTGATGACCCGAATGAATTATTCCGCCTGAGAATGATTGAGCAAATTTGTCACATTGAACATTATCGATCTGAAGTAAAGCGACATGAAGGTCGACAGTTAAGCAGTGAGGAAGCAGCCAGAGAGTGGATTAAACTTTATGCTGCTGATTTTTCAAAAAATCAAAATGACTGACCCGGACAGTAACTTTCGTGTAGCTATCATTGGTTCAGGATTAGCCGGTTTAACCTGTGCCACGGCTTTAAAAGGTTTTGCCGATGTACAATTGTTTGAAAAATCTGTTTTTGTGGGTGGCCGACTGGGCCGTTATCAGTTTGGTGAATATCGCTTCAATCATGGAGAGCAGTATTTTACGGTCTCCAATCCTCTGTTTTTAAAAATTGTAAAAGCCTGGCAATCTGCTGGCATTATTCGACCATGGGATGGCTGGATTGTTGAGCTGGATAAAGGCCAGCTGTTCAACCTGAATGATGATACTCAGCGCTATATTGGTTACCCTCATATGCAGGCAGTGACAGATAGCCTGGCTCATAACTGCCGGGTTAAACTGTCTACTTCTATTATTGAAATTGAAAAAACTGAAAATGGTCAGTGGCGATTGTTTGATGATCGTGGTGGTTATCAGGGTTTATTTGATATTGTAATAGTGGCGACTTCTGCACATCAGGTAGCAAATATATCCGGTGTCGTGAAATCGATAAAATCTGCCGCCAAAAAGATTGATATGACCATTTGCTGGAGTGCAATGTTCGATTTTGGAGAGCCATTGAACATACCTTTTGATGCTGCTTTTGTGCTAAACTCTCCTGCTTCCTGGATTTCTCGTTTTCAGGGTGTTGATTCAATAAATGCTAAAGAAGATTGCTGGATCATTCAAGCGTCGCCAGAGTGGTCAGTGCAATATGCAGCAAGCTTTAGAGGCAGGGTAATGCATTCATTATTAGACGCTTTTTTAGAAGCCTGTGATATTCCGGCGGTGAAACCGGTTTCATCAAATGTGCATTGCTGGAAACATGCTTTACCGATAAATACGCTGGAACAGGATTGCTTGTTTGACGAACAGTCATCCATTGGAGCCTGTGGTGACTGGTGCACTTCTCCTCGCATTGAAGGTGCAGTGTTGAGTGGATTTTCGATGGCAGATCGTGTGATGAAATTTATCAAGTGATTATGTTATGACCCCAATAGTTGAAAACTTCGCTCAGAGAAAGAAGCTTAAACCTCTCAACGACCTTGATTCAAATGATCTAAACTATTTGTACTCCAAGTCTGAAATTCTTCAGCTTGAGCCCAGAACGTTAATAACCTCAGAGCATGAGTGGCTGATTTATTTACTGGAAGGCGATGTTTCGCTGTTATCCGGCGGTTTTGTAACAGAGACATTCTCCCACCTTGAACAGCGTGCTTTGTTACCATTATTTAATGAATCATTAGATGAAGATTCTGCAGTTTTAACCAGTCATGGAATTATCCTGCAAGTCGATCGTGCTCTTTTTGAAGGCTTATATTCACAGGCACAGGCTGCTACTGTTGAAATTGAAGTCGTCAATTTAAACCAGTCTGAAAATGACTTGTTTCAGGATCTTTTAAAAGCATTTATGCAAAAAAAGCTGGATTTACCCGCATTACCCGAAGCCGCTTTAAAAGTTCGCCAGGCTATTAATAACCCGGATGTAGGCAGTTCTGAAATTATCCAGATTGTGCAAAGTGACCCGGTACTGAGTGCCCGACTTGTCAGGGTAGCAAATAGCCCTCTTTACGGTACCTGGCGAGAAATAAAAACGGTCCGTGATGCGGTTAGGCGGTTGGGTCTGGAAACTACCAAGAATTTAAGTTTTAGTTTATCGGTTAAAAAGTTGTTTAGTGCGCAAACAACATTAATTAAAAATTATATTCAGAATATTTATAATGAAAGTACTTCTATTGCTGCAATTGCATTTGTTATTACCCAGACTCAGGCAGAAGACCTGGACCCAGAGCAAGCCCTGTTAAGCGGGTTGATTCAAAACCTGGGGCTGATTCCGATATTGAAATATATCGATATGCACCCATCTATGATGCAGTCAACAGAGTTATTGGGAAAAAGCATCGAGAACCTTCAATTGCCGGTGAGTACCATGATTTTTCATGAATGGAATTTTGATCCGGAGTTTATTGAAATTGTAGAGCAGTCTCATAACTGGACACGGAATACAGGTGAAGCAATAGATTACTGTGATGTGATTATTGCTGCCAGACTGTTATTCATGCAGCAAAAAGGTGAGTTACCGGTAGATGACTTACAGAAACTTGCTGTAATTCAAAAACTGCGTTTAACGGAATTTGATGATGATGGTCATTATTTTATGGATAAAGCTACTGAGCAAATTGAGGAAGTGAATAAACTGCTGCGAACTGTTTAAACTGGAAATTGTGAGACCATCATGTCTGAAAAAAATCATGTAATATGTGCCAGCTGTGGCTCTATCAATAATGTGCCTGTTGCCAGAATGGGTGATAATCCTGTCTGTGGAAAATGTAAAAAACCTGTTTTAACCGGCCAGCCACTGGAATTGAATGAAGCAGGTTTTAATCGTTTTGTGAGTAAAAGCGATCAGCTTTTACTGGTTGATTTCTGGGCACCCTGGTGTGGCCCCTGTAAAATGATGGCCCCTGTTTTTAGTCAGGCTGCAGCTCAACTTGAACCTCAATTCAGGTTAATTAAAGTCAATACAGAAGTGGAGCAAAATCTGGCTGGACGACTACGAATCCAGTCTATTCCAACTTTGGCTATTTATAAAAATGGTCAGGAAATCATTCGTCAGCCGGGTGCCATGGGTTTGAATGACCTGCTTAACTGGGCGAGGTCCAATGCCGGACGATAAAGTACGCATTGATAAGTGGCTGTGGGCGGCTCGATTTTTCAAAACCAGAGCCCTCGCCAGTACAGCCGTTAATGGTGGTAAAGTTCACCTGGATGGACAACGTATCAAGGCATCCAGAGCTGTAAAACTCAATGATGTTTATGAAATTCACCGTGGTTTCGAGCGAATTCAGGTCGTGGTCGATCAGCTTTCCAGTCGCCGTGGTTCTGCTTCCGTCGCTCAAACCTTGTATACCGAAACTGAAAAAAGTATCGCTATTCGAGAAAAAGAAGCCGAGCAACGTAAACTTTCTCGCATGCTGCATCCAGTGATGGATCATCGGCCCAATAAACAGGAAAGGCGTAAAATGCGTAATTTTACCGGGAAAAACTAAAGCTACCCTGCGACATTGCCGAAATTTGTATATGTTTAAACGTATGTTAAAATAAATTAACAGAGGGGATCAACTGGATGACCCGATACTTTAGTTAACAGGAAAATCATGCAGCCAGAGCAGGTTCTTAAAGCACTCTCCGATATCACTCGACTTCGAATCGTGCACCTTATTAAACAGAATAACGAACTTTGTGTCTGTGAATTAACGGAAGCTTTACACATTATTCAACCCAAAATTTCCCGCCATCTGGCTATTTTACGTAAAACAGGTCTGGTAACGGATCGACGCGAAGGGCAGTGGATTTTCTACTCTATATCAAATGGTTTAGCACCGTGGGTAAAAGACTTAATAAAAGCTGCTAATACCGGTTGTATCAATGTAGAGCCTTTTGATTCTGACCAGAAGCAACTGGCTCAACTCAGTTTACTTTCTTCAATTGCCTGCCATAACAGTTGCTGATACCTGTTTTTACTACGTTAATCTTATTATATGAAAAAACGTATATATGAATTGATGTATGTATCAGAAGCTGTATAATCTGTCTACCTGTTCTATTAAAACGATGTCAATTCAAAGGTGTTTTCAATTGGAGAGATTATGAAATTTTATTCACCCCTCGTAGGTTTAATACTCGTTTTTACTTCATTGTCTGCGCTAGCTGAACGTAATTTTTTAGTTGATGCTGACTGGTTATCCGAGCATATCGATGATGACAACCAGGTGATTCTGGAGGTTCGCTATCATCCGCACCGTTATTACACCATCGGGCATATTCCCGGTGCAGTACAGGTTCAGCGATTTAAAGATCTGGGCGATAACCAGGGTAACCCCATTATGCGGATTCCTTCGCAGCAGGCATTTCAGGATACGTTACGCAGCTGGGGTATCAATAATGATTCAACAGTAGTGCTATATGATGATTCCAGCACAGCCCTGGCATCGCGTGTTTATTTTCTGCTGGATATATTCGGTTTTACTATGAATCAGGTGAAAATTCTTGAGGGAGGTACGCTTGAATGGACAGCGTTTGAAGAATTAACCAAGGAGTCCACACCCGTCGATCCGGGGAAGGTGACTTTAAAAGCTCTGGATCAACGTAAAGTGATCGAATGGAATGATGTTTATGATGATGTTGTCTCACGTCGCGACTCAAAAATCGTGTTACTGGATGCCCGTCCACATGACATGTACACGGGTAAAGTGATTCAGCACTCTATTATGGCCGGGCATATTCCCGGTGCGATTAATATCGTCAGCCTGGACGGCACTGAAACTCAAAAGTGGGTTAGTGAAGAAGGTCTTGCAGAATTGTATAGCGCTATTGATAAGGATAAAACCATCTACGCTTATTGCCATGATGGCTTTCGCATGAGTCTGGCCTATGTTCAGTTAAAAAGCCTTGGCTATAAAGATATTCGTTTATATAACGGTGGCTGGTCTCATTGGGGTAATCGCCTGACTCTGCCAACGGTAGAAGGTGAGAAGCCTTATGCAGGTGACTATGATTTATAGCTTGAAATCCCGGCTGTTCATGTTTTGCTTGTTACTGCTTAGTCAGAGTGTTCTGGCATTTGAATTAGAAACAGTCAAAGTCACTGACAATGTTTATGCTCTGATTGGAGAGACAGGTCCCAGAACTTATGACAACCATGCGTTAAATAATAATGTGGGTTTCATCGTTGTGGATGATGGTGTCATTCTGATTGATTCAGGGGCTTCACCATCGGGTGCAAAACTGATTCAACAGCGTATTTCAACAGTAACAGATAAGCCTGTGAAATGGGTTATTAATACCGGTAGCCAGGATCACCGCTGGTTAGGAAACAGTTACTTTAAACAGCAGGGGGCTGAAATTATTGCTTTAAGCTCAACCGTTGAAGAGCAGAAGAAGCATATTGAAACTCATCTGGAAAGATTGAAAAATACAATTAGAGAACGTGCTAATGATATCCAGCCTTTACAGGCTACCCGGGTTTTGGAGGAAGTTAATAACAGGCTGCTTCTCGGCGGTAAAAACATTCAGCTTAACTTTCCTGGTGACAGTCATTTTCCCGGTGACGGCTATGTATGGTTAGCTGAAGAGCAAGTTGTTTTCACTGGAGATCTTGTCTATGTAGACAGGATTTTAGGCATTCAGAGTTATAGTCCGGTAGCTAGCTGGTTGAAAGCATTCAATAAAATGGTGCAGTTAAAGCCTGGTTACATTATTCCCGGTCATGGCTCGGTGAGTGACCTGAATAAGGTCCAACAGCAAACAGGTGACTACCTGAAATACCTGATATCAGGTGTCAGCAAGGCACTTGAAGACTGGTTAGAACTGGATGAAACGGTTGACCTTTTAGCGGAATCTGCAGGTCAGTTTAAACAATTACAGAATTTTGATAGCTGGCATAAGTTGAATATTAATCGCACTTACCTGCAACTGGAAGCTGATCTATAAAACCTGGTATGAAAAGAGAGTAGCGCTATGTTTATTGAGCTTGGAGACCTGGTTGCCTATGGGGTTTTAGGGCTGGATAGTTCCAGTCGCCTGGGGCAGAGCGTTCAGTTTTTCATCATGGATGTGAGTAAAATTTTCTTTTTACTGGTAGTCGTTATTTATGTTATGGGACTATTACGAGCGATGATTTCTGCTGAACGTGTTCGAGAGTATGTTCGTGGCAAACCAAAATGGCTGGCTCGTAGTCTGGCTATTTTGCTAGGCGCAGTGACCCCGTTTTGCTCCTGTTCCTCTGTTCCTCTATTTATTGGTTTTGTAGAAGCGGGTATACCGCTTGGTGTGACATTTTCTTTTTTAATTGCTTCCCCGATGATTAATGAAGTTGCGGCTGTCATCCTCATTAGTGTGCTGGGCTGGGAACTGGCTGCACTGTATGTGATGTCCGGTTTAATGGTGGCTTATGTTGGTGGCGTGGTGATGGAAAAATTCAAACCGGAGCAATATGTTGAAGACTATGTGTGGAAAATTCGCATGGGTGAAATGCAGATGATAGAACAGGATAATTCATTAAGGGGACGACACCTGTTTGCGATGGGTGAAGTCACTGTCATCGTTAAACGAATCTGGAAATGGGTGATTGCCGGTATCGGGCTCGGCGCACTGTTTCATGGTTATGTACCTGAAACCTGGGTGATAGAAAACCTGGGTGGACCGGATAACTGGTTTGCTGTACCCGGTGCGGTTATTGTGGGTATCCCTCTTTATTCAAATGCAACGGGCGTTATTCCTCTGGCGGAAGCCATGTTAGGTAAAGGAGTAGCCGTAGGCACGACTCTGGCACTTATGATGAGTATTGCTGCACTGTCACTACCTGAAATGCTGATTCTGCGAAAAGTTATTCGCTGGCCAGCACTGGCAATTTATGCCTCAGTATTAGCTATCTCATTTATACTGGTGGGATGGAGTTTCAATTTTATAGTCGTTTAATCAAAATTAAGGAGAGATAAGTTGTCCACTCAACCTCAATTACATTCATCAATTGTTGCAATGGTTTCACTTGCTTCGGGCATTGCCTCACGTCATCCTGATATGGGTTTATGCCAGCTGGATAAATTAAAAGCTGCGGGTATACCTGAACATCAAATTAATGCGGTCATCGAAATTGCCCGTCACATTCGTGATGAAGCCAGTCAGAAAGTTGACTTTGCTTTCGATGAAAAAGCGATGTTGAATCAACCAGAGCCAGTAGTAGAAGAAAGTTGCTGTAGTTCAGATGAAAAGTTGGAAGTAGTTATCGACTTAGAACCTGCAGCAAATTGCTGTTCTTCAACGGCGAGTGGCCAAAGTTGCTGCTAACAATCATTTAAACTGGAGATAGGAATGATAAATGTAAAAATATTAGGTTCAGGTTGCGCCAACTGTAAAACAACTTTTCAGTTGATTGATGAAATAACACGCAGCAAAGGAGTCGAAGTCGAACTTGAAAAAGTTGAAGATATGGGTGAAATCATGAGTTATGGAGTGATGTCAACGCCTGGAGTTATGGTGGGTGACAAGCTGGTGCATTCTGGTGGTATTCCTACTCGCTCTGCCATAGAAAGCTGGTTCTAAGAGTAATAGTGAAACTTTAAAATCACTGTTTGAGAGCTGTAAATTCTCCGCCTTTGGCCGTAACTTAAAACCACCGACTGGTGGCCGGTGGCCGGGGGAGTATTCACACCTCTTACCTGTTCACTATTTGAATAAGATAGAAACAAAATAAATAAATAAAGTTGACCGCTTAATGATAACTGTTATCAGCAAGGTCATGGTGATGACTGGAGTTTAGTAATTGTAAGATCGTACTTCTAACCTCCAGGCTGAGCAGGATTCGAATATCCATATTCACCTGGTTGAATGACTGCTGAAACAGCAGGTGGCCATTTTCATCTCTTTCAATAAAGTCCAGTTCAAAAAGAGTGTTGATAAAATGTCCGAATAAATGGCGATCAAAAAAATCGGGTGAGTTGATGCCATAAAGCATGGACACTTTCTGTGCAACCAGATGGCAGCGTTGCTCCAGTTCTGACTCACTCAGGGGGGTTTCACCGCTTTCCCACAACACCACGAAAGTCATGTAATAACGCTCTAAAATGGGTTGAGCAATATGAGCCAGTCGAGTCATCATTAAATAATGAACATCACTACGATCGGGTCGTTTCAGGCTTTTAGCGGTTCTTATTAAAATCTTCTTGTCCACCAGAAAGTCGATGATTTGTGGAATAAATTCATCCAGTTGTTTCTCGCACCAGGGTAAGTGCAATTCTGCCGCCAGAAAAGGATATACATAACGCACTATGCTGATGAGTTTCTCCTGTTTAATAGTACGAATATTGAGAAAACAACAGGCTACCAGAGAAGGTAAAATGAGGGTGTGTAAAGAGTTATTACGGTAGTAACTGATTAAGATTGCATGTTCCGGTTTAAGGTAAATTATATTTCCCAGTTTGTGCTCGCGTATATGGATTAAGCCCTGTTGCTCGATACGCTTTAATTCCTCTTCAGTGACTGAGTCCTGTAAAGTTATCGTTTCCAGGTATGGCTGGGACTGAATCAACTGTTTGTAAAATTCACATTGTTGCAGCAGATCGAATTCATCAATACTTTGGCGAGGCGTCGCAAGCATGGTGGTGGCAATTAAATTAACCGGATTGACAACTGCGGCTGCATTTATGTTTAACATGATCTGGTGTGAAAGATCGCCAATCGCTGGTCGATACCAATCCTGATTTTTAATGGTTTGAGGGTCTTCACTTTTCCACTCTGCAGCATGCTGCTGTAACAGTTCATCGAGTTTTATGGGCTGCCCGAAGCTGGTTGTTACTATTCCAAATTTCCCTTTTAACGCCAGAATGGATTTGATCGAAGTGAACAGGTTTTCTTTTTTCTTTATCTGCCCGTAAAGTTCACCGATATAGGAATTACCTTCGATCAGTTTTTCATAACCGATATATACAGGAATAAATGCCATAGGTTTTTTCTGGGTTTTAATCCAGCTATCGACGGTCATCGATAACATGCCCAGTTTAGGTTGCAGTAATCGCCCGGTTCGGCTGCGACCGCCTTCAATAAAATACTCAATGGGTACGCCCATATCGATAAGTTCAAGCACATATTCATTCATCACCGCTGCATATAACGGGTTATTTTTAAAACTGCGTCGAATGAAAAAAGCTCCTCCGCCTCGTAATAGTTTACCGATGATGGGCATGTCGAGGTTATTGCCAGCGGCTATATAAGGTAGCGCAAGACCTTCATGAAAAATGACATATGACAGTAACAGGTAGTCAACATGGCTACGGTGGCAGGGTACGTAAACCAGTTGATGGGTGAGTGCTATCTGTTTAACTGGTTCGATGTTGAATACTTTAATGCCAGAATAAAACCGGTTCCAGAATGCGGCTAGCATACGCTTCATTAACTCCTGCGTTATTTGTGTGCAATCTGAGAAAATTTCACGGCAGTATTTTATGGCCTGTTTGCGTACATAGGCTGGTGATTTATTTTTTTTGTCGGCACTGGTTTGTAGTGCTTGCTGGATATTGTCGCTATTAACAATTTTATTGATGAATTTATTCCGGGTTGTAATTTCCGGACCAAAAGTAGCTTCACGTTGCTGACGTAAATATAACCTTAACAACTCATTCATACGTTCAGCTGAGCCGTTCGTTTCATCACACAAAGAACGAAAGCTTTGTGGTGGTGAAAAAATCAATGTGGTTTTTCTTCCATTTACCAGGATGGTAAACAGTTTTCTGATCTTATTGGCGACTTCCCAGGTATCAGAAAATAATACTTTTAACCAATGGCGTTGTTTTGCTAGAGGGCGTCCCCAGTACACGGAAACCGGTACAATTTTAATATCTAGCGTTTCATCGGTGGTAATAGCGGTGATTAATTCTTCCAGCATTAAGCTGTGTTTCTGCTGTTGTAAGATCCAGTCGCTTAATGGATTGCGGGAGGCAACGCTGTAGATTGAGTGGTGTTTAAAGCCACTGATGGCGATAGGCTCAAGCGGGTCGTGAAGTTTCAGGGTTGATGTCATGCGTTCTAATACGAGTAGTTCAGAAATGCCGCGTGCCGACAGCACATATAATACTGGAGAGCCATCATGGATATCGCTGTGTAAGTCTTTGGGCAGTGTTTCTACTCGAATCCATAGAAACAGTAACTTTTGCAGTAGAGTGTGAAGCCTGCGTTTGAAAGACATGTATTGCCCCGTTCTTATTTTTGTAATCAGATTATTTACAGTTACTCTAGTGTTAATGACTGATCAGATCAATAAAAAAATTAATTCAACGGCGTAGAGATTCTGAGTCCAAAAGTAATATCGGGAGCTAGTCCTGGAAATATATCTTCTGAGAAAAAGAGTTCCATCTGATGGTTTTCAAACAGGGTGGGGAAGCGTAATCCAAACTGGACCTGCAAAGAGTGATCAAGTGCATCTAACTGGCTGTGTTTTTCTATTTCTGAATGGAAATCAGTTTGCAGAATAAAGTGATAGGAAGGGCTGAAAATATAGTTCAGACCAAACTGACCGAATAGGTAATGATCATTAAGCCTGTTTTCCAGTAATCCACTGTTTGCGGGGTATACTATTCCAATCGAACCATAGCTGGATAAGTTGCTTTTAGCTGTAGAGTTTGCGGAATACCATGCAGCAATATCGGTAGCATCGTTGGACATGAATTCGGAGGAGTTTGTAGAGGGTATCTCTATAGCCAACCAGAGCTGGCTTCCTTTATTTAGCTGGTAACCCACGGCCAGTTGAATATCCCCCAGGCCCTGTTCAGCCTGAGTGGAGTTAATAATGTCCTGACCATCCTGTTGATAAAGTAATTGAATCTGATTATTTTCAGCCATATCCCGTCCACCCTGTGGCAATCCAAAAAACTCATGCCAGCTTTCGATGGTCTGATCAAGAACCCCGCCCTGATTACTGATCAGGGAAGCATTCAGATTAAAATGCCAGAGTTCCCGGGTATAGCTGATCTGAAAATCATAACGAGTATTTTCTATATCGATTAACAGCTCTTCAGTTGCATTTTGGTCTGACTGGTAGGTGCTGGTAATATACAGTGCATGCGAAAAAGACCACTGTTGATTTGCTGATGTTATCGGCATCGCCGGAATGAAATAAGACTGTAGCATGGGGTTTTGACTGCGGGTGGGTAAGCCAGGATAAAACTGTGTTGCAAATACAGTGGAAAAAATAACAGTAAAAAGAAGATAAATTTTTAATAAAATAGAAGTGATTGCAACAGGTTTGTTCAAAGCTGATTACTCATTGGTCATTGGCTTATAAAAGTGGCTCTTTGCCTTATGCTAGCATTGTGAAAACTGAACTCAAAAGAATAAGTTTTAAGTTCATTCGCATATTGATTATTACCCTGTTCAAAACCTTAATTTAATAATGAAAATAGTTACCGACAAGAAACAACAGCAATATGATTCTTTTTAAGAATCCACCCATGATAATGAATACCTTGATAATAAAACAGAAATACTCGTTGGTCTTGCAGCCGCATTAGCAATAAACTGCAATCCCTGCACAGGTTACTCATTAAAAGTAGCCAGAAAGGCTGCAATATCAAAAGGAAAAATATCAGAGGTTCTGGCAAAAGTCATGGCCGTTTCTGCTGGACAAAAGCGATTACAGGCAGCAGAAACTTTTGAGAAATATGGCTTTGCAGAAGAACATGACTAAAATGCAGATTCTTAATTTTTGAAGTTACCTTTGATACAGAAATTAAACAGGCAATGAAAAATCTCATGGTGGTTATTGAGAGTTATTTACTTTGTAAGCGTTGCCAAATACAAACTGATTCAGAAAGAAAAATATTTCAAATTGTATTCATCTTGTTAGCCGCTATTCTGTTTTAACATGGAGGGTATAAGGGAGTCTTTTGAACAACAGAAACACAGTTCTCAGTATGTTTCTCTTCGGTCATTCCTGAACCTGGAATAAATTGTTACTGTGATTTTTTATCTGGCAAATACGGCAAATATGTTTTTCAGATAGTGAATTGTTTTGTGGTAAATGGAATCTGTTGCCACAGGAAGTACAGTCCTGTTCTGTCTGTTTTATTATCTGGTTAGAGACTTTTGAATATCGATTAATGGTAATCGCGTTTGACTCACAGACATCCTCACAGATTCCGCATCCATTGCAATTTGCTGGATTTATCCGGTAAACCGGAGATGAATTATCGATAGCAGGTATAAAAGCCAGTGCCTGTGTTGGACAGAGGTTCATGCAGGCATCACAGCCATTGCACAAATCAGTATCCAATAGTGGTGACCATGGCCATTTCAGTTCTTTTTTTTCTGTCTTTGGTAATAGTTGACCGGGTGGAACCGTTCGACACTCAGGCAGATTAAGAGGGTCTTGCAGTAACATTTGTTGACGATAATGTTGCCCTTTTCCCTGCAAAAATTCACGGCGTGATAGTTTGATTCCGTGAGAAATAATTTCACCGGTTTTAAATATCATTTTCCACACTTTATGTGAACGATGAATAATTTTCATTGCTGGTTTGTTACGTTCTAACAGCAGTTGATTAAGGTGTTTGAGCTGTGTGGAGAGGTCTGACTGCTGGTCATGATCACAGCTAGAGCAGTTACCAGTAGAGACAAGCAAGTATTTTATACCAGAATTGTATATTAATAAAAGTTGGCGTAAGCCGATAATATGGATGCAGGGAAGCCTGTCGGTATCAATATTGACCTGGCTCTGTACACAGCAAAATAGTGCCATTGAATGTTCACTAAATTGGCGAACGACCCATGGAAAATCAACATGTAAAGCACCGGTTGGGCATGACGGAATACACTGGCCACATCCATCGCAGGCTGCGGTATTTAATCCAAGAGAGTCATCATCAAGCACCCAGGCCTGTGATGGACAGCTTTCTACACAACCCCGACAGTTTGCCTTGCTAAATTGTGAATAGACACAGCTCTCTGCATCCACCTCAGGCAGGTAAGATTCCTGCTGCATGGTATCAATCAGGTAATGATTTGCCGGATTGTGCATTTAAATATCTGATATCAGCTATGAAGTCTTAATTGAGCTAGACAACGGGACCCATGCCGGGCATGAAACTGGTTGTAACCTCTTTAGGAGCAGGTTTAGGTTTCATCCTGTCCTCGATTTCCTCACGACTGGGCCGTGGTTGATTCAGTATTTCTGCCAATGTATTACGCAGTTCTTCGCAGTAAGCTGCGGTAATTACGGCTATGCAGGCAAAATAGCTGGTGTCACAGCGTTGCAGCACTCGTTCGGCAAAATTTCCCAGAAAACGTAATAAATGCTCATCCATAAAAGTCGATACTTTGGCGAGCGTTTCAACTTTTTCATCAAGGTTAAGTAAGGTAGCAATAAATTGCATTTGATAAACCAGGTGATCGTCAGGACGTAGTCGCCAATCAGGAATGCCCAGACCGTAACTCTTAAACCAGCTACGTACCTGGAACATGCTGTTCTGGTACATCAGACTGTCTTCATCCAGCCACACAGATTCTTCAGGTGAAGCCGAAATATTATGATTCAGATAGATGCTGGCATAGTCAGCCGCCAGCATATCCATAATGTCTGCATCTTTTTTTCCCTGAAGTTTCACTTCCTCTAAGGTCTGTTTCATCAATAATATTGATTCAGTTGCCGGTCCACTATCGGGTAATAATGTCAGACAGTTGGGGAAATCAAGTTTTAATAATTCGGACACCAGAGAAAGGTCGGGTTCATGATCATGTAATGTTGCCAATAACAATAAATCTTCAGCAACACGGTTGCGAAAAAGTAGTAGTACATCTGGAACTAATTTTTCCTGTGTCGCTGCGTTCATTTTATTTTCCCCTTACTGTGTGCAACAAAACCGATTGAAGGTTTGGTAAGCTCAATGTTGGCCATGTTTTTAACCTGACGCGAAATCTCGTCATTGATACCCGTGGCTGTTGTTTGCAGGCTTCCATCCCAAATTTTTTCTATTGGACCAATATCCAGAACCCGCATCATGCAGGCCATGACACAATAAGGTTTTCGGCCAGCTTCAATTTCATCCACGCACATATTGCATTTTTTGACAATATTTTCAGAGGGATCAAACTGGGGTGCTCCAAAGGGGCAAGCTGCTTCGCAACGCCGGCAACCGATACACAGGGTCGAATCAATATCAACGATACCATCCTGCTTGCGTTTGAAGATAGCACCCGTCGGGCAGGTGGGTAGACAAGCTGGTTCTGCGCAATGATTACAGGACATATTGACTTTATAAGCGTAGACATTAGGGTAAGTGCCCCCTTCAATATACTGAACTCGTCGAAATCTGGGTCCCGGGGCCAGGCCATTTTTATCTTTACAGGCTATTTCACAGGCACGGCAACCGATGCAATCCACATTGTTATGAATGAAGCCAAACTGTTTCTCGGGTTCGACCGGCTTGTAGGTCACACGTTTCATGCGCTTTACCGCTTCACGGATTTTTGGTAAATCTTTCTTCTGGTTTAATTCTTTTTTAGATGCCATGATAAATTCCTCCAAATCCGTTAAAGCTCACGTCTAAAGATATGTGCACGTGAAGTGGCCAGCTTGTCCCATCCAGGTCGATGTTCAAGACTGGTTTTCTGCAAATTGCATAACACCGTGTTATAGGTGAAGGCACCAGCCGGACTGGGTTCATCCAGGGTCAGGAAATCAGGGTTTCCAGCCCGATCGACGCCGTTTTCATCAAGATCCATCCAAACCCCTTCATACAGCACCAGCACACCTGGCATACATCGTTCTGTGATATAAACGGGAACCACAACCTTGCCCCGGTCATTCCAGATTTCTACTATGTCACCGGTATTAATACCCAGGCGTCTTGCATCAGAAGTGTTGATGGTAACTTCCTGCTCGTAGGTTTCACGTAACCACGTACAGTTATTGAAAATCGAGTGGGTACGCCACCGTGGGTGTGGTGAAATAAGGTGAAATGGCCATTTCTCTATTTTTGGTGAGTTGAGTGATTCCCAGGGTTCGATCCATTTAGGGATTGAGGGAATGTGATAACCATATTTGGTTTTTGTCCAGTCATCGATATTGGCCAGCTCTGAACTGAGAATTTCGATTTTACCGGTTGGCGTCTTAAAAGGAGTGCCTTTTTCAATCTGATCCTGAAAAGCGACATGGGGGCGATCCAGCTTGAATTTATATACCCCTCTTTTTTTGAATTCATCCCAGGACATATCAACATGCTGGTGGGGTATTACCTTTTGTTCCCACCATTCACGAAGGTAGGCTTCATCCACATGGTCATTGATCTTGAAATAATCGCGATTGGCCTTCGGGTTGTAAGCTTTTCCAAAAACATCACCTCCTAATCGATAAGCCAGTTCGGTAAAAATCTGCAGATCAGTTTTAGACTCACCCAGTGGTTCGATAACTTTTGGACGATGAATGTAATAGTGTCCTTTATACCAGGGCAGAGCCGTATCATGACGTTCAAAGTGAGTTGCTACCGGTAACAGAATATCTGACCACAAGCCTGACGGGGTGATGGTTGAATCCATGCACACGACCAGTTCCAGTTTTTTGATGGCTTCGATTTCCTTATTGATATTGGTTAGCTGGTTAAACCAGTCTGATCCCTGCCAGAAAATCCCCTTGATATTTGGAATTTGACCATCCGTATTATCCTCACGTGGCCACAGTCCGATTTCTTCACGTTTTACATTTGGATAATTAAGCACGCAGTGTGCCCATCGATCTGATTTGATTGACTGGAACCAGATGTTGGCATATTGATCATAAGGGTAAGCGATGGCTTCGGCATGCCAGGCTTTACCAACGCCTTCTGCGCAGCCACCCAGTTTGCCGATATTACCGGTCATTGCCTGCAAGGCTGCTGCCATCCGGCTGTATTGTTCACCATAGGCATTTCGTCCGGGAGACCAGGAAGCCTTCAATGCAGCAGGTTTTGTGGTGGCATACATATCGGCCAGCTTGATGATATCTTTTGCTTCAACACCACAGATCCTGGCGGCCCATTCAGGGGTTTTCGGTTCTCCATCGTATTTACCCAGAATATAATCCTTGAAATTTTCCTGCCCATTGACTGATTGTTGCCACCAGTCTGGCATGGTGCCGGCATCCATGCCCATGCAAAATTTGTTGATGAAATCCTGATCCTGCAGATTGTTGGTGAAAATATAATGAGCCATGCCCGCCATCATTGCTGCATCTGTATTGGGTTTGATAGGAATCCACCACGCGTCATAGGCGGCGGCAGAGTCGGTATATTGGGGGTCGATTACTACAAACTTGCAGCCACGTTGTTTGGCAACGCGCATATACATGAATGTATTTCCGCCGTGGAAGGTGTAGGCAGGGTTCCATCCCCACATGATGATCAATTTTGATTCTGCAAAGGTATCATCTTCATTACCGTCTTCGATGGTACCAAAAGTCCATCGAGAGCTGGTGGTAGTGGCTTGATAGGAGGGAACCGACCATGAGCTGGTTCGACTGCCGAACATGCCTAGAAAGCGACCCAGTAAACCCTCAATCTGATCTGATTTATGCAATACACCATAGGATGCGCCAGCATAGCTTTGATCTAACAAAGCGGTTGGGCCATAGGTGTCTTTCAGGTAAACCATTTTTTTCGCAACAAAAGACAGGGCTTCATCCCAGGATATGCGTTTAAACTTACCTTCTCCTCTTTCACCGACTCGCATCATGGGATAAAGCAGGCGTTCTGCTGAATACAGACGCTGACGATATGAACGACCTCTTAAGCAGGCTCGAAGTTGAGGTTCTTCATTGCTATCTTTACCAAAATACCCGTTGCGTTGGTAGCTACCATCATCAGTAGATAAGCGTACGATGACATCTTTCCACTTATGTGCCACCAGCATATGGCGTGATCCGCAGTTATGAGCACAACTGGTCACTACAGTTTCGAGTTCATCATCTTTGGGATAGGGTTCATAGGCAAAGGCTTTGGCTTCTTTACCCAGTTTCAATTCCATCAAGCCACTGGCGGCAATGACTCCCGCCCCGGTAGCCGTTGATTTAATAAAAGAGCGCCGGGAAATTTTCAGGCGTTGCTGAAGATTCTGAAAGGTTGAATTCTTGGTCATAGATGTTTCTCCTGTAAATCTCTTTTTCTCTAATTTTTCTCGGACTTGTGACTCTGGACCTTATTATTTATGAGCCTGCAGTTGATTTAGTTGAAAACGTGGTTCAGATTCGGTGGGTCGGTCTTTGGCCCACTCTGGAACTTCTTCTGCCATTCCTTCCCATGCATGTCGTGGATAAGGGTAGGGGATGCGATACCACTGTCGGCCACCATGACAACCAAAGCAGACATCCGAATTTTCCTTGCCAGCTTCTTCTATGGCATCTGCGTTGAGATAATTAACCTGATGTCGGTGGGTACGAATACCTGAATGGCATAACAGACAATTATTCTGAAACATCTCACTGGATTCTTCCCAGGGAGAGGGTAATCCCATCAACTGATAAGGGTTGTCACCATGACACATCAGACAGACTTCGGGGTTTACCTGCTTTCGTAATGTGTAGTTGGTGTTGTTTAAATCTGGAGGAACAGGAGCCTGTTCTCTTGGGTCTGAGCCCTGATGACAGGTAATGCATTTAAGGTTCATCAGTTTTTTGGCCAGTGGTGTGACCAGATGCCTTCTATGAAAAGTTTCCTGTGGACCTTCATAAGTGGTAAGAGTCTGGTACCAGGCTTGCGTTGATTCAGCTGTAACACCTGCCAGAGTTTTTGAAAGAACTTTTTGATTAATGACTTCCTGATGACAACTCAGGCATTGTTCATCGGTAGCAGTATTTATGGCTGGTGAAAAATGAACCGGGTGCCAGACTGACCGATAATAATTTCCGGGTCTCGATTCATCCGCTGACAGGATAGTCATAACACCAGATGACAGAAAGAATATTGCTGAAAGCAGATAATAAATTTTCATGGTGGTTCGGCCTCCTATTATTTTGATAGCCATCTGTATAGTGATAAATGTAATATTCGAAACTTAATAAATGTGGCGCATCCATGCGCCAGATATGATTAGATCAACTATCTGATCCTTCTTTTCCTTCCATTCCAGACATGCCACTCATGCCGCTCATTCCGGATGGTTGCCAAACCCATTGACCGCCCATACCGGACATACCGCTCATACCGCCCATACCGGACATACCGCCCATACCGGACATGCCACTCATGCCACCAGCTGGATAGAAGAAGATCTGACCCTGAGGGGTAATTTTGAAGTAGCCGGACATACCGCTCATGCCGCCCATACCGGACATGCCACTCATGCCACCCATACCGGACATACCGCTCATGCCACCCATACCGGACATACCACTCATGCCACCCATACCGGACATACCACTCATGCCACTAGCTGGATAGAAGAAGATCTGACCCTGAGGGGTAATTTTGAAGTAGCCGGACATACCGCTCATGCCGCCCATACCGGACATGCCACTCATGCCGCCCATTCCGGAC
>JAAEMR010000248.1 GCA_024225395.1 Gammaproteobacteria bacterium
GTGCAGCAGCAACCATGGCTTCAGGATCGGTGGCACCTTCATTGGCGATACCACTTAAGAATAAACCACCACCGTACATAATGTCATAGCCAACAACCAAATAAGCCGTACAGGCAATAGCAAACAAAGTAATATTTTTAGTAAGAATTTCAGCTGTATTTTTAGAGCGAACCAGACCTGCCTCAAGCATGGCAAAACCTGCTGCCATCCACATAACCAGTGCGCCACACACCAGAAAATAAAAGGTGTCCATGGCATATTGTAATTCAAATATTTGATTTTCCATTGATCTTCCCCTTACAGTGCTTCAGTACCAGCCTCACCGGTACGAATACGTATGACCTGACTCAGATCATATACAAATATTTTGCCATCCCCGATCTTGCCTGTTTTAGCTGTTTCCTCAATGGCTTCGGTAACTTGATCGACCAGATCATCATCAACAGCAATTTCTACTTTAATTTTGGGTAAAAAATCTACTACATATTCAGCGCCACGATACAATTCCGTGTGACCTTTCTGGCGTCCAAAACCTTTTACTTCTACAACAGTGATCCCAGAGACACCAAGTTCAGAAAGCGCATCACGCACGTCATCAAGTTTGAAAGGTTTAATAATTGCAGCAACCATTTTCATAATATTTTCTCCTTGCTATAAATACATTTATTCTTATTAACGTATGACGTATTGATTTATTACTTAGCAGTAATGGTGCCAATTTAGGGTTATCGTTATTTTTCAATGAGTTAAGGTCTGGCTCTTCAGTTAGTTACTGAAAAATATAAAAATATTGCACATAAATGGTGCATTAAGCTCAGCAATGCACCAATGTAGAGCGCAATAAACAGGAGGGGGGAATTTAGGTTTTATAACAGTAACAACCACATAACCGATGAAATTTGTGGTAAATGCCGAGAAACAAAGGGGTTTAATCAGGTATTCAGTTTTCCGTTTAATCGTCGTATCAGACTTGAAGTGTCCCAGCGTCCACCACCTGCTTTTTGGATTTCTTTGTAAAAACCGTCTACCAAAGCAGTAATAGTCAGTCTGGTATCGTTACGTTGA
>JAAEMR010000249.1 GCA_024225395.1 Gammaproteobacteria bacterium
ACCACCCGAAACAGAACAAATTTCTTCTATTGATAACTCTCTCATAATTTTTCTCCATCATCTCCAGATTAGAGACGTTTAAACGTTAAAGTTTAATAATCCAGTCAAAAACACCTGAATTACGCATTTCCATTGCTTTTAGTAGAAGCTACTAAATGGATCTCAATAATAACCATAATTAATCATTACTGTCGAAGGAGATTTACGATACGTTTTGTAGGACAGATAAGTATAATTTTGTAGGAATTGTCCTATTAATCTGAACACCTATAATCTTAACTCTTAGAGTCCTGGCAGGAAATAGTCTAAATTCCGCTGCAAACAGAAATATTGGCCAGGTTGAGACTTACGTAATACACCGATAAACCTGTTATCATGTGCCGCATTAACCAGACACCTGCAAATTAAAATCCCGTGACCACTTCTGCTTTTTCATCACTGCCTTTATCCCCTGAGTTTATTCAAAATTTAAACTCGCTTGAATACAAAACCATGACCCCTATCCAGGCAAAGAGTCTTCCTGAAATTTTGAAGGGTAAAGACATTCAGGCACAGGCTAAAACAGGCAGCGGTAAAACAGCCGCCTTTGCAATAGGTTTACTGCATAAGCTGGTGATAAAAAATCATCGGACCCAGGCTTTAGTGCTTTGCCCGACAAGAGAACTGGCCGATCAGGTGAGCAAGGAAATCCGCCGCCTCGCCAGAGCCATCCCGAATACCAAGGTTGTAACCCTGTGCGGAGGCACCGCCATCGGGCCACAATTTGCATCGCTTGAACAGCATCATCCGCATATTGTCGTGGGCACGCCCGGTAGAGTTTTAAAACACTGCCAGAAAGGTTTTCTGAAGCTGAATAACGTCAACACGCTGGTGCTGGATGAAGGCGATAGAATGCTCGATATGGGTTTTCATGAAGATATCATGCTCATCATCGATTACACCGAAACTCGAAGACAAACCCTGTTATTTTCCGCCACTCTTCCGGAAGAAATTAAACACATCAGTCAACTTGTGCAGAAAAATCCTGTCGATATTCAGGTAGAAAGTCTGCATGACAACAAAAAGATCAAACAACTGTTCTACGAAACCCAGAAAGGCGAAAGATTACAGTCACTGCTCAGCCTGCTACAGCATTACAAACCCGAGTCCAGCGTGGTTTTCTGCAATCGGAAACAGCAATGTCAGGAACTGGCAGACCAGTTATGGGAACAGGGATTTCACGCACTGGCGCTACACGGCGATCTCGATCAAAAAGAACGTGACCAGGTGCTGCTTCAATTTTCAAACAAAAGTAGCTCCATATTAATTGCCACCGATGTTGCAGCTCGCGGGCTGGATATCAAAGATTTAAGTGCCGTCATTAATTTTGAATTATCACCCGATCCGGAAGTTCACATCCATAGAATAGGTCGTACCGGCAGAGCCGGAAAAGAAGGTCTGGCGCTTAGCCTGTTTGCTCCTTCTGAGGTTAGAAAGATCAATGCGATTGAAGACTATATTAAAAGTCCGGTCCAAATTGAAAATAGTTCCAGTCTTAAACCTGTTGAGAACTTCAAGCTAAGTCCCCCAATGGTGACACTGGTCATTAATGGTGGACGAAAAAGCAAAGTACGTGCCGGAGATATTTTAGGAGCACTTACTAAAAACACCAGCCTGCCCGGCAAACAAATAGGTAAGATTGATATTTTTGATTACAGCGCTTATGTTGCTATCGAATGGCCAATCGCAAAACAGGCGCTTAAGATATTAACTGAAGGGACAATTAAAGGTCGGAAGTTTAAAGTACGAAAATTACGCTAGGATCAGCCGTGCGCACTGCGCACTTTAAGAATCTAATAAAATTTCTTCGGTTTCAGACAATTCATTCAGATCCAGAATCATTGCTTCGAAGGCGGCCAGTTTTTCCTGAACAAGATCATAAGTCTGATCTATATCACTGGCAATACCACCTTCCAGCACATCCAGACCTTCCAGAATATCCCGGGCTTCACCAAACCCTTTCTCAATACCAGAGGAAATGGTTTCAATAAAATTAGCCAAAGCTGTTGCTTCATCTTGCTCGGGATACTGCTCCCTAAAAACATTATAGAATGACGTGGACAGGCTCGCGATACGTTCAGCCGTGGCTTCGGGACTCACATCAAGCTCTGAATCTGCTACTTTTTGAATAGCATTTTCACCCAGTTCAGGTGCCACAAGCTCATTAATTTGTTCAATCGCAGAATTCAAAACCAATGATAACGGGTCATCTTTCACACCGATAATGACTGCTGCTGATTCTAAAATAGACACATTCATGGATGCCCTTTGTTGCTGCGCAGAAGTCAATTCGGCAACCCGCTGCTGTGAATTCTCTGAGCCCGGCCTTGAAGCTACTGGATCAGCTTGAGTAGAGTTAGCAGACAAAGAAGCGAGAAAATCAGACATAAATAATCCATCAATTAATTCGTAATCACATAAGTGTAGTTGCTACATTTTTCTTTATTGAGACTTAAGTCAACTTTTAAGCACCGTCCGTCTTTTTTATACTGATGGCAAATAAAAGCAGCCAAATTAAACCAAAGAGCACTTTAGCAATATCGTTTATAATGCTTCAAACCCCGGTAAAGCCTGCTTAAATTTCATGCCAAAAAACACAATAATCACAGATGTATTAATAATCGGTGCAAGCGCATCAGGCCTGATGTGCGCTATTGAAGCCGGGAAACGAGGACGCAAAGTTATCGTTTTAGACCATGCCAACAAGCCTGGTAAGAAAATACTCATGTCTGGAGGCGGACGATGTAATTTCACCAACTACGAAGTCAACGCCGATAATTTTATTAGCCACAACCCGCATTTTTGCAAATCGGCATTGAGTCGCTTCACTCAATGGGATTTCATCGCCATGGTCAATGAATACCAGATCCCCTTCCAGCAGCGAGATCTGGGGAAATTATTCTGTGAAAACAGCGCAAAAGATATTCTCAACATGCTGTTATCCGAATGCGAAAAAGCAGGTGTCGATATTCAGCTAAGAAGTGAAGTGGGTAGCATTGAAAAAATAGATGATAACAATTTCACCATCAATACCTCATCAAACGTATTCAGTTGCACATCACTGGTTATCGCAAGCGGAGGTTTATCAATTCCGAAAATGTGTGCCAGCCCTTTAGGTTATAAAGTCGCCGAACAGTTCGGCCATCATATCTGGCCAACATCACCAGGACTGGTTCCCTTTACCCTGCACGATCATGATAAAAAAAAGCTGGCTGACCTTTCCGGAATATCCATCAATTGCCTGGTCAGCAATGATAGAAACCAGTTTAAGGAAAATATTTTATTCACTCACCGGGGCTTAAGTGGACCAGCCATCTTACAGATTTCCTCCTACTGGAAATCGGGTGAACCCATAAACATTGACCTGTTACCTGATCTGGATGTCGAAGGTTTTTTGATAACCAGTCAGTCCCAGCACCTCAGGAAAAAAATCAAAACAATACTGTCTGAACTGCTGCCAAAAAGATTAATAACTTCATTACTGCAACAAAGCTTACTGGATACACCATTGCTGGAACTCTCTAGAAAACAGATTAGCGATATTTCGCAACAACTTAAACACTGGCAGATAAAACCGAATGCCACCGAGGGATACCGCACGGCAGAAGTTACGCTGGGTGGTGTTGACTGTAATGAATTATCATCAAAGACCATGCAATCCAGCAAAGTTCAGGGATTATACTTTATTGGCGAGGTCGTTGACATTAGCGGCTGGCTTGGCGGTTACAACTTCCAGTGGGCCTGGTCATCGGGTTGGTGCGCAGGACAAGTTGTTTAAAGCAGACGCTAAAGATTCTCAATCATGGCCGCTGTGACCAGCACGATACCTTTCTCGTTACGGTGAAAGCGCTGGCTATCCAGCTCAGCAGCTTCACCAATAATGGTTCCTTCAGGAACATGACAGTTAGTATCCAGAACGACCTTTGTCAGGTGGCAGTTTCTACCAATATCACAATTAGGAAGAACCACGCATTCATTTGATACCGAAAATGAATTTACCCGCACACTATTAAATGATATTGATTGCTCAACCGTGGAGCCGGACACGATACAGCCCGCCAATACCACAGCATTGATCACCGTGTATTAGATAGAGCGGCATTTAGATCGAATTTATCCGGCTAATCATGATGATCTTTCGGCATGACTTTCTCTTTGCTAAACACAAATAGTTGAGTTAAAAATAGATATTTTGAATAACAACTGGGGATCTGGCTGTTCAATAATCAGCAGAAAATTAACGGAAGGTTGACTTAATGACTGCCAAACTCTGTAGCCAGGGCATCGACAATACCCCTGATAATATTGATAAACTGATCAATTCCCTGCTGGTCATTATTTCGACGACAGGCATTTAGCCCTGACAAAGCAATATTATAAGCCGCATGATAATTTCCTTTATCAACAAAGCTCTGGATATTCTCAGCCTCTGATTCAATATTCATAATTATTAGCCTCAATAACTATGCTTAGTCTACTCCATATTTGTTGCAGCGCCTTGACCTAAGTTTGATGATTTACGATAAAACTACTCTAGAAGAAGCTGACGCTAACGACTAATTTTATGCTTTTCTACCAGTGGATAGTGAATACGCTGAAGACTTTAAGGTAGTTGAAATATGATTAACCCCTTTTCAAGGTTCTACAACCAGGTAACTTGACCTTGAAAAGAGTTAGATGCCTGATTTTATAGCGTTAAAAAATTTTAGTAAGCCCCAGGTTGATAATGTAATTTTCATAATTATATCTTTCCAACGAAGATACATTATTTATAAGTTGCAGCTTTGAAACCCATTTAAATGTTTTATTAATACGGTAATCTGTTGATAGCGCTATTTTCCAACGATCATCCTGTCGATCCGCCGTACTCGAAACAGGAAAAAAACTAAATCGATAAGATACGTCTCCAGTCAAACTCAATTTTCTATTCATAAAATGAATATATTTTCCACGTAGTGTATGACGGGTTGCTGAATAATCGTAAGCATCATCTATTCCAATCAGATCCCCCCTGTCATTCAATTCCAGTTCATAATAAATCTGTTTCATATTTCCATCGCTATAATTACTGTATCCCACTCTGGCACGTTGGCGCCAGCCATCAAGATAATCATAAGCAATATCTTCACTTCCAATATCTGCATACCGATACCAAAAATATAAGCTTTCATTTTTTTCCAGAGACTTTCGAGCTTTAATCTCCAGCTTCAGAGTAGACAGGTAATCTTCACCTGCCAGGCTATCTTTAGACAAAAAGATTGCTATAGCGGTATCCCAGTCAGATAGCTTGTGTTCTTTTTTGATGCCAATTAAAAATTGACTCTCATCATATAAATTCGTGTCAAGGTAATCCAGACTAAACAAAAAGGCTTCGGCCAGCCAGCCATCTTTTCGTTGACCGGAAATGACTGTTTCTAACGAAATGAATAGATCATAGAAACTATCTGAAATACCTGGTGCTATACCATCAGCTGTAGAGTCTATATTATCACTATAACCAAAATTCGAAGCTAGATAGACCCGTAAGGAATCCGCCTTCTTCTCTACAGTGGATAATTGGTTCCTTGATAACTTGACCAGTTTCTGGTCTTTGCCCGATTGAACAATTGAATTAAAATATTGACGAGCTCTATCCTGGTTATTTTGCTTAAGCGCAATAAGACCCAGATTGTAACTGGCCAGATCCTGCATATTTTCAAACAGCAAAACCTGATTAAAATGTTTTTTTGAGGCTTGAAAGTTTCCCAGCTTGTAATAACTACTAGCCAAATTATAGTGTAGAGATACGTTGTTAATACCTTGCTCTGCAGCTGCTTTAAATTTTAAAACAGCTGAAGCGTAATCACCAGCCCTGAAAAACGCAACACCCTGATTAAAGTCTGTTTCAGCAGATGCCACAGCACTTGAAGTAAACAGTAAAAGTATTGTGACAAAGGAATATATTTTTATGTATTTTATATTCATCACCTATTAATCCATTTTCACCATAACACGCAAACACAACCCCCAATTACCGAGGGTTGTGTTCATTATGACGACATTTTATAGAATTTCACTACCTATCCTTTTCCGGGACCTTTTCCACCATCGCCATCATTGCCTGGCTCATGCTCACGTTCGTTTTCAAACCCATTACGTTGCTCTTCCATTTCATGCTCCATCTCAAATTCCATTTCATGTTCGTGCTCTCTATCCTGTTGCGGCTCCATAGCATGAGTTTGATCCTGATCTCTTAATCGATCACGGTCCATATCACCAACACCTTCACCATCTCCGGCACCAGGTTCTTCATCAAGGTTTTTACGAACTCTATACCTGTTTTGATTAACATTTCTAACCTGCTGTCGAGCTTCTTCATTGGCAATATCAGGTAATTCTATCATATTCATTACGGCCTGGGATGAGTGCTCATTCATCTCCATAACCCGAATGGTAACCTCTTCATCAGATGCTCCCATCGCAGCGAAGGGTAATAATAACCCTAATGAGATGGCTATTGCTGTATTTAACTTTTTCATGACTTCTTCTCCATAATTAACTAATCGTTATGACTTCATCCAGCTGATATTGCCGTGCGCCATTCATACTGGTTTTTAAAACAAGGCGAAATACTTTCTCCTGTTCGCCATAACTCAAGCGGGCTAACAATTCACCCTGACCATGCGCTAAAGCCACAACAGGTAAAGCCAGAACATTCTGACCTTTATGCAAACTGGTTTGCCACGCCAATGTATTACGACCAGGGTAACCATCCAGTTGCATATTTTCTGGTAAAACAATACTCAACTTGACTTGTTGAATATCCTTATGCGAATCAAACATCAACCTGACGGTTTGAGCCTGATTTAACAAAACAGAAACAACGGGTAGTTGCTCCACCTGCCGGACTGGTTCATAAATTGTCGATACAAACCATATCGCCAGACTCGCTATCACTGCAGTTGAAAAACCACTGGCAAAAGAAAGACGATAACCATGCCGGGGACTTTTTTTATGCTGCCTACGCACTTCAGTCAACACTCGATACTCAAAGCCTTTCGAAGGTTCTGGAACTGTCAGGCTCTTCAAACCCATTAACAATGATTCTGCATTTTCCAATTTAGTGGCACAGTCTCTACAGCTTTCAAAATGCTGTTGGTGATCCTGTTGCTCAGAAAACTGTAATTCTCTGTCCAGGTAGCTATCAATATTTATGTCTTTGCATTTCATTTATTTCACCTTGTAACCATTACACGCTGTAAGTAGAGTTTGGTTGCAAATTTCGTACAAATTTTCGTAACTTAATACGCGCCCGACTGAGCCCTGATTTGATAGTGCCTTCTGGCACATCAATAATTCCACTAATTTCCGCTATGCTGTATCCCTCAACATCATGCAATAAAATTAACATTCGGTAATTCTCGCTTAACTTATTAAGGGCAACATTAATAAGTTCACGAGTTAATTCGGTATTAACCACCTCTTCTGGTTCCATCGCATTACTGGCATGGGTTTCATAAAAAGTTTGTTCCTCATCCATAAAATAGACAGGGGACCTTTGCTGATGACGATACTGATCGATGAACTGTCGATACAATACTTTTGACAACCAGGGAGACAGTTTGTCAATTTTCTGCATTTCCTTAAGCCTTGGAAAAACTTTCAATACCAGATCCTGAACCAGGTCTTCGGCATCTTCTTTATTTCCCGTATATCGAAAGGCCTGATTATATAATGGCCGCAGGTACGGGCGGATAAGCTGCTCAAATTGAGCATGTGAGTCTTGTTTGAATGGCCAGTAGTTAGAAAGTCCCATATCGTTTACACGCTACAGTTTTTAAATGGTTGCATTTATTGTCACTGCTTTTTTACTTAACCGCTATGCTCTTCGTCATATAGCATCGATGTTATCAACTGGAGGTGAGAAATTTAAAGGTGAAACACTCTGTCAGCAGTATTAATGGTTTCCTGTCGATGAGCGATGATGATTCTTGTTGCTCTTAAATGATGAATATTGCTATTGATTCTTTTTTCAGTCTCTACGTCAAGATGACTGGTCGCTTCATCCATGAACAGAATCCGGGGATTGCTATACAAAGCACGAGCCAGCAGGGTGCGTTGTTTTTGTCCACCGGAAAGTGTGGTACCAAGGTCACCCACCAGGGTATTGTAATTCATCGGCATATTCACAATATCATCATGCAAACAGGCTATTTTAGAACAGGCATGAACCCGACTATCTTCCGTATTATTATCAAAAAAAGTAATATTATCCTGAATTGATCCACTTAGCAGAGAGTCTTCCTGCATCACTGCAGCAACCTGCCTGCGATAATTATCCATCCCGAACTCAGCCAGACAGACACCATCAATAATTATTTTACCCTCCGTTAAAGGCAACAATCCGAGCATCGTTTTAAGCAGTGTCGTTTTACCACAACCTGAAGCACCTACAAGCGCAATTGAGTCGCCGGCTTCAATACACAAATTAATATCTCTAAATATCCAGGGGTCATTTTCTGAATAACGAAACCCCGCGTTTTCCAGCTCTATTTTTCCTTTGACAGTCATATCACCCACTATTGGGTGATCACTGTTTTCTGTTTTAGTTAATGCAATGTCAGATACCCGTTCAGAGTGCAACGACAGCATTTTAAGCGCAAAATAGATATTAATAAGCCCCGATGCTTTACCGGAAAACTGATCTTTGTAAGCCAGGAAAGCGAATAACATACCGATCGAAAAACCTCCGTCTATGATATGAATTGCGGCCATCCAGTAAATAATGATATTGCCCGCCCCCATTAACAAACTATTAATCGCATCCAGCCCAAAAGTAAACTTGGCATCCTTGATGTCGGCATTGATATTATCAGTCACCAGGTTGTGCCATAAACTGTGGCGTAAATCTTCCTTGGCAAACAGTTTTATACCCTGCATCGAACGAATAGTTTCTAGGAAGTGTGACTGTAGCTTAGCCGAACGAATAATTCTTTCTTCGTTAATATTTCTAATTCTGCGAAACGTCACGAACTTGATGAAAAAATAAATAAACAGTAGCGCAATCACCACCAGGGTTAACTCAGCGTTATAGATAATCATCATGGCAAGCGTCGCTATAACCATGAAACCATCTAAAATTCCGGTGATCAGTGAACCTGTTAATGTTTCCTGGATTGTACTGATGGATCCGAAGCGGGAAACAATATCGCCAACATGTCGCTTTTCAAACCAGCTCATGGGTAAACGAACCAGGTGTCGAAACAAACTATTTCGAACCTGTAAATTTAGATGCGTCGATAAATATAAGCTAACCCATGAACGTACGATATCAATAAACACCTGAATAACCAGTAACAGTAGAAAGCCCACGCCAAGCACGGTCATTAAATTCAAATCTCTGGACACCAGCACTTCATCTACAATTAACTGCGATAACATCGGAGAAATAATAGCTAACACTTCCAGTGCAAATGAGAAGGCCAGTATCTGTGCCAGGGTTGTCACCATGCCAGTGTGCTTGCCCCAGAACTGACTTATTTTAAATTTTTCTTTTTCTTCTTTTCGTTCGAACTTATCTGAAGGGGTTAGCTCCAGAGCCACACCAGTGAAATGTTGAGATATCTGGTTTAATGAAAATTTTTGCTCACCCCTGGCAGGGTCATGAATAGTAAAGCGGTTACCCTTACATTTACTAAGAACCACAAAATGGTTTAAATCCCAGTGTAGTATGCACGGTAGTTTTAAATGATGAAGTTCATCAGGCTCAAGTCTCACGGCTCGATGAGTAAATCCCATGCCGGAAGCGGCCGCCATTACCTGCAACAGGTTGGCACCTTTAGCAGAGAATGAATAACGATATCGAAGATTACTTAAACTGGTTTTATAGCCATGATAATTAGCCACCATAGCCAGGCAGGTCAACCCACATTCGGCAGCTTCTGTTTGCAGAATAACAGGTACTTTAGTCCTTAATGAAAAATCCAGCATAAATCCCTTTTTTATTTTCAGTTGCTTGCTGTTATATATTAAAAAGTAAACTTTCTAGAACAGCTTTCCTGTTGTGCGATAGATAGGTTCCAGCAACAGTCTGTACAAAGGCACTGTATCAAGCTGAATATCCGCGGTCAGTGTCATTTCGGGAGTCAGTTTAATCTGCTGACCATAGGCAGAGACAAATTGTTGATCCAGTTTTACAGTTGCCTGATAGACAGGTTCATTATAAGTTAAAGAATTTCTGAGCTGGTTCGGGGCAACTACGGATTGACTGATGTTTTGCAACTCTCCTTTAAAAGTGCCATAGCGCTCATAAGGAAAAGCATCATATCGAAGCATGACAGATTGACCCGTTCTGATTAGCCCAATCGAATGAGATGGAATATACAGTTCGGCATTTAAATCACTGCGTTCCGGTCTTAGTGTTAATAGGGGCTGACCCGCATTAATAAATTGCCCCTGCTTAACCAGAACATGTGTAACAATTGAGTTTACTTCTGTTCTAACAATATAGTTTTGTTCAGCCAGCAGGTTTATTTCATTTTTTTCAATATTATTAATCTCTCGATTAAAGTCATACAGCTGTTGCTCACGTTGCAGTTCTAAAATACTGATATCGGTGGGCAGTTGAATTAACTGGTTAGCAAGCTGTTCTATGGAATTATTTAAATCAATGATCTTAGCTTTTTGTTTTAATACAGCCTGACGTTTTACATCGAATGAAGACCTGCTTATCAGGTTTTTCTGCACTAACAATTCAGTACGCTTCATTTCACTATTAATGCTATCCAGAATTTCATTTTCCAGCACTAACTGCCTGGAACTTTTCACCCGCTGTCGATTAAACATTTCAATTTTATGTTGAATGCTTGAAATTTGTTGTTTTGATAGATCGACTGTTTTTTTATAGCTTGACCTTAACAGGTTTTTCTCAAGCGCTATTTTTTGCAGTAATTGATCCTGCAAATCTCCGCTAGATGAAAAATTATTATGGGTAGAAATTAATAATAGATCAGTTGCATGGGTAACCAGTTGTTCCTGCTTAACATGACATTTACTCACAGTGCCCGATCTGGCAGCGTACAAAGTAATCAATCCTGAATCAGGAGAAAGCAAACCTGAAACAGCCTGCTTACGCGTATATTCCCCCCAGACCACGAATGACAATAGAGTGAGAACAATCAAACTCGATAATAATGCGAGGACTTTAAACGACAGTGGATTAATAATCATCACAGAGCCAAACTGACTGCTTTTCTGCTTATCAATTACCTGTTGCCTGAATAGATCATTTTCCATATGAATTTTCCCTGGCCAAAGTTTCAAACTTTGATGAAACGGATAATATGTGCTGGAATATATTTTGGAAAACAGGATAGTTTTAAAGAGAGAGTATATAATCAGTATCCCTGAATCCATTTGCCTTCCATTTGGTAACACTCTCGACAGGAGCTAAACCAGGCACTCAATGAATATAAGCCATCAAATAACTAAACACAATAAAAACATTTTTCACCACATAAAGAATGGAGTAAGCACAAACTACTGGCTATTCAGTTACCACGAGGGTGAAGAAAAGTTCGTTAATGCTTTATAATGGACTAATAATTATCTAACCAGAATACTAAAATGTCAGACCCAGAAATCACTAGTGAAGAGTTAATTCGTGGAAAACTCAATAGCGAAACAGCCCGTATTCCATGGAAAGAATTGCAACGTTATTTTGCGGGAGGTTACACATTGATCGTCGACCTGCAACTGGATCTGATTGACGTTGCCTACCAGTTCCAGCAGGACAATGCGAAACAAATAGAAACCTGGCTCAATGAGCAGTTAATACAACAGGTCAGTAATGAACAGGCCAGGCAGTGGTTTAATGATGATGCTGAACTGTGGGCCTGCGTGACCCAACCCTGGGTATTAATCCAACAGGTGGATTAACCCGTACGCACAATTACTATAGCTGCTCCAGGATATTCACCAGTGCATAACCATCCAGCACAGTCAATCCATGAACAAAACCCTGAATCGTTCGGGTTGATCTTTTTCCAATAGCTTGCACATTACCCATATCCTGACTAAATCCGGGGACAATACGATCTCCAAGCCCTCCGTTAATCGATGATCTGACAATGGAGTAGTATTTAATCGGAGGGTGCTCACGGGTATTTAACCAATGCAGTAATTTACCCGGAACGGCTGGCACGATGTCATGCAATAAACCCCGTGAACGCAACAGCATGTCATAGTCATTACCGGCAAAAAACTCCTTAATCTTATTGATCGGGAAAGGATCATCAATTTCATCCAGCCCCCGATATGCCAGCACCGTGCCTAAATGAGGACTGGCAATGGTAATTAAGGCTTTAACATTGGGAGCACCACTACGAACCATCGATAATCTGGCAACAACGCCGCCCAGAGAGTGCCCGGCAATAATGATTTTTTCTGATGGATACCGGTCATTGACCCAGCGTAGTGCAGTGGTAAATACATTGGCCTGGCCGCTTAACGGAGCTTCTGAATTTAACTGAAGGTTGATAACTTTGTTGTCTGCATCCTGCCACCGGGTGGGAACCGGGATCAACCCCTGAGGTGCTCCTACCAGAATACCTGCTCGTTTCCAGCCAAAATGCTGTAAAACAGGGGATACACCGGAATTCTCCCAGGAAAAAACGCTACCCTGGTAACCATGTACTAATACCAGTACATCGGCTTTAACACCGCCGGATATCGATAACAAAACTAAAAGTAGAATACTGCCGAGTTTCTTAAAAACCATCATGATATATACTCCTGCCCGCTAGTAATTTGCTTTGACCTGTTACATTATGCATTTTTTTGAAACCAATATTAGCTTTTTCTTATAGATAAATGACCAAAATCAACCCTTTCATCTTTAATATCGATCTTGAAGACTTCGATCAACAAGTTTTACAGGCTTCATATAGAACCCCGGTACTGGTCGATTTCTGGGCAGACTGGTGTAGTCCCTGCATCGCTATTGCACCTGTGCTTGGCAGGGTTATTGAGTCATTCGAAGGCCAGGTTTTACTGGCCAAACTGGAAGTCGATGAAGGTCATAATATGAAACTTGCCGGAAAATACCTGGTCAGGGGTTTCCCTACAATCATCCTGTTTAAAGACGGTGAAGAACAGGATCGCTTCAGCAGTGCACGCCCGGCTCAATTCATTGAACACTTTATACAGCAACAACTCTAGAACTATCAACTATACTCCCAGAAAACACCAAAAAAATCATAGCAGTGACTGAATTTGACTTACCTGAAAAAATAGATCGCTTCATCATCAAAGACATCCTTGGAAAAGGTGCCCAGGGAGTCGTTTACCTGGCTAGCGACCCTAGCCTGAACCGACAGGTTGCGATAAAAGCAGTCACTTTACGTAATCGCCTGTCTCAGCAGGACAACATCGAAAATTTACTACAGGAAGCACGCACGGTCAGCCAGTTACAGCACCCTAATATTGTTTCTATTTACGATGTTGGCAATGATCCGTTAGAACCCTACCTGGTGCTTGAGTATGTAGAAGGCGAAACCCTTTACAGTCAACTGAAAAATCAAATCCCGCAACAGCAGATTTTCAATATTATGCGAGATGTATTATCCGGTGTTACCGCAGCACATAACGAGGGCATTATTCACTGCGATCTGAAACCCGCCAATATCATGATCACCAGACAGGGCCAGGCTAAAGTAGCTGACTTCGGTCTGGCATTACTGGCCAATAACCAGAACAAGGGGAATGAACAGCTGGCAGGAACACCGCAATACATGGCACCTGAGTATATCGAAACTCGCAAGCATCAAACCGTATCCGATGTGTTTTCACTGGGTTTAATCTTCTACGAATTACTCACCAGAAAAAAAGCTGTTGACGCAGACGATGTCTATCAATTACTCAATGCCATCGCCAACAACCCTGTTCCACCGCCATCCACACAAAACAGTAATGTTGATGAAAAAATGGATGCATTCATCATGAAAGCACTGGAAAAAGACCCGCAGAACAGATACCCGACAGCTGCCGAAATGCTTAAGGCTTTTAATGAAAACCTTGCACTGAACGATGCCATAAGCCACAGCGACACCTCGGATGCTACGGTTCAATTCCTGTTACGGCGCATGAACCATAAAAAAGACTTTCCCGCATTTTCGAGAACCATCAGTATTTTAAACAAAGCGTCCGACAGTGAGACCGAAAGTCTGTCTACGGTTTCAAATGCCATTCTTAAAGATATTTCTCTCACCAATAAAGTACTGCGCATTGTAAATTCAGCTTATTACAGCCGGGGTGGTGGCAAAATTAGCACCATTTCACGTGCCGTCGTCATGCTCGGCATAAACCCGGTGAAAAGTCTGGCTGTCTCGCTGATGCTGTTCGAACACCTGCAAAACAAGTTGCAGGCTAACCAGTTGATGGAACATGCCATCACCTCTTTATTCAGCGCCATCATGGCCAATGAGCTGGCGCATTCACACCAGGTTAAAGAGCATGAAGAAGCTTTTTTGTGCGCACTGCTGCAGCAACTGGGAAAACTTTTAGTGCATTTTTACCTGCACGAAGAAAGCCTGGCCATCGATAAACAGGTGGAGCAAAATAATCAGCAGGAAAATACCGCGGCACTCAAAGTGCTGGGCACCAGTTATCACGCACTGGGTATGGCCATTGCCAGAGAATGGGGGTTTCCAGACCAGATTATAAACAGCATGAAACCTGTTGAAGAGAAACTACTGAACCAGAAACCTGAAAAGACAGCTAATAAATTACGTGTCATTGCCAATTTCAGCAATAATTTAACTCAGGTATTAAAAAAGCCAAAAGAGCAACAGCCAGCAGCTATTGAAGCAGTTACTCAGCACTACGAGAATGTACTATCGATTGATGATAAAAAAATAACTCAACTAATCGAAAGCTCACAAAAAGAATTTGCCGGTTTTGCCAAACTGATTAACTTCAATCTAAAAAAGAGCAAATTCTATCAGCAACTCACATCAGCCAATAGTGGCGAAATGGCTAAGGACAACAGGCAGAAAGCTGGTGATAAGGATGAACATGACAGTATACTGGTGCTTCAGGAAGACACTTCACAACAGGACAGCAAAAGTTCTGAAAAGGCACTGACTGATGGTATTCAGGATATTACAAACACCTTAACCGGCGACGATGTCAGCATTAACCAGATCATGCAAATGATTCTGGAAACGATTTATCGAGCACTTTCCGGATCCAGGGTTTTACTGGGTCTTCGCGACAAAACAGGTAATAGCATCAAGGGGAAATTTGGTTATGGTGAAGGTATTGAAGAACTGGTAAAAAGTTTTCATATTCCCCTGGCCTATGAGCCGGATGTATTCCATATAGCCTTCAAAAATAATGTCGATATTAAAATTGAAGATACTCATGATGCTAAAATTGAGGGTAAAATACCCACCTGGTATCATCGAAATATTGGTTCAAAATCATTCGTGTTATTTCCAATCGTGATAAAACACAGTCCTATCGCCATCATCTATATCGACAGCACTCAATCACAAAGCATCACCATATCTGACAGCCAGATCAGCCTGTTAAAAACCTTACGTAACCAGGCCATTCTGGCAATTAAGAGTATATAAAAAACTCAGGATTTATATCACCTGCGACAATTAACCTCTATGGCCGGTCACATTGAAAACACTGTATTTATCAACCCTGCTGCATCATCGGTTTGAAAAAGCCGGTAGCAAATTTAACCGCATCGGGCAAAGTGAAAATTTCACGATTTTCAGCATCATCATTTAACCAGGCGGTCGCAGTTTTCTGATCCTTCAAAAATAACATTTCTGTACACAAACTATCCGCACAACTGCAACAGGAGCTTGCAGCCATCCAGTTCATTCCAAAATGAACGTCACCAACTTCATCCAAATTTACAATGTTCTGGTTATTTAACTCAATTCGAATCGGCTCTGCAGTTACTTCACATTCCGACAAAATCACACTGGAACACTCAAACATTGAACTGGGCGCCAGCGCGTCCATCGCGCACATGGCATGAACTTCAAACCCATTTAGCTGTATCCGGTGCACCCGCTTTTCCATGGTAAACGGGTAACAGCCCTTCACTTCCCCGGAGTCATCCAGCGTTAACATATCCTGCTTTCCCAGCTTTGCAACAATGTCACGTGCATCGCTATGAATAGCTTCCAGCTCACTCAGTGTTGCTGCCCGTCCCCTGTCATAAAAGCTATTCACAACAGCCAGATAAATAGTGGCCGAATCAATATCCATATTATCCAGTGTGTTTTTAATCGGTAATATATTTTTAAGCCGTACGATTGCGTTCTCAACTTTCATCTCTATCATCCTGTTTAATTAAAATCCACTAAGACTACAAGCCCCGTGAGAAATTTAAATGACGAGGATTAACTATTGCCCAGTTAATCCTGCAAAAACCATATAAATTAGAAAACAAACTGGGGGGATAGTAGCTATGTAAAGAACTGGCTATTATTGATCTACCCCTTGTTTTTTATTAAATTACTACCAAATATTGTCAACTCTTTCATTTATCACCAAAGTCTTGTATACATTATTAAAAAATAGACTGTCACTACTCAACGATTCTAATTTAGATGATGCTATATCAGCTTCTAAAATAGGTCTTGAAAAGGAAAGTCTGCGCGTGTCTCCAGAAGGTGGGATTTCACAATTTCCACACCCTACAGCCTGGGGCTCAGCTCTTACTCATCCACAGATCACCACTGATTTTTCTGAAGCCCTGGCCGAGCTGATTACTCCTCCCTGTAATTCGGTCACAGAAGTCATTCAATATCTCGATAATATTCAGAACTTTGTGTATAGAAATTTAGACAATGAGATTTTATGGGCAACCAGTATGCCCTGCGTGGTTGAAGGTGAAACCAGCATTCCGCTGGCGAAATACGGTACTTCAAATGCAGCTCAGATGAAAACCGCTTATCGTCGTGGACTGGGTTTACGTTATGGTCGTTCCATGCAGATTATTGCCGGTGTACATTTTAACTATTCATTTTCAGATGAATTCTGGAAACAATATCAACAACTCAACAATAATTCAGACCAGCTACAGGATTTTATTTCACAACAGTACATGGGCGTCATACGTAATTTGCTGAGATATGGATGGATTGTCCCGTATTTTTTTGGCGCATCTCCAGCGGTATGCAAATCTTTCCTGAAAGGCAAAAAAACCCTGTTGCAGGAGTTTAACGAGAATACATTTTACGAGCCTTACGCCACTTCATTAAGGCAGGGCGATATTGGTTATCAAAATAATAAGGAAGAGTTAACCGGTATCAAAGCCAATTATGACTCGCTGGAAACCTACATTAAAAGCATGCAGTGTGCAATTAACACGCCCTATTCAGGCTATGAAGAGCTTGGCGTAAAAATTGATGGCGTACATCAACAACTCAATGCAAATATTCTTCAGATTGAAAATGAATACTATAGCTCGGTAAGGCCCAAACAAATATTACAGGGCGAAGAAATGCCATCCATCGCCTTAAAGAAAAGAGGTATCGCTTATGTCGAGTTACGGTCTCTGGATGTGAATGCTTTTGATCCCCATGGCATCAATTCCGATCAGCTCTATTTCCTCGAAGTTTTCATGCTTTTTTGTTTGCTGCAGGAAAGCCCCGCTCTAACACCAGAAGAAGTCATTGGTATTGATGAAAACCTGTTACTTGTGGCTCATAAAGGCAGGCAGCCAGGATTAGATCTAAGCCGTGACGGTAAAAAAATCAGCCTACAGGACTGGGCCAGTGAGCTATGTCAAAACATGAAACCGGTGGCCGACCTGTTAGATAGATCCAATTACTGCGAAAATTACTTTTCCAGTGTAAAGTCTCAAATTGCTTCAGTATACGACCCTGATTTAACACCTTCAGCCAGAATGCTGGCAGACATGAGAGAACACGAGGAAGGTTTTTATCATCATGCCAAACGCATGTCTGAGCATCATTACCAGTATTATAAAAATCATAGCCTGCCTGACGAAAAAATTGAATCTTTCAAAAAATCGGCAACTGAATCAATAGCGATGCAACATCAGATAGAAGCTGAAGATAACATTAGTTTTGATCAATACTTAAAGAGCTATTTCGAACAAAACTAATGCATTCAGGTTTGTAATAGCTTTGTTTCATTAGCTTAAACCCCGTCAGAGATATCACCTGAAACGCAACAATCTCAATAGGCAAAAGGGGTGATTACAATTTAATCCTTAAACAGGCAGGAGTCGATACAAAGCAGGCACACAATTTCGGTATTATAAATAGATTATTGACGCTACAGTTTTATACCTGGGTTTATAGCTAAAATTGTGATTATTTTAAACGGCTCAAGATTCTCCGTCTGCAATGCTCATTCGAGTAACTCAGCTGCGAGCGAGGTTGACCATTCCTTATCAGGGGTGGTTAAAAACCTGCGGGAGTCAACGCCATGGATATTAACTATATCTACTTTCTTACCGGGTTCAGCGTAGTCTTTATGATGCTGAAGATATTCTATTTTTTCAATATGAAAGCGTATAACATCTTTAATAGTGCTTTAGCATTTTTTATAACAAATTATTAGTAACACTCTTTAACAAATCAGCAATTTTCGTATTTCTGGAATATTACCCATGGTTTTAACCTGATATATTCTTCTATTACCCAGGATACATTTAATTTTGTTCATTGAACTGTCTTTTTTTGAGTCATATGGCACACTTATAAGCGTAAAAACACATTCAAAAATAAAAACCACTCCCAACGGAAACTTACCCGCTATATTCTTGAGTTAAATCAATGAATAACCCCTGAAAAGTTTATTATCATAAAACTCTAATATACTAATGCATTCACAATCAATGTTTCCTGTCATACGCAAGTCTGCGTTCGTTTTAATATTTTTTTTAACCGGTACACTGTTGATGATGCTAACAGTTATTGATGCTATGACTAAGCAGAGTTCAACCAGAGATTCATTAAATCAACGAGCCATGCTGGTTAAAGAATTCGGGCTTTCAGACCTGGCACTTTCAACCGAGGCTCGCTATACCCGCCACCTGACGCTGGCTGATCGGCATTCGGCTTTTCAGGATCACCCTACTTCCTTTGACCACTTCCCATCGGGTTCTATTTTTCTTCCACCTTCGCAACTGACACATGATTGAATTTTTCCGCAAACAGGCGTACCTGATTGATTTCACCATGTCTTCTTTGCTCAGACGCAAGGGAAAGAATTTCGGGCTGCTGCTGGTTTACACCCTAATCGTATTCATGCTGGCCTCGGTGATGCTGTTTTCCCATTCATTGAGAAAAGAGGCAGGAATCATTCTGCAGCAATCTCCCGAAATCATTGTGCAGCGCCTGGTTGCAGGCCGACACGCACTGATCCCTGCTGAATATATTCAAAAAATGGGAAGACTACGCGGGGTTACCAGCAAAAAAGGACGACTCTGGGGGTATTTCTACAACCCTGTTGTCAAAGCGAACTATACCGTCATGGCTCCCGACCATCTCGACCTGTCAACCACGGAAGTGATTATTGGTGCAGGCATCGCACGTACTATCGGCCTGGGCATCGGTGATTATTTCACCATGAGATCAAATAACGACACCTTCTCCTTTCAGGTCAAGGACATCATTGAGCGGAATTCTGAACTGGTCACGACCGACCTGGTATTGATATCCCCGAAAGCTTACCGGGTGATCACAGGAATCCCGGAAGGACAGTTTACCGATATTGTGCTGTCCGTCAGGAACCCGCGTGAAGTTCGCAAAGTTGCTGAAAAACTGGTTCAAAAGCTACCGGATATCAGGCCTGTTTTGCGTGAAGAAATATTACGCACCTACGACAGTATCTTTGCCTGGCGTCAGGGAATTGTATTTGTGCTACTCATTGGAGCTCTGCTGGCATTTGTTATTTTTGCCTGGGATAAGGCATCCGGCCTAAGTGCTGAAGAAAAACGTGAAATCGGCATTCTTAAAGCCGTGGGCTGGGAGTCCGCTGACATACTGCACATGAAATTCTGGGAGGGCATCATCATTTCCCTGAGTGCTTTCATGCTGGGTTATCTGGCGGCTTACCTGCACGTATTTTACAGTTCGGCCGTGCTGTTCGAATCCGTATTGAAAGGCTGGGCGACCCTCTACCCACAATTTAAACTGGTTCCTTTTATCGATGGTTTGCAGATAGCCACACTATTCTTCTTCACCATTTTTCCCTATGTGGTGGCGACTATCATTCCCATCTGGAAAGCATCGGTAACAGACCCCGATGCCATCATGCGTTAATCATCATGCTCATCTCATTAAGCGACATCAACAAAGTTTTTAACCAGGGAAAACACAATGAGTTTCATGCAATTCGTGATATATCCCTGCACATAGAAGCCGGGAAAGTGACTTGCCTGAAAGGTTCCAGTGGATCAGGAAAAACCACATTGTTATCGATGATCGGTTGCCTTTCACGTCCAACATCTGGACGCATTACACTCGAAAATAAAATACTCTCCGGCTTACCAGAACGTTTTCTAACCGATATCCGACGTCATACGTTTGGTTTTATTTTTCAGAAATTTAATTTACTTCAGGGCTTAAGTGTACTGGAAAACGTCATGTTGCCCGCCTACCCTCTTGGCCTGAATCATAAAGACCTGAAAGCATCCGCGCAGAAATTAATCTCACACTTTGGCCTCGACCGCGTCATGAATAACCCGGTCGAATGGCTATCGGGTGGAGAATCTCAACGGGTCGCCATTTGTAGAGCGCTTATCAACGATCCTCAAATACTGATAGCTGATGAACCCACTGCCAACCTGGATACCCGGTTATCACAGGAGTTCATGGGCTTGCTCGATGAATTGCGTAAGACAGGAAAAACCATCCTGATCACCAGTCATGATCCCATCGTCTTCAACTCACCTGTGGTAGACAGGATAGTCGAGATGCAAGACGGTCAAATCATGGAAAGCTGATCATGTTTCTAAGCCCCGCCATTCTTGCATTAATCCTGGTCTCAGCTGTGATCAGCCTGATGCTGATACTGGCCAGTGGTTTTGCCATCCAGGTATTACAGAAGTGGAACATTAACAGTGGCAGCGAGCTGCAGTTAAACCTTGAGAGGCGTACTTATTTGATCTCTACCCTGCTGATCTGGGCTTTTGCATCCGAACTGATTTCGTTGATGCTGTTTATTTACAATGCAGAATCCATGTCCGGACAGTTTGTCGGTGCTATGTGCGCAACCGGTGTGTTGAATGTCAATGAATGGGGCTGGCCGACTCTATTTCTTAAAATAGCCATATTCTTTAGCGGCACAATCTGGCTGGCGCTCAACTACCTGGACAACAAAGGCTTCGACTATCCGCTGGTAAGAGTTAAGTATCTTTTGTTACTGCTTATCGTGCCCATGGTGATCACAGAATTCTATATGCAAACCCGCTATTTCATGGAAATGAATCCCGACGTCATCACTTCCTGCTGTGGCTCCCTTTTTTCTGTTGATGCAAAAGGTGTGGCCTCTGAAGTATCCAGCCTGACACCCCGACAGGCCATTATTGCAATGTATGGCTCCGGCCTGTTATTGATGCTCAGTGGAACCTGGTACCTGTTACGTAACAAAGGCGGTTTGCTATTTTCGCTTTTCGGCTTAACTGCATTCATCACGGCAATAATGTCAATCATCTCTTATATATCTCTCTATATTTACGAGCACCCGCATCATCATTGCCCTTTTTGCATTTTAAAATCCGGACATGATTATGCTGGATACACTTTATATATTCCGCTATTTCTGGCGACTTCTCTGGCATTGGCAGCCGGTACAATTTCATACTGGAAAAAGATTCCCAGCCTGAATTCATCAGTAGCAGTTTATGCGCCCAAACTGGTTTACCTGGCTTTGATTTTTTTCAATATTTTTTATATTCTGGCAACCTGGTGGGTATGGCAGTCAAACCTGACCATGGAATCGATATGGCAGTAAATACTCCACAGCGGATAAAACTGTTTCTGGCTATTGCAATGCTGGCCATACTGATTCAGATATCAGCTTGTAGTGATGACACCGCTGCACTGGTTAAAGGCAAACCCACACCGGAATTCAGCTTACAAAGCTTAAAAGGAGACACGGTTAACTTTCCAGATCAATTTATCAATCAGGTCACCATCATCAGTTTCTGGGCTGACTGGTGCCCAAGTTGCTACAAAGAAATGCAGGATTTTGAAACGCTGTTTCAACAGTATAAAAACCAGGAACTGAGCATTATTGCTATCAATATCGAACAGGATAAAGAGACAGCTCAAGCCTTCATAAAAAACCTTAATCTTTCATATGATATTTTATTAGACAGTAATGGGGATATAGCTAAAAGCTATAGAGTTTCATCGTTACCGGCTGCATTCATCCTCAACAGAGGTGGAAAGCTGAATACCCGTGTACTGGGGGAAACTCCTGCCGAAGTTTTTGAAAAAACATTGAGACCATTACTATGAACCAATATTTAGAACTTCAGCACTGTATTATTACTAAAATTCACTGGAGATAAATTTTCATATTTTATCTCCATTCAATTCGACCAACCTTAATCAAGGAGAAATCTCAAATGAGTAATCAACATAACGAAAACCGAAGGAAAGTGATGAAAATCTTTTCAGCCATAGGATTAGGCAGCATCAGCGGGAGCGCTTTGGCCGGCTCAAATATCGGTGCAATGCTCCCGGGCAAAGGATGGGTAAAAGCAAACGGTCAGGAATGTCAGGGCGATGGTACACCTTTACAGTTTATTCCGAAGAAGGCACCAGACGACAACCCGCTTGAAAATGAACTGGAGAAATACCCAAGATGTCCATATTGCGGCATGAGCCGTAAAAAATGGCACCACAGTCGTCACCTGGTTCAATACGATGACAATCTGGTTGATGCCACCTGTTCTATCCATTGCCTGTCCATCAGCCTGTCATTGAATATAGATCGTGGTCCTAAGGCTATTTATGCTGCTGACTTTGGATCAGACGCCAGCATCAAGCCATTGGTTAAAGTCGACAAAGCCAGCTATCTGATTGGATCAAAACTCAAAGGCACCATGAGCAAGCAAAGCAGAATGGCTTTCTCATCTTTCGACTCGGCTAAAGCTCAACAATCAAAAAGTGGTGGTGAAATGGGTGACTTCGACGACGCTCTGAGAGAAGCCTATCTCGGCATGGCCAGTAACACCACGATGATTAGAAAACGTCGTGCAGAACGCCGTAAAAAGATGATGAAAATGAAGATGAAAATGAAAGGCTAATAGCTAGCAGTTCACAGTTGGCACAGGAAGGTTTAATGATTTTGCTTCTTCTGTGTCAACTACATATATTTAAAATAGGTAAAAAATATGTTAACGCATTTCAAAATATTCAAGCTGATAATTGCTTTCAGCTTTATCATTTCTCAACCGGCAATATCTGAAGTCATAGATCTGCAAAAACCGGGCGTTAATGATACCTGTCCAGTATGCGGCATGTTTGTGGCCAAGTACCCTGAGTGGGTAGCAACGGTTGTTTATAAAACTCAACACGCACATCATTTTGACGGTGCAAAAGATCTTTTCAAATACCTGCAGGATTTACCCAAATGGGCCCCCGGGCATGAATTAAAAAATATCGTTTCAATTGGGGTTACCGAATACTATAGCCTGAGTTTAATCGATGCGCGCAAGGCTTATTATGTCATTGGTTCTGATGTGCTCGGTCCAATGGGGCACGAGTTGATTCCATTAGAAACACTCGATGATGCTAAAGAATTCCTGGCCGATCATAAAGGCACAAAGATTCTGACATTTGATCAGGTAGATACTAAACTTCCTGCAAAACTTGATGATGGGAATTTTGAGTAATTTTATTCAGCGTGAGCTGACAACATGTAAATAAAAACACATCTCATCAGTTTACTTATCGATCATATTGAGCGATTCCATAACCTCGTGACATTGCTCATCGGCTAATCGACAGGCAATACTGATTTGCTCCAGACTACACTCTGTCTGCTGCCAGTTTGGTATAGTTTTTAGAATCCCATACATTTCCTTTTTACACTCACCCTCATTTTCATCTTTTGCTTCAATTAAGGTAAGTTTGCTCAATTTATTAGCTAAATAAACCATACTGGTTTCAATAGCAAAAGGGCCTTCATGATTGATTTCATGGTGTTTGATAACACACTGGCTAATCATGCTGGGCATGCCCCATTTTTTCATTATCACAGCCCCGATGTCAGCATGAGTCACACCCAGTATATCGGCTTCAGCCTGAATCATATCAACACCATTCGCTTCCACAATTGCATCAATTTCAGCGATGGAATCAGGTGCTGATTTTGCTATAACCAGACGCCCGATATCATGTAACAAACCCGCTGTAAAAAAAGCTTCATGGTCTATGATATTTACATTTTGCATGGCCAGGTGCCTGGCAATTATTGCTGTTTTAATGCTGTGTTCCCAGAAGTCCCGCATAGAAAAACCAGCTAAATCTATGTCTTTAAAAATTCCAGTGAGCACACTGCCCATTAAAATTTGTTTAATTTGTTGCCGACCCAGCAATGTAACAGCCTGGGCTATTGAAAAAATCTCATTGGGCAAACCAAAATATGCGCTATTGGTCATCTTCAACACCCTTCCAGTCAAAGAAGGATCGCTCTGAACAGCTTCACCTATTTGCCCGGCATCGGAATCATCTGATTCGAGAAGCCCGGATAACCGGGTATATATCTCAGGCAGAGACGGTAACTCATTGGAATTTTCCAGCAGGGTTTCAAGTTTAAGCATCTGATAAGCAATCTGGTAAGTTAATTTTAATTATAGCAGTGGATTGTTCCATGTTTACTTTCCTGTAAATATTATAGACTTTTTCCAGGTTAGATTAGTACTGAACTCTATTAAAGATAAAATTAAAGATTTTAGCCTTGTTACATAAAATGATTTTAGCCTTGTTACATAAAATGTATTACGATAATCAGAATAATTATAAACCTCGATGAATCGATGTGTTCGTTAGATCTGCTAGCATCTATTCAACAGGTTTTTTTCAAATATAAGAAACCATTGTTTCTGTTTGCCAACAACGACAAAACAACTGGTTACCACTTAATATAACAGTAGGAAAAAGCAATGGGCTTTAAAAAGGTATTTCTTGGTTTTTATATACTCGGACTGGCTGCCACGAGCCCATTAGCCCAGGCTAAAGACATTACCAGCAGGAGCATCGATGACATCCGTGCCTGCATGAAAGTAAATGTATATGACAGAGGTTCTTTGCGTAACTTCCAGATTAAGGCAGTGGACACTGAAGGTAAATCTAATACTGTTAAGGTCAAAGTATTCTGGAAACCAGGAAAAAACAACAATGAAACGCGCATCACCCTTCAGGTGATTCAACCTGAGACTCTGGCCGGTACTGCATATCTTCTCACCAAAAGTACTGACATGGAAGAACAGCTCTACCTTTATCTTTCGGCTATCAGACGCGTGAAGTCTGTGGTGGGTAGTCAAATGACGCAGAAGCTATTCGGCAGTGATTTCACCTTTGCCGATATCAAACAGGTACAGGGAATCATACTGGATGGTCATGTTAGACGCCTGGCTGATCAGCAAATTTCCGGGCGCCCTGTTTATGTTCTCGAAACAGAAACCAATAAAAAACAGACCGGGTATCGCAAGGTACGAAGTTATGTGGATCATCAAAGCTGTGTGCTATTCAAAACAGAATTATTTTCAGAAGGAGATACGCCTCATAAGGTTATGGAAGCAGACGTATCCACCTTGCTGGAAATAGACCCCTGGTGGCTCATACTTTCTTACAAAATGACCGATCATCTGGCAGGGACATATACCGACCTTGCACTGAGTGAATACTATATTCATGAACGCTTGCCGGAGTCACTGTTTACCCCGGAAGGTTTCTACGTTAATCGAAAATAGCAGGGTAAACGGTCTGTAAACATGCCCAACCGTTTTCATCACTGGATTGCGGCACACTCGGCCTGGCTACTGGCAGTAACAGCAGCAATTACGCTGCTAGCCCTGTTTCAACTCATTGATTTTCAGCAGGGCACTATTCGCCTCTCTATCGATCCGTCACTGAATGCGGTATCGACACAATCTCAGCAAGACCGGGACTATGATGATGTAGTCAGAAAAAGATTTGGCAACCGTGAACCCATCATGGTTGTTCTGCAATCCAGTAACATTTATACACTTGAAAATCTGACCCGGCTAGACCGGCTCTCTCAATCACTGGCATCTCTCAACGGCGTCGAATCAGTCGACTCATTAACAGCCACAACCATTCCCCGACTTGAAGATGGTAATTTATATTATTCCCGAATAAGCCAGGAATCTCTACAGAACCCCGAGTTGCCTGAGCGGCTACGCAAGTCCACTGAAAACAACCCCCTCATTGCCGGGAAACTGGTATCAACCGATGGCAAAAGTACGGTAGTGCTGGTGCACCCGGAGCCGATGAGCGAACTTCAGTTATTGCAAAGCCGGCTGGCAGAAAGAATTATACAGACAGCAGATCGTGAGAGTGTAAATGGGGTCAAAATACTGGTAACAGGTTCTCCCATTATCCGCTATGAAATCAGCGACTCGGTTGCACGACAGTTAAGAACGGTAGTGCCCGCCATCATACTGGTGATCACCGTATTACTGACACTCGCTTTTCACACCATCAGAGGTGTACTGCTTCCTCTTGCAACCATCACTATTGCGCTGACCTGGATACTTGCAACACTTAGCTTTCTAGAACTCCCTATAAACCTGATTACAGCCCTCGTTCCTCCATTTATAATCACCATGGGTCTTGCTTACTGTGCGCACGTGCTTAACGAATATGAACATTTAATCCGCAAAAAATCTCAAACTGACCCGATAGAACGCATTGTCGCTCTGCTTCAGGAAGTATCAATTCCAGCCATGGTAACGGGGTTGACAACTATAGCCGGGCTGCTCGCTCTATTGCTTAACGAACAGCAATCCATGACCGAGTTTGCCTGGGTTTCAGCGCTTGGCACAGCCTACCTGGCCATCCTAATACAGACATTTGTACCCGCTGTTTTACGCTTTATAAAACCCAAAAAAAAGAAAAGCCTCTTCCAGCAAGCTCCCTGTTTAAATCAACGGGTGAAAAGCTCAGTCGCTATGATCACAAAAAACGTTCATTTATCCTGTGGATCGCAGCAGGCTCCTTTGTTGTATCAATACTGCTGATATCGACCATTGAAATTGGCGATGTATTTGTCGGTCTTTTCCCACCCGATACGCGTGTACGAGCCGATTACGAGGCTGCCAGTCTTGCTATGGGTGGAGTCAATCCTGTGGATATTTCCATCGAGGGCAGCTCGGCCGATGTATTCACTTCACCAGATATTCTACTAAAGCTGAACAATCTGCAGCAATGGCTGTTAGCACAACCCGAAGTTGGAGCCGTTAGTGGTCTTGCCGATCACATCAAAATGCTAAACCGGTACCTTGCGGATGCCCCGGAAGGAGAAATACCTGAATCACGTGATGCCATCAGGCAAATGCTATTCGTGGGAGAAGGCAAGTTACTCAGAGGAGTGGTCAACATCGACAGATCGGCCACGCTGATTCACATTCGCCTGATCGTTGATGACACCACCCAGATTGGAAAATTTCTTAACCGCCTGGACATTCAACTCAGAAAATTACCCAGAGGACTTAACACACGCCTGATCGGGGGAGCAGTAGTCATGACAGAGTCTGTTCGACAGGCGACGACAGGACAACTTATGAGCGTCGGACTGGCTCTGATTATAATCTTTCTGTTTCTTTCACTGCAGTTCATGTCTCTCAAGGTCGGACTGCTGGCTACACTGCCTACCACTTTACAGACCGCAATTTATTTTGGCATGGTGGGGCTACTGGGAGTACGACTCAATCCTACCTCTGTACTGGTTGAATGCCTGGTTCTGGGTCTGGCTATTGACGATACGATACATTACCTGGCCAGATTCGCCAGCGCTACAAAACGTTCGGGATCGGAAGTCATTGCCGCAAAAAAAGCCCTGCATGCCGTGTTACGCCCGATAACTCTCACCAAAACAATACTGGCACTTGGCTTCCTGACCCTGGTAAGCGGTGACCTGAACAACCAGGCCCTGTTTGGGTGGCTTGCTGCTTTGACCCTCTTTTGTACCTGGATTGTCGATATATTTGTAACGCCGGCATTCATGAGTGGAATACGCATCGTCAGCCTGTGGGATACGCTGCGGCTGAACCTGGGCGAGCGAATACAGGAAACCATACCCCTTTTTAAAGGACTCTCTCAGAGTCAGTCACGCATATTCGCACTCATGTCTAACCTGCATACCCTGCCAGCAAATACCCGGCTCATAACCGAAGGTGATGGAGCTGGAAGTGTTTACGTTGTTATTGACGGGGAGCTCTCTGTTTATATTGGCAATGATGACGACAAAATTGAACTCACCAGAATGAAACGTGGTAACGTCGTCGGGGAAGTAGGATATTTCGGTCAACGCCGCTCGGCAAATGTCGACACTCTCACCGCCTGCCGCCTGTTGCGATTCGACAGTGAAGATCAGGAAAGATTATGTGTATCCTACCCGGCCATAGCATCCAGAGTATTTCTCAGCCTCAATCAACTTCAGGCAAAACGCATTGCAGAAAGTAGGTCAAAAGATAAAAAATCGTAGCGATAGAAGGCTGGGAGATATTAAAAACATTGATAACTCAATCTCTTGATACTAAAAAGCGTTAGATGATTACTGCCTGTTTAACTTCTAAGGCGACTTCTGCTTCCTATTTAAAACCCAATCATATTTACTTACCTTGATATGACTGATTTAGCACTTGCTAAATGCCAGGCAATGCATTAAAACTTTTCCATGTCGAAAATAAATTTTACATACCTTCTGTTAGCACTTCTGGTCACAACCACGTCGGGTTGCGCAGTTTATCAACCCAGTGACACGAATAATATTTGCAATATTTTCCAGGGTGAAACCGACTGGTATGAATCAGCGGTCGATGCACAAAAAAAATGGAAAACTTCGATTCCGGCCATGATGGCATTCATGTACCAGGAATCTCGATTTGTGGCTCATGCACAGCCCGACAGAGACTGGTTTTTGTGGATTATTCCCTTACCCAGAAAATCTTCAGCTTATGGGTATGCGCAAGCACAGGATCCGGTCTGGAGTGAATACACTAAAGACGGGCATGCCTTTGATGTACGAGATGACTTTGACGATGCTATAAATTTTATCGGCTGGTACATGCATGGCTCAACACGAACACTAGGCATCAAAAAATCAGATGTTTATTCACAGTATTTAGCCTATCACGAAGGTCGCGGAGGGTTTAAACGCAAAACCTATAATAAAAAGCCCTGGCTTAAAAAAGTAGCCGGCAAAGTAACAAGGCAGTCACAACGTTATCAACGTCAGTTTAAATCCTGTAAAACCAGTTTAGATGATGCAATAAGCGGCTGGTTTTAAAGTTTTTAAACCATTTCTAATGGCCTGTTTTTTAAACTCTAAAATTTAGCCATAAAACCAAAACTGAGAGCAGAGAATAAATGCAAGGTTAAGACAGCTTTTCATGAAAAAAAAACAGAGGTAAAACCACCTTTATTAAATAATTAACTACCTTCATAAGACCTGAATAATGACACCATGTCATCATCAGTGTCTCCTTCAAAACTTGTAATCTCATCGAAATCTTCTATTCTTTGCGCACCGTCAGATATCTGAAAGTTATCTTTATTAAACTCATTAATTTCCAACATAGTAGGATCTTCAAACTTATTCATAACAAATAACCTTTTTACTAAAGTCAAATTACTGTAATAAGTTAACTTATATTTAAGTGTGATGACTTTCACACTTAAATTTTATGGATCGGAATTCAGCCAAATTTTGAGAAGTAAATCACATGATTTATTGAGTAGCACTAAATAAAAACAAACAACTGTCTGATTTATGTACATTATTGCTATAGTGACAGCAATTAATCCGGGATAATCATTGAATAAATTAATAACTGCTGGTTCAGTGCTGTTATTAATGAGTAGCTCATCAATAAGACCATCTGGCCAAAACCCGTCGAAAATAGCGGTGATGCTGCACATTGGCCGACATATCGAGCAAAAGATGATGCAGTCACTGCCTCTTCGTTTTACCGAATGCAACCGTTCTGGAGGCACCCAACCCATTGCCATAGGCAGCAAGGAATACACCGATTTAGAAGTGTATTTAACAGGCTTATCTAATGGCCAACCTGTACGTCAATCCTCTGTAAGAAACTAACCACTATATTATTTTAATTTTTGACAAAAATAGTGTCCCCGTAACACCCCATATTGCAGCAAAAAATAAAGTCCATACAGGTGTTCCGGGGCCAAAGCCTAAACCAAACCACCCCATCTCCATTCTAAATGGAAAAACAATAAGAGCACTCGATAGCCAGGGTAAGGTACTAAGTATGACCCCTTTTTTAACAGGCGAACTATTATAGAGAGGAATCAAAAATATGACTCCCCACAAACCACTGGCGAAAATGCGTCTTGCCAACCATTCCACGGTTAAATCCGGGGCCATACTAAACCCGAGTGATGGCGTGATGCCTGATACACCCAGACCCCAGACAACAAAACTATTAGTAAGACCTCCTAAGGCACCCGCCAGGAAAAGAGTGAAAAGCAGATATAACAGGCCAGCCTTAGTTTTTCTCATGCCGCCAATTTACTCATGCAGGAAATGATTTAAAAATGCAGGTAATAAACTAAAGCTCTTTAACGGTGATGACGCTAGCGCTGTTATCGATCAGGATTCTTTTCACTCTATCCTGCCAAAGTACTCCAAATTTTTCGACCTCATCATCATTAGCCGTACTGCTCATAACTTTTTGCATATAGCTTTGCATCAGTGGATCCGGTGGGACAAAAGACGGGTTATAGATCACATCAACACTTCGATTGGTATCTAACCTGGTGAAGCGTGCAGAAGCCTGAATATCTGCATTAAAAAACATTAACGAGTGACGAGCAAAGTTCCCGTTGAGACCTTTAAAGCCACTTTTATCCGTTGCGCCAGTAATGCTTGTAATAACATTACTGATGACACCTGTCGTGCCATCCTCTAAAGACTCGGCAAACTCGACTTTAATCTGGCCACGAACAGCCACAGAGTCGGGGTAGAGAGTTTTTAAAGCCCGTGATGTCATCAAGTAAGCTCCGGCTACTGTCGGGCAACTATGACCCGCAGCTTTTACGGAGTCAAAATAGTTAAACTCACATAAACCATTTTCCAGGCTTCCCAAAATTTTAGAAAGCGGGTCAAAGAGTGAAATAGTTTCCACGTCATTAAAAAATTCTGGATAATTCATCTCGCCTCTTATACTTTCATTAATATTTTAAGTTTCTGTAAAATAAAGATGGATTATGGCTACAAAACTACCGTAATGACAAGGTCTGGAACTAGTAACATTTATATTGCTCTTCCACAATCATCTGCACAACTTTAGTAACAGGCATGTTCATTATGTCTTCCCCATACCTTCGTCTTAGCGTCATTATTTTCAATTCAAATACCGCCCCAAGCTCATTTATATTCAGGTCACTATTACCAGTACATAAAATATTAATGCGAGTTAAATCTCTAAGCATTTTGGAATAGAGTAAATGAGTTTCTACCGCGCCAAGAATATACGACCTTATATTTCCAATGCTTTGAATATCGTTTGCACGTACTGCTTCAGAATAATCACTGAGCTTATACATTCCTGAACCACTTGCCTCAGTCATAACAATCAACAGGGATAAAACTGATAAAAAACAGGTGATGATTTTAAACTTTTTCATGAACTTGAAAATTGAAAGTGTCCAGCAGATCCTTGGCGAATCAAATTCAGTGAGATTCGTGATAACAGCCCGGAGACATATAGTTGAATTATTAAGCCTGTTTATACCATCTATTTCAGATAAAACATATCATTGACCGTAATTAAACATATTCTGAAAGTAGCCCTGGGGTGAAGAAAATGCTTCACTGCCACGACGGATATCAGAGGACATATGCAACAGACTTTCGCGCATATAGCGCACATCGTAAGCCATGCTATCCACACCCAGACGCATGGAATTCAGGTCAGCCGACATGGTGTTCTGGATACTGCTCATATCAGCGTTCATTCTGGAAATATTCTTATCAATTTTAGCTGTCTCAGTGTGCATTCCGTGGATCTGTATCGACATGCTATTGGTATCTTCCGACACCATTGAGATATGCTTATCAATATCTGAAATACCCCCATGCATGCCTTCGATCTGTTGCGACATGCTTTTTATATCGGCCGACATACTGTCTATCGTTCGTGACATTTTAAACGTATGGCCGCTCATGGTACTCATGTGCCCGGCTATTTCCCGTGTCATCCAGGCCATGTAAAGCCCTACGGTAATACAGATTAAAATTAATAAAGTTTGTGAGAATGTTTTCAAAGTACAGGAAGCATAAACGCAACGTCGAACCCTCGCAAGCATTCAAACAGGGCTGATGCTTTCCGGTTACCAAAAATCACTGCCAATCCAGCACCTGATTGACGCGGTTCAGTGTTATTACAAGCCGACAAAACTGTTAATCACGCCAGCAGATCTTTAAAATTAGCTAAAGGTCTCACAAGCACAGTAACCAGTCTTCTTTCCTTCAGCTAAGACAATCAGCCTTTTTTTCGAGCTGCTTTTCTGGCTGGCGTTGAAGCTGTTGATACGGGTGTTTCTGCACTATCAATTCGACTCATGCTTCGTATCTCGCGCATGGCTACGGGTAGCATGGCAAAATCTGTCTGACCAGCAGTTTTCAGGTCGTTCAGTATCTGACGACAACGCTCTATATTGACAATATTTTGCGTCATCCATTCCTCCACCCTCTGCTCAGCTTTGGCAGTTGTAGATGTGAGTAACAAAACATCTCGTGTGAGCAAACGATGCTGGCTAAAGAGATCATCTCGTAGCGTGGCTCTCGACATGGCTTGCCAGCGATTATTGCGAGGTAGATTGAGAATCTGCTCGTGTAACCAGGGCAGTTCCAGTTGTTCGCCAAGGCGGTAGTAAACTGAAGCCACCTGTTGCACTGACAGGTCGAGCATATTCGTGACTTCTACTATATCCAGAGTTGCCAGTAGTTGGCCATACAGCGCAACCTGTCGAGCTATCTGTTCAGGCACCTTTTCGGAAATCAGGCGATCAATTTTGTGTTGTACCAATTGATGGCTAGATTCATCCAGTAACCCCGGAAGTATCTGGATGAGCTGTTTAATGCCAGCAGTAAAGTAATTGATATTACTGGTAATATCGATAGGGCGAGCACGATTACGCAAAAACCATCGTGAAGCTCGTTCGACCAGCTTACGTCCTTCAAGCTGCATGAAGGTCTGGGTTTTGGCTGACACCTTATTGTCGAGGTTTTCTATCTCCTGCCATGCAGTCGGCATATGAAAAATATCCCGCGCCACACTGAAGGCCCGCGTGATGCTATCAGCATCTGCTCCGGTTTCTTCCTTAAGACGGAAAGCAAATGAAATACCGGCACGATTGACCATTTCATTGGCTACCACGGTACTGATAATTTCACGGCATAAGCGGTGTTGCGGCATTAGTTGGCTGAATTTTTTCTGTAGTGGTTTTGGGAAATATTCAATGAGTAACCTGGCATAAAATTCATCATTGGGTAATTCTGAAACCAGTAAATGCTGGAATAAATGGATTTTTACATAAGCCAGCAGCACAGAAAGTTCAGGTACTGTTAAGCCCTTGTTTTGCGTCAAACGTTCATCAATTTCTTCTTTACCAGGAAGAAACTCAATGGTTCTATCAAGTTCACCATCCAGTTCCATCTGCCGGATTAGTCGGGCATGTACATCCAGCAACTGGGGTGCCTGCGATAGCCCGACACTGAGCGCCTGAGTTTGCAGATAGTTGTCACGTAATACCATCTCACCTACCTCATCAGTCATAACCTCCAGTTGACGGTTACGCTGTTTCTCGGTCATGTCCTGGTTCTGCACTACCTCATTGAGTAAAATTTTGATATTTACTTCGTGATCCGAACAATCTACACCGGCAGAATTGTCGATCGCATCGGTATTGATGCGCCCCCCTTTGGCTGCAAATTCGATTCGGGCAAGTTGAGTGATACCCAGATTGCCTCCTTCCCCGACAACACGGCAGCCTAAATCCCTGGCATCAACCCGTACAGAATCATTGTTGCGGTCTCCTACGTCATTGTGATGTTCTTCAGAGGATTTTGCATAGGTCCCGATGCCACCATTCCAGAGTAAATCAACAGGCGCTTTGAGCAACGCCTGGATTAAATCATTGGGTGTCATTTTTTGTGCGTTGGTATTGAGTAGAGAGCGAGCCTGTTTGGACAGGGCAATGGATTTGGAAGCGCGTGAATATATCCCGCCCCCTCTGGAAATCAGTTTTGCGTCATAGTCCTGCCACGAAGAACGTGGCAGTTGAAACAGTCTTTGACGTTCGATATAACTGCTTTCAGTGTCAGGATCAGGGTCTATAAAAATGTGCATATGATTAAAAGCGGCGACCAGTTTGATCTGACGTGATAACAGCATGCCATTACCAAAAACATCACCGGCCATATCACCAATCCCAATGACGCTAAAGGGCTCAGTCTGGGTGTTTAATCCAATCTCGCGGAAATGGCGCTTAACCGATTCCCAGCCACCTTTTGCGGTAATGCCCATCACTTTGTGGTCATAACCCTGTGATCCTCCTGAAGCAAAGGCATCGCCCAGCCAATACCCGTATTCTTCGGAAATGGAGTTTGCTATATCTGAAAAAGTGGCGGTACCTTTGTCTGCCGCAACAACCAGATAGGGATCATCGCCGTCGTAGCGCACGACCCGTTGTGGTGGCTGTATTTCACCTCCAACCAGATTATCGGTGATATCGAGCAAGCCGCGAATGAAAGTTTTGTAACACGCGATACCTTCAGCCTGAACGGCTTGTCGACTGGAGGTCATGGGTAAATGCTTGGGGAAGAATCCGCCCTTTGACCCTACCGGTACGATAACAGCATTTTTAACCATCTGAGCCTTGACCAGACCAAGTACTTCGGTACGGAAATCCTCACGCCGGTCAGACCAGCGTAAGCCACCACGAGCAACCGGTCCGCCGCGCAGGTGGACACCTTCAACGCGAGGCGAGTAGACAAAAATTTCATACATGGGCCGGGGTTCTGGAAGGTCAGGCACCATCGATGGATCAAATTTAAAGGACAGGTAAGGTTTGGGTGTGCCATCTTCCTGTAATTGATAGTGGCTGGTACGTAGTGTGGCCTGAATAAGACACAGAAAATTTCGCAAAATTCGATCTTCATCGAGACTGACAACATCTTCCAGTGCAATCTCTATAGCGCTTATCAGTTCGCTGCTGCGTACTGCAGAATTGTCACGTTGCTCAGGATTGAATCGAACATGAAACAGTTTTACCAGCAATGCGGTGATGCCGTGATTGAAAGACAGTGCGCGTTCGATATATTCGCTACTAAAAGGAGTGCCCGCCTGATGCAGGTAACGATTATAGCCACGCAGCATGACAATTTCACGCCAGTCGAGTTTGGCACGTAAAACCAGTCGATTGAAACCATCGTTTTCAATTTCACCCGTCCATACACGTGCAAAGGTTTGCTGGTATTTCTCGCGAATTTCATCGAGATCAATCTGCCAGTCACCCTGATAGCTCATCTTGAAATCATGCTGCCAGACAAATGATGCATCGGCGCGCAGGATTTTACAGGGGTGTTCCTCTTCGACTTTCAGTCCCATGTTTTCCAGCATGGGCAAAACAACCGACAGAGACACCGGATTATTCAGATGAAATAGTTTGAAACGCAGCAAACCATCAGGAGTTTCGAGTGGACGATACAAACTCATTGCCAGCTTTTCACCTCCTTCACTGAGGGTTTCCATGTGTTTAATATCGTGGATTGCGGAACGCACCTGATAACGTTCGCTATAATCTGCTCTAAAGGCATCACCATAACGCCGGAACAGTTTCATGCCCTGTTCTTCACCAAAACTTTCGAGTAGAGCATCGTGCAGATCGTCCGACCAGTTGCGCGTAGCTTCCCTGAGCTGATCCTCAATATCACTAATGTCAAAATCGATGTTCGAACCGGGTGGTACATGTAAAACAAAGTAGAGTCGAGCCAATACCGAATCAGAGAGTAGAACGTTAAATTCACTACCCTCACCCTGCAAATTTTCCTGCAGTACGGTATGGATTGTTTTACGTACCGAGGTATCGAAGAGTTCTCTAGGGACGTAAACCATGCAGGAATAAAAGCGGCCATATCTATCCCGATGGATAAACAGGCGAATACGCTGGCGCTCCTGTAAATGTAAAATCCCCATAGTGCTCTGGTAGAGTTCATCATCGGGTATCTGGAATAACAGGTCACGCGGGAAGGTTTCAAGGATATTCAGTAAGGCCTTGGCAGCATGACTGCCGCGGTGATAATCCGCACGCTGCATGACTGTAGCCATTTTTTGTCTTAACAGAGGTATTTCAGCGGCACGATTATTGTACGCGGCAGCTGTGTATAGCCCCATGAAGCGACGTTCACCGATGACATTGCCTTTTTTATCAAACCGCTTGATACCAATATGATCGAGATATCCTGCTCGGTGTATAGTACTGCGTCTACTGGCTTTGGTGATGACCAGTAAATGCTTTTCGCTTGCCAGCTTACGTATTTCTAACGGTAGGCTGGAAAAACTTTTGGAAGACTTGTCAGGCAGTTCGCTACGTAACAGGCCAAGGCCGGATCCTGCTACAGCCACCAGTTCATCAGTTTTTACCAGCTTGTATTCGCGATAACCCAGAAAGGTGAAATTGTTATTACTGATCCATTCCAGAAAAGCCTGTGATTGCGTAAACTCTTCGCTATCCAACAGTGGAGGATTTGTTGTTAACTCCTTTAAAATCTCCTGCATTTGCCGGCACATGGGTTGCCAGTCACCTACCGCTACGGATACCTCCTGTAAAACTGATTCGATATCATTTTTAATCGCCTCCAGAATTTCCTTTTCAGTCTGGCGATCGACTTCAACGTGGATAAGTGCTTCATCGCCAACGCTTTCCGCCTGATTGTCATAATTACGTATTTCTGTGATATGGCCGCTGGAGTCACGTCCTATATTGATGACCGGATGTATAACCAGGTGGGTAGTAAGATTACGGGCATTCAAGGCCATACGCACTGAATCAACCAGAAATGGCATATCTTCGGCCACAATCTCAACTATAGTGTGGGTCGATTGCCAACCATGGTCTTCAAATTGAGGGTTGTATATACGCACCTTGCTGGTGTTGGTTTTGCGCAGGTTTGCAAAATTCCAGTGCGCCAACGCTGCACCATAGAGGTTGACGGCCTTGCTATCACTTAAGTCCTCTTCTGCCGTATTGTCGTAGTATTTATGGACAAATGTTTCGAGTATGCCTTGCCGGGCAGGGTCTACCTGTTTTTTCATCAGGGCGATGATTTCTTCAATTATTGTATGTGACTGTTTTTTATTCTTATGAGACATTACTCTCTCCGTATCGGCACATTCAGTTCGGTAGAATCCTCAGACGGATACCTTTGGCTTTACTGGAATTATAGCTCTGCATTATTTTTATAGATACCCCTATATATACTTCTAATAGGGATGAGTAAGTTGTTGAATATGCGGGGCTAGCGACTTATTTTTCCAGCCTGCCTTTAGGTTTTCCAGCTGCTCTGAACACCTGCAGGCTACATAAACAGGAAAAAATCAGTATTGCCTGATTCCTGTAGGAAACAGAAAATCAGAGCTTGAGGCCTGTTCAGCTTATTATTTATGTAGCTATTATTGTTTTTATATCTATCATGCCTTTTCTCGAAACTGGTCAAGTATAAAAGTCAAAATTTCATGTTCCCGGTGGCAATGCCCGGCCCAACAATTTCATCAGCCCGAATACCTCAATCAAACACAAACCAGCACAACCTTTTCTTGATCGCGCCTGTTAGGCGGATTATCTTTTCTTATTCTTAATTGTCATTTTTATTAACTTACCGAAGCTCTTATCCTTCTTTCTTTTTTCCAAATAGGTCATTTGATTAAATTCTGATTCCTTTTTCAACTTCAGATAATTCTGATAACGTTTTTCGGTTAGATCACCGGCCTTTATAGCGGTCAGAATTGCACAACCTTTTTCATTGGTATGAGAGCAGTTGTTGAATTTGCAGCTCTGGGAAAGCTCCAGTATTTCTGAGAAAGTATCGTCCAGGCCATTATCAACAGACATGCTACCCAGCTCTCTCATTCCCGGGGTGTCTATTATCATAGCCCCACTTTCTAACCGAACTAACTGGCGACTTGTTGTCGTATGCCGCCCTTTGCTTTGTATTTTACTAACTGACCGGGTTTCAAATTCATCATTACCTATTATGCTGTTAAGTAAGGTAGTTTTACCGACACCCGATGAACCCAGCAAGCAATAGGAAAAACCGCTTTTTAAAGAGCTAGCAACTGAGTCAATATTCTTTCGGCTCAAATTGCTAAATTCCATTACCGTCGTTTGAGGAGCGATACCCAAAACTTTCTGTTTAATTTCATCAATCTTTTCTTTAGGTAAAAGGTCGCACTTACTCAGCAGAATCACTGGTTCAATACCACTTTCATTGACCATAACCAAATAGCGTTCCAACCTTCGTAAATTGAAATTATCATTCAATGATTGAATAATGAAAGCGACATCTATATTTGCAGCTATCAACTGGAAATCAACTGATTTTCCAGCCGTCTTTCTCTTCAGAAGTGTTTTCCTGGGAAAAATAGCGTATATGACTGCATGACTATCATCGTCAAAAAAATCTGCATATACCCAGTCTCCCGTAGTAGGAAGATCTCTGGCAGACTCAGTACAGTAAAGAAGGTTGCCTGACAATTCGGCAAATATCTCCTCCTCTCCTTTTGTCACTGTATAGCTATCTTTATGCACAGAAACTATCCGGGCAATGCCGTGTGCAGCACTTTTTTCGTCATCCATCCGGTTCTTAAACCAGTCGCTATACCCTATACTTTCCAGATCACTCATCATTCAGTTTGTATCTCAATCAACAGGTTTACTCATACAGACATTCCTTGAAGAAATTGTATTGCCCGGTACTGTCTTAGTTGTATCCGCATGCGTTATTAACACAGGACATGCAGCATCAGTATAAGAAACTCCTCCCTTAGTCAGGCATTGATTAGCTGCCCTGGCAACATTGCTAACTGTATCCGCGCTACATCCACTCGCTATTTAGCAGCAAACTGACCCGGGTTCTAAACCCGGTGTAGTGGCACAACCTGCCAAAAGAGAAATGGAAAAAAGAAAACCTGAAAGACCTTGATGAATACGCACATTACCTCTTAAAATTGTGGATATAGGAAGGATAAATACATTTTTGTTGAAGTCCATACCCAATCTTGGCACCAACCATTAATTCCTGTATCCCGTCAGCTTAAGTTGGACAGCCTGAATTCATCGTTTCCTGCTTATCCGTAATCCCATCCAGCAAAGAAGCGCTATCCAAAAGAACTTGATATGTGTGACCAAATAGACGAAGGGTGTTGCCAATCCGCGGAAGAGTATTAGCAGGCTTTGTTGTGACTTAACCAGTCTGACAGCAGTTGGTGAGAACCGGTAATACCAACGGACAATCCAACGACCCAGTGCATTTTTAACCAGGTAACTATCACGAACTCCCCTTATACCATTCAGTTGCGATTGTAGATAAGATCCACTGGCAATTGTAGCGAGAAAACAAGTTTGTTCATCATCGTTCTGTTGGATCTGTGGAACGCTGGGACGCCACGAAGTTATTACGCTGTAGCCGATGCCCGTCGTGTCAGAGAAACTGATCCAGCCAATATTTTCTCCCCAGGCATAGCCCTCGAAACGACCTGTGCCAGTATTGATGGTAACGCCCCATCGTGTTGTATCACAGGCTTGTGTGCTCTCACAGGAAAAGCTGATCCACCCGGTATTCTCATTCCATGCAAAGCCGGATAATACACCTTCGCCATTATTCAACACGCCGAAATCAACCTCGGTACAAATATCATTGTTCAAACAGTTAAGACTGATCCACCCAATATTCTCGCCCCAGATATAGCCTTCAAGATACTCATCGTGAACCTGAACGCCAGGTCCACCATCGCCCTGAGGCTCAAAATTAAGCCAGCCGACGTTTTCTCCCCAGGCATAGTGCTGGCCGCTATCCAGAGGATCAATATTCTCTGCACGGCCTGCACCAACACTCAACAATACCAGTATGGAGAGAATCGTTCTAAAGAGAGCTCGCAACATGGTAGACGCTCGCTATTGCCCAATAGGCCCGCTTCCACCGCGCACACACCAAACCCGATGGGTGCTGGACTTTATTTCGGGATATGCAGCATCCCAGTTATCACTGGAGACCTCAATACGCACGCTATAGGCCTCATTATCATCATATAGTGTGGTAGTGCTTGACCAGAACTGGCAGAAAAGGCCAAAACATTCGTTAAGGTCAGGCACATTAAAAGGATGGTTACTGCCTAGCGGTAAACCGGCTCCCCAATAGAAAAGACTGGCCATTTCCGGTACAGATGGTAAACGCCAACCTGCCCGACCTCCAGTGCCTCCCTTGTAACAGCTTTCCACTGCGGTATTCCAGGCGCTGGGTGTTGCTCTCGGGGTTCGCTCCCATACCAGCCCGGTCTCTTTATCTAGCACGGCATCTTCACTCAGGACCAGTTCAAAACGTTGACCATCAGCGAGTTTTTGACTCCATGTTGGTGGAACCTCATTAAGTGATTTCATCGTGGAACCCGGGGGAGCGGTCGGCTCTAACGGTCCTGCAGATACGAATGTACTTGTTATTATAAAAAGAATACTGGCAAGAACTTTAATCTCTATGCTCATGATATTTCCACCTTAATGTGTAAAAATCTTTGCTGTAAGATTAGGCTGGTGTTGCTGGCGATAACCTGTTTGTAAATAAATGCACAAAATAAAAAGATAGCCATACTGCTCTTCCATTTATGCAATATATATCCATATGCTATTCCATTTTCAGAGAAGTAAAAGGAACAATAAGTTCTATGAGATAGGTCTTCTAATACTGTACGTAGTCAAGCTGGTTCTTAACGAGTGTCTGGGAAAACGTGTGGCAGCTACCACTGAACGACGCCTCAGGAAATTCCACCCCGGCAATGGCATAGAGTCGGACAGTCTCCGAACCCATAAGGCGAAACCCGGCGTAAGCAATTGATTTTTATGCTATTTAATAATCAATATTATTCAATTAGTCCATTACCTGTCCACTTCAGAGTAAAATCACTACTTTTACCAGCATATCCAGCATAAAAGCGGTCAGTTCAGGATGAGACCTTTTGTAATAACGGAATGAATATAAATGCGTGGGACAATAATAATGCTAATGACCTGGGTATAGGTAATTACTCAGGTAGTACCCCTGACTGGACATTCGCTTTTAACGCTTCTCTGCATGAGATAAAGAACTTGGAAGTTTGGGTTCGAACGGTGCCTGAACCTTCAGTTATTGCCTTGTTTGCAATAGGTGTTTTAGGGTTAGGAATGATCCGTCGTCGCAGAATTCGTTAAACTTACTTAATACGGGAGCACATCAACGCTGCCAACATTTTACAGGCAGCTCCAAGGAAAGGGCCATCTCGAATGAGGTGGCCTTTTTATTTCCCGAATGGCAGTAATGGGTTGCTGACTTTCATGGGGTGGAGCTCCTAACTTCCGCTGAATGGACAAGGACTTCCAATCGTCGTCCTAGTAAGGCTCTAGACGAAAGAGCCATACACACCCTTAGGGTTCAGCACATAATCAACAATTTGAGTAATGGAGGGATAAAGCAAAAAATCACCTGCTATTAGTTTTTCATCACCTTCCTGATACTTTCCAGTTTTGACCAGACAGGCCTGCAGGCCATTTTTCAGCGCTCCCTGCACATCCCCGTAAACATCATCACCAACCATCAACACTTCAGGCGCACTGCATTCAACAGAATTGACAACCTGCTCAAAGAAAGCCCTTGAAGGTTTGCCCATAATGATGGCTTCAGTTGACGCTGCGTACTCAATCGCGCTAATAAAGGGGCCAGCATCAAGAAGTAATTCATTGTTTAGCTTGAAATAACGATTACGGCCAATACCGATAAGTGGCATACCCTGCTTACAGAGTTGAAATGCCCTGTTCAGGTTATGGTAGTTAAAACCATCGGCTGCATCACCAATAATAACCGCATTAGGGTTAGTTTGATCAATATCGGAAAACTCATGCTTTATGTTTTTATGGATTAGGCAGTAGGGTCTTTTATGATGTTGAATAATCCAGGATTTGGCGGCAGAGGGTGCTGTAAATAACTGATCCGAATGAATATCAAAACCCAGAGTATTTAATCCCTGCAACAAAGTCTTGCGGGTTAAACGCGATGTATTGGTGACAAAACGAAGCTGTAAAGAACTGGCCTGAATGCGCTCAATAGCCTGCACAGCGCCATCAATCGCTGATTGACCGCTATATAAAACACCACTTAAATCGAAAAAAATTGCTTTGATCATAAAAAATCTGGCAATAATATAAATTAATTAAGAAATATCAGGCTCACCACAGTGTCGTAAGATATATTCCCGGCATCGATCACGCAGATTGATGGCCATATTCCAGCTATCTTCATTCATCTCCTGATTGATTTTTTTCGGATCAACGGGCTCTCCAATCTCAAGGTGTATTGATCCGTGATGAGGAAACCAGGATCCGGAACGAAGCATTGAGCGGGTGCCACGAATAGCCACTGGTATGATGGGAACACCACTTTCTGCAGCCAGCATAAACGCACCTAAATGAAAAGGCATAAGACCGGGTATTCTGGAAAAAGTACCTTCCGCGAAAAAAAACAGCGACTCTCCCGATTTGAGAACATCTGCCAGATGTTCGGTTTCTGTTACGCTTTTAGTAATATCATAGCGTTCAACAAACTCTGTATTTATATTTTGCAACGGTTTGCGCGTCACAAAATTTTCTGCTAATTCTGATTTTGCGATAAATCGGAAATAGCCAGGCAATCTGGCTACCAGGGCATAAACATCAAGATAGCTGGAATGATTTGCAACAAAAATGAATGACCTTTTATCAGCTTTTAATTTATCCGCCCCATTTATGGTAACGGCTGTCCCGGTTAATTTTGCAAATGCTCTTGCGCTGGCACACATAATTGACCAGCGATACTCAAATTTGGGGAGAAATAAGGCGCTTAACCATACCACTGGCGCTAAAACAGCAAACATGCTCCAGCCATAGCCCGCAAATGCAAGGTCTTTGAAATATTGTATTGAGCGACGCATTTGTGGCGCAAAACCGGATATCGATAAGCGTATAATTTGCCAGGGAACACTGCTTACGGTTTTACCGATTTGTCCCGATTCATACAGTTCCCGGCTTGCGGCACGGCGTATTTTCCCACTGGAGGTTTTCAATATGCTACCTGGCGGAGCCAATACCACATCATCGGGTGGTGACCCAGCTAAATCAGTTGCTAGCGTATTTATTTTAACACGAAGACTCTCTCGTTCCTGATGTTCCTCAGCACGAGTTTCTGCCAGGATTATTAATCGCTCTGTCCTGGACTCCTGGTCTTCACTACCAAATATGGCTACACGTCCAGTCCGAATACCCTCGACATTACCTATAGCCTCTTCCAGCTCCTCTGGATAAATATTTCTTCCTGCCCGGATAATGATATCTTTGATACGGCCGGTGATGTAAATTTCACCCTCTGCAATATATCCAAGATCTCCGCTATCCAGCCAGTCCTCAACAAATAACTGCCGGGTCTTTTCAGCATTGCGGAAATAACCACTGGTTGAAGAGGGACCGTGAAATTGAACCTTTCCTTCTTTGCGTTCAGGCAATTCATGGCCGGCCTGATCCACAATTCTAACCTGATGACCTGGAATAGGGGACCCGCTGGAAGGAAATTTAAAGGCAAGATCATCTTCTTCACTAACTGTTTTAGCGAGCCCGTTGCGGGTAAATATGCTTCGGTCGATGCAATCAATTTTTACACCACGATTTATGGGTGGGAAGGCCAGACCAACTGATGATTCAGCCAAACCATAAACAGGCATCATTGCCTTTGCCTGAAATCCATAGCTTGCAAAACGCGCGCTAAAATTTGCAAGGGTTTCAGTGCTAACGGCTTCGGCACCATTAAATGCAGCTCGCCATGAACTCAGGTCGAGACCCTGCAACTGCTCATCATTTAAACGGCGTAAACAAAATTCATATCCGAAGTTAGGTGATGCAGACAGAGTACCCCGATAACGGTGGATAGCTCGCAGCCAGTATTCGGGATGGGCTAAAAAACTTAATGGTGACATAACAACGAACAGAGATGCGAAATATAAACTGCCTAGCCAGGCGCCTATTAAACCCATGTCGTGATAGAGTGGCAGCCAGCTCACGAAAACATCATCAGGTCCAGCTTGCACGACCTCTCCCATAGCGCGTATGTTGGCCAGCAAATTGGCATGACTTAAAACAACACCTTTAGGTTGTCCGGTACTGCCAGATGTATATTGAATAAAAGCCGTATCGCTTTCTTTGATCAATGGTGTTACAGGATCTTTGCCAGCAATATTTAACTCATCCACAGTGAGAATTCGCTTTAAATTTGGCGCCTGTGACTTTAATAATTTAGCGACCCGTTTAGCCTCTTCAACCGTTATTAATAAACTGGCCCCGCAGTTAATCAATATTTTCGAATGCCGGCGCATATGGTCTTCCAGTTGACTGGGGCGTGCAGGTGGGTAAATAGGAACAGGAATACCACCGGCCATTAATATTCCATAATAGCAGTAAAAATAGTCTAATCCGGTGGGTAACATGATAGCCACTGCCTCGGCATTAAGTAGTCCCTGCGCTTGAAGCCCGGCAGCAACATTTCTCGCCGCCTGTTTCAAGTTTAAATAAGTTATGCTCTGGTCATTACCCTGTTGCTGGAGAAACTGAATATGTTTACGATTGGCGTGATGCTCTACATGCCAGTCCAATACGTCTATTAAGGTTTTTGCCTGTGTCGGTATACTGACTGCGTGGCCCAATTCAGTGGGTTGAAAATCGTTGATTTGATGGGAAATTGACGATATGTTTAGCGAGGATTTGGCTTTTAAAATGGCGTGCATTAAATCACGTGTTGTTTCAGCTTCAGCAAATGAGCTTTCAGGCAATGCTAGATTATATCTGGTTTCTACTCTGGCGATGAGTTCAACGCGTGCAAGACTGTCCAGACCTAGATCTTTATCAAATGTGTTATCAAGTGTAACGATTAGTGAAGCAGGTAAGTTTGGGCGAACCTCTTTAACCAGCGACTGTACAAGTTGTAAAAGCTCATTGGTAGTAATTGAAGAACTGTGTTCAGCCATGCTGCTCAAAACCTTATCCAGAATAATTTCAGGATATAAAACATGAAGTTATTTACCTGTAACGACAGGCTGTTTGAATGGCCAGGGATAAGTGGTAACTGAGTAATTTTGTCCGAACCGGCTTTACCGCACATAATAAATTCCTGCTAACCTTTATATGACATTTTGATTCTATCATAGTTGCTAAGCTGAACGCATTTGCGACTGCATGCTTGATCCGCATGACCGTCAACGCCACAGACTTGCAGTTCCCTACGGCTTGTAGGGACTGGCCGGTTTTGGGGAAAAAAAGTTTATTTGATATTTAGCTGAACAACCAGGGATGCGTCTTCAATATTTTTTTACTGTAGCCTGCAACTCCTCATCCAGCTCTGCAATATCAACGGAATGAATGAATGGCACCACCATATCACCAAAGTCACCCGTTAAACGTGAAGGCCCGACTACCGACAATCCTCCATTCATTTTATCAAGGGTTTTCGCCAACAGGGCCGCGTTTTTTCTGACTCGTGGATAAATGCCTTTATCGTGCGGTCTGGAATCATCATTTTCAAAACGACCCTGCGCATAATCAAATTCACAACCGTGTAAAAAAATGTCTTTACTGCCCAGCCACAGGGCCAGCTGGCAGGCAAATAAAGCCACTGAACAATTATGATAAAAACCATCCCTGAGACTGGTTGAAATACCATCTCCACCACAAATCCTGACATAATTAATGGTCGGATCCTCAAAAAACCCGGCACAATATCCGGCGAAGACAAACATTGAACCTCTCGCTTTTTGTAAATACCCGGTTGATGAATCATGCTGCAAAAAGCGACGATCACTGACGCAATAATAATCCGCGGGTCTTCCAAGCTCCGCGTGTAGCGATGCAGAAGAATTAACCGAAATGACACAACGTGATTGCAATAAGGACAGATCGAGCTCAGTCACTGAGGGACCATTGCCCAAGATGTGGCAGGATAAGCCATTTAAGCTACCCCTGGACTGCTGTAATGCCCCAGAAAGTCGAATGGTTTGTGTAAACTGTTCCGACCGCAGGGGATTTTTATTACCGGGAGTTTTATAATGAATAGCGGGGATATTTATAGTCTTTTTACTCATGTTTATCACCTTTTCCGCTAACTCTCCCGTTTTTTTGCTTTTTTTAACTACCGGCTTTTTGTTAGTTAAAACCTTTTCTTGTATAGCAATCTGGTAAGAGCGGATATATTGGTCAACAATATCTTCAGGTCGCCAGTAACGTTCCATCCAGGCGCGGGACTGTTGCTTTATTTTTTTTAACCTTGCTCTATTGCCTGCCAGTTCTGTTAACTCTTTTTCGAGCCTGGAAACCTGACAGTTAATCCAGGGTAAATCTTCCTTTTTACTGCCGCTGATCGAAACCAGCAGAGAATGTGTTATTTCATCCAGCATGGCCAGGGTGACGCAGCCCTGCGCCAGTGATTCCAGTGAACTCAGGTGATAGCCACCGGTGACACATTCATCAATCACAACATCACAGGTTCGTCTTAACTCAGCCAGTACCTGCCAGTTCATATCACTGACAATACAGGCTTCAATAATACCTTCAGCATCCAGTTTTTTTAAAATACTTCGTGTTTCCTGGTAGCCTTTACCACGGCAGCTATCCCTGTAATTTTGATAACTTTTTTTATCTGTGGGCGCATACAACACCCGTAGTCTTCGGTTATCGTTATGTTTTTTAGACTGACGAAAAATAGCCTGATTTATATCGAGAGCATTCGGCACCGGTATCGCCAGAGGGTAAAAACGTGCCTGTTTTTGAGCCACAACCAGGGTTAGAAGGTCTTTCCTGCTAGCCAGGTCACGCCCTGGAAAGGCCTGTTGTAAAACGGAGGGTTCGGAATGAAATTGCAATACAGCCGTTTTTTGCTGTAAGAGTTCGCGGTAGGGTTTCATCAGAGTTGATTCTTTATCCAGCCAGTTGTGGAAGTGAATCACATCCGCCTGTTCAATCAATTCATACACCTGTTGTTTTTCATGCAGCAGTACATCCTTCGGGTAACGACGCCCGTTGGTCACTCGTGAACGCGTTATGACACGGCTTCGATGAGGCGTATATTGTGTAATCAACTGATGTAGATTCCACAACGCTCCAGCACAATTCGTTTTTGCGATATGCACTATGTTTAAATTTTCCGGTTTACGTTGATTAAGTGGTGAGACGTTTGCTTTAACAGACCTTATTGAAATTATCTTCTCCGGTTTTTTTATAAACTCCGAGTATGATTTTTTTTCTAAAGATTGCAGACGGCTGTTAGAACTCAAATTGACCAGCTCCACCCCCTGCTCTTTCAGCGCCAGGTTTAAAGCCCGGTATTCAGCATCGATGCGCCGTAATTTTCTTTCCAGCGGATGAGTACCAGTTTTTGAAAAGAAGTGATCAGGGGTAAAATCCACACCGATTAAGCCAATTTTTTTTGCTCCCATCAATACCGCGAGACCAATCGCCACGTATGGCGAGTTTTGTGTAATTGGCAGGCTATCTGTTCGACTAAAATCCGTACCCCCTTTTGCACCCAGATTAAACTGCACTTTACAGGGGTGGTAGAAATCCAGCACAAGCTGCGAAAAAATCGCTTTCGCTTTTGAATTTTTAATATACCGGTAACGATCCAGTTTAAATTGATGCGAGTGGTTTAATACCACCAGGTAGGTTGGATCAAACAACCTTCCAACATCATTAACACCGATAGTTATTTGTTCGTTTTTAATCGGCAATGAATTTAACGATTC
>JAAEMR010000250.1 GCA_024225395.1 Gammaproteobacteria bacterium
CTGAAAGCGCCATGCGAAAAAAAGATGTTCTGGTGATGCGGGGTTCTTTTAAACCACCGACTAAAATTCATCTGGATATGAGTGAAGCAACCATTGAGCAGTTAAAGTCAACAGGTGGTCTCAGTGATCGCGGGGTACTGAATGTAGCAGAGATAACCATGTCAGAGCTGACCTCTGACGGTGAACAGGATGATGCCAGTTTTCTTGCGCGGGTGGACTTGATGGTCAAGTTGGGCTATCACGTGCTGATTTCTGATTATCTTCGCTTCTTCAGACTACGCTCCTGGATAAGAAATTTTACCAACAAGCGAATTGCAGTGGTAATGACTATTTATGATCTGAATAAAATCTTTGATGAAGCTTTTTATGAAGGTCTAGAAGGCGGTATTTTGGTAGCAATGGGAAAACTTTTTTCTGATGATACCAATGTTTTTGTCTACCCGGCAGAAATTGATGGCGAACTGGTCACTCTGGAAAATGCAGAGCTGTCCGAGAAGGTTAAACACCTGCTGGATTATCTGGTGTTAAATAAATCCATAGTGGCTATTGAAAAATACAATGAGGAAAATCTACACATCTCTCCCCCTGAACTGGCCATACAAATGCGTAATGGAAGAGGTGATTGGGAAAATGAACTGCCCCCTGGTGTTGCCGAAGAGATCATTGAGAAAAATCTCTTCGACTGTTGTTCCTAGGGGCTTACCAGTGATCCATGGAACAGTTTAGGCAGAATCGTTTTTAAAATGCTGATGTAACTGTTTCTGAATTTTAGCGGGTGCAGGCTGGTAGCAGGAAAATTTAATACTGTAGGTTGCTTCACCTCCTGTCTCTGAATTTAAACGTGTCTTATAACCATCTATTTCACTGATATGTACTTGACAATTCACAGTGATATGATTATTTACACC
>JAAEMR010000251.1 GCA_024225395.1 Gammaproteobacteria bacterium
CACGAAGGACACGAAGAAGAAATATAGGCACTTAAAATTTGTTGCTTATTCATATTTATGAACCTATTGAAATAATCCTGATATCGAAATGAAAATAAAGTAGTTTTTAACTTAACTGTTTTTTACAGCTAGCACCATTAATATTACAAAAACCTTCGTGCTCTTCGTGCCTTCGTGGTGAATTTTTTCTGAATTTTAGGCTGAATTACTCGGTGATAGTCTTTAGCTTAAATTTTCTGAGCTATTTCAGATATAATTACTGCTAATTGCTTTTCTCATCCGTTAAAAATTTATGCCTGTAAACAACTTCTCATACCCGCTGCGTCAAAGCGTCAAGGTGGGCAATATACTGATTGGCGGCAATGCCCCGATTGTCGTGCAATCGATGACAAATACCGATACCGCTGATATAGACCCAACGATAGAACAGATAAAACAGTTAAGTGACAGTGGTTCAGAACTGGTCAGGGTGACCGTCAATAATGATCAGGCAGCAGCAGCAGTTGCTGAAATTGTGAACAGATTAGTGGCCGATGGTTATAACACGCCCATCGTAGGTGATTTTCATTTTAACGGTCATAAACTATTAACTAAATACCCGGAATGCGCTACAAGCCTTGCTAAATACCGAATCAACCCCGGCAATGTGGGACGCGGGAAAAACAGGGATATTCAATTTCACACCATGATTAAAATGGCGATGGAATATGACAAACCGGTTCGCATCGGGGTTAACTGGGGAAGCATGGATCAGCAGATTCTTGCCCAGTTGCTGGATGATAATGCGCGACTAGAGCAACCCAGAGAGTTACTGGAAGTTAATCGAATGGCCGTCATTCAATCAGCGCTGAGCAGTGCTCAAATGGCCCGGGATATCGGCCTGAGTGCTGATAAAATCATTCTAAGCTGCAAAATGAGCCATGTGAATGATCTTGTCTCGGTGTACAGGCAACTGGCCAGACAATCGAGTTTTGCACTGCACCTGGGGCTCACAGAAGCAGGCATGGGGGATAAAGGCATTATTGCCTCAACCGCGGCACTGGCTATTCTACTGGATGAAGGCATAGGAGACACGATACGCATTTCTTTAACACCAGAACCCGGCAGCTCCCGGACACGTGAAGTTAAGGTTGCACAGCAAATTTTACAGTCTCTGAATAAACGTTCTTTTACCCCGATGGTGGTTGCCTGCCCCGGTTGCGGCAGAACCAGCAGTGACTACTTTCAGGTACTTGCACAGCGTATTCAACAAACAATGGATGACTCCATAAAACAATGGAGAGTAACTTATCCCGGTGTAGAAAAAATGAGTGTTGCCGTGATGGGTTGCGTGGTAAACGGACCGGGAGAAAGCAAACACGCCAATATAGGCATTAGTTTACCCGGAAATGGCGAACAGCCTGTGGCTCCAGTTTATGAAGATGGTGTAAAAACAGTCACCCTTAAGGGTGATCATATTGCTGAAGAGTTTATGGCTTTAGTCGAGAAATACGTCGACCGGACTTATCGCTAGAGAATTAAACCCGATGAAAGCAAAGGATTTAAAAAGGGGTGCGAGTAAGACTCGAAATAGTTAAAATATTTGTGCGGCAACCTGATACCCTTCTTCAGACTGTTTATCACATCTTAATACCAGGGTATCGGCAGACATGGGCGGGGTAATATCATTTACAGGTGTTAATTAATTTATACCTTGGCACCTATCTCAAGGTAGTCGCTGGTTCCAAATAAGATGCCGGTAGCACTTAAGTTGATAACCTTTCCTTGATGAATCTGGTCATTTTTCTCCTGTTGATAACCCATGACACAGTTTAGTGCCATCCGATGGAAATTTCTTTGTTCAGAAAAGTCCATTTACCACCTAGTTTATATCGAACAATTTCCCAAAGTTCGCTACATCCAGAATCTTTTTAACATCGGCCGATGAATTTGATATTTCAATCCGGGAACCTTCTCCCCCGGCATGCTCACGCAACAGTAACAACATACCTAACGCAGAGCTATCAAGATAGTCAGTGTCTGCCAGGTTGACAATATATTGAACTCCAGCACCCAGGGTTTCTACGTAGGAAGACCTGAATTCATCATATAATTGAAAGTCAAATTTACCTGAAACTGCGATGCTGACCTTTTTTCCATTATCAGAAACCGTACTTGATATTGACATATGTTTACCTATCCTATGCGACCTTGATTAAATTCTTTTGGGTTACCACTTGATGATAGCAGCTAATGACTGAAAGTGTGCCCGGATGGAAAATTAAATTCCCAACCAATCTGGCTGCTTTTTTATTTGAGAAGGAGAACACCCAGTTTCAATAGCCGGGTTTCCTGAAAAACTGGAAACCCGGAAAGAAATCAGTCAGCTCTGAACGAAATTGGAGAGGTTTAAAGATATCACTTAGACGGTTTGAGTAGAAAATTTTTTTATTTTGCTAAGCGACAACCACTCGATGTTTACCCATACTCTTTGCTTTATAGAGGGCTTTATCAACACGCTTGAAAAAACGATTAAAATCATCACCAGCATGCAACATTGACAAGCCGATACTCAGCCCAATATCTGAAAAATTGTCAACATCATCCATATCAATATCCTTGGTACAAGCCAGAATTCTATCAGCCACATCGATCGCACCCTGGATATCTGTTAAAGGTAAAGCAGCAACAAACTCATCACCACCATAGCGGAATAACATGTCTGTATCACGTAGACAACTCATGACAACTGATGCAACTTTCTTTAACAAACGGTCACCTGCAACATGACCGTAAATATCATTTATTTTTTTAAAGCCATCCAGATCCAGAATCATCATTGCCAGACGCTGATCATGTCGTTTGGCAAGACGGACTTCGCGTGGTAATAATTTATCCATAGCCGCCCTGTTACTGATATTAGTCAATGGATCTTTATAGGCAGAATTCACTGCAACCAGATACATTAGAGAATTTTTCAACGGGTAAACCAAGGAACACAGCAATTCTTCAAACTGACATACTTCATTCGTGCTAAAAGGCTCTTTACGATAGATTGTCAATTCACCCAGATCCATTTCATCAATAGTGAGATGATAATGAAGACTGTGCCGGTTTAATTTACCAAATTTAACCCGTTTGTCATGAAGTTCTGAAACATAACGATAACCGCTGTAGGATACCAGCGACCCAATTTCTATGGAAAAGACTTTTAATATATCCTCTAATATCAAATGACGGGATAACAGATCAGTGAGTTGTAATATTTTCAGATATTGTTTATCACTAATGACCTGCTCAGGCTTCCTTGAGTCTAGAGCAATGACCTGACCTTTAGTTCTCGCTTCACCCATCAGTGTAGTAATTTGAGGCATTTTATTAAGTCCTGTTTTTATATAGTGAATTATTTAGATAAGACTTATGCGAGTATCATGCCATTTCTACAATTCCTTTTAATTCAACTGGTTGCAATATTTTATTAACACGAAAACTCACTTTCGACAATTTATTGACATAATTTTCAATGGATTGATATTTTTTTAAAGCAATAATTAACTAAAACAGGGGAAATGCCGATACCTTTTAGAAGCGTCAATTTTAGAATACGCTAAAATACTCTATTTACATTCATTTCATGACCCTGTTAATAATGATCTATACTCAATAGACCCGCAAAAGGCGGCAGCCTGTTTCCTATGGTGGATAAAAATTGCCCGATGGATTTACCCAAGACCTCATCATCCAATATTGATACTTCTAATGTAAAAGCCGATTCTTTACAGGTTCGGGCAAATGATTTATTGAGTAAATTACAACAGGCCGGACTGTTCAGAGCGATTGTCATTGAAAGCAGTGGAGGCAGACTATTACTGGATACAGCCTTTGGTCAACTTAAAGGTCAGGCAGCAGACAAACTGATAAAAGGAGATGAAGTAGTTGCCCGGATTCTCCCGGGTAAGACGGAACCCGGCATAAAAATAGAACAGGTATTATCCGCCAGACAAGTACTTCCACAAAAAATGGTGAGCCAGCTAATCAAAGTGATCACTGCTAATTCGAACACGGGTAGTTCAAGCGCTTCAGTGACACCCTCTCAGGCAGCCGGAACTTCAGTTCCTTCTCCTTCATTACCCCGGGTTATAAAAGTTCTGTCACATTCAGCTAATAACACTTTATTACAGCTGGGACATAAAACTTACACATTTCCCCGGCAACCTGTTCTTCAAGCGGGTGATACTCTATTAATGAGACCCACCACCGGTAACAGGATAGAGCTCATAAAAATACACCCTGAAAGCATTCTTAAAAATGCATTAGCCAAACTGTTACCTCGTCTCGCCAACGGGCAAAATGGCTCTGAATTAACTAATTTACAGAAATTAGCCTCAGATTTTTTACAACAACAGTCTACACAGATTACCCGGTCAACAAACACTCAAACCGATAAACCCAGTTTACAATCAGCATCAAACAGTGCTGAAAACAAAACAACCAGCAATGCAACTGTTAGTAACAGGGAGCCTCAGTTACAGGCATCTTCACTAAAGTTCATTAAGCAGCAACTGCAGACATTATCTCAACCCCTTTTGAGGGAAGGTAATATAAAAGCCGAGTCATTACAGCAGGTACTTGGACTGCTCACACTGGTTAAACCAACGGCCTCAACCCCCTCAGTTAATAGCACTTTATCTATCCCTCAGAACCTTGCTGTATTACACCGGGCAATAAAAAATTCCCCGGAAAGTTTTAACGTTTTATTGCGTCAAATTATTGAATCAAACTCCACCGAAACTAAAACAAGAATCCCTGAGAATATTCTGCATGAGCTATCAGGCACGTTGAAACTAGAGTTATTACAACAACTCGAACAAACGCTACACCAGTTACTGACCCAGAAAACCACCATCCGGCTCAATCAGGAACAAAATCAGCCCATCCAGATAAATTTAAATATCCCGGTACAGTCTGATGATGGCAACAAATCTTTGAAACTAAGCATAAAACAACGCAATAGCATTGATAATGATGAACAGGATCACTGGGATATAAACCTGGCTTTCGAGTTTGCCCAGTTAGGGCTGATTAGCACTAATCTTTTACTACAGGATACAAAGCTTTCAGCTCATTTCTGGTCCGTCAAATCAAGCACCAAACATTTAATTGATACACACATGGATCGATTTAAAAACCAGCTAAAGAAAAGCGGGTTTGAACCAGGTCTTTTTGATAGTTTTCTCGGCAAACCTGTTACTGATGAAAATACCCCGCATCCTGTCGTAGAAAATCTGGTGGACATACAGGTATGACCGGTAACAATAAAAAAACGAAAGCAAAGTTCGCCATTGCGCTGGAATATGATGGCGAACAGGCCCCGGTAGTTACTGCCAAGGGCCACCAGGAAACGGCCGAAGAAATACTAACCATAGCAAAGCAGGAGGGCATTCCTGTGTATGAGGATAAGGAATTATCCGCCCTGCTCGATCAACTTGATCTAGGCGACCATATACCCCAATCTTTGTATGTCGTTATCGCCGAAGTGCTGAGCTTTGCCTATGGATTGTCAGGCAAGCATAAAGACTTCATGGATAAACTTTAAACTCAGTGACCGCAAAAGCAGTAAAAGTAGCGGGAAAAGAGTTATAAAATCAGTGGATATCAAACAGAGTCAAACTTCTTAATTTTCGACAGATTCAGGCAATGTCAGTAACTTTGAAATTTCATTAGCGGTAACCGGTTTACTAAATAGATACCCCTGAGCAGTCTCACAATTAATATTATTGAGAACGTCAAATTGTTCTGATGTTTCTACACCTTCAGCAATTATTTCATGCCCCAGGTTTTGACCCATTTTTATCATGGAGCTAACCAGTAGCATGGTTTTCTCATCATTCATCATGTCATCAATGAAGTATTTATCAATTTTCAGATAATCAACCTTAAGATGTTTAAGAGAAGCAAAAGACGAATAACCTGTTCCAAAATCATCGATGGCCAGTAAAATCCCCAAATCCTTCAACTCTTGAAAAACCGAGAGATTTTCAGGATCGGTCTGCACAACGCCTTCAGTAACTTCCAGTCCTAACTCGGATGGCACCATCCCCGTTTCATCGATAACACGCTTAACTAATGACACAAGGTCCTTATCCAGGAAATGAATAGGGGAGATATTTACAGCCATTTTCAGGGCAGGCAAACCCGCATTCTTCCATGCTATTGCCTGACGGCAGGCGGTATACAAAACCCATTCAGTGTGTACTTTTATCATGCCAATTCGTTCGGCTGCAGCGATAAAATCTATGGGTGAGACCTGGCCCAGAGTCGAATGATGCCAGCGCGACAATGCTTCGACACCAATTATTTCACCGCTGTTTATGTCAACCTGTGGTTGATAAACGAGAGATAGCCATTGCTCTTCGATGGCTTCCCTTAGGTATTGTTCAAACTGAAAACGATATTCTGCCTTATGAGTAAGCTCTGGCTTATAGAAAGCATAACAATTTTTACCACTCTCCTTCGCAGCATAAAGAGCAGTATCTGCTGCTTTTAACAAGACTGACAGATTTTTTCCATCGTCAGGATAGTGCGCGATACCGATACTGCAAGAGGGAATATGTTTTCTGGAAGAAAGCTCGAATGGTTTCGATATGATATCAAGACAACGTTGGGCAACATTGATAACAGAGAGATCATCAATCACATCTTCAACAACAATACTGAATTCATCACCACTGAGGCGAGAGACAAAATCAACTTCACGACTAGCTTTAGACAGACGTTCGGCAACTTCCTTAAGTAGCAGGTCACCAGCATCATGCCCAAGGCTGTCATTTACATCCTTAAAATTATCCAGATCTATGTATAACAGGGCAAAACGACGATCATGCCGCTTAGATGTTTTTATTAACTCTTCCAGGTTTTGATAAAAGTGAGCACGACTGGCAAGCCCGGTGAGTTCATCGGTATAGGCCAGCTGACGTATACGTTTTTGATCCTGCTCCCGCTCCATGATAATACCGGCAAGCCTGGCTGCAGATTTTAGATCTTTTGATTCACCTTCATCGGGCAGTGCAGGATAGTCATAATACATACCAAACGCACCGAGTACTTTTCCTGATGAATTTAAAATGGGTTCAGACCAGCAACAACGCATGCCATGTGGGAGTGCTACCTGTTTTAAATTGGCCCACTTGTAATCCGTTTCTATATTTTCAACGAGGACCTGCTTTCCGGTGTAGGTGGAAGTGCCACATGAGCCGATATCAGGACCATATACCAGACCATTTAACGCATTACAATATTCTTCCGGTATGCTTGGTGCACCACCATGCATCAGTTTATTACCATGTAATTCGACCAATGAACATCGCATTCCCGGGTGCCGTGCCTCATACATTAAAGCGATTGCATCATATATTTCGGATACCGAATCCCCGATTGCAATCATTTCAAGAATTTTTGCGCTATTTTCATCAAATAATTTAGCTTTTATTCGTTCTGATATATCAACATGAGTCCCAACCAGTCGAATCGGTTTAGCATCCGATTCTCGTTTGACAAGAAAACCGCGGGATAAAATATTTACTTCGTGTCCATTCTTATGGAGCATCCGCATTTCAACTTCAAATGATTCAGTCCGGTCAGACAGGTAATCCTGCACCTTTTTTAACACGGGCTCCTTGTCATCGGGATGCACCAGTTGCTCCCATGTGTTAAAAATATTTTCCAGTTCAGTCTCAGAATAACCAAGCATACTTTTCCAGCGGGGTGAAAAATAGACATAATCTGTCTCCAGGTTCCAGTCCCAGAGTCCGTCATTGGCTCCGCGCATAGCCAGAGTAGCCTGTTCTTCACGTTTATAAAGCTCAGCATTACTTTTGTCAGCTGAACGATGGGCATCAGCCAGTTCCAACCGTAATTGACGGTTTTCTTCTAGCAACTGAAATTTCGATTTATCAGTATTGTTCATAACTTTGCTGAATTAATAATTAACTCTATGGACGGGGAAAAGCCATACTACACAGCTGGCATAGACGTCTAATATCCTACCCGTTCAATATAAGTTGCACCCTGTCAGGTGCTGCTGCATATTGTATTTACAGAACAAATAGATATTTAAGTGTAGTTCAACTTGACTCAAAGTGTGTCAATCAACTGAGTTAGTCTCTGAATCGTGTGGTTTTAGTCTTTTTTCTGGAATGCGTTTAAAGCTCTATCGGGTATATCTTTTTAAATGAGTTGTAAGCGACCTATCGAACCTGAATGCTTTAACGTATTTTGTCACATCGTCTGCTGGAAAGTATTTATTTTGAATTCTCAGGCGTAAGTATCAATCCCGCCTTTTTTATTATGTTCCTGCTTTGCCGTCGCTTTCCCTTCAGCTGGCTGTTTATTTTTCTCTTCGACTTTTTTATTCTGTAATCTATTGCGGGGTTTGACGACAGGTAATACAGGTTTAATTGTCTGATCTGTCATGATGTATCTCCCGGGTTAAAACCCGGTAACTTTTCCCCATTCTGATTGACTTAATAACTTATCAAGATCTACCAGAATTAATAACATATCATCACGACTCACCACTCCATCAATATACCTGGACGATTCTGAATTACCTACATTGGGGGCCAGGTCAATATCACTTCGTTTAATATCAACAACTTCCGCTACACTATCGACCAGAATACCAATAATTTGCTGCTGAACTTCTATGACTATAATGCGTGTAGAATCATCACTTTCCCTGGTGGGCAAACCAAATCGTGCTCGAGCATCGATAACACTCACTACATTTCCCCGCAAATTAATAATACCAAGCACATACTGAGGCGCACCGGGTACGGGAGCAACTTCAACTTCACGCAAGACTTCTTGAACCTGCATGACATTAATGCCATATATTTCATGTTCAAGTGTAAAAGTAACACACTGGAATTGCCCGGTATCCTGTTGCGTATCTGCCATCATAATCTCCAGAAAAAATACTTCTTTTTATTGCCCTGTAAAAAGGTTATCGACCTTAGTTAGAATTAATTTAGTTCAAAATGTAATAATTCCAGCTGGTGCTGAAATTAATAACATGCTTCTCCATCATGTCTGTTCAACCTGGTTAAAATTTTAACTGGATCTAATAAAATGGATAAAGAGTCCTTAATCGTTCCCAGGAATAGATTTTTACTCCCCGGTTTGGTCCATTTCACATCATCTTCATTCAGCTTGATAACCTTACCCAGTTCATCACAGGTAATAGCCCAGTTATCATCACCAAAAATCAGAATATGCTGATACTCAGAATGTTGTTTTGAGTTTACCTGTAAGATTTTAGCAGTATCCACAACTTTCACATTTATTTCTCTGTGTTGCAAAATCCCCAGAAACCAGTCAGGGTTACCGGGTAGCAAGGTTAATCTTTTACCCCGGGTCACAACACCGCCCAAATTAATTAAAGGAATTGACAACTGGTTACCAGCAACGCTGAACATTAGACATTGAACTGGAAATGTATGGTTAGATTGCGTCAATGCCTGTTCAGAAATCTCAACTTTTTCCAGTGCCTGCTCTACAGTTTCAAGTTTCACTTCTTCAAGCTGTAGTGCGTCAGGATCAACTTCAATGACTGGCTCGAAAGGCCCTGTTTCCAGATCGGGAAATAATTGTAAATTTGATATCTGTTGTACGGGCTTTACAGATTCCGGCTTTCCTGTTGATTCCTGAAGCAGGGTATCCAGAAAATCCTCAACAGCAAAGTCTGAATTAAGCAGACCGCTGTTGAACTTTTTCTGCATTTTTATTTCTCTCATGGATTCCTAACAGAAAATTTATTAATTTCTTATACGCAAGTGATCCCCGTGAATAGGGAGCCATAGTCGGAAGCGGGACACCGGCTTTACTGGCATCACGGAATTTAGTATCGATTGGAATCACCGAACCCCACACATTAAAACGATAGGTTTCTTTCATTTCCTTTAACGCATCCTGTGAAGCTCTTGTGCGCTGATCATACATGGTGGGAACAATGATATAGGGTGTTTTTTTATTTAGCGATTTTTCAACCATTCCCAGGGTATGCGTCATACGCTCCAGACCTTTCAGCGAAAGGTAATCTGTTTGTGCAGGGATAAGAGCCTGGTCACAGGCAGCCAGTGCATTTATCATCAAAATACCTAACATAGGAGGGCAGTCGATCAAACCATAGGCAAATTTATCGGCAACGCTTTTGATTGCTTTGGCCACAACCAGTCCTTTTCCAACACCTTGATTTGAACCAATTTGACGGTCAAGTGTGGCTAATGCAGAAGAAGCGGCAAAAAGATAGGTATTTTTTATCGGTGTGGGTAATAACAGTCTGGCCACATCCGCAGGATTAGTTGTCGGATTTGAAAATAAGGAATAGATTCCGGTATCAATCTCATCGGGGTTATAACCCAGGTAACTGGTTAAGGAACCATGCGGATCAAGATCAACCAGTAATAGTCTTTCCCCTGTATTGGACAAATGGCCCGCGAGACTGACCACCGAAGTGGTCTTTCCGACGCCGCCTTTCTGATTTATGCTTGCCCAGGTTTTCATAACAGATAATTAAAACGCTAAGCATCAGGTGAGTCAATTTTTAACATGAAATCTATACCGGCCGTTTCATTCAGGCATTACGAGAATGCTTTTAGCAGACCTGGAATATCCAGAATAATAGCAATATTTCCATCACCAGTGATGGTCGAACCCGCCATACCGGGTAAACCCTGCAATAATTTATCCAGGGGTTTAATAACCACTTCTTCCTGCCCGATCACATGATCCACTACAAAACCCACTGAATCATGCCCAACTTGAACCATAATAACATGCGGGTCATGATCTATACAGGATTCGATTTCTTTACCTTTTAACAACCATTTTCTTAAATGAAAAATTGGGGGAGCTTTACCTCTGTTGAGCACAACTTCCATACCATCAACCACGCTAATTTTTTTAGAGCTCAGTTCAAAGATTTCATTGACAATAGAAAGTGGTAATGCAAATTTACGCGTACCCAGTTGAATCATCAAAGTGGGTAAAATAGCCAGGGTTAAAGGTACTTTAATGCGTAACTCTGTGCCTTTTCCCAGGGTTGAGTTTATTTCGATCAGACCATTTAACTGTGTTATTTTGGTTTTTACTACATCCATGCCGACACCACGACCAGACACATCGGATATCTGTTCTTTAGTGGATAAACCCGGCATGAAAATCAAATCAAAACATCCCTTATCATCCAGCCTGGAGGCCGTTTCAGTATCCATTAATCCCTTTTTCACTGCATTGTTTCTTAGCACTTCCGGATCCATACCAGCACCGTCATCGATTATCGACAGAATGATATGATCGCCTTCCTGTTGCGCAGAAAGGATAACTTTACCCTCTCTGGGTTTACCGGACTTTTCCCTGATATCGGGTAGTTCAATGCCATGATCAACCGAGTTTCTGACCAGATGCACCAAAGGGTCAGCCAATGCTTCAACCAGATTTTTATCAAGATCGGTTTCTTCTCCCTTTAGCTCTAATAGAATTTCCTTATTCAAGGATCTGGCCAGATCACGAACTACTCGTGGAAAGCGACCAAATACTTTTTTAACCGGCTGCATGCGAGTTTTCATGACCGCTGTCTGTAAATCGGCGGTGACTACATCCAGACTGGATATAGCTTTATGTACACGCTCATCTTCAAATGTCTGACGTAAAGTATTTAACCGGTTTCGTGTTAATACCAGTTCCCCTACTAAGTTCATGATGTCATCCAGCCTGGCTGTATCAACTCGAACCGTGGTTTCTCCTTTACTAACTACGGCAGCTGCCGCCTTTTTCGGCGCTGGTTTGGCCTTGCTTTCCGCTTTCTTCAGTGGCGCTTTTACTTTCGGACTGGATTTTGATTTCGTTGACGGTTTTACTTTCGCCGTTGAGTTTGCAGGTCCTTTTCCCTTGCCGTGCATTTCATCTAATAATGCTTCAAATTCATCATCAGAAATTTCGTCCGAATTCACCTTATCCTTTTTTGCGGATGATTTAGGTTTAGACTTAGATGCCGGCTTCGCCTTAACCTTCTTCGAGGGTGATTTAGATTTAGCCTTATCAGCAGCTGCAGGAATGACCCTTTTACCTTGAAGCTCATCCAGTAAGGCTTCAAATTCATCATCAGAAATTTCATCCGATGAATCCGTTTTCTGTATGGGTTTCTTAGTTTCTACAACCTTCGGAGGTTCACCTGAACCATGTAGGGCATCCAGTAAAGACTCAAATTCATCATCCGTAATTTCATCTTTACCAGAAACAAACTCTTCAGCTGCTTTTGCAGGGTCGACTGTTGCTTCTGATTCTTCCTCCCGAGGCTCTTCTGCTTCTTCAACTTCTGCTGAACCAGCCTCTGCATCAGAATCCTGCATTTCAACTAATTTCTGCATGATATCATCGGGTGCGGCCGTAGGATCTTCACCCGACCTGATCTCTTCAAACATACTGTTGACTTCATCCAGTACACGAAGAAACGTATCCATCATGTCGGCAGTTAGACTGATTTCATTATTTCTTAACAGGTTAAATACATCTTCAGATTTGTGACATACTGCCACGAGGTTATCCAGTGCAAGAAAACTTCCACCGCCTTTGATAGTGTGAAATCCACGAAATATTGAATTCAGTAAATCGGAATCATCCGGTGTCTTTTCCAGACCAACCAGTTGTTCATTGAGTGTTTCCAGAATCTCTCCAGCTTCAATCAGGAAATCCTGTAAAATGTCATCTTCCAGATCTATTGCCATGGTTTAACCTGCAAATTCTACAAAAATCACTAAGCAAATATTCATCAAAAACCCAGGCTAGCCAGTAAATCATCAACTTCATCCTGGTTCGTGGCTACTTCTTCTTTATTGGCAGTAGCTAACTGGGGTCCATGAGCCATCGTGCCATCTTTATGCTCATTATTATTTTCTGAAATTTTAGCACCGGTTATTGCGACAAGCCTGACCAGTTTTCCTTCAATTTCCTGAACCATGCTTGTGACCTGCTTGATCATTTGCCCGGTCAGATCCTGATAATCCTGAGCCATCATGATATCCGTCATCTGCCCTTTAACTTTCTCGCTTTCAGCGCTGACAGAAGTCAGGAATGCATCAATATCACCAGTAAGAGTCAGAAAATCCTGCTTCGACATTTCCCTGGTTTTAAACTGCTTCCAGCGTTCATGTATTTCGGCAGCCTGATCATTAAATGCATTTACTATTTCTACCGTCTGTTCGGCATTAGTCATCGTACGATGAGCGGCCTGATCCGTTTTAGTGACGATAAAACTGAGTCGTTCCTTGGCATCAGGAATTTCTTCTTCGGCTAATTCTGCAACTCGATGATCATTACTGAAGGCATTAATTGACTCGTGTATTTCACGGGTTAAGGTGCCTAACTCGTAAAATAATGAAGGATCTCTTAATGCGCTCAATTCACCAATCAAAATATTAGATTGCTCTATATCACCTGCCTTAATTGTCTCAGCCAGATTATTTAAGCGAGTCAGATACTCATCAGTGATCTGACCGGACTTGGATGCATCACTCATGCATTCAGCCTCTCGAATATTTTTTCGATCTTTTCTTTCAGCGTAACCGCAGTAAAGGGTTTCACCACATAACCATTCACACCCGCCTGAGCCGCTTCAACAATCTGCTCTCGCTTTGCCTCAGCCGTAACCATTAATACCGGTAAACTGCTCAGATTTTCATCTGCTCTGACTGTTTTCAATAATGTCAGACCATCCATGCCAGGCATATTCCAGTCGGTGACCAGGAAGTCAAACTTACCGGTTTTCAACATGGGTAGGGCTGTCTGCCCGTCATCAGCTTCAGTTGTGTTGTTAAATCCCAGATCACGTAGCAAATTTTTAATAATTCGACGCATAGTTGAAAAATCATCAACGATAAGGATCTTCATATTTTTATTCATGCAACCTCCGACTATTGCATAACTATTTAAGCGCCTAAACTGCTATACACAGTGTTATCGGCTGAAATAAATTTTCTTTAATGTTAACTACACAGCTAATTTTAAAAACTACTGTATTTTGACCACTCACTGAGTAGTTACCTTTAATTTAGTAAGAATGTATTTTTCTCTGTTGTCGATTAACTCTATTAGTTAAAAATCGAATCCAGAAAACAGGGTAACTTTATAAAAAATAAAAGTTCTTATTGCTCATCCAGGTTAAGCATAGTTCAATTTCATGAGTCTTTACTCCAATCCTTCATTTTAGATCGAATTCTTAAGACCGCCTGGGCATGAACCTGACAAACTCGTGATTCACTCACCTCTAAAACCAGCCCAATTTCACGGAAGTTTAACTCTTCATCATAATACAGTGACATCACTAACTGCTCTTTTTTGGGTAAGTTACCGATGCTTTCGACCAGTTGATACTGATACTCTGTTTCACTGAGCGCTTCAAAAGGTGTTTTTTCAGATGAGCTGGGCGACAGGAAATCACTTTTTTCTTCCAGAGCATCCATGCTGAACAGCCGGGAGGTGTTTGAATCGACTAAAATTTGATGATATTCGGACAGGGTGATACCTAATTCCTTAGCGATATCGACATCTGTTGCATCAGCTCCTGTTCTGAGTTCAATATTATGTATCGCTTCAGCCGCTGCTCTGGATTTTCGATGCACTGATCGTGGTGTCCAGTCCAGCTTTCGAATTTCATCCAGCATTGCACCACGAATACGAATGCCTGCAAAGGTTTCAAAGCTGGCACCATGGTTAGCATTATATTTACTCGAAGCCTCCAATAGACCAAGCATACCAGCCTGTATTAAATCATCGACTTGCACACTGTCCGGCAATCGATTGATTAGATGAAAAGCAATTCGTTTAACCAGTACTGCATGCCGCGCCACGATGTTATCTGCACCGTAAGCCTGTATCTCAGAATACATGGCGTGACCGTTCATTACCTCAGGTCCTCGCTCTGAGAGCTGAAGTTGATCAACCTCTCGATGAAGAACTCCAGGTGTCCCTCCATCGTCTGAGGGACAGGCCAGTTCTGTACCTTCTGGCTCAATTTTCGAAACGCCATCGATGCCGGGCTTCTTGGATAATTTTGAATCACGCACTTTTGTTTTTGAACCGATTTTTTTAAATAGTCGTCATAAGGAATAGATCCGATAAAGTCCAGAGTTGCATCCAGATACTTATCAGAAACTCTTGATAACTTCATATATAGCTCACGTCCCTGCTGAATGCTATGGGCCTGATTCGCTAAAATGTGAAAACGCTGCACATTAAAGTCACGATTCATCACTTTAATCATCGCATAGGCATCAGTAATCGATGCAGGTTCATCACAAACAACCACAATAACTTCTCTGGATGCGCGGATATAACTCACCACTGACTCGGATAATCCGGCAGCTGTATCTATCAACAGAGTATCAATCTCCGTTGTTAACTCTGAAAAAGCTCGAATAATGCCTGCATTTTCTGCCGGTGACAGGTCAGACATGCTGCGGGTACCCGAAGAAGCTGGAATAATTTTTATACCTTCAGGACCTTCAATAATCGTATCTTCCAGTGAGCATTCACCATTAATTACATGCGAAAGGTTATAACCGGGGTTCAAACCCAATAGCACATCAATATTAGCCAGCCCAAGATCGGCATCCATCAACAATATTTTTTGCCCCTGCTGAGCCAGAGATACGGCCAGGTTCACGGTAATATTACTTTTGCCCACGCCACCTTTACCACTGGTGACAGCGACAACCTGGACGGGTTTCTGATTTTTCATTTGCCTGAGGCCTTGCGCCTGATCCATATTAATTCTCTAGTCTCAAACTGTCTGGTTATTGATAATGTGATTATAACGAAATGCCATGGTTTCCTTCTCGACCTGTTCTCCAAATTTTTGCATTAAGGATACCGCCCTGCTGACCAGACGATGATTTTTGGCCTGTTGTAAATCTTCCGGAACTCGCTGCCCGGTTCCACAATATGACAATGGAAGTTGATGCCTGATGGCTGCAGTAATGATACCACCCAAACTTGCAGATTCATCCATTTTAGTGACGATACCTCCCGCCAGTTTAACTTTACTAAAATTCTTGATAGTTTCATTAAGTGCTGCCAGTTGTGTATTGGCAGACATCACCAGGTAAGGTTTTATTTCAGGTGAACCATGCTGTAACTCATGAAATTGCTCAGACAGGCGAACATCAGCCTGGCTCATGCCGGCTGTATCAATCAGTACCAGCATTTTATCAGCAAGCATTTTCAGGCGATCAGTCAACTCTTCACTGGTGTTTGCTGTGAGTAACGGAATTTCCAGCATACGGGCAAAATGTTGCAGTTGCTCCTGAGCGCCAATACGGAAATTATCCGTGGTAATCAACGCCACAGAATGTTTACCATGGGTATGTGAAAATCGTGCTGCCAGCTTGGCAATAGTCGTCGTTTTACCCACTCCGGTAGAACCCACCAACGCAATACGTCCTCCATTTGACAGAATATCTGTTGTTGAGATTGGAATCGATTTAGCCAGAGTGCCTAATGCCTGCTGCCAGACTTTATGCGGTTCATCACTCATTTTTCCGAGTTGATTAAAAATCATTTCACAGATATCAGCCCCGAGACCCAGTTCTGTCATCAAGTTTAACAAAACCGTTCGAACAGGGTGCAAATCGCTGTAACGATCCCAGTCCAGTACACTTAACTGGCTTTGCATTAAATCACGTAAATTTTTCAATTCATCCTTAACTTCATCGATAACAGGTTGATGATTATAAGCAGAATCGACACGGCTGGTTTTCGGTGAAGATTCAACAACCTGGCGATACTGATTCTCCTGTTGTACTTGTTTCTCGGCCAGTCGAATTTTAGCCTCTTCTTCTACCGGCAACATTTTCCGGCGAATAGATGTCTCTACCTGTTTAACTTGCGCAACCGGAGCTGCTTTTTTTAAATGCAGGTTTTTTCGTTTTTTCAAACCGGGCATCACAGAAATGCCATCTTTATTATCTTCTAGCGGTTTTACAAGCGGCACCTGTTTAAGCTGCTGCATTCCCAGAACCGGTTCTTTTCTGTCTTCATTAATTTGATCGAAAAGAAAATCAGGAACGGTTTTAATATCTAAACCGGCACTGCTCAAGCTGGGTTCTGCTGTTTCTACTCGGGTGGGCACAGAGGGTATTGAGACAGCAGTCGCTGGAACTCCGGAATAAGCATCCGCACTCTGATGTTCAAAATCTATAGCCGATAAAATTTCTACGCCTCCAGGCACTTTTTTATTACCCAGAATAACTGCATCAGGGCCCTGTTCCTGCTTTACCTGTGCCAGAGCTTCTCGCATGGTGGCTGCATAAGTTCGTTTTATTCTCATTCCGATACCTGACTTTAAATTCTAGTAATCATTTCAGTTTAAATCGTAACCTGTTGTTCAGCCGGTGCAGGTGCTCCAACACTCGCGACGACCTTTATCTGTTTATCCTCTGGAATCTCTTCATAACTCAATACATGCAAACCCTGAATACCATGTCTGACCATGCGTGACAGGAAAGCCCTGAGGTTTTGCGAAACCAGTAACACAGCAGGCTGACCTTTTGATAACTGGTTTTGCGTACTTTCCTTGAGTGAGTTATGCATCATCTGGGCTAGTCCCGGCTCAAAGGCCATGACTTTTCCATCGGCTCCCTGTGCTGTTTGTTGCAAAATCTGTTCCAACGATGGATGTAAAGTCATAACAGATAGCTCTGAAGCCATTCCAAAGATAGTTTGCACAATTTGGCGCCCCAGCGATACACGTGTGGCTGCCGTTAACATGCCGGCATCTTGACTATGGATACCATGATCTGCCAATGTTTCGGCAATACTGCGTAAATCTCGTATCGACACCTGCTCCTGTAACAGGTTCTGTAATACCTTCGCGATAATGCTCAGGGAAAGTGGTTTCGGTGTCAGGTTTTCAACCAGTTTGGGTGAAGTTCGTTTGAGTACTTCCATCAACTCCTGTACTTCTTCATGTCCAATTAATTCATGTGCATTATCCTGTAACATCTGGCTCAGATGAGTTGCAATAACTGTGGACGTATCAACCACGGTATACCCCAGGGTCTGCGCATGATCTCTTTGTGCCGGGTCTATCCAGATAGCTTCCAGCCCGAAGGCAGGATCTTTAGTCGGAGTACCATCAAGCATGCCATAGACGGTACCCGGATTGATCGCCAGATCCTTGCCAGTCATCACATCGGCTTCACCCATCGGTACTCCCAGCAAACTCAGGCGGTAACTACTCGGTGACAAATCGAGATTGTCACGGATATGTACCGATTGAATCAGGAAGCCAAGTTCCTGGGAAAGTTTCTTGCGTACTCCTTTAATACGTGTCATCAGCTCCCCTCCCTGCCTTGCATCCACCAGTGGAATCAAACCATAACCCACTTCAAGTCCAATAAGATCGACCGTTTTTACATCGTCCCAGCTTAATTCCTTTTGCTCCGGTTTTACTTCAATTTCCTGAACTGGTGTTTCGTCTTCAACTTCTTTCAGCTGCTGTCTTTTACTCATTTTATAAGCCATAAATGAAGCTATGGCTGCCAGGGTTAAAAATGCAAAGTTAGGCATACCGGGAATCAAACCCAGAACGGTTAAAATCGAAGCCGACACAATCAACGCACGAGGATCTGAAAACATTTGATCAAACACCAGATTACTCATTTCTCTGGATGCAGAAACCCGGGTCACAATAATGGCAGTCGCGGTGGATAAAATTAAGGAAGGAATCTGGGCAACCAGTCCGTCACCAATGGTCAGAATGGTATAGTTTCGCATCGCATCACCAGCGGCCATATCATGCTGAAAAACACCTATTGATAGACCACCAATCATATTGATAAATAAAATCAGGATACCTGCCACCGCGTCACCCCGTACAAATTTACTGGCACCATCCATAGAACCATAAAAATCTGCTTCCTGGGCAACTTCTACGCGCCTTTGACGGGCTTCTTCCTGGGTACATAAACCGGCATTTAAGTCAGCATCTATCGCCATTTGTTTTCCGGGCATGGCATCCAGCGTAAAACGTGCACTGACTTCTGATACCCGACCAGCACCTTTGGTCACGACCACAAAATTTATAATCACCAGAATACCGAAAACCACCAGGCCTACCGCATAATTACCACCGATAACAAAATCACCAAAAGCTTCGATAACTTTACCTGCCGCTCCACCCCCGGTATGTCCTTCCAGTAACACCACACGAGTTGAAGCAATATTCAACGCCAGGCGTAACAGGGTTGCTATTAAAATAATGGTGGGGAAAACCGTGAAATCTAGAGGTCTCAACGCATACACCGAAACCAGTAATACGACCAACGCAAACATAATATTAAAGGTAAACAATAAATCCAGTGCCATCGGGGGCAATGGCAGAATCACCATGCCTAACATAAGCATGATGATAAAAGGAGCACCCAGGCCTTGCGTATTAAAGCTCCGTACAGATTGAAAAATTGCTGTAATCATAATTTATATATTTTCATCGGTAGGTACGTATGGGTCGGGGCGATCTGGAATATCCAGTCCATCTATCTTCGCCTGACGTAACTGAAAAATAAATGCCAGAACCTGAGCCACGGCATAAAATAATTGTGATGGAATTTCCTGGCCAATTTTACCATGCGCAAAAAGGGCTCTCGCCAGTGGCGGTGCTTCAAATATTTCAACACCTGCTCCACTACCCACTTCACGAATCTTGAAGGCCATATGGTCCTGCCCCATAGCGACAATCACCGGCACCGCCATATCATCCGGGTTATATTTCAACGCAACAGCAAAATGTGTCGGGTTTGTAATGATGACATCTGCGGTGGGTACATCTTCCATCATGCGTCGTTGTGCCATTTCCTGCTGTAGCGCACGAACCCTGGATTTAACTTCAGGACGCCCTTCTGTCTCTTTCATTTCATCCCTGACTTCCTGTAACGTCATTTTTAACTTTTGACTGTGATCCCATAACTGAAATGGCACATCAATCGCGGCAATTAATATTAACGATGATGACATCACCATAAAGCTATATGCCAGTAACCAGGCCGCATCGCTTAAGCCCGGTAAAAAAGCTTCATGACCCAGGCCTAAAAATTCATCTGATTTTGCCCACATAAACGTGATAGAGAAAAAAGCCACGACAAAAAATTTCGCCAATGCCTTCACCAGTTCCATTAAACCTTTAGATGAAAAAATCCGTTTCAAACCTTTTAACGGGTTTAATTTATCCGTTTTAAAAGCCATAGAACCCACATTAAAAGCCCAGCCACCGAGCATTATCGGTGTGCTTAAAGCCACCACGGTCATTAATATAAGAAATGGTAAAAGACCTGACAATGCTATCCACAAAGCTGATTCAAAACTGGAAATCACTTCAACAGGATTCATTATTTCTGATCTTGTAAACGTGAAGCCTTTCGTCAACATCTCGGTCAAATGAGAGATAATAAAAGGCCCCATCGACAAAAGGGCCAGAGAACCCAGAAACATGATGGCCATACTGTTCAACTCTTTTGATCGAGGAACCTGCCCTTGTTTCTGCGCCTCCCTGAGTTTTTTCGGGGTAGGCTCTTCTGTTTTTTCCTGACTGCTTTCATTTTCAGCCATTACAGTCCTCCAATTTTCTGACTAAGCTGCATTCCCTGCAGTAATATCTGATTAAAGCGAGGTAAAATACTGGGCATCACCAGCATCAGAATAATGAAACCAACTAACATAGTGACTGGAAAACCAATCGAGAAAATATTCAATTGCGGAGCCGCCCTGGTCACCACGCCCATCGCCAGCGTAATCGTTAAAATAGAAATCACTGCTGGTAATGCGATCCAGGCAGCACCGATAAACATTTCACTACCAAATTTAATAATTACCCAGAAACTCTCACGTGAAATTCCATCAACGCTAACAGGCAGGGTTTGAAAACTATTCACCACTAATTGAATAATCATCAAATGCCCCCCCAGAGCAAGAAACATCAAGGTACCCATAATCAGAAAAAACTGGGACAGTACCGGCACATTAACCCCATTAGCAGGGTCTACCATCGAAGCAAAACCCAGACCCATGGTCATGGAGATAACTTCACCCGCAATGGTTAAAGTTGCCAGTACCATCTGTAACACAAAACCCATGGCCAGACCGATCAACACCTGATGCAGTGAAATAGTCAGCCCCGCTAGAGAAAGAGGATCAACAGCTGGAACCTGCGGAATTAGTGGAACCACAACAAATGAAATTAGCACGGCCAGCACTACCCGTATGCGAGTAGAAACCATGCGTGTACCAATCACCGGAATGGCCATTAACATCGCACTTATACGCATAAACGGCCACATCAGGCTACCGACAAATGCACTGGCTTCAGCTGCGTTTATTTCCATAATAAGGTATCAACCTATTAGCCCGGGGATACTCATGTATAAATCTCGAGTAAAGTTTAATATCAACTGAAGCATCCAGGGGCCCGCGATCATAATGGAAATGACCAGTATCAGTAATTTAGGAATAAAACTGAGCGTCATTTCATTGATGGAAGTGGCCGCCTGAAACATGCCTATCAATAAACCAATTGCCAGTGCTGAGATCAACATAGGTGCCGCCAGCATGACGATCACCATAAGAGCCTGTTGAGAAAGATCTATGACGGTATCAGCATTCATTACATCAACCGTTAACCAGAAAACTGGACGCGAGTGTTCCCATAATCAATGCCCATCCATCGACCAGTACAAATAACATAAGTTTAAATGGCAGCGAAATAATCAAAGGGGACAACATCATCATACCCATAGACATCAAGGTACTGGCAACTACCAGATCGATAATAACGAAGGGAATGAATATCAGAAAGCCTATCTGGAAAGCTGTTTTCAATTCACTGGTGACAAATGCAGGCATCAATAATCGTAACGGTGTTTCTTCAGGTGACGCGATAGATTCAACACCGGCTATGTCGGCAAACATTTGAATATCTGTTTCCCGTGTTTGCGCAAGCATAAAAGTTTTAAAAGGTACCGCAGCCATATTCAACGCTTCAAATGCAGTCATCTGCTCCTGAAGATAAGGCTGAATCGCTTCATCATTAACCTGTTCCAGAACTGGAGTCATAATAAACAGGCTTAGAAACAGAGACAGTCCTAACAGGACCTGGTTTGAAGGTGTTGATTGAGTCCCCATTGCCTGGCGTAAAATACCCAGAACAATTATGATCCGGGTAAATGAAGTCATCATTAACAGAATGGCCGGTAACAGTGTCAACACGGTCATCAATGCCAGTATTTCCAGTGTCACACTGTAAGACTGACCATCTGCAGCACCACCTGCAACATTTAGTGCAGGAATCCCCAGGGTTTGGGCTTCGACAGGAAGCCCTGTCATTAGCAGAAAAGGAAGCAGTAAAAAACGAAAAATATTTGTATTAATCAACATGACTACTGTCTCGGTTTTTATGATTATCCCGATTAAGCAGTTGATTAAATTTCTCACCAAAAGACTGGTTATCAACTTCTTTTAAGTCTGTATTAACAATCGTTTTAAGCGTATGCAGTTTTTCTATCCGGCCAGGTGTCAAACCCAGTAAAACCTGTTCATCACCTACCTGAATTAATGCAATACGATCACGCTGCCCGACCGATATTGCCGAAACGATTTTAATCAAACCATTTTGAGAGTGCTGGGTTAGCTGCATTTTTTTCATCATCCAGGCGAGGCCGAAAATAAGCAGCAAAATAAACACTAACGCAAGCGTTAGTTTTATTAGATAGGAAGAAGAAACAGGATCGACAGTCGGTAATTGAGTGTTAATTTCAGCAGCAATAAGTTGCCCTGAAAATACCTGCAACAGAATCAGCATTAATAAAGTGGCCAGCAGTTTCATGGGATTTATTTTAAATTTTTAATCCGTTCAGCCGGACTAATCACATCCGTCAATCGAATACCAAATTTTTCGTTTACGACAACCACTTCACCGTGCGCAACCAGGGTTCCATTAACCAGCACATCCATTGGTTCTCCTGCCAGTCTATCCAGTTCAACCACTGACCCCTGGTTAAGTTGCAGCAAGTTTCGAATACTTATCTTTGCTCTGCCAATTTCCATCGCAATAGTGACCGGAATATCCAGCACAACATCAAGATTAACATCGCCCTGAACATAAGCCTGAGATTCCTGTAAAGAGGCTGCTTCTACTTTTTCAACTTCATCAGCACCACCTCCGGCTCCGGTCTGTTCTTCCATGGCTGCAGCCCACTCATCAGCCATTGCCTGCTGGTCTACGGGTTGTTCTGTTTCATTATTCATTACGGTTCTCCTGATAACTCTGGCTGTTTATAGCGTGCTATTTTGTACTGGATTGTTTAGAATTTTTTATCTTTAATTGACTGATTTTGGATTCAGCCTTCTCCTTTAACTCCATAATAGTTTCAATCTTGATGGCCACATTTCCTGAACTTTCACCATACTTGCCTCTCATGATGGGCATATCATCGACCATTAACGAGACTTGCTCGGGCATGTCAATGGGGATAATATCGCCAGACTGTAAATTGATCAGGTCAGATACTTTCAGTTCCTTTTCAGCAAACAACCCGGTCAAATTCACCTTTGCATGCATTAACTCTTCTTTCAGTAAAACACCCCATCGATCGTCAGTATCACTCATATCACTTTGTACGCCCGCATCCAGAATTGGGCGGATGGGCTCAATCATTGAATACGGCAGAACCACGTGAATATCGCCTCCACCACCTTCCAGTTCTATATGAAAACTGGACACAACTATCACCTCTGAAGGGCTGACAATATTGGCTAAATGGGGATTTACTTCATGATTGTGGTAACTGAATTCCACCGGAAGGATGGGTTCCCAGGCCTTGACCATTTCATCGAAACACATATAAACTACTTTCTCGATAACGCGTAATTCTGTGTGGGTAAATTCACGACCTTCTATTTTTGCGTGAATACTGCCATCACCACCAAAAAAATTATCGACAATAATGAACACCAGTTTGGGATCCAGCATGATCATGCCTGTTCCGCGCAAAGGCGACATTTTAATCAGGCTCAAACTGGTAGGTACAAATAGAGTATGAATATATTCAGAGAACTTGATCATCTGAATACCGTTGACGGATATCTCGGGGGTTTTTCTCAGCATGTTGAAAAAGCTCACCCTGAAATAACGGGAAAAGCGTTCATTGATCATTTCAAGAGTCGGTAATCGGCCTCGGACAATTCGCTCCTGATTATTAAAATCAAATGCATGGGCTTCGCCATCATCTAAATCATCTTTACCGGCAGTATCTACTGCACCATCATCCACGCCATGCAGTAGTGCATCAACTTCATCCTGGCTTAAAATATCTGTGCTCACAGCAATTACCCTGTGTTTATTGCATGACGAAATTAGTGAAAAAGATGTTATCTACTTCACCACCACTACCATATTTATTAATCACTTGCTGGATAGACTCTTTAACTTTCAGCTGTAGTTGCAACTTGCCTTCCTGTGAACGTAAATCGGCAGAATTTTGTTCCCCAAACAATAGTGTCAAATTATTACGAATTAACGGTTTATGTGCTTCAATTTCTTCTGCCACTTCAGCAAAATAAGTCAACACATTGATTTGAATCTGTAAAAAGCCTACGGGATCAGCCGGCCCGAGATTGACCGTAAAAGCTTTGAGTTCGATATAGTTAGGATCTTCTTTTTCAGGGATAACGTCTTCAACGGCTTCGGTTGTTTCTGTGGATTTATCACCACCCATCAACATAACTGTTACACCGACCGATATGCCCACCAGTAATAAAACACTGATGACAAGAATGATAATCAGTTTTTTCTTGCTACCTCCTGTAGCCTCTTCCTTTTCGTCCTGTGGTGTATCTTTATTTGCAGCCATCGAGATCTCCAGTAACTAGTACCCTTTTAAAGCAATCTTAATGCCATAATTATTATCCCTTTAAAAACAAACAGTTATTAAATAAATTATCCATGATGACAGTAAATTGACACCGCAATTCTATTTAATGCTTCAACAATTTGACACATCAATAAAATCAGCTGAATAGAAATACTGGTGGATTAGCAGATGCCTGATAATTAGACATCTCTATTTTCTTGCTAAAGAAAAAAATAGCAGGACAAGGGAAGGTGAAAAACCTAATCGGGGACAGGGTTATACAAAGTAAGTATTTAACAGAAAATAATATTGACCTACAGAGATATCATAAATGCTGTTAGTCAGCCATTCAAAATCAGAGAACTACGATCAATATTTATCAGGCAAAGAAATCAATTCGACCATTGTCCAGCATTAATGAAAGCTCCCCCTGGTGCATACCGGTCATCTCATTCCGGGAAGAGAGATGCTGTTGATCATCACCATCCTGTTGCTGATGTTGCTGCGACATATCATCCTGGGCCAAAGTTTGCTCACGGTGAGACACATCAACATCCACAGAATCGTAACCCGCTTCCTGTAAAAATTCTCTGAGCCGGGCACTGGCTGAATCAATCAGGTCGCGCGTTTGAGCATGTTGAGTATGGATGGTGATAGTGGCACTTTCTTCTTTAAGCTGAATTTGGATATCGAGCTTGCCAAGATGAGGAGGGTCAAGGCGTATTTCTGCAGTATTTAATTTATTAGTTAACAACAGAGATACCTTTTCACCCAGCGCATCACCCCACTGTGAAGCTGTAGCCTGGGGTGCTAGCTGCAATGTTTGCAGAGAAGAAGGCAATAGCTGATTGATCTGGTTCTGCGAAGGCGAAGTCGACAATGGGCTTACCGAAGGTAACACTGAAACAGTATTATCCTTTACTACAGCCCCTGACTGTTCTACGGCGGACAGTTTAAACTGTAATTTTTCAGTTTGCAGCCCTTCACTTTTAGGTAATTCCAACTCTGAGCTTTTACCCGTCAACAGCTTTGCTCCTTGTTCTAAAGATTCAGCATCTATATTGACCTGACCACTGGCTAAAGAGCTTTCAAAACCCTTTTGCAGGGTTCGATTTAAATCCACAGGTACTACAGCAGATTTGAGCTGGTTTTCAGAGACAATGGAATCAGGTTTAAGCGGAAGAGTCGTTTCAGTGCTCTGCCCGGATGACATTTGTTTATCGAGTCCTGCAACAAAAGCGGAAGCAATTTGCCCGGAAGGAGGCAATTTGTCACCGTTTAAGTGTCCAGTATCAAGTGACTCCTGCATTGCATTTAACAGCGCCACAGCAGGAACAGACACTTCTTCAGCCATTTCAGGCAACCCCAGTTCAGTTTGAATAGCGGATAATTCAGACTCGGAAAAATGAGATTTCATACTGTGTATCAAGTCGGTGGACAAGCCATTTTCAACACCTTTCAAATTTTCATCAACAGTAATTTCAGTTAATTGCTGATTCAATATTGACCAGAAATCACCATCCTGCAACACTTTCTCAAAAACTTCATCACCCATAGCTTGAGGCATATCCTGCCCCGCTGCCAATCCAGCTGCCTGTCCAGCCATCAAACCATCAAGCTGCACATCTGCGCCACTGGATAATATGGGTAACATATTGTCGTTAGAAATAGTCATATTCTAGTCCACGGTTAGGTTGTTCTAAACCAGTCACAAAATAACTGGATTACAAAACCTTTAAAGCAGCATTCGTGCCAGTTAACTGGCAACAAGTGAACTTTAGAATTCCCTGAACACTCCTGAGGATCAACTCATTTATCTAGTTAAAAATATTTCACCACGGAGAGCACGGAGGTCACAGGGGATAAATGGGGTTAGTATTTGTTGATGATTAGCAAAATAGGTCAGTCGTTTAAAGCAAAACCATCATTCAAAATGGATACCGGCTAAGAGCATACCGTTATGGCGAAGTCTTTTTTAGATTCATCAACGTTGAGACTGTAAATGGACAAATAAACACCTGGGCTGAATTATCTTTCTAATCACCTTTTTAACCTCTGCTCCCTCTGTGGTAACTAGATTTTTAAAACCTTAACATAGTTTAAAATCAGTAGTAGTCAGGTAGATTTTTATTTAAGTCGTTTTGAGGGCGATTCTTAAAGCGACTTCATCCATATCTTTTTGTTCGATTTTTTCAGCCTGCTTCATTTCACAGGCCTGAATTTTATCGACCACCTTATGCATAGCATCTGAGCGTGAACGTCTATGTTTCCAGTTCTGCCGTTTTATTTCAACTTCTCGGAGAGCCATTTGAACTATTTGTTGCTGCTGTTCGATAGTGTCACTTAACTGATTCAAGAAACGATTAAATTCCTGTAATTGAAGCGGTGAGTATGAAACACCTGTTGCGGATGAGTGTCTGTTCTCATAATCATTTTTATATTCTTTCAACTGTTGCAACTGGTTTTGATGTCGTTGCAATTGTTGCTGACTGAGGGCTACCGCCTTCAGAGCCGACTGCTCATTATTCTCAACATGTCTTACCACTGGTTGCAATTTTTCACTTCTCGTCATCTCTAACTAACTCTTCAATCATATTGAATAAATTTCAGTAACAGAACTAACATCGCTTAAACCTGTTTAAACTTTAACCGTGTTGTCAGGGGGCGAATTAACTCCACCACCCATTGTCCCTGTTTTCTTTTCCATCTGGTTATTTATCACCCGCTCTAACTGAGTATAGCTCTCAGTTAAAGACACTGCCTGATTCATATCCTGTGTTAAAAACCTCATTAATTCCGGCTGTAGCTGAATGGCTAAATCTATTTCAGCATCTGAACCCGCCTGATAGGCCCCCACATTAATCAAGTCCTTATTTTGCTGGTACAAACTGTAATTTTTACGGAAGAACTGTACCCGTAACAGTTTTTCATTGTCCATAATTTGCGGCGCCACTCGGCTGATTGATGCTTCTACATCGATAGCTGGATATTGCCCTGATTCAGCCAATTGGCGGGATAATACAATATGCCCGTCCAGTATCGCCCTGGCAGAATCAGCAATTGGATCATTGTGATCATCACCCTCTACCAGTACCGTATAAAACGCTGTAATGGAACCGGATCCTTTATCACCATTTCCGGCACGTTCAACTAACTGGGGTAAACGTGCAAATACTGAAGGAGGATAACCTTTGGTGGCCGGGGGTTCACCGATGGCCAGACTGATTTCACGTTGAGCCTGTGCAAAGCGAGTTAATGAGTCCATTAATAACAATACATTTTTACCCTGGTCTCGATAGTATTCTGCAATACTCGTGGCCTGCATTGCACCATGAATACGCATCAACGGAGAAGAGTCAGCCGGGGCCGCTACGACGACGGATTTCTGTAGGCCTTCTTTTCCCAGAATTTCCTGCACAAATTCGCGAACTTCACGCCCTCTTTCTCCGATCAACCCGACCACAACCACATCGGCATCGGTATATTTTGTCATCATGCCCAGTAATACAGATTTGCCGACACCACTGCCTGCAAACAATCCCATACGTTGACCTCTACCGATAGACGTTAAGGCATTAATGGCTCTTACCCCGACATCCAGCGGTTCTCGAATCGGTGTTCTACTCAGTGGATTTATCTGGCGGCCCTCGAGAGGCATATGTAAACGTGTATTAACAGGTCCTTTTCCATCAAGCGGGCGACCTCGACCATCGATCACCCGACCCAGTAATTCCGGCCCAACATTAACAGCCGAAGAATGGCTGGTCGGTATGACCCGGGAATTAGGTACCAGACCTCGAATATCGCTGGTGGGCATCAAATACAATTTATCGCCTGCAAATCCGACGACTTCGGTTTCCACTTTCTGACCGGTTGGGGTCACCACATCACAGCGAGCACCAATCGGTGCCTGACAACCAGAAGCCTCCAGAGTCAGTCCTACCATGCGGGTTAATACGCCCTCCACCGTAGGTTTGCCACACAGATCATCACAAGTCTGAGCAGTTTGAGCCAGGGACTTTGCCCAGCTGGACAGGGCCCGGTCAATCAGTGCCTGATTCATTATAAACTCTCACTTTGATCCTCTACCCTTTCACCACCCAGTATGGATGCAGCCAAAGCCTGCAAACGGTTTTCCAGTGTGGCATTGATAATCGATTGATCAGATTTTATTTCACACCCTCCTCGTGTGATCATCGGGTCTTCCTTTAGTATCCAGCTTTGATCATCATCCAGTTCATCCAGTTGCAAAGCTTTTTTCACTATTTCCGCATCTTCAGGGTGTAAAAATATTTTTATTTTTCGGCTGCTAATCGGTAACAACTTGACCGACTCACGAATCACCGCAACAATTTCACCCGGCTCTGCCCTGATTTCCCGACGTACTAACTGCTGAGCAAGCGTTATAGCCAGTAAATTTAACTGTTGCTCCACTTCTTCATTTAAGTATTGTAGAGGTTGCTCAAAAAAACGAATCACATCCAGCAATTGTTTTTTCTGTTCAGCTATTTCTTTTTGTGCCTGTTTCAGTCCTTGTTGATAACCCTCTTCATGAGCTTCTTTATGCCATGTATCAATGTCTTTTGCGGTTGGGACAGGGGCAGAATTCTGATCATTTCCGGGTTTTGGCTGCTTAGCCTGCTGTGCTTTATTTTTTTCTGACCTGAATACCCGGTTATTGCTGGAACCCATAGATGGAGGACTCCACTTTTCCACCTTACTATTTTGATCAGTGGTTCCTTTTTGTATAGCTGTAGACATTTAATGTTGTCTCTAAATCAGTTAAATCATTTGTTTGCGAAGAAATTCATGGTTATGAAATCAATTACACCATTTCTTCACCACTGCCGCCCAGAACGATCTCACCCGATTCTTCCAGACTTCGAGCAACATTTAATATTTCCTTCTGTGCTGCTTCCACTTCACTCAGTCTGACAGGACCTTTTGATTCCATATCTTCGACCAGCATTTCAGCTGCTCGAGATGACATATTCTTCAGAAATTTCTGCTGGAAATCTTCATCCACACCTTTAAGTGCGAGCGTCAATAAGTCGGTTGAAATTTCCCGTAACAGGGTTTGAATACCTCGATCATCAACATCACGCAGGTTATCAAATACAAACATCAGATCCTGAATACGATTCGCCAGATCTTCATTTTCGTTACGCACCTGATCCATCATTTTCACTTCGATGGCAGTGTCAGTTAAATTCAATATATCTGCAGCTGTTTTTTCACCACCCACCATGGATGACTTAACATTATCATTATCTGCAAAATATTTTTCCATGATGGCATCCAGTTCCTTGATAGCTGCCGGTTGAACTCCATCAAGAGTCGCAATACGCATCAATATACCGGGGCGGGTATTTTCCGGTAAATTCGATAGAACTGCAGCAGCGCTTTCGGGTTCCAGATACGACATGACAATAGCAATAATCTGGGGATGTTCAAGCCTTATAATTTCTGCAATAGACTTGGGATCCATCCACTTTAATGCTTCCAGACCATTACTGCCACTACCCATCAATATTCGATCAATGACATTTCCCGCTTTATCACCCAGTGCTTTCTCAAGCATTCCTCGAATATAATTATCATTGCCGATCCCAAGTGCCGTTTGATTTTCCAGAAGGTCAAGAAATTCATCTATCACAAATTCAACCATAGGTCGGCTTACATCATCCATCATAGCCATTTTGGCACCGACCAGTTGAACCTGTTTTGGATTCATATGCTGTAATATTTTTGCCGCAACATCCTCTCCCAGGGTCAATAACAGCAAAGCTGCTTTTTCCGCACCACTCATGTTTACAGGAGGTTTGGTAACGGCTGCTGCAGTGGTATCCGGAGCAGTTTTTGTGTTATCGCTCATTTATCTTCACTCACCCAGTGTCTCATTACATTGGCCACACGAGCAGGATCATCAACTACTAAAGTTCTTGCCATATCAATTTTTTGATCATGCGTGGCATTGCTGCGTCTAATTGAAGCTGCAGCACTGTTCGGATCTTCAGATAACTGGTAACTTCCATCGGCATTCATTTGAGCCGAAGTGGCACCTGCATAACCGGGTTCAGCCATCCCACCACCTTCTATCATTGCAGCGTCCGGTTGTTGAGTTATTTCAATTTTATTGGGATTTAAAGAACGTAAAAATGGGCGTCCAAATATAAGGTATACAATTAACAGACCAATTGCCCCCAGGATTTGTTTTGCCAGATCGACGATCCAGGTTTCACCCAGCAAGCTTTGCCACATGGGAACTTCAATAACTTCCTGTTCGACCGAGATAAAGTCAGTATTAACAACGCTCACAGAATCACCGCGGTTCTGGTCAAAACCAACGGCTTCTTTAATCAGGGTTTCAAAGCGTTTAATATCATCTTCTGAGTAAGCTACTTTTTCAACCGTTCCATCATCTTTCAGCTGACTTTTAGAATCGATAACAACAGCAACCGACAGCCGTTGAATCGTTCCACGCGGGTTAGTAGTATGGCTGATCAGACGATCTACTTCAAAATTTCTGGTAGCACTTCGGTTCTGATTTGATGGCATAGCTGACGATTCATTTTCCGTCGCTGTATTTGCTGCGGTTGTACCTGAGCCTGGAGGCTGGTTACTGAGGGCACCCGGAATACCTAATGCCTGAGTCAAATCGCGTGTTTCCTGCTCGGAAATCTGTTCACTACGAATAACGCTACGCTCCGGGTCATAAGCTTCCCGGGTTGACTCCACGCTGGAAAAATCGAGTAATGCAGAAACCTGAGCATTCACTTTTCCCGCACCAATAATTGGTTGCAACAAATTGATAATTCGATCGGTATAACTATCTTCCAGTTTACGCGAATAGTCGAACTGCTTATTAGTCAAAGACAAGTCATTGTCTTTGTCCGCGGTTAGTAAACGGCCAAATTGATCGATTACGGTAACCTGGTCCGCAGCCATCATAGGGATACTGGCCGCGACCATATGCACGATAGCATCCACCTGATTCGGTGTCAGACGTCGTCCGGCATATAATTTAGTCACTACCGAAGCACTCGGTTTAGTACGATTACGAATAAAAATAGACTGTTTCGGCAACGCCAGATGTACCCTGGCCTGCTCAACACTTCTGATTGACTCGACTGAACGTGAAAGCTCTGCTTCAAGCGCATGATTGTAACGGGCTTTCTCGATAAACTGACTGGTACCCAGGCTCTGTTCATCCTGTAATATTTCCATGCCTTTGGTCGAACCCTGCGGTAATCCCTGAGCAGCCAGTTTTAAGCGTGCTTCTGCAGCTTTTGATTGAGCCACCATGATGGTTCCAGTGTTCCCATCAATTTTATATTTAATATCATTGGCATTTAATACATTGGCAATCTCAGACGCATCATTTCCGGATACATTGGTATACAGCGGCGCATAGTTCGGTTCGGAGGACCACAACACCACCACGGTGCCAATGGCGACTGCGAGTGCCAGACCTATCAACCGGCCGAAATGCCTGACCGATGCCGATTGCATAAAAATATCAATTGGATTTTCCGACTGTGTTTTCTGCACTGCTGTAGAACCGGCAGGAGCAGCTAAAGCCTGTTGTTGAGGTATTGCATCAGCCATGTTTATTCACCCTTAATTTGATACTCAAGTTAAACCTGATTAAACCGGCATGTTCATAACGTCCTGATAGGCCGTCAGTAACTTGTTGCGCACTTCAGTCAATGCCTGAAAAGAAACACTCGATTTCTGCATGGCAACCATCACTTCAGCTATATCCACATTGGGATCTCCCATTTCAAGTGCTTTGCTTAATTGCCTGGCTTCTGTCTGCGACTGGTTCACCTGATCAATAGCCTGCTGCATCATGCCTGCGAAACTACCACCCTCAGCTTTATCGGTTGTTTGCAGCGGAGAGACCTGACTTTTCGCCATAGTTTCTATGGCTCTCATCTGATCTATTACCTGATTTATATTGTTATTTATCATCTCAGCATCTCTTGTCAACTTCTTGACGAATTATTTCCGCCTGTTTATTACAAGTCATAACCAACAGTTTATTGAGTTATTTTTTTGACTAAATCCTGTCGGAATTAAGGATATGGAGATGTATTTGCAACATTCAGGCCAAAAGAGTCCGGAATGAGTAAAGTTGAAAGGTTGACGGGTATTTCCCAGAAAATGACTACTACTTCATTGTGCAGAAGAAGCAGCTAGAAACAGAGGTAGCTTTATCCACTGCAATTAAAATATTATGGCTATGGATGAAATTCAGCTAACCAATAAAAAAGGCCCTGTATAAAATTCAATCTGCTTTAGCCTGTCTCGCCTCAATCGCATTACCATCCGGATCACGAAAGAAAATAGCCTGCCGTCCTGACTTGCTTCGGGTGTAATCAATATAATGCTGCTCAAGCATATCAATTAGAATATTTATATCGCTGACTACCAGACACACATGACGATCACGCCCTCCATGTTCCGGCCGGTTGTCAATCGAATCCGGGTTTTGCAGGCAAAGGCAATGGATAGCCTGCTGTCTGCCCACCTTTACCCATAAACCATCAAATGACAAATCCGGACGATTGGCATCAATTTCCAGCCCAAGAATATCTGCATAAAAATGACGACTTTTTTCGACATCCTGAATTATCACGCTGTGATGTTCTATACCTAAAAACTCATTTGCTTGCTGTGTCATGATATACCTTTCAATCTTTGCTGCGGAATTGGCCTTATCCCGTTATAATAGCCCCACAGTTTACAAATTCCCAGACTATGAACCCAGATTTACAGTTACTTCATCCTTATCCGTTTGAAAAGCTCAATAAACTAAAACAACAGGTAACCACCACTACTAAACTGGAGCACATCGCCTTATCAATTGGTGAGCCTAAACACCCGGCTCCTCATTTCGTGGTTGAAAACCTGATCGCTCACACTCACCTGCTGTCCAACTACCCTTTGACCAAAGGTATAGCTCCATTACGTGAAGCGATTAGCGAGTGGCTAAACCAGCGCTTTAACTTAACATGTTCAATTGATCCTGAGTTACAGGTATTGCCCGTTAATGGAACTCGCGAAGCTCTGTTTGCTTTTGCTCAATGCGTGGTGGATAGAACTGCCAGTCAGCCACTGGTGTTCATGCCCAACCCTTTCTATCAAATTTATGAAGGTGCTGCTATTCTAGCCGGTGCACAACCGGTTTATATGAATTGCGTCGAACAAAATTCCTTTTTACCGAACCTTGATGACATCACTGAATCTGAATGGAAAAGCTGTCAACTGGTCTATATTTGCTCTCCCGGCAATCCGACCGGTGCTGTGATCCCTGTTGCGTACCTGCAAAAACTAATCAAGTTATCTATACAATATGATTTCATCATCGCCAGCGATGAGTGTTATTCAGAAATCTATGTCGATGAGCATAACCCACCGCCCGGTCTGCTGCAGGCAGCATCCGCTATGGGACATGATGATTATAAAAACTGCGTGGTATTTCATAGCCTGTCCAAACGTTCCAACCTGCCCGGTTTACGCTCGGGTTTTGTGGCCGGGGATGCTGACATTATCAGTAAGTTTCTTCTCTATCGAACCTATCACGGCTGCGCAATGCCACCAGCAACACAGTCTGCCAGCATTTCAGCCTGGAAAGACGAGTCGCATGTCATCGACAATCGTAATCAGTATCGTAAAAAATTTGACGCCGTAGAGCAGACTCTTTCTGCAACATTACAGCCTCAGCGACCCGATGCCGGGTTTTATTTATGGGCTAAAACACCCATCAGCGATACCGATTTCGCACAACAACTATTTGCACAGCAGAACATCACGGTATTACCGGGTCAGTTTCTGTCACGCTCTGAGAGCAACATCAATCCCGGTGAAAACTATGTACGCATGGCACTGGTCGCACCGCTGGATGAATGCCAGGATGCAGCCCACCGTATCAATCAATTTATGAATAATCTTTAAACTCTGGAGACCTTTTTATGTCCGATATCCAACAAATCATTGAAGACGCTTTTGAGCGCCGCGCAGACATCACACCACGTAATGTAGAAACACTGGTAAAGGATGCTGTAACAGAAGCCATTTCTTTACTCGATAGCGGTCAGGCTCGTGTTGCCGAGCCCGTCGATGGTGGATGGCAAGTTAATGAATGGTTGAAAAAAGCCGTGTTACTGTCTTTTCGTATCGACGATAACCAGTTTATAAAAGGCGGATTTACTAATTACTACGACAAGGTGGAATCAAAATTCGCCGACATGAATACCCGTGAATTTCGTGAAAGCGGTGTGCGTGTTGTTCCACCGGCAACGGCTCGACGCGGTTCATTCATCGCTCCGGGCGTTGTGTTGATGCCTTCTTATGTCAATATTGGCGCTTACGTGGGCAGCGGCACCATGGTTGATACCTGGGCAACGGTCGGCTCCTGTGCACAAATTGGTGAAAATGTTCACCTGTCTGGTGGAGTAGGCATCGGCGGCGTACTTGAACCTTTACAGGCTGCACCGACTATTATCGAAGATAACTGTTTTGTCGGCGCACGTTCAGAAGTGGTTGAAGGTGTTATCGTTGAAAAGAACTCTGTTATTTCGATGGGCGTTTACATTGGTCAAAGCACCAAAATTTATAACCGTGAAAAAGACGAAGTGACCTACGGTAGAATTCCGGAAGGTTCTGTCGTTGTATCCGGTAACCTTCCATCAGAAAATGGAAAATACAGCCTTTACTGCGCCGTTATCGTCAAACAGGTTGATGCAAAAACACGTTCTAAAGTAGGTATCAACGAATTGCTTAGAGACATTAAGTAATGCCTGAAAATGTCCCTGTCATGTATGGTATCCCGAATTGCGATACCATCAAAAAAGCCAGAAAATGGTTAACACAACATAACATCGACTATCAGTTTCATGACTACAAAAAACTGGGTACCGATGAACTGCAGTTACAAAACTGGTTACAGGAACTGGGCTGGGAACAGTTAATCAATAAACGGGGCACTACATGGCGCAAGCTGGATGAGAAAACCAAATCCACTATGGATAATCAGGCTGCCATTAAAGTAATGCAGGAGAACCCTTCCATCATTAAACGCCCGTTACTTATTCTGCAGGATCAGAAAATTCTGGGCTTTAATGAAAATACCTATACACAGGAACTTCTTCAAGCATGAATTCAGATACACAGGAACTGGCAATCCAGCTGTTATCCATTGATTCTGTCACACCCAACGATAAAGGTTGTCAGAAATTACTGTGTGAACGCCTGAGCAAACTCGGGTTTGAATGCGAAACCATGCAGTTTGGAGAAGTCACCAACCTGTGGGCACGTCGTGGCACTACCGCCCCTGTGTTTGCTTTTGCTGGCCACACAGATGTTGTACCCACCGGTCCGCTTGAGCAATGGGACAGTAATCCGTTCAAACCTGAATTACGTGATGGTTACCTATACGCTCGTGGTGCTGCCGACATGAAATCAAGCATTGCCTGCATGGTCACTGCCTGTGAACGTTTCATCGAAACACACCCCGATCATACCGGATCCATTGCTTTTCTCATCACCAGTGATGAAGAAGGTCCGGCTACAGAAGGAACGGTTAAGGTTATACAAACGCTTGAGGATCGTGGTGAAAAAATTGACTGGGCACTGGTGGGCGAACCCTCCAGCACCAATACCGTGGGTGATGTCGTCAAAAATGGTCGACGAGGATCACTAGGCGCCAGGCTCACCGTGTCAGGTATTCAGGGTCATGTTGCTTACCCGCATCTGGCTGAAAACCCTGTACATACTGTCGCACCGGTCCTGGCAGAACTGTCTACCACCGAGTGGGATCAGGGTAATGAATTCTTTCCGGCCACAACCTTCCAGATTTCCAATATCAATGCGGGCACGGGTGCTACAAATGTCATCCCCGGTGAAGTCATCATTGATTTTAACCTGCGTTTTTCTACCTGCCTGACAGCAGAAGATATTCAACAAAGAATTGATTCAATTTTACAGTCTCACCATTTGAAATATGACATACAGTGGACTCTTTCTGGCCTGCCCTTTTTAACGGCGGCAGGCGCATTAGTTGAAGCTGCTCAAAAAGCAATTAAATCGGTAACTGGAATTGACACTGAACTATCCACGGCAGGTGGAACTTCTGACGGTCGTTTTATTGCTCCCACGGGAGCACAGGTACTGGAACTGGGCCCGGTGAATGAAAGTATCCACAAGATTAATGAAAATTTAAAATTTGGTGATATAGACACATTATCAACTATATATGAAAACATGCTGCAATCATTGCTGCCTTCTAATTAAAATTATTGTGCTATAAGTTAATAGAAATAGAGAGATACCAGCAATATATAAATGAAAGCCATTCTCCAGCTACCTGGATTAAAATCATATCGTGGTCGATACCTTTACGGTATTGCTATAGCCCTCTGTACTCTCAGCCTGTTTACTTTTAACAGCTGGAAAAATATTACCGAGTCCAGTCAGCTTACACAGCAAAATATAGCTTACCGTAACAACAACGCTCAAACACTAAATGAAATTATCAATCAGATTCCAGCGATCAAGGTACAGGTCTACCAATACACTCTAAGCCCGGAGTCACACAGTAAAATAGCCATTAACCAGTCAATTACGCACTTTATAGAATTAACAGCCAATTTAGACATCTCAGTGTTTGATGATATTGACCCTATTATTTTAAACAACTTCATAGTCCAGATACCCATTCAATTACACGACAGCATGATAGACCTTATTGCTGTAAGAACGGACACCCGTTTATGGGTTCCCGCGACAGAAATAATGTCCAATCAATTATCACCGTTTAATAATCAGGTCACCACGACTTTAAGCGACATGCTTACCACTTTAGAGCCTTATGATGAGCCTGGTGCTCATGAGCTGTATAGAAAAATATCCTCAATTAAAGCTCACTGGAGTTCAATAATTTCAGACTTTAGACTTATCATTTCAAACCGCATGGGTTTCTTTGGTAAACCAGAAGATGGTTTATCCAGTCGTATTCAAAACCTGAATATATTGCTTCCACAACTTGAGCAGGAGCTGACCGATTTAGAGCTATTTATTTCAGGTAAAGACTATGACTTTCTTGAATTTATATTATTACCTCAACTCAAAACAACTATTTCAAGCTGGTCTAAAACACATAAAGAGGCCGTCAAATTAATATTAAGAAATGACTGGCGAAAAGATATTGAGGTTTTACATCGAATAGAGGGTTTGCTTGAAACATTTAATACCACCTTAATTTCACTCAGGACGGAGTTGACAAATCAATCTGACGGCGATATTAGAAAATTAAATGAAATCAATAAGTCACTATCCATATTCATCATCATTATTAGCCTGTCAGGCATATTTATTGGCGTACTGGGGTACCTGATTTTTGACCGAAGCATTCTAAAACCTATAGCAAGAACGACGAGAGCATTATTACTCCAGTCTAAAGGTGAGTCACAGGAACTCAATATACATTCCACCGGTAGTGAAACTCAGGATTTGATTGAGGCATTCAATCTGATGAGCGAACAAATAAAACAACGAGAATCCCGGCTGGATTTCATGGCTCATCATGATGCGCTGACAGGTTTACCAAATAGATTATTATTTAATGAACGCCTTGAACATGCCACTGATCTCACCAAAAGAAGCGACAAACAATTGGCACTGATGTTACTTGACCTGGATCGCTTTAAAATGATCAATGACACCCTGGGTCATTTATTTGGAGATAAACTTCTTCAGCAAACCGCTGCTCGCCTCAAACACTGTATACGAGCTGAAGATACAATAGCAAGACTCGGCGGAGATGAATTTGCAATCATTCTGGAAAATATTAACCACCCCGATGAAGTTGATAAATTTTCCCATAAAATTATTAGTCTATTTAGAGAGCCTTTTCTTATCGATGAACAGGAAGTTCATACATCAACTTCCATAGGCATTGCTTTGGCACCTTTGAATAGCAGTGATCCAGCATCATTAATTCGTTATGCTGATATCGCCATGTACCAGTCAAAGAATTTGGGCCGAAATCAGCATGCCTGGTTTAACAGCAATCTGGAGAATGCTGAAGAATCAATGATTAACTTTGAAAATCAACTACGAGAAGCGATTAACGAAAATCAACTAGAAATTCATTATCAACCTTTAATAGATACCAATGATTCGACATTTATTAGTAGTGAGGCACTGCTTCGCTGGAATCATCCGCACAGAGGTCTTCTCTATCCAGATCAATTCATTTCCAACCTGGATAACTCAGTCATTTTATTTGATCTAACCTGCTGGGTTATACGGGAAAGTCAGCGTTTTCAATTAGAAGTTGAAAAGCTATATGGTTTCACTCCAAATATTTCTATCAATCTTCCCGCCATTACTTTTCAACAAAAATCTTACCGGCATAAAATAGAATCTATTCTGGTTAATGAAGTAAAACAACCCGATAAACTAGTTATAGAGATCACCGAAGATACTCTAATATCTGATATGGAAAACACTTCTGTCTGTTTAAATAAGCTTCATCAGAGAGGCTTTCGAATAGCACTGGATGATTTCGGAACCGGACAATCTTCGCTGTCTCATTTAAGAGTTTTCCCAATAGATATCATCAAAATTGATCTTGAATTTATTCGCCATGCTCACAACGATAAGAATGATGCTAATTTAGTTAGCGCCATCATAAGTATGGGGCATGACCTGGACATGAAAGTCATTGCAGAGGGCGTCGAACTTCAGCAGCAACTTGATTTTCTGGCAGAAAGAAATTGCAATCTTATTCAGGGTTACTTTTTCTCTAAACCTCTACCTGCCAGAAAATATATTAAATTCATTCGACAACAAATGAATTCACACTAAGCTTTTCATGCCTCAATCTACGACAATAAGAACAGGTCGTTTTGCCCCTACTCCCTCCGGACCACTACACTTTGGATCACTGGTTGCAGCTGTAGCCAGTTATTGCCACAGTAAATCAACTGACGGCCAGTGGTTAGTGCGTATCGAGGACCTCGATACGCCTAGAGTAATCAAAGGATCTGCAGATAATATACTACAGACCCTTGAAACATTTGGATTCGAGTGGGATAGAGAAGTTCTCTACCAAAGCCAACGGTTTGAAATTTACGAGGAGTATCTACAGCAGTTAATATCTACAGGCTTAGTGTATGCCTGTAACTGCAGTCGCAAGAGCTTACTTAAATCTCCTCAGAGTTCCGGACCTCTCGGAAAAATTTATCCGGGTATTTGTCGCAGCAAACATTTAAATTTAAATTCACTGAAACTCCGCCTTAACCAGGAAGCAGCCGGATTAATTGAATTTAATGACAACCACTTTGGACTCTTTAAACTTGATCTGACTAAGGAAGCGGGAGATATAATTCTTAAACGCCAGGACGGTATTTATGCTTATCACCTTGCCGTCATCATTGATGATGCTTTTCAGCAGGTAACCGATATTGTCCGAGGCGCAGACCTTCTAGCATCAACCACTATTCACCTTCACCTCAATAAATTATTAGGATTTTCATCGGCAGAGTATTTACACATACCGCTGATTAATAATGAGGCCGGAGTAAAACTGAGCAAGCAGACGGGAGCAAAAGGTTTGTCTGTGGAAATAGCCTCAAAGCAACTGCTTGACGCACTTAGCTTCCTGGGGCAAAAGACTACAGCCGAATTATACCACTGTAAACCTGTCGATATTTTGAAATATGCCACTGATCATTGGGACAGAGCCAAGATCCCACACCCTATCTAGCTGATTTTGAAATTAAACTGGTCATAACTGTGTCCAGTTAAACACTCCAAACAATTTACTCCACTCAGGCTCCATTCCTGCTTCAAAGCACAACCTTTGCAGAGTGACGGGGTGGTCAAAGCATAGTTTATGAGAAGTCAGCATCAATCGATGAATATCATATTGCTCACGGAAGAAGCGATTGTGTTTGCCATTTCCATGAGTCGTATCACCGATCAGGTGATGTGAAATATGTTTAAAGTGTTTGCGTATTTGCTGTCTTCTGCCTGTTTGAGGTGAAACACTGACCAGTGAATATCGAGTACTGGGGTAACGGTCAACCTCAAAAGGCAGTTCTATTTTTTGCAAACAGCGATAGTCGGTAACTGCCTGCTGGGCTTTTTTATTGCCATCTTCATCGGTGATGGGGTGGTCGATTTGACCGCTATCATCAACCCAGCCACGGACTAATGCACGATATTCTTTTTTAACCAGACGATCTTCAAATTGCTGTACAACAGCTTTCGCCATTTTCGGGTTAAGAGCAAAAGCCAATACCCCGGAAGTTGCTCGGTCTAAACGGTGAATGGGATAGACCCTTTTGCCTATCTGGTTGCGTAATGTTTGTAGTACAAAAACCGTATCACGAGAGATAGGACTACGATGCATCAACAGCCCGGCAGGCTTGTGGATAACAATAATATGTTCATCTTGATGGAGAATGACTAAAGGATTTAACAGGGTTGATTTATCTGGCATGGGTTATTGCTATGCTATCTATTAACACTAACTTGTTTTACTGTTCTTATAATGGAATATTTACTTCTGCAACAAGGCCGCCACCGTGACGATCCAGTAATTTAACACTTCCGCCATGTAACTTTGCGATGCTGCGTGCAATGCTAAGACCTAAACCCACATTACTACTATTTGGCTGGCGATTTAGCCGATAATAGGGTTGAAAAGCCTGCACTTTATCTGCATCACTTAAACCTGGACCCCGATCCATAACCTTGATATTAATGGTTGAGTCAATCACTTTTCCCTCTACTTCTACGCTTTTACTGTATTTAAATGCATTCTCAATCAGGTTTGCAAAAAGCCTTTCTAGTCCCATTGGGCGACCTTCAATTATAATATCCTGTTCGATGATGAGTTTAATCGGCAATCCTCGCACCTGTTCTTTTTCTAAAAGTTTCTCCAGCAGTTTACTGAGGTTTATCTGTGTAGTATTTTCATGAATGATATTTTCTTTCATCATCTGGAGGCTTCCCTTGACCATGGTATCAAGGTTTTCCAGATCACTTATCAAGGCATCTCTGACAGGTATATCATCAAGCATTTCAGCCCGAAGACGAGCGCGAGTAAGCGGCGTTTTTAAATCATGTGAAATAGAAGAAAACAGCTGTTCACGCTCTTGAATAAATTTCTGCAAGCGCTGAGTCATGGTGTTAATGGCTCGAATAGTGGCAATCATTTCTGTTGATCCCTGCTCCTGTAAATATTCGGGCTTTCCCCCTTTGCCAAAATTTTCAACCTGTCTGGCTAGTAACTTCAACGGTTGAACAACCCAATGTACTAACATTAAGGTTAGAATAAGAACGGTAAAAGAGACTAATCCAAGGCTTATTATTCGCTCCATACTCAACCAGTTAATACCTAATAGTTGTGTTCCTTGCGGGATAGGAGTTGCCAGATATAACCACTCACCGTTCATGTCTAACTGAACAACCACAATAGGGCTTTTGTCATTGGGTTCCATCAGTGCAAAGCGTTTCCATCGAACAGGAAGATCAACCATATGGTTGTCTCCAGACAAAATTTTAAGATTTTCAAAAAGTATGAATTGAACCTTGATATTTTTTAGTTTTCCAGTCTGTGAAAAAATACTGGATATCAATTTTTTTTGTAGTGAAAGCGACAATGGAGACTCTTGTATTTCTTCCAGACCGATGAGCTGTTTATTTACCGACACAAAAAAACGAGTTCCGCCCATATCCCTTAACTGGTCCAGAACTATATGACGATAGTTGCTGGGAAGTTCACCAAAAAACTTAATGGTTTGCCCGATACGCGCACCCATATTTTCTGAGATCTGGATCAGGCGCTGATATTCCGATTTATTGAGTTGTTCAATCCAGAGCCATGTACCTAAAATCTGGGCTAACAGTATTCCTACAAACAGCACTGCTGTCATTCGAGTTACAATCGAATTGGGTAAAAAATGAGTTCTTATCCAGGCGCTTTTGTTATACATGAAGGGTTAGCACGTAACCTTTACCGCGGACACTTTGAATACAGTCATTACTACTATAGACAGCAAGCTTTCCACGTAAACGACTGATACAGGTATCAATTGACCGGTCAAATGGCTGAATTTTTCGGCCATGAATAAGTTGTCCAATAGTTTCACGGCTCAAAACCTGTCCAGCATTATCTTTAAGGACTACCAGCAGATTAAATTCAGTACCCGTTAACTCAAGCTGAAAGTTTCCAAGGATTGCCGTCCGTGAGGTATAGTCGATAGTCAGGCGGTCTACAGTATCAGGTTCAGGTTCAGGTTTTGCTGATCCTTCTATTCTTCTTAATAAAGCCTTGATTCGAGCCAATAGCTCTCGAGGATTAAAAGGCTTGCCCATGTAATCATCTGCGCCCAGTTCCAGACCCAGTATACGGTCGAGGTCATCACTGGCGGCAGTCAGCATGATTATGGGTATAGTAGAATGTTGGCGTAACTGGCGACAAACTTCCAGACCATCAATACCGGGTAATCCTATATCCAGAATACATAAATTATATTGACTCAGGGTAGAGTCAAGGAAGCTTTCACCATCGATAAAAGTACTGATGTTATAGCCCTGTTTAACCAGGTATTGCTTCAATAATTCACGAATTTCAATATCATCGTCAATAATTGCGAGGTGTGAATTGTTGCTCATCATAAGTTATATATTTAAATATGTGATTCATAGAGATCGTTTCAATCTCTGAACCTCTAAATCTACTTTATAATTTTGATTTTGTATAGGTTCAGAGTCAGCAAAATAATTTTTATGCACATCCTCCCGCAAAGCTGTCTCTGCAGAAAATTCAAAGTATTTTTCAATTAGTGACTTTCCATGGTGAGCACTATGTGGCCGGTCCCAGTTGTAATATTGCTGCCATTCAGCTAGCTGATCAGCCAGGTCATCAGAATCTAAATCAACTGTGGAATAGAACTCAGTTTTATCTGTTTTCTGAGAGCATTCTAGTTTGCCATTTAAGTGTGGAGATGCAGGTTTATCTGGTCTGAACTTGATTCCATATTGCCTGAGTTTTTCCTGAACCTTGACAGCAAAAAATTCAGTACCACGGTCTGCCTGGAATCGCTGTATAGGAAAGGGCATTTCATCAATGACTGCTGCTAAAAAGTCTGAGGTATTTGCAGCAGTACGTCGACTATAAATCCTTTTTGTTACAGTATTTTTTATCGGTTTTACATGATTCCGATGAAGAATTTTATGAATCGTAGCAAGAGATAGAGAAATGCTATTTAAACGCTTTAATTCACTTTGGATGCGTCTGTCACCAAGATTTCTAGATGGTCTATAGGTGAGGGATCAAGTTCTCAATATCATCGGTTATTTTAGTATCCGGAAAGTGATGAGGCCGACGACTCTGGTAACCAGACCATCTACTCCCTTTTAGAATACCGATACCACCACTTCCTGAGTGCAGGCCTTGATATACCGCAGAGTCTACATACAAAACCAGCATCTTTTATTTCTTCGTAAAGCTTAATCCAGACTAAATCATTGTTTTATTTCTCTGTTCATAGCTATCCATAATAGTGAAAGGATGTCTATGAATCACATAATTTAAATTATTGACTACTCGACCGCTTCATTCATCTTCATCACTGGTGAAACCTATAGATTGATACTCGCTTTGTAACGAGACCGCCGCACCTCGCAAGGCGGGATTATCGGCATCTATGACAAATGTGGGTATCTGTTGTAAATATTGAGTGAACCGGCCATGTTGCTCAAAACGGCTGCGAAATGGAGAATGAGAGAAATAGTCTCCCAGTCTGGGTACTATTCCACCACCTATATAGACGCCACCCCGTGCTCCCAGTGTCAGTGCCAAATTACCAGCCACATTGCCAAACACTGAGCAGAACATCTCTATAGTTTTTTCTGCAATCACACTGCTTTTTTGCAGTGCCATTTCAGTAATTTGTCTGGGAGAAATTTCTACCAGCTTCTCTCCGTGGACTAAACCAATTGATTGATATAGTAGTGATAAGCCCATACCCGAAACCAGTCGTTCGGCTGAAATGTGGTCAAAATTTTCTCGCAATAAATTGATCACTGCCAATTCCATGTCATTTGCCGGGCCGTAAGTAACATGACCACCCTCACCCTGTAATGGCATCCAGTAACTACCGGTGTTTACCAGGCCGGAAACACCGAGGCCGGTACCAGGACCAATAATAGCCTTCGCTTCATTTTCAATACTTTTTCCACTACCCAGTTGCCAGTAATCTTTTACCCCAAGCGTAGGGACGGCAAGTGCAAGCGCAGTAAAGTCGTTGAGAATTTTTAGAGTGCTAAAACCAAGGGTTTTTCTAACTGCTGCAACAGAAAAAGACCAATGGTGATTTGTCATTTTTATAAAATCACTGTCAACGTGGGTCGCAATGGAAATTGCGGCTATCTGTGGTCGCGGGCCTTGCAGATTAGCCAGATAATCATCAATGGCATCTGTGATTTGAGGATAGCTTGCACAGCTCACAGTTTTTAAACGTGACGGTAATTCAGTTGCACCTTCAATCAGGGCAAATCGTGCGTTGGTACCACCAATATCGGCCACCAGTTGGGGGAAGGTTCTATTTCTCATTGCATTTGCTTTTTAGTATTTTTCAACCAATGCTCATTTTATCATAGCCCCTTAAAAAAATTAACGTACTCGTTCTCCAGTTTCAAGATGAAAAAATACAGCTTTACTGGTATCCACGTGTAAAAGTGTATGTTTGTCATTCAGTTTAGCAGCATGGCCGGCTTCAGGGCTGACACGACCCTGTATTTCAGTTGAATTCCACAGCCCTGTGACCATAGTGTCAGCGCCCATAGGTTCTGTTTCTTCAACAAGCATACTGATTTCCTGAGTAAATTGCCGTTTTTGATCAGGTTTGGCTTCGGTTATCATTTCCGGCCTAAGGCCCAGAACAACTCGTTTCAATCCAGACTTTTGCAGAACGTCTCTGTCAGGCACCTCAAACTTGTAGTCCTGACCATCAGTTTCAACAATTAAACGGCCATCTTCTATATCACATTCTATGAAATTCATTGCGGGTGAACCCATAAAATCAGCAACAAATCGATTCGCTGGATCATTGTATATTTCGTAGGGTGTGCCAAATTGCTGCACAATTCCTTCACTCAATACGGCAATACGATCGGCAAGCGTCATCGCCTCTATTTGATCATGGGTTACATAGATGATGGTCGTCCCAAGACGTTTATGCATTTTCTTGATTTCCATTCGCATTTCAACGCGAAGTTTCGCATCTAGATTCGACAATGGTTCATCAAGCAGAAAAACCTTTGGAGAGCGGGCTAATGCTCTTCCCATTGCTACGCGTTGACGTTGACCACCGGATAACTGGCTGGGTTTGCGATCTAACAGGTGACTGATTTGTAATAAATCAGCAATTCTGTCAACCGTTTGATTACGCTCTTTTTTGGGAACCTTACGCATTTCAAGTCCGAAGCTTATATTGCGGCGAACATCCATCGTTGGATAAAGGGCATAAGATTGAAAAACCATTGCGATGTCACGATTCTTTGGTGATAAGTTGGTTACGTCCCTGCCTGCTATATTGATCTGGCCACTAGTCACATCTTCCAGTCCGGCAACTGTATTCATTAAGGTAGACTTGCCGCAACCTGAGGGGCCGACCAGTATTAAAAATTCTCCATCTTTAATATTAAGGTTAATATTCTTTAATACAGGAGTATCGCCGAATGATTTGGTGACATTAATAATATCTATCGCGCCCATGAGTTGTGTTTCCTCAAGTTATTTATATGTTGATGATTCATATGACTGAAATCTCAATATTCATTTATCCTTTTACAGCTCCAGCTGTCAGTCCTTTTACAAAGTATTTTCCCGCAACAACATAGACAAGCAGGGTGGGTAATGCCGCAATTACTGCGGCTGCCATATCAACGTTATATTCCTTACCCCCGACAGAAGTATTGACCAGGTTATTAAGTGCTACAGTGATTGGCTGTGTGCCTGAGCCTGAATAAACAACGCCAAACAGGAAATCGTTCCATATCTGGGTAAACTGCCAGATAATGGTTACTACAAATATTGGAGTGGACATGGGCAGAAAAACATTGGTAAAGATTGAAAAGAAGCCTGCCCCATCCAGCTTGGCCGCTTTGGTCAGATCTGACGGTATGGCAACATAATAATTACGAAAGAACAGCGTGGTAAAAGCAATACCGTAGATAACATGCACCATGACCAGTCCGGAAATAGTATTAGCAAGCCCCATCTTTCCTAATAATATAGACATGGGTAACAGAATAACCTGAAAGGGAATAAAACAACCAAATAGCAGTGCTCCAAATAACATGTCACTGCCACGAAAACGCCATTGAGCCAGTACATATCCGTTGAGTGCGCCGATGATTGTGGAAATTAATACTGCAGGAATAACAATACGGATACTATTCCAGAAAAAAGGTGCCAGGCCATTACAGTCACTGCCAGTACAGGCTGATCCCCAGGCCTTAATCCAGGCATAAAGTGTTGGCTCATCAGGTAAAGCCAACAGGTTTCCACTTCGAATTTCTTCAATATCTTTAAATGAAGTTGTCAATATAATGTAAAGAGGAGAGATATATAGCAAAGCAAAAAACACCAGCGTCGCATAGATGAATGCTCTACCCGCATTGAAACCGTTTGCAAAGGTATGAGACATTATTTTTTCTCCCGTAATTCGGAATAAAGAAAGGGTACTATGATAGCCAGAACGCTGAATAACATAATCATGGCACTTGCTGCACCAAGCCCCATCTGCGCTCTATTAAATGCAAAGGTGTACATAAAGTTTGCAGGCAGGTCTGATGAATAACCGGGTCCTCCACCAGTAAGCGCTTGCACCAGGTCGAAACTTTTTATGGCAATATGAGTTAACACAATGATGGAGCTGAAAAAAACCGGTCTCATTATCGGTAAAATAATATGCCAGTAGATGCGCGCAGGAGAGGCACCGTCTATTTCTGCTGCTTTTACGATATTATCATCAACACCGCGTAAGCCCGCAAGAAACATGGCCATTACAAAACCGCTTGATTGCCAGACTGCGGCAATAACAATGGTGTAAATAGCCATGTCTGATTCAACCAGCCAGCGAAACTCAAAATCAGTAAAACCGAAATCATGGACTAATTTCTCTATACCCAACCCGGGGTTAAGAATCCATTTCCATGCTGTTCCGGTGACAATAAAAGAGACCGCCATGGGGTATAAATAGATGGTTCGGATAGCACCTTCAGCACGAATATTTCGATCCAGGAAAATGGCTAATACGAGGCCTAAAACGAGGGATATAGCAATAAATAACAGGGTAAATATCCCCAGGTTATCAATAGCAACTAACCATCTGGGGTTATTGAAGAGGCGCTCATACTGATCCCAGCCGACAAAATCCCATTGAGGTAACATGCGACTCTTGGTAAATGAAAGTACTGCTGTCCAGGCTATAAAGCCATACATACAGACAACCATCACTACTGTTGTGGGTGCCAAAACAATTTTAGGTAAGTAATTTTCTATACGAGCCAGCATGACATATACCTATCGATTACTTATTAGAAAAGTTGAAATATTTTTGCTAACAACCGACCTGGTTATATAAAACGTGACTTCCAGATTGTTAACATCAATATATCTCTGGATTTTTAAATCATTAACTATCAAGGATCGATGCTCGATGTAATAAGCATCGATCCCCAGTACCTTTAGATTATTACTTCGCTGCTGCTATTGCTGAAACTAATTGATTCATCCCTTCGCTGGGACTCAGACTGGAATTAAAGTAATTAGTAACCGTATCATTAATTGCACCGGAAACTGCTTCTGAAACTGCCATACCATGTGCAAAACTGGGGACCAGTCCGCCAGTTTGGGAGCTTGCTACAAATGCATCCATCGAATCATGTGCACATGAATCAAATTCAGTACGCGCCATGCCTAATTTTGCAGGAATAGAACCTTTATTAAGATTAAATACTTTTTGGAAATCAGTGCTTAAAATCTCTTTAGCCATCACATTTTGTGCTTTAGTATCTTCCGTGTTCTTTTGCTTGAAGAAAGCAAATGAATCGATATTAAATGTGAAACTACCTGATGTGCCCGGAGCCGAAACACAAACAAAATCTGTACCTACATTTTTGTTGGCTACTTTAAATTCACCTTTTGCCCAGTCACCCATGATCTGCATACCTGCTTTACCATTAATGACCATGGAGGTAGCAACATTCCAGTCACGTCCGGGAGAGTTAGCATCTACAAACTGACGAAGTTCGCCAAAAGTTTTGAAAACCGCTTTTGTTGTATCACTCTTCAGTGTGCTCATGTCCAGATCAACGAATGCTTTTTTATAATAATCAGCACCACCGACACCTAACACGACTGCTTCAAAAACAGTGGCATCCTGCCAGGGCTGACCACCATGCGCCAGTGCAATGTAACCTGCATCCTGAATCTTCTTTGCCTGAACGATAAAATCACTCCAGGTTGTAGGAATGGTTGCTCCTGACTTACGAAATACTTCAGGGTTTGCCCACAACCAGTTAACACGATGAACATTCACAGGGGCTGCCACATAACTGCCCTTATGCTTCATAACATCAGAAACAACTGCGGGTAGCATACTGTCCCAATTGTTTGCTTTAGCAACGCTGTCGATATTGGCCAGGAATCCCAGATCACCCCATTCTTGAATCGAGGGTCCTTTGATTTGAGCTGCTGTAGGAGGATTACCAGAAATTGCACGTGATTTAAGTACGGTCATGGCATTCTCACCACCACCTCCGGCAACAGCAAAATCTGTCCAGCTAACACCTGAATTATTCAGTTTCGTTTTAAGGTATTTGACACTGGCAGCTTCACCACCACTTGTCCACCAATGTAATACTTCTACGTCACTAGACTGAGCTAATGGTACGTTAAAAGCTAAAGTTGATGCCACTGTTAATGTGGCTAAATTCATTTTCATAACAAATATCCTCAGAATAGTTATAGTTTTTTCCTGGTATCAACCAGCACCACATTTAGTCTAAAGAAGAATCTATGTCAGAACGTCGATATTTATTACAAATTGTTACAGCGAGATTTCTAGTTATAGAGTTACTTAAACCTGCATTTCTCACAGGATTGACAAAACCTCGCCAGTTCCTTGAATCTATAGGAAATTATAGTATTTCGGGCTAGAAAATTCGGGGCCTAATATTCGCCCCTCGAATAATTAACCAGTGGCTGTTAACAGGACCAGGATGCAGCAACAAGCCGGCAGGTTTGTGGATAACAATAATATGTTCATCTTGATAGTGAATGACTAAAGAGTTAATAAGGGGTAATTTGTCTGGCGTAGGGGTATTGCCGGTTTATCTCAGGCGCTTTTTTTTAACTTTTCAATAATTTGTTTAGACGATTGTGGTTTAGCTATATAGAATCCCTGACCATATTCAATAGACATCGCCCGCAGCGTATTGAATTCTTTCTTATTTTCCAGCCCCTCCGCTACCGTGGAGAAACCGAGCGCCTTGGAGAGTCTAACCATTCCTATTACCAGTTTTTTAGCCTTTGAACTCTGGTACATTTTCTTTATAAAGGTCTGGTCAACTTTTAGAGTATCTACTTCCAGTTCGAGGAGGTGCTCCATACTGGAATAACCTGTGCCAAAATCATCAATAGCGATGCTAAATCCAAGTTCCCTGCAACGACTAGCCCAATTAATGACAAGCTGATAATCAGAGGTCATACTTTCAGTTATTTCCAGTTTCAGGCTGGCGGGTGGAAATCCAGTTTCTGCTACAACCCTGGCGACTTTATCAATAAAACCTGTGTCTGCAATTTGTTTGGAAGATACATTAACAGCGATAAACAGCGGTGGAGCATCAGGCAATACTTTGTTACGTTCGGTCTGCATGGTAATCATATCCTTAATAGCCTGGCGCAGAACATACATGCCTATCGAGATGATTAGCGTGGTTTCCTCTGCCAGAGGGATAAATTTACTGGGCGGAATAGTACCCTTGGTCGGATGATTCCAGCGAGCTAGTGCTTCAAATCCTGCCCACTTTCCTGTCTGCATATTGAGTAATGGCTGGTAATGCACAAGTAATTCTTTATTTAGCAGTGCTTCGCGTAATTCATTTTCTCGCCTGAATTTTTCAATTGCCACTGTCTGTGTTTCTTCTGACATAGTGTCGTCGGGCAGCGGAACATTAAGCTGAGATAACATGCCTGCTTTCCGTGTATGCCCGATGCTGGTACGGTAACGTGAGATAATAACGCGGATCAGCATGCGTAACATTGGTTCTGTATTCTTCAACCGTTCAGTGAGTTGCTCACGGCTGATGACTGTTAACACGGTGTCCTTGATTGCGATGGCTGTTGCGGTTCTGGGCTCATCGTTGATGAGCGCCATTTCACCAAATAATTGACCCGGAGTCAGGGTACCAAGCAGAACTTGTTTGTCTTTTTCAATTGTGGAGATTTCAACAAGTCCACTTTCGATGACATAGGCAATTGCACCTTCATCCCCCTCAGAAAAGATGCGGGTATTGCTTGAGAAGGTCTGGGTGTAAAGCTTATCTGACATTTATCTGGTCTGTTATCGGGTAGATATCTGCACTTGAAGTGAAAAGTATACTGTCTGATGATTTATTGAAAGTAAATAATATTCCTTATAGTTAGTTATATGACATAAATTCAGTTTATTCCAGTTTATTTAAGGTATTTCAGGAGTTATGGTATTGGACTGGTATCCACTGGACTGCTGTCACCTGCAGTGAAGTTATTCCTGGATAGGTATCAAGCTACAGCTGGATCCTGACAGAAATGATCCTGTTAGCAAAAAGGAAGAAGGAGCAACGCCCGAACAACAGCTCAGCCTTGGTTATAATATGCAACTGACCGAGTCTTTGGGCCTGGCTCTCTGTGATCTATTTTTTATTAGGTTAAAGTATTTCAGCCAAATTATCAGAACAGAGTTTGAACGAAATACATCAATCAATTTTACTATTTATAGATGGATATTTACGGAGATAAGCTCTGATTTGATGATAACTCAAACCCAGGGCATCAGCTGTTTTGCGCTGGTTAAAGCGGTATTGGTCCAGAGCACGCTGTAATAGCTCTATCTCATGTTGCTGAATATAAGCTTTAAAGTCATGCGGCAGACTTTCGATGTCACGCTTCTTTACCTCTTCCTGCTTAACTTCCACTTCCTGCTCGACAATCGTTTCATCTGCCTGGTGAGTTGAATCATTATGCAACGGTCGAAACGGGGACTCAAAGGGATCAAAATCGATATGGTCAATGGGTGTATCAATCTGACATCGATAAACCGCTCGTTCAATCACATTTTTTAACTCCCTCAAATTTCCCGGCCAGGCATAGTTCACCAAATGATGCATTGACTCATCAGTAAAACCTGGAAAAAAATCACGCTTGAGTTCTTTAATCATTCCAGTGGCAAAAAAATCCGATAGCAACGGAATATCATCTTCTCTAAAACGCAATGGAGGCAGGGTTATTACATCAAATGAAAGTCTATCGAGTAAATCAGCCCTGAACTTACCCTGTTCCACCATCAGAGGAAGATCCATATTTGCAGCGCCAACAATGCGAACATTAACCGATAAAGTCTCCCTGCCCCCTACCCGTTCAAACTCTCCATATTCAACAACCCTGAGTAATTTTTCCTGCAACCTGAGAGACATATTTGCAATTTCATCCAGGAAAAGTGTTCCACCATCCGCCTGTTCGAACCGCCCAAGGTGACGTTTAGTTGCACCGGTAAAGGAACCTGCTTCATGCCCGAACAGCTCAGATTCAAGTAATGTTTCAGGCAACGCTGAGCAGTTTAACTTGATAAGCGTGTTATCCCAGTTGGAGGACAGGAAGTGAAGTCTTTCAGCAAATAACTCTTTGCCGGTTCCTCGTTCACCAATAATCAATACCGGTTTATTAAGAGAGGCAACCTGAGATATTTGCTCCAGAGCATTGAGGAATGATGCAGACTCTCCAATCAGTTTATGGGTTTCATGCTGGGTCATTTATGCCTCTATCTGGTTATTTTAACTAATTAGTAATCATTATAACCACGTATGCAATTTTATCCAGAAGTTTAAAAAAGGTAGATATTCATTTTAAATTCAATAACTTACATGCACATATTCATAATTGGCACGGAATATGTAAAGAGAACAATAAATTATCGAAATGTAAAATTGAATTTCCAGGAGAAGGCAGATGAAAACCAACAATATCATAAAGCACTTAAAACTAGTTTCAGTGGTAGGCCTTATTATATCTGTTTCAGTTACTGGAAATGCCCTGGCTGAAGATACTTCAAATAGCCAGATTGAAAAGCAGCAACTTCAAATATTGCAAGAATGGAATAAAAAGGCGCAGGCACGGTTTAACAGGAAAATGGAGCAAAAACTCAGTAATGAGATACAGGCATTAGCTAACATGCCACCTAAAAAATCTTTTTATGCCAGCCGCCAGTCATTCAATACTGATACAGATGCAAAACTGGTCAAAGCAGTTAACAACCGGTCTGGAATCAACACTCAGATATCCACCCCGGTAAAAACCATTAGCAACAACAATGAACATTGTCTTATCAACTTATAGAGGAATAGTCATGGGAATTTTTAGCCGATTAAACGACATTGTTAACTCCAACATCAATGTCATGCTGGATAAAGCGGAAGATCCAGAAAAAATAATACGCCTGGTTATCCAGGAAATGGAAGATACCCTGGTCGAAGTTAGATCCGATGCAGCAAGAACCATTGCCGACAAGAAAAAACTTCGTCGCAAGATTGACCTGATGGCTCGTGAAGTCACTGAGTGGGAAAGAAAGGCAGAGTTGGCCATTTCAAAAGCCCGCGAAGACCTGGCGCGTGCCGCACTGACAGAAAAACATAACCTGGAAAGAGATGCTGAAATACTCGAAAGTGATTTACAGGAACTTGAACAGCACCTGACCAAGCTCAATGAAGATATCGGTCAGTTACAACAAAAGCTGGATGACGCCAAAAACCGTCATAAAGCCATGGTATTAAAGCATGATACCGTTTCAAGCCGCCTTCGTACTCGCACTAAACTTCATGATGACCGAATCAATGATGCTTTAGGTCGGTTTGATGGGATCGAAGAGAAAATCGATCAAATGGAGGGCAAGGTAGATGCTTTTGATATTGGCCGTGATCGCACACTGCAAGACCAGTTCGCAGAGCTTGAATCAGAAGACGTGATTGATGATGAACTGGCTAAACTAAAGGCTCGTTTAAAAACTAAAAGTGAGTAAGATCGGATTAAATCATGCTTATTAAATCAAATAATCTATGTATAATTTTATTTTTTAACTCAAAGGAATAATCATGGGTGTATTTGAAATGGTGGTAGCCGTTGTTGCCATCAGCATAACCGGAGGCGTCATTAGCAAATCCATTAAAGCCAAAATTGAGGCTGAAAAAAGTGCTAACAAAAGTGACAGGAAAATATCTGAAAAGCGCTTTAATGAAATTGAACAGAGATTGATTGTGCTTGAACAAATTGTCACCAGTGAAGGTTACGAACTAAATCAGCAGTTTAAGAATATTGAAAATGAAAAAATCAAATAATAGAGGTAAATATCATGGGTGAGGAACTTTTAGTAATACCAATACTCTTTTTAACAATAGTTGTACCTCTATGGCTAGTTTTACATTATGTAGCCAAGTTCAAGTCTGCTAAATCATTATCCAGTTCCGATGAAGAAGCACTTGCAGAGTTATGGCATCAGGCAGATAAATTTGAATCCAGAATTGAATCACTTGAAACCATTCTGGATGAAGAAGTGCCTGGCTGGAGATCACAATCATGAACAAAAAATTTACCTACACTTTTGAATATCACCAAAATCTATATCGTGATACTGAAAATAAGAAAATTTCAGGTGTTTGCGCTGGGATTGCGGACTATTTTTCCATCAATGTCACGGTCATTCGTATACTGACAGTATTATCCGCATTGACTTTTACCTTTATTACATTTCTTGCTTACATCGCAGGAACAATTTTCCTAAAGCCAAAACCATTCGATCTGTATGCAGATGAAGAAGATGAGGATTACTGGAGACGCTACCGGAAATCTCCAAGAAACACGCTGGCTGAAGCACGTAATAAATTTCGCAAACTTGAACAGAAAATTCGTAAGCTTGAAACCTACGTGACCTCAAAGAAGTTCACCCTGGATCGAGAGTTTGAAGAAATGGGCAAACATTAAAACAATAGCAACCCTGTTATGAAAATCCTGAGCAGATACCCGTGGATAATATCTCTTTTCCTCATCCTGTCATTAGCGACATGGCTGGCAACCGGCCTGCTACAGGCAGCTCCGGAAAAAAACCAGCCAAAACCTGCAACCACTCCGGTACCTAAAGTAAGAGTACAAAAGATAAGCCCTCAAAAGGTGCATCAATCAATTATTTTGTATGGACGCACTGAACCCAGTAGAAGCACTGTTCTACGCGCAGAGCTGAGTGGACGCATCACCGAGATTTACGCCACAAGAGGTCAGAGAATTAAAAAAAATGCACCGGTCATGCGGTTGGACTTAAATGACAGGGATAAACAGCTGATCTATGTTGAAGCCAGACTTGCGCAACATAAACTAGAATTCGAAGGTTCAAAATCATTAAGCCTTAAAGGTTACCAGGGAAAAGCCCAACTAGCTCAAAGCCAGGCTGACCTGAAAGAAACTGAAGCCAGGATCGCCCAGTTAAAAAAAGAAATTAAAAATACATTACTTCGAGCTCCATTTGACGGAGTTATTTACGACCGGACAGTAGAACTCGGTGATTACATAACGGTAGGTGAACAACTGGCAGATTTTATTGATTTAAATCCTCTGATAGTTAGAGGAAATGTAAGCCAGCAAAATATTCAATCTATTTACCTAAAGCAAAAAGCACTGGTTACTTTTGCCGGGAACATTAAAAAAACTGGTAAGGTGCATTACATTTCATCCATGTCCAACACTCAAACCAATACCTTTCGTATAGAAGTATCGCTGGATAATCCCGATCTTAAAATACTGGCCGGGTTGACGACAGAAATAGAGATACCATTGAAACAAATTGATGCCATAAAGATCAGCCCTGCATTATTTTCTCTCGATGAAAATGGTGTTATCGGAATTAAATGGGTCAAACATAACACAGTTCAGTTCAGCACGATCGATGTTATAAAAACAGAGGCTGACGGAGTGTGGATTAAAGCACTCGACCCTGACATTAAAATTATAACCGTTGGCCAGGCCTTCGTAAGAAAAGGCGACAAGGTTGATGCCGTTCTTGAACACGATAATATAGCCGACCAGAGCTCTTAACCATGCATTCAATTATCGATGGGGTGCTATCCAGGTCTCGTACCATGGTGATGATTTTCATCCTGCTCATAACCTCCGGTCTCATTAGCTACATCAACATTCCCAAAGAGTCAGAGCCCGACATCGACATACCTTATATTTATGTTTCCATGTCGCACGATGGGATATCCCCCGAAGATGCTGAACGTATGCTGGTTCGCCCGATGGAGAATCAACTGAAGTCTATCGATGGCATCAAGGAAATGACTTCACGCTCTTCCGAAGGTCACGCATCGGTTACATTGGAATTTATTGCAGGCTTTGATTCTGACAAAGCGAAGGATGATGTGCAGGATAAAGTGACCGCTGTAAAAGCTGAGTTACCCGATGACACAGACGAGCCCGTCATCAATCAAATAACTATGGCAGATCAGAATCCGGTTATCACCATTAGTATTTCCGGAGAATTACCCGAACGTGCATTAGTTCAGCTTGCCAGAGACCTGTCGGACAAACTGGAAGCGTTTACCGAAGTGCTGGAAGTTGAGCTGACCGGAGACCGTATCGATCAGCTGGAAATAATTCTGAACCCCCTGGCCATGGAAAGTTATGGCCTGGATCAACAGGATATATTTCAATTTGTAGCACGCAATAACCGCTTAATTACAGCCGGCACTATGGATACCGGAAAGGGGCGATTTGCGGTCAAGATTCCAGCTGTTTTTGAAAATATAGAAGACATCATGAATCTACCGGTTAAATCAAGCGGTGATCTCATTGTTAAATTCAAGGATGTAACTTCTGTTCGTCGAAGTTATAAAGATCCAGGTAGTTTTGCCCGCTTAAACGCTAAAAAAAGTATTTCTCTGGAAGTAAAAAAACGCCCTGGTGAAAACAGCATTAGTACCGTTGAAAAAATTAAAAAGCTGATTTCAGCTGAACAGAAAAGCTGGCCGAAACACCTTATTCTTACTTACTCAGCTGACCGCTCGGAAGAAGTCAAAGACATGCTAAACGACCTGCAGAACAACGTCGTTTCAGCCATTGTGCTGGTGGTCATTATTATCATTGCTTTCCTGGGCATCAGAACGGCAACACTGGTCGGACTTTCAATTCCCGGATCTTTTTTAAGCGGCCTGTTAATCCTCGCATTACTAGGTTACACCATCAATATCGTCGTTTTATTTGCACTTATTATGGCGGTAGGCATGCTGGTAGACGGCTCTATCGTGGTGACAGAATATGCCGACCGTGTAATGAATGAAGGAGTGGCAGCAAAACAGGCTTTTTCAATGGCTGCCAGACGCATGGCCTGGCCAATTACTGCATCAACAGCAACCACTCTGGCGGCATTTGCCCCGCTGATTTTCTGGCCCGGCATTATGGGTGAATTCATGAAATACCTGCCCATCACCCTGATAGCAACATTATCCGCTTCTCTATTCATGGCCCTGTTATTTGTACCGACCCTGGGAGGCATGTTAGGTCGCCCAAGGCAAGTCTCCCGGCAAGCCCGCGAACGACTATTGCAAGTCGATGAAGGTGATATCTATAGCCTTGACGGGTTTACCGGTTTTTATGTCCGAATACTTAACATAGCAATGCAACACGCATGGAAAGTCATTATTATCACCCTGCTATTTGCCACCGCCATTTTTACCGCCTATAGCTATTCAGGCCTTGGTATGCAATTTTTCCCTGATGTTGAACCCGAGGGTGGAAATATTTATGTTAGAGGTTATGGCGCACTTTCCATTTATGAAAAAGACGCATTAATGACCGAGGTTGAGTCCAGGCTGGTAGACATGGAAGAAATCGAAACCCTTTACACCTATACAGGAGGAAGAAACAGGATAGGACGTTTTCGCTACAACCTCATCGACTGGCAGAATCGACGTAAAGCAATCGATATCATCGAGGAAATGAATACCCGGGTGTCTGATATAGCCGGCATAGAGATTGAAATTGGAAAAGATGAGTCCGGTATCAACATAGGCAAGGATATTGAGATTGAACTAAGTTCAAGATTTCCTGATTTAATGCAATTGACCGCATTGCAGGTACGCCAGGTCCTAGAGAAAAATCCAAAACTGAAAGATATTGATGACACCCGAAGCAAACCGGGCATAGAATGGCGACTGGAAGTCAACCGGGTAAATGCTGCACGATTTGATGCCGATGCAGCACTGGTGGGCAACATGGTTCAACTCGTTACCAATGGTTTAAAAATCGGAGAGTATCGCCCGGAAGATGTTGATGAAGAACTGGATATAAGAATTCGCTTTCCACATAAAAATCGAAGTATCGACAGGCTCGATGAACTGAGAGTTCGTACCGATAATGGATTCGTACCGATCAGTAATTTTGTAACACGTGTAGCCGTCCCTAAAATCGATACCATTGAACATATTAATTCTCGCCGGGTTTACCAGGTAAAAGCAAATATGGTTGAGGGTGAACTTTTAAGCCTGGAATTACCTGAACTAAAAAAGCAGTTGAAAGCTCTCGATACAGATCCCCGGGTTAGTATTGAAATAAAAGGGGAAAATACTGAGCAACAGGATTCCCAGGAATTTTTACAGAAAGCATTTCTGGTTGCATTGTTCGTGATGGCTATTATTTTAGTGACTCAATTCAACAGCTTTTATCAGGCATTCCTGATTTTAAGCGCCGTACTTTTTTCAACCGTTGGCGTATTCCTGGGATTACTCATTTTCCAGAAACCCTTTGGTATAGTTATGTCAGGTATAGGCGTCATATCACTGGCGGGTATAATCGTAAATAACAATATTGTTTTGATCGATACTTACAACGTATTACGCCGCAGGGGTATGCAGGCATACGAGGCTATTTTACGCACAGGAGCACAACGTTTAAGGCCGGTATTACTGACTACGGTAACCACTATTCTTGGTCTGGCACCCATGGTGATGGAAATGAATATTGACCTGGTAAATCGGAATATTGAATTTGGAGGCCCCTCAACACAGTGGTGGTCTCAACTTGCTACGGCAGTTGCAGGAGGACTCGCATTTGCCACATTACTGACGCTAATTCTCACACCCTGTATGCTTTCCCTTGCCAACCGAAGACACCAGAAAGCTTTGGAAGACAATAATCAAACTCTTTAACACTAAGGAAATAAAATGTCCGCTAGAATATTTATACCCCTGATTCTAATTTTTACATTAACCGGTTGTACTCCTGATTTTATAGATAACAATAGTTACAACTTCACGTCGACACTGGGTCAGGAATTAATCGATTTAAAAAAGGCACTGGATGAAGGCGCAATTGATGAGGAACAATATGATGAACTATATGAAGGGCTAAAAGAATCCAGGTTCGGTCACTAAACTCTTGACTACGGGCAATTGAAGTCAAAATCGATTTGCATACAGACTGCTAGCTTGCGAAAATAGTTTTTTATTATTGAGAGAATGCACCCATGGGTTTTTTAACCGGAAAAAAAATACTAATCGCTGGTATCGCCAGTAATCGTTCTATTGCCTACGGTATTGCCAAAGCCATGTTCCGCGAAGGTGCAGAACTTGCATTCAGTTATCCTAACGAAAGGTTTAAACCCCGGGTTGAAAAATTTGCAGAAGAATTTGAATCTCAAATTGTGCTGCCGTGTGACGTCACAATTGACGATGATATTACTAATTTATTTAGCGAATTAAATAAAACATGGGACTCACTTGATGCTCTGGTTCATTCTATTGCTTTTGCACCACGCGAAGCCCTGGTAGGAGACTATCTGGAAAACCTCGACAGAGAAGCCTTCAGACTGGCTCATGATATTAGCTCTTACAGCCTGTCTGCAATGGCCAAAGCAGCACGCCCCATGATGCAGGGAACCAATGGATCTATTATTACGATGAGTTACCTGGGCGCTGAAAAAGCTCTACCTAATTACAATGTTATGGGTGTCGCCAAGGCATCATTAGAAGCCAGTGTAAGATACCTGGCTTCAGCACTGGGGCCTGAAGGAATTCGGGTAAACTCTATTTCAGCCGGCCCGATAAAAACTTTGGCAGCATCGGGTATCGGTAGTTTCAAAAAGATTCTGGATGAAGTCGAGCACAACGCACCATTGCGTAGAAATGTCACCATTGAAGATGTCGGTAACACCGGTGCATTTTTATGCTCTGACATGGCTGCCGGTATCACCGGAGAAAATATCTATGTAGACTCCGGTTATAATATCATGAGCATGGGAGTTCTTGAGTCATAAGCTTTACCCGCTAAAACCCGGACATAAAAAAAGCCTGCATCAAGCAGGCTTTTTTTATTTCAAATTTTATTCACTATTAATACGCATAGCGCATCCTTAGAATTGTTACTTACTGTAAGTCTTTCACAGCAAAACGCATAATATCAGCCTGCTTTGTTAAACTTTTGATCAGCGCCCGATACTCATGGTTAGCAGTGGCGCTCGTTAAAGTTTTAGCGGGGTCATCTTTAGCTTTATCAGCAGATTCATCAGTATTTACACGAACCTCAGATAACTCAATTATCGTATAATCTCCATTGGCTTCAGCGACCGCTTCAAAAACAGTTGTTTCAACAGTTGGTTTAGCCATCGCAAATGCCGTACTCAATACATCACGCTCTACCGCTGCATTAGAGCGATCTACAAAACCCAGATCTACGACTGATAAACTGCCAGCCACTCCATCCAGGGTATTATTATGAGCCTGAAGTTCGGTCAGTATCTTTTTACCTTCAGCCTGAGCAAGCTCTCTCCCAGCTTTTCTTTTCAGGGTTTCAATAATATCTTCCCTGACACTATCCATTGATTTCTTTTCAGAAGGCTTATGCTGGTTTAAATGAACAATGACGATACTGCTATCAGAAAGTTCAATCGTTTCACTGTTACGATTTTGATTTAATACATCATCAGAAAAAGCTATCTGACGAATTTTTTCCTGCTCGGCTAAACCTTCGCCTTTTGCACTGGTAAACCAGTCAGTGGTTTGAATTTTTAAATCCAGCTGCTCTGAAACAGGTAATAATGAATCAGGTTCTTCATAACCAATACTGGCCAGATTTTCTGCCAGATCATAAATTTGGCTTTCAGCCTGGTTTGCTTTTAACTCTTCTTCTATGTCAGTTCGAGCCTGTTCGAAAGATTGAGTATCTCCACCTGAAAGCCCATTGAGTTTAATGATGTGCCAACCAAACTGGGTTTTTACAGGTTCACTCACCTGATTAATATGTAATGCAAATAGAGCAGTTTCAAATGGTTTAACCATCGCACCACGTTCAACGTCTCCAAGATCACCACCGTCCTGAGCCGACCCTTTATCCTGTGAGAATTCACGTGCCAGGGTTGAAAAATCTTCACCCTGAGTTATGCGCTGTTTTAATTCGTCAATTTTTAGTTTAACCGCAGCTTCGTCGTCATTTTCACCGACTGTTAAAAGTATATGGCTAGCAGTTCGTAATTCTTCTGTTGTTAACTGATCACGCAACTGGTCATACCTTTCGAGCAATTTATCTTCTGTAATTTGTATTCCTTTTTTAATGGTATCCAGATTAAGTTCAATGTAATCCAGCTTAACCATGGATGGTTCCATAAATTGAGCAGACTGTTCATTGTAATAATCTGTGATCTGCTGGTCAGATACTTCGACCAAATCGGTCTGATTTTTAAAAGTTAGCGTACGTAATTTTCTTTGTTGATTTTTCAGCGTATTAAAATGTTTTACTTCTACGGGTACTGTGAAAGCACTGGTTTTAATCGCTAAATTTAATTGCTCCATTTCCTGTGAACGGCGTAATTCCTGTTCAAACATGGCAGGAGAATAGCCCTGAGAAGCTAACTGATTTTGATAGAGTTCATTGCTGAATTTTCCATCCTGCTGGAAAACTTGCATGGCCTGAATATTAGCCAGTAAATTAGTATTACCGACGCGGTAACCATTATCATTGATATATTTTAATAAAACTCTTTCTTCGATTATTTGAGAAAGTGCCTGTTCTTTTAGAGTATTCTCATCATTAAAAGCTTCTGGTATACGTCCACCAAAGACAGATGCAAGACGTTCACGATATCGTGTATACGCATAGTCGAGCTGACGTGGAGTTATTTCATCACCATCAACAATTGCTACAGGTTTTTCTTCTCCACCACCCAGGTAGGAGTTGATGCCCCATAAGGCAAAAGGAATACTAATTAACCCGATAATTAGGTAAGCAATCCATCCCGAAGTTTTATCTCTTATGGCTTGTAACATGATGAGTCATCAATGATTGAATTTAGAGAAATTCTCAGATTATCATATTTATTTTCTGAGGATTTTTCTGGAATTTAAAAAATAAGGCGCTCCTTATGGAACGCCTTATCATGTTGGCGGAGTGGACGGGACTCGAACCCGCGACCCCCGGCGTGACAGGCCGGTATTCTAACCAACTGAACTACCACTCCTAAACTGGTGGGTGCTGAGGGGATCGAACCCCCGACCCTCGCCTTGTAAGGGCGATGCTCTCCCAGCTGAGCTAAGCACCCAAGTGTCAGTATATCTGTGTTTCGAAGGCGCGCTAGTTTACAGCGTCTTTTAATGCTTTACCAGCTTTAAATGCAGGAACATTAGAAGCTTTTATTTGAATAGTTTCACCAGTGCGTGGATTACGACCCTGACGAGCTTCACGTTTGCGCACTAAAAAGGTTCCAAAGCCAACTACTGTTACCTGGTCACCAGATTTTAGGGTCTCTGTAACTGCTGCAATAACACCATCAACAGCACGAGCTGAATCAGCTTTGCTTAAGTCTGCAGCACTAGCTACCGCTTCTATTAATTCAGATTTATTCATTAGTTTTATCCATTAGTTAATTTAAAAATTTTTACCTAAATTTTGTGTGATAATCAGTCTTAGCACAGTCTTATATGGGCGTCTTTAAGCCTTAATTCCATTTTTAATCTCCCTCTCTCTTGAGCTGCGAATTTATACCAATAGCAGGCTAAACGGTCAACCTAAATTCACCAAAATGCGCATTTTTTTTGGTAATCATTGCATTTATAGCCCGCTCATCAATTAATGAGCAAGAACACTTGAAGATTTCTTTGATTTAGTCTTAACTTTTGACTCCACCGACTTCGCCTCATTACCGGTTGCTAGTGTAGTCGGCTGATGCGCCAGCGCTATTTCAAATACCTGATCAATCCATCTAACTGGAATAACCTCGATCTTTTCCTTAATATTTTGAGGAATCTCAGTTAAGTCTTTCTCATTTTCAGCAGGAATTATTACGGTGGTAATACCACCTCTGTGAGCTGCCAGTAATTTCTCTTTTAGTCCACCAATAGGAAGCACTTCACCACGTAAAGTTATTTCACCTGTCATAGCGACTTCAGCCTTCACTGGAATATCAGTTAAAGCCGATACAAGAGCGACACACATTGCAGCACCCGCACTTGGACCATCTTTAGGAGTAGCACCTTCAGGTACATGAATATGAATATCTTTTTTCTCACTAAAGTCTGCTTCAATTCCCAGCACATCAGACCGACTACGCACTACAGTCAGTGCCGCCTGAATAGACTCTTTCATGACATCGCCCAATTGTCCGGTATACACAAATTTACCTTTACCCGGTACGATTGCTGATTCGATAGTAAGTAATTCGCCACCCACTTCTGTCCAGGCCAGACCGGTCACCTGCCCTATTTGATCTTTCTCTTCGGCAGAACCAAATCTAAAACGTTTAACACCCAGGTATTTTTCAATATTTTTAGATGATACGGTGATTTTTTTATCCGTTGGTTTGAGTAAAATATCTTTCACGACTTTACGGCATATTTTAGATATTTCACGCTCAAGGTTACGCACTCCTGCTTCACGAGTGTAGCGCTGGATTATTTCTCTAACAGCAGTTTCACCAATCGCTATCTCTTTTTCTTTAAGACCATTTTCCTTGATTTGCTTGGGTACTAAATACTTAAGGGCTATATTAAGCTTTTCGTCTTCGGTGTAACCTGGAATTCTAATAACTTCCATACGATCCAGTAAAGGGCCCGGGATATTCATTGAATTAGACGTTGCTACAAACATCACATCAGACAAGTCAAAATCGACTTCCATGTAATGGTCGTTAAAACTGCTATTTTGCTCGGGATCGAGCACCTCCAATAATGCAGACGCAGGGTCTCCACGAAAATCCATAGCCATCTTGTCAATTTCATCCAGCAAAAAGAGCGGATTTCTTACTTTAATCTTGGACAGGTTCTGAATAATTTTACCCGGCATAGAACCAATGTAAGTTCGACGATGACCACGAATCTCAGATTCATCTCTGACCCCGCCCAATGACATGCGTACAAACTTTCGATTTGTCGCCCGGGCAATAGAACGCCCAAGAGAAGTTTTACCAACGCCAGGAGGACCAACCAGACATAAAATAGGACCTTTTAACTTTCTAACTCGTTGCTGAACGGCAAGGTATTCAAGAATTCTTTCTTTTACTTTTTCCAGACCATAATGATCGGCTTCCAGCACATCTTCTGCAGCCGATAGATCACGACGGATTTTGGATTTTTTCTTCCACGGTGCACCGACCAACCAGTCTATATAGTTTCGAACAACTGTAGCTTCAGCAGACATGGGAGACATCATCTTGAGTTTATTTAACTCAGAATCAGCTTTTTCCCTGGCCTCACCCGTCATCCCGGATTTTTCAATCTTGTCCTGCAGATCATCGACTTCATTCGGTACTTCATCCATTTCACCCAGCTCTTTCTGAATCGCTTTCATTTGCTCATTCAGATAATACTCGCGCTGGCTTTTTTCCATTTGCTGTTTGACTCGACCACGGATGCGTTTTTCAATGTGCATCAGGTCTATCTCACCCTCAATTTTACTCATGATATGTTCGAGGCGTTCACGAGGGTCTCTAATTTCCAGGATTTCCTGTTTTTCATCCAGCTTTAAAGACATATGCGCAGAAATAGTATCTGCAAGACGACTCGGGTCATCAATACCGGATAATGAGGTAAGAATTTCAGGCGGAACTTTTTTATTTAATTTTACGTATTGATCAAATAAGTTGAGCACAGAACGAACCAGCACTTCGGCTTCTCGTTCATCAATAACACTCGGTTTATCCAGGTTTTGTACAGAAGCGGAAAAATAACCATTTGTTTCCAGCAAGCTGTCTACAATAACCCGCTCACCACCTTCAACAAGAACCTTGATGGTTCCATCCGGTAACTTGAGCATTTGCAGAATAGTGGAGAGAGTACCAATTTCATAAAGATCATCCTGGGATGGATCATCAACTTCGGCATTTTTCTGGGCTAACAACAGGATTTTTTTATTATCCTGCATTGCCGCGTCCAGAGCTTCTATGGACTTTTCACGACCGACAAACAGGGGGATGACCATGTGAGGGTATACCACCACATCGCGTAACGGTAAAACCGGTACAAGTTGCGGACTATTTTCGCTTAACAGCGGGGTAATTTCCTGATCAGACATAAGCACCTCAATAATTTATGGTGAGGATTAAATGGGGGTAGAAGGTTTCATTTCAACCCCGATAGTGATCTAAAAGCCTGACCAGTTTTACTTAAGATGCCTGATCAGACGCTGCTCTTTGCATTTCACCACCTTCATAAAGTATATAAGGTTGGGCATCACCGTCTATGACGGCTGCATCAACGACAACTTTACTGACATTTTCCATGGCAGGTAAATCATACATAATATCTAGCAAAGTATTTTCCAGAATAGTTCTCAATCCTCGAGCACCTGTTTTCCGCTGCATGGCTTTTACTGCTACAGCTTTCAAAGAATCCTGTCTAAACTCTATTTCGCAGCCTTCGATTTCAAACATTTTCTGGTACTGCTTGGTGATCGCATTTTTAGGCTCGGTCAATATTTTGATCAGCGCCTCTTCATCCAGTTCTTCCAGCGTAGTAACGACGGGTAAACGGCCGATGAATTCAGGAATCAAACCATATTTAATTAAATCTTCAGGTTCAACATCAGCAATCACCTTACCAAACTGACTATCTTCGTCCTTTGTTTTCACATCGGCAGAAAATCCAATACCACCTTTCTCGGATCGATCTTTAATAACTTTATCCAGACCGGAAAAAGCACCACCACAGATAAATAAGATTTTACTGGTATCCACCTGTAAAAATTCCTGTTGTGGATGTTTACGTCCACCCTGAGGAGGCACTGAAGCAATAGTGCCTTCAATAAGTTTCAATAATGCCTGCTGAACACCTTCTCCAGAGACATCACGAGTGATCGATGGATTATCTGATTTACGCGAAATCTTGTCGATTTCATCGATATAAACAATGCCTGTCTGCGCCTTCTCTACATCATAATCACATTTTTGTAGCAGCTTCTGGATGATATTTTCTACATCTTCACCCACATAACCGGCTTCAGTTAAGGTGGTGGCATCGGCAATAGTAAAAGGTACATTTAGAATTCTGGCCAGGGTTTCAGCCAGCAAAGTTTTACCCGAACCGGTAGGACCAATTAACAGAATATTTGATTTAGATAACTCGATATCATCCTTTATATGACCAACTTCGAGTCTTTTGTAGTGATTATAAACAGCCACCGACAGTACTTTTTTAGCATTGGGCTGACCGATAACATAGTCATCAAGTATTTCGAATATTTCGTGAGGAATCGGTAATTTGCTATCACCGGAATCACTTTGTTCCTGTATTTCTTCTCGAATGATGTCGTTACATAAATCAACACATTCATCACAGATAAAAACAGAAGGGCCGGCAATCAGCTTTTTTACTTCATGCTGGCTTTTACCGCAAAATGAACAATACAGTAATTTTTCATCTTTGCTTTTTGTTTTATCGTCACTCATCGATTAATCCGCTGGTCAATTCTACAGGTTTATCTTATTAGACCATTACTAATAGCACAACCATTAAGAAACAAGGCTTTTATATTATTTGTAACAGAACTATTCAGATGAATCGGCACGAGAACTTAAAACTTTATCGATTAATCCATATTTAACCGATTCGTCAGCACTCATGAAATTATCTCTATCAGTATCTTTGGAAAGTGCTTTTTCGTCTTTACCACAATGTTTGGCCAATATTTTATTCAACCTTGAGCGAGTCGACAAAATTTCCTTCGCATGTATTTCAAAATCTGTAGCCTGTCCCTGGAAGCCACCCAAAGGCTGGTGAATCATGACACGAGAATGAGGCAGACCGAAACGTTTACCTTCAGCTCCGCCAGCCAGCAATACAGCGCCCATACTGGCAGCCTGCCCTGTACACAGCGTACTCACATCGGGTTTAATAAACTGCATGGTGTCATAAATCGCAAGACCTGCAGAAACAACGCCACCCGGGCTATTGATATACAGTGAGATATCTTTATCAGGATTCTCTGACTCCAGGAACAGTAACTGAGCAACAATCAAATTAGCCATGTGGTCTTCAATTTGACCAACCACAAAAATCACTCTTTCTTTAAGTAAACGCGAATAGATATCGTAGGCACGCTCGCCGCGGGCAGATTGTTCCACCACCATGGGTACAAGGTTAGCCTGAGGATTAAACTCTGTATTCATATCTTGACCTTTGTAAAATTTAGTGACCAGACTGCCTTCTAACTTGAGATTATAACGTCTAGTTACTTGGTATTATTCATTAACTCATCAAAGCTGGATTTCTTTTCAGAAACTTTAGCTTTAGACAATATGTGGTCAACTACCTGATCTTCAAGCACCATGCCTTCCAATCCCATACGAGCTTCCTTATTACTGGTGTAATATTCCAGAACCTGCTGAGGTTGCTCATAAGAAGCAGACATTTCCTGCAAGGTGCTATCAAAACGATCCTTATCCAGTTTAATGCCTTCAATTTTAATCAACTCACCGACTAGCAGACCTAACTGAACGCGCTTTGTTCCTTCGGCTTCAAACAGGTCATCAGGGAAAGTGGCCGGATCCATTTTAGCCGCTTCCTGCCCCATATTCTGAGCCATCTGCTGCTTTAGGTTATTTATTTCATCAGCCACCAGAGCCTTAGGTGCCAATACTTCATTTTTCTCTAAAAAGGCTGCCATGACTGTATTTTTCAAAGCTGTTTTAATTTTCTGGCCCAGCTCTTTTTCCATATTGCCTTTAATATCCTTCTTGAAAGAATCAATGCTTCCATCTTCAACACCAAATGACTTGATCAATTCCTCATCCAGTTCAGGGATACTACCTTCAGACACCTTAGTCACATTCAATGTAAACTGGGCTGTTTTACCGGCTACGTCTTTTCCATGGTAATCTTCAGGAAAATTAACATCGATAGTTTTCTCTTCGTCTTTAGACATACCTGACAGACCATCTTCAAATTCTTTAAGCATTTGACCAGAGCCAATTTCTACGGTCATATCCTTTCCGGATCCACCGGTAAACTCTTCTCCATCTATTTTTCCGTTGAAGTCACAGATAACCTGGTCTCCTTCTGCAGCAGCACGATCCACTTCATTCCATTCTTTACGCTGCTCACTTAATTTCTTGATCATATTATCCATATCATCTTCTGAAATCTCAGCAACAGGCTTTTCTATCTCGAGTGAGTCAAGTTCGATAGAGGTAATTTCTGGATACACTTCAAAAGTGGCACTATAGGCAATTCCATCTTTATCGTCTGCTTCACTGATAGGTAGAATTTCCGGCATACCTGCAGGGCGTACTTTTTCCTGCACAATAGCTTCATGGTAAGTTGACTCAATAACATCGCCAATTACTTCCTGTCTGATTTGAGCACCATAAGCTTGCTTAACCACGCTAACAGGCACTTTACCCGGACGAAAACCATCCATTTTGACCGTCTTGCTTAATTTTTTTAGCTTTTGGTCAATCGCTGTCGCAATCTTGTCGGAAGGTACTTGAATAGTTAATTTACGTTGCAGCCCTTCCAGGGATTCGATAGATACTTGCATGTTGAAAACTCGTGAATTTTTATAGATTGGGATTAAAAAATGGTGCGAAAGGAGAGACTTGAACTCTCACGGGTTACCCCACTGGTACCTAAAACCAGCGCGTCTACCAATTCCGCCACTCTCGCATATGACTTTTTAAGATGTTGATGAAGCAATAAGCTTGCTTTCATTATTTTAGAACAATGGCATTTTACTGCCTAAGCTTCCAAACCGGAAACTTTCAATCCAGCCTCACTCATTAAATGAGTTACAGGCCCAATATTTGGGGTGGACGATGGGGCTCGAACCCACGACGACCGGAATCACAATCCGGGACTCTACCAACTGAGCTACGCCCACCATTAACACTGCTCTTATGCCACCCTGTATTCGCAGCATAAAACATCCATGTATAAAAATGGCGCGCCCGGCAGGATTCGAACCTGCTACCCTCGGCTTAGAAGGCCGATGCTCTATCCTGATGAGCTACGGGCGCAGAAACAACACCTTCCGCGTGCGCTCCTACTATTCAAAGTAAGATATTCAGGGCTTCATGCCCTCAGTCTTTTAATAGACTGGTCTTTAAAATTTGGTCGGGGAGGAGGGATTCGAACCCCCGACCCACTGCTCCCAAAGCAGTTGCGCTACCAGGCTGCGCTACACCCCGAATTCTGCTGAAACAATCAGCAGGCGCGGAATAATACGCAAATCATTTGTACCCGTCAATCACCCTTTTAACTAAATCGATAGTTTTAAGAAATTTTTTTTATTTATCGCAAAAACTTAGGCTATCTTCTCCAGCGAGTACCGTCGACATTATCCTCAAGAACAATACCAGCAGCAGTTAATTCATCACGAATTTGATCAGCCATTGCCCAGTTCTTATCCTTCTTTGCCTGCTGACGTTGTTCAACTTTTAAATCAATATCTGCATTACTTAGACCATCATCAGTAACCGATGACTTCAGAAATTCAGCAGCATTTAATTCCAGAAGCCCAAGCAGGTTTGCCAGATATTTAAGTAAACTGCCCAGGGCAGCAACTTCTGGACTATTTTCAGCTTTTGCACGATTCACATCACGAGTCAGGTCAAATAAAACCGCAATAGCCTCGGCCGTATTAAAGTCATCATTCATCGCCAGTTCAAATCTCTGCTGGTATTCAGTGTCCTTCGGCACATCACCAAACTCAACATCCAGCAGGGCCGCATACAGTCTCTCGAGTCCACTGCGTGCCTGATCAAGCTGTTCATCAGAGTAATTTATCTGGCTGCGATAATGGCTGCTTAAAATAAAAAAACGAATTTCTTCCGCTCGATATTCTTTTAGCACATCACGTATGGTGAAAAAATTACCCAGAGATTTGGACATTTTTTCTTCATTGACGCGAACAAAACCATTATGCATCCAGTAGTTCACAAACTTTTCACCGGTGCAGCATTCACTCTGGGCTATCTCATTTTCATGATGCGGGAACTGTAAGTCCTGACCTCCTCCGTGGATATCAAAATGATTTCCCAGCATTTCAGTCGACATGGCTGAACATTCTATATGCCATCCAGGCCTGCCTTTACCATAATTCGATTCCCAGAACGGTTCATTCTCTTTGGCCATTTTCCACAGCACAAAATCCATCGGATCACGTTTATTGGTATCAACATCAACCCTCTCGCCCGCACGTAAATCTTCAACTCTCTTACCCGATAATTCACCGTATTTATTAAACTCATTAACCGCAAAATAAACATCGCCGTTTTCAGCCTGATAGGCGAAGCCTTTGTCGATCAGGGTTTCGATCATGGTCAATATGGCTGGAATATGATCGGTAGCCTTTGGCTCCAGATCAGGCATTAAAATATTCAATTGATCAAAATCTTCATGCATGGCTTTGATGAAACGTGTGGTGAGTTGATGAAAATCTTCTCCATTTTCATTAGCGCGCTGAATAATTTTGTCGTCAATATCGGTAATATTGCGGATATAAGTCACGTCATAACCCAGATGTCGAAGAAATCGTGCCACCATATCAAACACAATATAAGCCCGGGAGTGCCCAATATGACAATAATCGTAAACAGTAATGCCACACACATACATACGTATCTTGCCGGGTTCGATAGGGATAAATATTTCTTTTTTATTGGTTAAATTGTTGTAAATCTTAAGCATCAGAGCATCTGTATGTATTAATAAACTAGAGGGGCGCAGTGTAAATCACTCTTTATGCAAATGCATAATAAAAGTTAGTTTCACCCTTGCTCTCAAATCGGTTAAAATCCTGCCTCTTTAAACATAAAACTATCGGAAAGTTAATGAAAAATTCACTACTCTCTTTTTCTGTTGTGCTAACAGCCATTCTTTCTCTTGTTCTATTTACCTCTGTTAAAGGCGAAAAATCTATGAATGATGAAACATCAAACAACCCTGTTGTAATTATTGAAACGACTATGGGCAACATCACCGTTGAACTGGATGCTAAAAATGCACCTAACAGCACAGCCAACTTTCTGGCTTATGTTGAAGACGGTTATTTTACAGACACTACTTTCCACCGTGTTATTCCTAACTTCATGGTTCAAGGTGGTGGTATTACAGCCGACATGAGAGACAAACCAAGCAAACACGCACCGATTCAAAATGAAGCCAACAATGGCCTGAAAAATGATCGTGGAACACTGGCTATGGCTCGCACCAGCGACCCGCACTCGGCTACCTCACAATTTTTCATCAACCACAAAGATAATTCTTTCCTAAACCATCAAAGTGAAACCATGCAAGGCTGGGGATATGCTGTTTTTGGCAAGGTTACCGACGGCATGGACATTGTCGATGATATTGCGGCTGTTAAAACTGGAAACAAAGGCGGACACGGAGACGTTCCACTAGAAACTATCACTATCACTGGCGTTACAAAACAGTAAATTCAAAAAAGTAACAGCGTTCAACATGAAAGATGAAACTCTGTTTATCTCTGATCTTCATCTGGATCGAAATAAACCGGAGATTTCACTCAACTTTCTGAATTTTATTAAAACCCGGGCATCCTCTGCCCGGGTTTTATACATTCTGGGTGACCTGTTTGAAGTCTGGTCAGGTGATGACGATCCGGCCGAAGAGTTCACAGAAATCTTCGATGCTTTAAAAAATCTATCCACAACAACAAAAATATATTTCCTGCACGGCAATCGTGACTTCCTGGTAGGGCCTCAACTTGCACAAAAAGCTGGGTTTGAAATTATTCAGGGACCTCACATTATTCAGCAGGGATCAAAACGAATGGCACTATTACACGGTGATGAGCTTTGCACCGACGATATTGATTATCAGAAATTTAAACGCATGGTTCGAAGTCAACAATGGCAACAGGATTTTCTATCCAAGCCACTCAGTGAAAGGTTGCAAATAACCGCTCAACTCAGGCAGCAAAGTAAATCAGAAATGGCCGCTAAGACAGCCAGTATTATGGATGTTAACCAGCTTGCAGTAACAAAGGTATTTGACGAACTCAATGTCGATACTATTATTCATGGACACACTCACCGACCGGGCATTCACCCTCTGGGGAAAAACCGTCAACGAATAGTGTTAGGAGACTGGAGTCCTGATCCGAGCTACTTAATCAGTTTAGATGGCGAACTAGAACTCATTGATCCAAGAGTTATTGATCAGGCTGAAACCTGAATCAATCAGCATGGACCTTATTATCTCCTACCGAGTAAGCCATAATCATACTTAGCCGGTAATAATTGAATCCAGTTTCTTCATGCCATTCATTAAATGCCTGTTGAACAAGTTTTAAATCTTTCTGACTGGAGGGTCTGTCACTGATATCCAGCCCGGCTAGTTTCAAACATAAAACAACATCTCCCGTTAAAGCAAAACTATCCACCCCGACATGCTGTAAAAAATACTGCCCGGTATTTCCACCCAGGCGACTGCCTTTAATCTTTAAATAATGAAACAGACCCACCAGATCAGTTTTTGGCCAAGCAACTAAAAATTGCCCAAAACCACCATTTAAACCAGCAGTTTCATTGACAAACCACAGGTTGTGCCTTAACGCCTGAATTTTCTGTCGATGCCTCACGATGCGGGTATCCTGCATATAATTATTCCAGTCATCCTCTGATAATCGCATCAAACGACTGATATCAAAATCAAAGAATGCTTCCCGAAATGTCGGCCATTTAGTATTGATCACCCGCCACACAAAACCCGACTGAAAAATACTACGGGTCATTTCTTCCAGGAAAAAACTATCAGGTTTTTCTACCAGGGCAGAAGGATCGACGGCTTCAGGCAGCAGGGATAACAGGGCCTGCTTCCCCCCTTTTCTCTGCTCCGCTCTTTCTGTTATATATTTAAACGAGTCCACCCTATTCAGACCCGGCTTTCAGGTTAGCCGAATTAGGGTAATACAGAGAGTAACCCTCGGGTTTTTTCATAATGGAGGCGGGCTTGTTTAACTGACGAAAACTCAGCAGTTTTTTCTGTCTACCCCGATCATCTGACACAAACATTGGAAAACCGGATTTCAGGTAATCACTAGCATGCAGGTAATTATTCGCCATATAGCAACTTGAACGTACATTGTCAGGAATTTGCGACAGGGTTTGCTTATTCTGCTCGACTATGGCCTGTTCATAATCAATTAATACCCGGCTAATTTCAGGTAACAGGCCCGCAACATTAACTGACATTTTACATAACTGCTTATCAGCAAAGTACTGATACTGCACAGCACTGACCCCATTTACTTTTGGAGCGTCATGCAGGGACTGCCTCTCGACTTTAAAATCAATCGTAAAATCCACAATTTGCCGTGCCAATGGTTTCATCACCAGGTGTGATTGCTCTTCATGATTAAAACTATGTATCTCGTGTGTCTGTCGATCAAATAATACAAAATCACCCCGGTCATTGGCATCATCCAGGCGCAGATATTTTTTACCCAGCAGCAAACGAGATTGATAGGGTTCAATACCCGGCTCAATTTCTTCAAACAAAACTTCTGTCAAAACCAGTTCCTGGTCAGCCATCAAAACGAACAATGGATTTACCAGGACAAACAAAGGGAACAATATTAAAAAAACAGCTCTATGTTTCATAAACAACTTTCCAGTTCGTTCAATTCATCTTCTTCAAATCCAGCAGCTAACCTTGCCGGACGGTTAAATGGACCACGTAATTGACCGCCAAAATATTCATCGATCAACTGTTGGAAAGTCTTTTGCGCATTAAGTTCTGCCTGTTCACAACAATACAGGTACCAGCGGTTACCTATAGCCACATGCCCGATTTCCTCCTGGTAAATAACCTGCAGAATATCAACCGCGCGTTGATCTCCCGCATGAGCAAATTTATCCATCAAACCCGGAGTTACATCCAGACCACGCGCTTCCATCACACGCGGAACCAGCGCCATACGGTGCAGCACATCATGGCGTGTTTTACACACCATACTCCACAGACCATTATGAGCATCAAAGTCACCATAAAAGCTATCGAGTTCAACTAAATACTCGTTTAATAATCTGAAATGTTTAACCTCTTCAAACGCAACCTGCAACCAGTCCGTGACAAAATCATCAGGCATGTCACGAAAGCGATAGGCTGCATCCAGCGCCAGGTTAATGGCATTAAATTCGATATGAGCGAATGAGTGTAGAAGTATTAATTTACCCTGCTCTGAAGCGAGTGAACGCCGGGGTACTTTACGCGGATTAACCAGTTCGGGTTTAAGCGGCCGACCGGGAATATCGATATCTTCGACTGGACAATCATTCACCCGGGTAATTCGTTGGTTTTTCCAGTCATCAAACAGCTCATCAGTCAGCAGACATTTCTGTGACGGGTCATTCTCCATGATGACCAGGTAAAGCCGGGAATAAAGAGAGCTCATCATAAATTACAAGCCTATCACCACGAAGCACACGAAGAAGGACAATATATAACTTAAAAAAAACCTGGTGCTCTTCGTGTGCTTCGTGGTGAAATATGTATTCTTCAAATTAGCTTCACAACCCTCGACTGACATCATTCATAATATCGTTAATATCTTCCAGACCCACTGCAATCCGAATCAGGTTATCAGAGATGCCTACGGCTGCTTTCTGGTCATCGGGCAGGCGCCCATGCGTTGTGGATGCCGGATGAGTAATGGTTGTTTTGGTATCACCCAGATTCGCAGTAATCGATAAAAATTTTGTCGAATCAATCAAATTCCAGGCTTCCTGCTTTCCACCCTTAACTTTGAAAGATACGATTCCGCCAAAATCACTTTGCTGTTTTTTGGCAAGTTCATGCTGAGGATGACTGCTTAAACCAGAGAAAAAAACTTTCTCTATAGCAGAATGTTGGTCAAGCATATGCGCTAACTGATTCGCATTACTGGAATGCGCTTTCATTCTGAGTGACAAAGTTTCCAGACCTTTCAATGCAATCCAGGCATTAAACGGACTCATCGTTGGACCAGTGGTGCGCAACACAGCAAACACATCAGTTCCCACGGTTTCCTGATTCCCTACGACAGCACCACCGACAATACGCCCCTGCCCGTCCAGATATTTGGTTGCCGAATGAATAATAATATCGGCGCCAAATTTTAACGGTTGCTGTAAAGCAGGTGTGCAGAAACAGTTATCAACCACTAGCAGGCAATCATGAGCATGAGCCAGATCTGCCAAAGCAGATATATCGGCAACTTCAGTTAAAGGGTTAGACGGTGTTTCCAGAAACAATATTTTGGTATTTTTCTGAATGGCCTGCTCCCACACGGCCGGGTCTGTTAAATTAACAAAGCTGGTCTCAACACCAAACTTACCCATATATCGATCAAATAGAACAGTGGTCGTGCCAAAAATAGAGCGTGAAGAAACGATATGATCACCGGATTTCAACACCGCCAGACACACAGCCATAATCGCAGCCATGCCTGATGCTGTCGCAACACAACTTTCGCCACCTTCGAGTGCTGCCAGGCGATGCTCAAAAGTTCTTACGGTCGGATTGGTAAAACGCGAGTAAATATTACCCGGTTCATCACCCGAGAACCTGGCAGCCGCTTCAGCCGCAGAATTAAAGACAAAACTGGAGGTAGGGAATATAGGTTCGCCGTGCTCACTTTCAGCCGTGCGTTGATGACCCGTTCGGATCGCTAAGGTATCAAAGTTGAATTCGTCGTCAGACATGGATTAATCCCAATGAAAAGGTTAACTCGGGAGGGTCTTCAAATAGCCGGACGACTATTCTGTTGAAGTATTTCTTCCCCCTCTTTAGCTAGTTTTATAAAGCGCCTGCAAGCCGAGAAACAAATCAGCGCAGTGTAACTTTAAAGACAGGCTGGCAGAGTGTCAATAACTATTAAGGTTTAAGAAAAAAGGCTAACTTCCACCTAATACCTGTGCCAACCAAAGAAAAACTGGAATGGTAAAGAATGATAACGCTGTCTGAATGCTCGAAGTTGCCGCGTATAATTCAGCATCACCACCCATTTTTTTGGCGAACAGGTAACCATTCATCGCAGTCGGTACGGCCGCGCAAACCATCAACACCGCTAAAGCTAAACCACTCACACTAAACCATAAAGCCCAGCCAGCCATCACCAAAGGTGTCAATATGAGTTTTCCAAATACACCGACCAATAATTCACGGGAAGGTTTTAGCGCTGCCTGTAAACTCAAACCTGCACCAAGCACCAGTAGCGATGCTCCCAGAGCGGCCCTTCCCAGCAGATCAAACATGGTCATAACAGGCTGCCACAGACTGATATCAGCCAGGTTGATAATTAGGCCAAAACTGACACCCCATATAATCGGGTTAGCGATCACTGATTTAATAATTTGAAATGGAGAAAGCCGGTGGTTTTCAGAAAATGCAGTTAACACGAGAATATTAGACACCTGCAGGATCGGTATCATCACCGCAAAAGAGACCGCTATCAATGCAGCGCCTTCATCACTAAATAGTTTAATGACAATGGCCAGGGCAATAAAGCCATGCCATCTTGTCGTTGTTTGAAAAATAGTGGAGAACTGACCACCGGTTGTCCCCCAGACTCTTTTCAACACAGGCCATGAAGCGAGAGTTAACAACGCGACACTGAGCAATGTCAAAATCAGGGTTAAGGTGTATGAACCAAACTCAATGGCTTTCAAATCTGCTTTTATCAGCGTCGTAGCCAACAGGCAGGGGAAAAATATCCAGAAGCAGAGTTCCTCAATTGCTCGCCAGTTATCCGCCGGGATCAACCCACCCTTACGCAAAGCAAAACCTAGAATAACAATAGCAAAGACAGGAATAATACTTTCAAAAACTTCAATCATTTTACCGCAAAGCTATATAAAACAATTCACCACGATGGCACGA
>JAAEMR010000252.1 GCA_024225395.1 Gammaproteobacteria bacterium
ATCGCCTGCAGGGGCATTAGACACCTCAATGGTGAGAAAGCTGCTTACCGGGTTGGGGTAAACTTTTACGCAGAACTCTCCCGTTTTATCCGGGCCCATATCAATTGGATTGGTCATCCCGTTTTCCCGGGAGATCCCATTTATCAAATCGGGATTGGAAGTTGCCACCTCTATCGACTTGAGGGAATTACCACCGTTGTAATAATAAATATTATCATTTATATCTAGCGCCCATATGTTAGTATTCCTACCGGCTGATACTTGCGTATAATAGACATGAAAGAAGTTGTGCGCAGACATATTTTTCCAGCCACTACCATCTTCTTTCCTGTAATAAATTTCATTATCGGTACCTATGCCCCAGACTGAAACTCCCCCGATTGTATCTTCGGACGCTACGGAAACCTGTTTAAGTGCGCCGGGAATCTTCTCCCAGCTTCTATTATCATCTTTCCTGCGATAGATGACGTTTTTTTTATTTACGCCCCAGACAGTTCCATTGGCCGCTACTGCAACCTGTTTAAGCAAACCGGGAACCTTCTTCCAATAATTATTAGAATATTTCCTGTGAAAGATTTCGTTATTGAAATTTACTCCCCACACATCTTCACTATAAGAGCCATGTGATAATTGAACAATGCACATATTTGGTGTCCAGAGGTCTGGAACCTTCTCCCAGGCACCATCATCAACATTCCTGCGATAGA
>JAAEMR010000253.1 GCA_024225395.1 Gammaproteobacteria bacterium
CCCTGATACTCACCTGCTTCGCAGGCCAGCTAAAGCTGTCCCAATTCGTTCCTGATGAATTGGTCACAGTGTTTTTGCTCCAAACAGTAAACATAGAACCCTGGTCACGCCTGCCCGACGTGGGAAATGCCTGCAAGATGGAAACAAAACGCCAGAAGAAAAACGCAGGGCCATGACCTGAGCTCAACGGTTGAAAAGGGTGTACACCAAAAGTAGGCGCTTTAGGCGACATTGATGTAGAAACCTGTGTGCAATGTGGGGAATCGTCAAGGTTTTGCCATGGATAATGGTATGGACCCACTCCACTGTTAGTACGGCTTCAAAAGAGCCAAAATGGAAACGTTAACAACCATTTAAAAAAGCGGAGTGGATCGATATGAAGATTACAACAATTGGGCTGGATATAGCAAAAGCAGTTTTTCATTTATTTGCAGTAAGTAAAACGGGACGTTTGGTAAAAAAGAAGCAATTCAAGCGCCAGCAGGTGAATGGCAGGCAAGGTAGGCACCCACTTTGTACATGGCTTTGGGCTCTCCTCTCATCTGGGAAAGCAATACATCATACACCTGGCCCTGGAAGACAGGGGTGATAAATGCTCTGGCATGCATCGATTTCTCAAATTGTCTGTATAAATATTGGTGACAATCAGAGCATACCCATGAAGGAGAATAAATTTGCGGCTTAGACCAACCAGTTGTGCTGGTCTGACCTGAAAAGGTATCTGCAATTACTACCTGAACCTGCAACAGAGCAGCAAAAAAGATCAATACATTGGACAGATAAGTTGTCATATCTCCATTTCGACATAACTATCAAACAAAAATTACAGATGCAAAAATCGCTTAATGTTTTTACAAACTTGCCATTATGCTTTTCATTAATCGTGCAAACACCCCTCAGATCAGGTTATAAACCCAAATTGTCTGCAATAGTTGATCACGATGCCTTAAAGACCTGATCCGTCCAAATATTGTTCACCATTATGGTCTTTCCCATGACATAAAAGATAACAGGTACCACTGTATACCCCATCATCAATCCAGGTTGGCTGAGTATAGTTGCCTGACCCGGTTATACTGATATTCTGACCACCCACGCTGGAAAAAGTGAGGAAATTAATCAAATGAGGACCGGCTTCTGAACCATGTGGATCATGGCAGTTAATGCATGAAGTATTATTTTTTTGAACGTGTATGTTATGCATAAAAGATACATCAGCCATCAGGTTGGCCGAATCATGGCATTTGTAACAAAGCTCGTTATCAAAAGCACTTGATGAGGATACCGGGTTAAAACTGTAGTTCTGAGCCATTATTCCCTCATAGGTGGAACCATGTGGTCCGGCAGAGCCCGTTCCGCCAGCAGCAGGTGAATCGTTACTGCTGTGACAGTCGCTACAATAAATTTGACTACTGACGCTATCGAGAGGAATATCATTACGCAGGCTAGGTACTTCGCTATTGTTACTGGCATTGTTTGCATACACCGGATGATAAGATACTAACGATGGGTTTCCTGTATCAAATTTGTCTCGAATATTGTAAATATTATCCTGTCGAACCATTTGATATCCGGCTGCTGTAGAACATCGACCATTGTCACAGGCACCATTACCGGTTACTCCATGGCATTTGAAACAAACTTCATACTCATATTGAGATTCATCTTTCACACTACCGCTAATATCGATACCTTTAACACCCGCCAGGCTGCCGTTGGCAAATGGAGCCACAGTCAGGTTGGTATCTTGTGGGTTTCCAGGATTGAATGAAATCATCGGAGCCGAACTATAACTGGCATGAGGGTTGTGACAATCTTGACATTCAACGTGCAGTGGCATGGTACTTGAGTTTTCAACAGCTGCATGATCGTGATTCATGTTGGGCGTCACATCAACCGGGTGGCGAAAAAACTTCTGAAAATCTGTCTGGATATTATTTTGACCAACTGAGCCATCATGACAGCGGTAACAGGTCTGTTCTTCCTGATCTTTGACCAGTCTGGCAGCAGTCGTAGCATTGTGGGGAGTATGGCAGTTCATACAGGCATTATCGGCCACCGTCTGACCTTTCCATTCCGGCTTACGTTCAGACCATGGGTCGGTTCCCTGAGGTGTCGCTATCGAAGTGGCATGAGAACTGGATGACCAGTCCCAGTTTAATCCGGATGAAACATGACAGGTAATGCATAGTTCGCCGTTGATGGTTGATTTATGTAAAAAAGGTGGAATGGTATTGTCATGGGAATCATGACAGGATGTACAATGCAGTTCACCGTCAGGCAATGGTAAGTTAACGCTTGCAGGATGAACCAGATCCGGGTCTGCAGTACTCAAACCTGCATCATAAATAATGGAAACCGGATGATCATCCGACAGGTCAGTACCAAGTGATGCTCTGTTAGCCAGTTTGGTTGTACCCAGATTATCAACTATACCGACCCGACTGTTGGCCATGTCACCCAGTGCAATAGTTCCGTCATGGCAGGAAAGGCAGTTAAGTGAGGAAGTACTAACCTGACCGGGAGAGGCGTCTGACGTACTGCTTTGGTAATTTGTGATAACACCCCCCGGAGAGAGTCTGTTCCACAAGGGAGCATCCGCAGAAGATGAATGTGGCGTATGACAATAGATACATATTCGATCCTCTGTCTGGCTTTTTATCAGACCCGGCCCACTAACAGATAGGTTATGAACGGTATCTGCTACAATTCCTACCGCAAATGCTGCCGGGGTTATCAGCAGGCATACTCCTGTTAAAATGACTCTATACATATCAGTTATCCTCCCCTAAATAACGGAACATTTGAACTCGTCCATTATAAGAATCGGCTACAAAAATTTTATCTTTCCAAATTGATATCCCGGCAGGCAATTGAAAATTACCTGGTTCTCTCCCGAATGTACCGAATCCAAGCAGGAGTAAACCATTTTGATCAAAAATCTGAATACGCCCGGCAAGAGCATCCGCCACATACACATGACCGTCCGAATCGACAGCAACACCCTTTGACTGAGCAAAAGCACCAGATACATCACCCTGTCTACCAAATGTATTCAAGTGAGATCCATCGTGCTTAAAAGACTGAATTCTAAAATTCATTGTATCATTGACGAACAAAAGATCATCACCAAATGACAGATGGCTTGGGAAATTGAATTGAGCATCTTTTTCACCATGCCCTCCTATCAAGAACTGGAAATGGCCGTCACGATCAAATACCTTTACATGATGAGCTAAAGTGTCTGTTACAAAGAGATGTTGGCGCATTGAATCAAACGCTAGCCCGGTAGGACGCTGAAACTGTTGCAGGGTTGTCAAGATTTCCAGGTTTTCATCCAGTACAAAAACCCGGTTTAAAACCGAATCGGCAATGTACAACCGGTTTTCACCCATGGCAATACCAATGGGTGAATTTAAAGAAAGCTTGCCTACACGACTTATTTTTTTATATTTTTTCTGTTTCAGATTAAAAACATGAACGGCGGAGGCATCGGGATCAGCAACAACCAATCTTTCATTATTTACCGCAATCGCATACGGACGCACCATACGACGATCTTCGGGGCCGGCAAAAAACTCTACTATCCTGTGCCAAAAGGATTTATTCATGCCCAGATCTTCGGCACCTGTAAATTGTTTCACGTATTCAATGCGTGCCGGTTCTGGTGCAGCAGGCCAGACCAGTGACGGTTCACTCTCTGACCTGGCAAAAGGTTCAGGTACAGTGGTTGCACAGGCTGATAACAACACTGTCAATAATAGAAACCAGCTCAGCTTCATAAAAACCTCCGAACCAGTTTGAACATGACACGGTCTTCATCCAGTTGAGACTCGGTAGCTGTCGGATCCGTCAGGGTTGTCCGCTGGTTACGGAAATAGCTAAAATTCATTACCACCTGACGATAATTCCAGTGCAAGGTGAAACCTGCCGTCATAAATTCATCGTCACTGTTACCGCTACCCGAGGCAACTTCTGTTGATTGCCGTTTCCAGAATCCCAGGGTAGGACGGATAGAAAGAGATGGCAGTGGTCGCCAGTCAAGCGAAAGGTCGAGGCTGTAAAGATCTCTCTCCCGATCATCCTGTTGCGTAAAAGATTCAATGGTATGCAAATTCCAGCGCGCGTCACTGGAGTATATCCAGGAAAAAGTCTGTCGATAGGTATAGATAGTCGACTCAAAACCACCTGATAAAATGAAGCGTCTTTCTGCTCCCAGAAAAATATCATAATTGATTAAATTCCAACGAAATTCGATACCAGTAGAAGTAATACGACTATCATTCAGAAAACTTTCATCAGCACCTGAGATAAGACTATCATTTGATTTGCTGTCACTGTGTGAAAATTGTATCCACCCCAGGTCTATTCCAAAATTATATCTGGCTTGAGTGGTGGAAAATTCCTGAGAGGGTAATGAATCTGCCTGATAAGTGACCCGAATAGTTTCACCTTCATTAATCTGACCGCCAGGAATAATTTGTATTTCTGTCAGGTCATTAACGAGGTCGATAACGTTGTAGTCTAACCCTTCACCATACACTAAAGTAGAATCAGCATTGGTAACAATAATGCTACTGGTCAGAATGAATCGGGTATTCAGAGTCACTTCACCACCCAGTGGTACTACATAGCTTTCATCAACCACATCTACTAAACCAACGTTGGAATCCCGATCGGTTAGTTCATAGGATATTCCCAGTCCGGCATTAACATTGGCACCAAACAAATCCTGTTTATGGTATTGACTTCTCAAATCGGTTAACTGATTTTTTTCATCCAGGCTTTCCGAATGAGTCGAATCTACTTCGACTGATGCAATAGTGGTCAGGTTGTTATATAGATTGTGGTGTAACTCAAATTTTCCCAGCTGTTTTACAGTCTCTATATTCTGGGTGAGAGAGTAATAGCGATAAGAAGTTCGACTGAACGTATTGTCTGTATGTTGAATACGTGCCGTTTCATCAAGAGAAAGACGTTTATAAGGGTTATAACCCGTATTGTCGGAATAATTTAATCGCGATCGAAGCTCACTTTTTCTGCCCCATGGTAACCAGTGATTAATATGCCCCTGACTCAGTTCGAAATCGTTATCACGAGTTACTACACGATCATCCAGTGTTTTCTGCTCCAAACGCAAATCCAGTTTGCTGCTTCCACCTTGAATGACCCAACTCTGCAAATCTTCATCACGACTAGAAATCTGGCTACTCAAACTGCTGCGAAAATCCTGTTCAAGTAATTCTTCCCTATAGGTTAAACTCATCGGAAAAACCTTGGTTTTCCAGTCAACAGATGCCTGTTTACTGTTTATGACATTATCATAGCGACTACCCAGTGATCCTGTGACCAGATTTGTACTATTCTGTACCTCAACATCAAAACCAACTGGAACGGTGGTTTCCTGCAGTAAACTAATCTGTAACAGATAGTCGAGTTCATCTCCGTCTTCTTCTGTCGTAATCGAATTGGTTTCAGTATCTTCACGGGTTATTGAGGGTTCTACATTGAGTTGAAACCAGGCTAAATCAGGGTCAGACACATAACCTTCCTGACTTAAACTGACACCAAACTCCCGCTCGTAATCCAGTGAGTGATAACTATTATCACCACTGTTTTGCCGGTCTATTCTGTCAATGCTGATTAGTGCTTCTACTTCCGTCGGGTAAAGAGTCAGCCAATCTCCATCTGCTGCGTTTCCATTAGCAGACCAGAATAAAAAAGGTGTAATAACAATTGCTTTGCACACAGTCACACACCGCTGCAAACCCGGGGCAACTAGGAAGCGCTCCATACTGTTCACTCTGCCTCAACAACATGGCACCGGTTACAGTTTTTAAAACCTGCATCGAAAGCGGTTTTTCCGTCATGGCAGGCACTGCACACTTCTCCTTTATCCATAATCTCATGGGTGACGGGTGTGATTCCAGGTTTCATCTCGAACAGGCTGTCATGACAGGCGTCACAACGATAACGAATCCGGTGTACCCAATGCGGGAAAATAGAAGGAGGGAATGACTTTAGTTTTTCAGGATCAACATCGCCCACTCGTTCATATTGAACGTCACCGGGAGCTCGTTCCCCGAATGCAGGGTTTCCTGTAATAGACAGGAAAGTAATCACCAACAGAACATAGCTTCGGTATGTTACATTCTTCTGAATAATATTTTTCAACAGAATAACCACAACTCTATTCACTATTCAGGTGACAGCGGTCACATGCCTTCAATGAAAAAGCCACTTTATCCCTACCGTGGCAGACACCACAGGATTTTCCTTTTTTCATCTCCTTCATCGTGGCCGGGTTTCTTCTGAGAGGATAGATAGTCATATGACAGTTTTTACAACTTAACCACTGGGTATGAGCGGAGTGAGGAAAATAGGCGTCATCTTCATGGCCTTCACCTTCTTCCTCGTCGTCTTCATCTTCGTCCTCATCTTCGTCTTCGTCCTTATCTTCGTCTTCGTCCTTATCTTCGTCTTCGTCCTTATCTTCGTCTTCGTCCTCATCTTCGTCTTCGTCGACGGCAGCAGGAATGATGAAATCCCACTGAAAAGTAGTCATCAAAATTGTTCTTGGGTCACTTCCGGTTCGTGGTCTGATCAAACCCTGCCTCAGGGCCTCGGACCAGTCCACATTATCTTCATTGTCCTTGGGTAAGCTCTCTTCAACCTTTTCCCAGTCCATGACCTCTTCAATGGCAGGCGGTGGTAAATCTTCATCAGAAAACTGAGGGAATAGAAGTGATGCAATTTCGGGTTTTTTATTTTTTGACTGGGGGTTTGCAGCTGATTCAGCCGCGGCTTTTTTGCGTGCCTGTTCGGCTAATTCCTCGGTTGTAGGTGGTTGTATATCAAAAAACAGTTGGCGGGTCTCAGTACTGCAGGCAATAACAGACAATAAAAAAACAGGAACCAGGGCTAAAAATTTAACACTGAATCCTGTTTTATTTCCGGATAAATACACCGTAATACTCTACAGCTTCGTACAATTACTTAATGTGGCAAGCAGTACACAAATCAGCAGTGGTTATTGGGCGTTCCAGTTTACCGGTTACTCCGGGTCCATTATGCACATCGTGACATGTCGCACATTCTACCTGTCCGTTATACAACTTTAAGCCAGCTCCGGTTACACCAGTCGCCGCTACAAAGTCAGGATCCGCAGCAGGGTCGTAAGCGATATTGATAGGATGATCGTCTGTTAAGTCTGTTCCTACACTCTTGCCTCCATCCAGAACGTCATTTGCAACTACACCACCATAACTACTGACACCTACGGTTCCATCATGACAACTCAGGCAGGCAGCAGAAATTCCAGTGGGTGTATTTCCAGCGACCGCCATATCTAAGGTTGAGCTGAAAGCATTATCATACATGGTATAAGCCGCTGAAGAAGCAGTATGATTCCATAACGGTTTCGCATTGGCATTGGCATTATGCGGTGTATGACAGGCTACACAGAGATTAGGGCCATTTCCTATCTCATGCGGTGAGCCTAAAATTGCTGCTGAAGCCGTACCATAGATGATCAGAGCAGCAGACAACCCTAATCCTGATAACAATATTTTTCTGATCATTAGTATTTCCCCTAAAAAATATAATAAAGACATAAAAACTCATTCTAAAAAGAACAGTTTTCTACAAATGCAGTTTTCTACAAAAGATGCCGGGGTGTAACTTTGGCCGCTTAATCTATTTTCGTTTCTGTACAGCCATTATAATTATGATCCGCTATTTGTGAATTTAATCCCAAAAGCGATGGTACCAAGGCTAAAGAAGCGATAGACCTACGTCAATATAAAATCCACATTATTTTATTAACATAGATTAATTAATCTATGTTTATTGATGTAAATCAACTTTGCAAACAATCACCGGTGTTTCTCTACTCTGAGAAATGCATGATAAAAGGTATGTAATACTATATTTTGAAAAAACAGGATGTCAGCCAACATAATAATCTCGACATTTATAAGTGCAAAAACAGACGGAAACAATTATGTTTTATTCTGATAAATCGAGCACCGTAGCCAAGTTACTAAGTTGATTTCCTGCAAAATTTGATAAGCGTTTTCCAGCTTTAGGGTTATTCCTGTTCACCGATAAATTCGAACATCTGTATTCGCCGGTTATGCTGGTCAGCTACAAAAATATGGTTTTTTCTATCCACATGCAAGCCGGCAGGCAGGTAAAAACCATCTGATTCCAGACTGGCTCGGCCTACAGCCAGCAACAACTGGCCTTGCTGATTCATAATCTGAAAATTATTGAATGCAGCATCAACGGCATAGATGTGCCCTTCCGTATCCACACCAATTCCCTTCAAGCGACTAAAATCTCCAGGACCATTTCCATTTTTACCAAAGGTCTTGACAAAGGTACCATCCGCTTTAAATACCTGAACACGAAAATTCATACTATCAGCAACCAGCAATAAGCTGTTTTTGGCATCCTGAGAAATATTGGTTGGAAAATTAAATTGCCCCGGTTCATTACCACGCTCACCGATAGTAAATTCCACTTCGCCTTCAGTGTTAAAGACAATGATCTGATGTTTTTTCACATCCACTACGTAGAGCAATTGAGAGTCATCGATGAATACCAGGCCAGTGGGATTTGCCAGCACATCCTTTCCACCATAGGCATTCTGGTAGTTTCCATCCTTATCAAAAATCACAACCCGCTTGTCTATGTTATCACTGACATAGACATTACCCTGTGCATCCGAAGTTACACCCAGGGGGCCTTTTAATAGTCCGGGACCCGATTTCCCCCAGTACGATAGACTGTTTTGTTTTAAATCGAACACGACAAGCCCTGATTTACCGGTATCCGTCACAAAAACCTTGCCATTTGAATTGCTGTGAACACCATAGGGCTTGGTAAGTATATTGACATCGTCTACCTGTTTTTTACCAAGTAACACGTCACTGAAACTGAGCTTTTTATCAGAGCCACCTTTTCTCGATTTAAGGCTACCCAGATATCGAATTCGAGCTTGCTGGGGAGGCGCAGGCCAGACTGACTGTAATTCTGGTTTTGCTTCTACAACCGCTACTTCCTCATCAGATTCTGAAAAAATAGCGCAACTGGATACCAGCATACTGATTAATACGCTTCCACCTATTGCTGATAACCTGTTTTTGCAGGTTCCAGTCAAATTCAACCAAGATTGAATTGAAATCGCTTTCATTCTGTCTTAAACCTCTTAAGTTTCAGTGCTTATGCTTATTTTTTATTGCACGGTTAATCTGATACTATTGGGAATATAGTACCATAATTTTTTGAACTCCAGCTTGTTATAGATGATCCAAAGTCTTCCAGACTGGAAGGATGGCATAATTTTAACAAAATCCATATACCCGAACTTTCATAAATAAATATTACTATTTATGTTAAGTCTGGCTAAATAACAAGTCATAAACCAAGGAAAAACTCAATGATAAAAAGATTAACTGCAGGAATAATTTATATCCTGTTTTTTTTTACATCAACCATTTCTTCAGCGCAGTCAATCTCACATACCGGGAAAGTCGTGGAAGTCATTCATGTAAAAAGCTATACCTACCTGAGACTTGAAAATCCTCCAAAGTGGATTGCCACCTCTCCCACAGCTATTAGTGAAAACACTTCAATCGAATTTGTAGATGGCGTGGAAATGGGCAAATTTTACAGCAAAGTCCTGAATCGAACATTTGAATCAATTATTTTCGTACCGAAAATAAGTTTGATGGGTCAGCATAAGAAGCCCCCTTCCCACTCTGCCATGAAAAATGAAGCTCATGGAACAGGCAATTCTGTTATTTCCAAATCAGTTCCGGTCATGCCACCGGCACCCGGAGAAATCGTACCACTGTCGGGAGGTAAAACAATTACAGATATTATTAAAACCTCTGCAAAACTTAAAAGCACAACGGTTAAGCTTCGCGCAAAAGTTATGAAATTCAGTAAAAACATCCTGGGCAAGAACTGGGTTACCTTACAGGATGGCACAGGCACATCACCCGACAACAAATTGCGGGTGACATCTTCTGAAGTTGTATCACCCGGTGATCTTGTGGAAGTTAGCGGGACTTTGATGACTGATATCGATTTGGGATCCGGATATACCTATAAGGTAATTCTGGAAAAAGCAAAGTTTACTTTAGAAAGAAAAGGAAATAGTCAGTAAACTTAGAAAATAACCAGATATATACAACTCTACTTTCTCTTGATTGCAGGTTTACATTTTTACAAAACTACTATTATTGCTGGTTCAAACAAAAACCGACACAGTACTTTACGAACAAGAGACTACCTCTGGTGCAGAAGGAAATTGCACAGTCCAGTGTCTAACGCCAGCTCACATAGTGGCCGACAATTTTTACCTGTCAAACGACTCAATTATTGAATCAATAGAGTTTGATGCATTGGTAAAAAGGGAATATGACTTTGTTTACCTGCTCACGGATTGGTACATATACGATAATTCTATGCTGGAAGTAGCATCAGGCAGTGGATGGACTACTGAGGCAGTCAATTTTGGCTATTTATCCGATATTTACGACCTTTATTCATTTTCTGTGGATATGACAGATTTATCGCTAACTGAAGGAAATTACTGGCTGGGATTACATACGGATGCTTTTATTTCCAGTGCTCTAACACGGCAATACATGGTCTACCTTCAGGGTTCAAATGATGAATCTGATGCACAGGTATCCAGCAATGCTGGAAACACCTGGTCTGACTGGAATTATCAGACAGATTTCACTATTTCAGGAAGAGTTCAACAATCTACTTAAGCAACTATCTCAGAACCTTCGGTTTTTGTGCTTTTTTCAGCTAGATTATTTAGTCTCAACTTTTTTCGCCGCCGTAAAATAGTAAACCAATAACCGTTTTTACGTATTGCTTTTTCGCTCTGTAACCAACACCTATCCAAGCAGTAAACAACCTATCTAGAAAGCTTTTGCCCTATTTATTATTTTCAATTTTTCATTGACTCTTACCTGCATCCCTGCTTAAAATCAGAAAAAAGTAATTCTAACCTTAGAATCCATACTGTTTTCCTGGTTAAAATATAACTATTCTTTATTAGTGATTACGGTTTTCTGTCATGAATATATCCAAAATATTACTTGGCACTCTGGTCTTATTTTCTTTAACTTCGGCTCGCGCAACCATAATTACTGTATCTGATGTATCCGGCATAACCCCGACTTACACTGAGAGTTTTGAAGGTTTTAACATTGATCAAACTGTTGGCACATTTTACCAGAGCGAAACTATTTTTGGTACGTCAAGTTTGTTGACAGGGCAAGGGGCAACATCTTCGTGGGCTGTCTTAGGGACCTGGATGGGAGAGGTGTATACACCGACGTCATATCCCAGTTTTGTTATACCACAAGATGGAACCCAGTTTGCACAAACCTTTGGAGCGAAGGGAAGAACTACCTATTTTGACATCAATTTTTCATTCGAAGCCACAGCATTCGGTGGATATTTTGCAGACAATTTTGTCGATATAGATACTACCTTCGATTTTTTTGATGCAACTGAAACCCTTGTTGATCATTTCGAAATGAATATTCAGTCGCAAAATGGTGAATTACTCTGGCGCGGTTTTCAGTCTGATGACGCATCAACTAATTTTTCCAGAGTGCGCATCAGTGGTGGAACTACCATGGATGCATTGGTATCGGATGATGGATCAGTTGATAATCCAGTACCCGAGCCCTCGATTATTGCACTTATTGGCGCTGGTTTATTTGGTTTGGGTATAATTCGTAGACGCCGATATAATTATTCATAAGGTAGATACTGAAGAAGTTCAATTTAGAGATCTAATAGCCCACTGAAAGCCACCATGTCCGCTAGATTTTATATCGAAGCTGGCCTCATTGGTGCCAAAACCGAAGGTTTATTCATGTCCAATATGACAGCCACAGCAGTACCGGCAGCTATCATAATTATAGGAGCTACAATTTTTATAAACAGATTCATGGGGTAACTTTATTAATGGTCTGATTTTTTGTAGTAGGCAATATATTGCCTTGAATTGGGGGGGGGTGTAAAACAACCTAAGATGATATTGATATATCAAAGAAGCCAGTAACGATACTGATTTTATTGATTAATATGAGGCAATTTTCATATTAATCAATTTTAAGAAATTATACTCTCAGGAAGTTCCACCACAAATTTTGAACCGTTCCCAACTGAGCTTTCTATATCAAGCTTAAGCCCGTAGTTATTACAGATATTCATCACCAGGTGCAATCCTATCCCACACCCTGAACTATCGGGGCTGTGATAACAACGTTCAATAATATGATCAATATCATCACCATTAATACCACGACCGGTATCCTCAACGGAAAACCATTCATCTGATACTGTGACACATATTTCACCATTATCAGTATTATTAATTGCATTCTGCACCAGGTTTCCCAGAATAATCGTTAAATGTCCTTCGGGCATTCTTACCATGACGTGAGAGTTACTCTTTAATTTCAAGGATAAATTTTTCTCAGCCGCTCTAGTCTTATATTCTTCTAATGTATCCTGAAATACTGCACTGACCTGTATTCGAGGAATGGTTTTATCTGAAGTTACTACGGTTGATCGTGCAAAAAATAGTAAGGAGTCTATTACTCCCCGCATATATTTTGTTGATGATTTTATTCTTTCAATAGTTCTTTGCTGGTTTTCTGGTATTTTGCTATTTAATTCCAGTAACTCTATTGAGGTAGAAATTACCGATACAGGCGTCCTTAACTCATGACTGACCGCAGCAGTGAATGATTGTTCTCTTTCAACAAATTCATCCATTCTGAGCATAAACTGATCTATTGATTTCGCAATTAAACCCACCTCATAGTCCCGGTATTTTTCTTCTATTTTTACATTACGTATCGTAGGATCTATATTGGCAACTTCTTCAGCCAGAAGACTTACTGGCATTAAAAACTTTCTGGAAAACCATGTCCCAACACTCAATAGAAAAATGGCCGAAATAACTCCACCACTAATCAAAATAGCCATCAGAATATCTCCATAGCGTGACAGGTGAGTAACATCAAATGCCAGATAAAGACGGTCATCTTTTAGGTCAAGAATAGCAATATGATATGTTTTATCACCAACGGTAAGTCCATTATGAATATTCGGGTCTAGAACTTTTAAAAATTCAGGAACAGGCACTTCATCATTCCGACTCAACAAATAACCATGGACCGAGGCTGTTTTGGGCATCTCAGTGCCAACAGGATCGATAGCCAGTTCATTCACTAACTCATCAACCTCATGCCCAACCAGCGTGTTTAACATCGCATACTCAAGCTTATCAATCATTACCCAGATAAATAACGAATAAAATAGAAAACTAACTGCTGCTGTTATAATAAACATGGTTGCAATCCGACTATGGAGTCGGTATCGGTTATCAGGTTTCAGCAAGTCTGTACCCTACCCCGTGAATCGTGTGTAAAAGTTTTATAGTATTCGCTTTATCTATCTCACTTCGAATTGCATAAATATGCGCCCTTAAAACTTCACTGTCAGGTGGATTATCCAGCCAGATTTCCTGTTCTATCTCCTGCCGGGTAACGACTCTATGAGTATTTTTCATCAGGATTACAAGAATTTTTCGTGGTACAGGTTTTAGTAACAGCGTTCTATTTGCTCTTTTAAGAACCATTGTACCGGGATGATATTCAAGATCTGAAACAACAAGAGTTTTATCGACCACCTGTTGATGGTTTCTTCTATTAAGAGCAATAATTCTTGCTTCGAGTTCTTTCAGGGAAAATGGTTTTATCAAGTAATCATCTGTGCCAGAGTCAAAACCTTTTAACTTATCCTGTTCAGTATCTCTCGCCGTCAACATGATAACAGGTATATCATTTTGGGCATTTAGACGTAACTGCTGACAAAGCTGGTACCCATTCATGCCAGGTAACATGACGTCCAGCACAATAACATTATAACTTTCATTCAAAGCCAGATTCATACCGGTAATACCATCGGCAGCATAATCGATAATATGACCCTGGCACTCTAAATATTCAGTTATATTAAGGGCTAGATCATTATTATCTTCGACCAGAAGAACTTTCATAGAACCTCACTTAAATTAATCTGAGTAAATTATACAAAAAAAGTGTGAAAATTTCGTATATAAAAACCAGGACTCAGTCAATCAACCATCTATCAAAGCATGAGTAAAAAGTGTTAAAGGTGAATGACTCAAGCAACCTTCTAACCAATTAAGTTATTATCATAAATATATCTAACTAATTGAGCTGTGTTTTTAATATTCAATTTTCTAAATATATTGCTTCTATGTTTACTAACTGTTTTCTCACTGATGGACAGGATAACAGCAATTTCTTTACTGGTAATACCATCTCCTATCAACTTGGCAACCTGTTCTTCTCTATCCGAGAGTGGAGATATTTTTTGACTGTTCGGATCACTATTCAAGCTAAGAAAATTATTAACCAGTGGATCTGAGATGCCCGGGCTAAGAAACTTTTTTTTTGGAATAACTGAAATAGCTTCCGTTAACATTGAGTATTGATCACTCTTAAGCAAAATGCCATCTACACCAGCACTTAATACCTTATGAATAACGAGCGGTGAAATAACAGACGACAACAGTATAATTTTAGACATTAAACCCGTTGCTTTTACTTTACGAATCAAATTGATACCACTAAGTGCTTCCAAATTTAGCTCAGTGATCACTAAATCTGGCTTTTTCTCTCTAATTTCATTGAATGCAGTTACTCCATTAGAAGCAGCACCAATAACTTCAAACTTATCCCCTGATTCCAGATTTACTGTTAAGCAATCAGAAAACATATTTTCATTTTCCGCAATATAAATAGTTTTTATCTGCATTACTTCTTACCCGGTTTTTTATTGAGAATTACTCATTTATCACTATGGATGATTTTAGTAATTGCATTTTTTCAGCATATTCTTTTGTTATATCCAGAGCATTTTGATGATTGAATATCACTTTTGGTGTAATTAAAACAATCAGCTCACGTTTAATTTTAGAATTTGCCTTCTTACCAAAAAGCCCACCTATAATTGGCCACTTATAAGCACCAGGTATACCACTTTCCGCTTCTACATTATTTTCCGTAATTAAACCACCCAAAATAATCGTACGACCATCTTGTACCGCGACAGTCGTATTAATGTTACGTTGCAGAAAACTACGTTGGCCAGTAGCATCATCAATGCTTCCTATATCAGTCACTTCCTGGCTCAGCTCCATAGTCACCAGGCCCCCAGAATTCACCCGCGGAGTAACGGACAAAAGTACACCCGTACTTTTATATTCTATTGACTGAGTTAATACATCGTTACTTGAAGATTTAGCTGATGCTACCTGAACCGGTTGCTGATCACCAACTCGAATTGTAGCGGTATGATTATCCAGAGCCATTAAAGAAGGGCTTGAAATTACATTTAATTTAGATTCTGCAGCAAGGGTATTAAATACCGCCTGAACAAGAGATCCACTACCGCTCAACAAAAATGAAAACCCGGGGGCAATAGAGCCTATTCCTGCACCGGCATTTAAATCCAAAGTCGTATCAGAGTTGAACTTATCACTAATTCCATTATGTCTCAGGTACCATTCTAAGCCATAACTTAACTCATCACTTAGGGTTACTTCGACAATTGAAACTTCTATTAAAACTTGCATGGGCAATACATCAAGTTTTTTAATAATAGAAAAAACACTATCATATTCAGCTTTTGTAGATAAAAGAACAATAGAATTATTTATTTCATCTGCCACAATTTTAAGATTCGATGGCTTTTCTTTTTTGATCGGATCAGGAGTGCTGACTTTTGTTTTATTGGTTACAACTATTTCATTAGTTGAAGCTGTTTTTGATTCTTTTGATTCAGAATTACCTGATTGCAAACCAGCTCCTTCATTAAAAATGCCATTCAACAGATCAGCCAGTTCACTTGCTTTTCGATTCTGCACATCATAAACGAACAACTGGGTTTCAACGGTATGAGTATCCTGATCAAGAATATTCAACCAATTTTTAACGGCATTAATCTCTTTTTTCTTATTCGCAACTACCAACAACGCATTAAATCGGTCAATAGTATCGAGGACAATTCCATGGGACTTATTCTGGCTTTCAAGTATTTTAGTTATTTCCTTTTTAACTATTGATACCTGAGTTTTTTTTACTGGTAAAACGGCTATGGATTTGGTTTCTAACCAGCTGACATCGAAAATTTGAACAGCATCGACTACATTCGTAATCTCTTGCTCAGAACCAGTAACAACGATGGCTCGTCTATCCTTATCAATTTTTAAATGACCTGCTCCAGGAGCGACAGATTCAAGTACTGACTTTAAGTCTTCCGGGTTTACATAATTGACCGGTACAATGACCATTCTATAACCTGGTTTGATGTTTCGAGCACTGTATAACTCAGGTTTTAAAGAATAATTTTTTGCCTTGGCCAGTGGGATGATTTTAAAATGACCATCTTCTTCAACCATTACAGCATTACGAGATGCAAGAACACTTTCCACAATAGATAAAAGCTGTACTGCATCAAGTTGTCCTCTGGTTTGAACGGTTACATCACCTTTAATTGTATTATCAAATACATAATTCTTTCCCAACATTTCGGTAAATACTATCGATGTAAACTCCTCAATTGAAATATTTACGAAATCAAGACTGTATTCACCTTTGCTAGAACTGAATTTCTTTTTAGCGACTTTATTAAAATTACGTTCGTTGCCATATTTGAGCACGGCACCAAAGGAAGGATTTATTTCACTAGAACCTTCAATTAATCCTTTTTCAGGAGATTCAGCTATTTTTTCTGGTGGCTGTGAATTTATATCAACCTTATAACCAGGTTTATTAAATGATACACAACCAGAAATATTTACCAACAACCCAATTATTACAGCATTTAATAACTTATTTTTTAATAATCTATAATTTACCTGAGACATAGTCACCTCACTTACCTTTAAAGTTAATTACTTTTCCTTGCTCACCTTTTGAAAAGGTAAAACTATCTTCAGACACTCCATCAAGTGACCACCCATAAATTTTTTCTTTTATTCTTAAACGAATAATTTTCCCATTTTTCAAGTCCTTAATAACTGCAAGAATTCCCTCGTTTGTCAACGCTATTCCTAGAGCTTGTACCTTCAAGTCTTCAATAACGGGTTTTCTCTTCACCTTTTTCTTTTTAACAACCTTTTTTGATTTCTCTCGACTTTCAACAAATAAAGGCCTTTCTGTAATGGATTCATATTCACCAATATTTCCAAGTTTTTTTACACTAAGATCTTCCTGATTAAAATTGACATTATATTCCTCGCTTTCGATTTCCTTGTTTTGAAGAATATTCACTACAAAAAAATAAGTTAAAAATAACGCGATAAGTAAAATTAATGTAAAAAAATATCTCATAATAAAATTATACGAAAGTTAATTTCTGCTTTTGTCCAGGAAAAATCATTGCGTATTTCCTCTAAAAAAAGCACTTACTACGAGAATGACTTCCAGCTTATCCACATTACCCTGAGTTTTCACTAGAGCTTTGTACCTGAGTTGAGTTCTTTTTATATCTAGCTCTTTGATAATCAATGTAGGTGAAGAATTTTCAATCATATAAATAATATTTTTTACTCCATTATGACCAATATTCTTCATTCTTATCTCGATAGAGGTTTCTGTATAATGGTCAAACTCAACAAATGGATTAGTTTTAATTGATAATATTTTTGCCTTTGATTTTGAAACTATCAAATTCTTTATTTTATTCTGAAGTTCGGTTGATGCTGTAGAAGGTTTACTATTCGTCAGAAAAATTTTATTTTTATCAAGTTTTTTCTTTTGAATTGAAATTTTTGATTTCAGCTCGGCTTCTTTATCAAGAATCGACTCTACCTTGGAAATTTTCTTTAACTTTAAATTGATATCCGTATCAAGTACAAATAGCTGATTCAAATAAATATTACTAAAAAGAAAATACCCGGTCATTAAAAAGAAAAGCAATAAAAAAATCGCCAGAAATTTTTCAAGTAAAGGATTTTGTCGAAAGTTATGCACCACTTTTGATCCTCAGTAATAACTCAAAAGATTCCTTATCTGTCCGGGAATTTTTAGTGATCGAAGAAACAAATTTAATACTTTCGAATAGACCGGTATCGCTAAGCTCATCAGAAACTGTAGTTGCTGAAATAGCTTCACCCTTTATTCTGATTTCATTATTTTTAAAGCTATATCGTGAAAGCCAGGCCTGCTGGTCAATTTCATCACTCATTATAGAAAGAAATTTAGTCAGCCTGGGGACATCACTAATTTGTTGTGATAGCGTTTCTCCAAATTTTGACTCAGCACTAATCGAGTTCATAGAACTGATAATACTCTGAACTCTCTTCATTTCCTCCGGTGAGCTCACCATCAAAGTATCGTTATATTGATGATATAAATAATAAGGCAATACTAATAATGTAATCAATAGCGCAGAATTTAACATTAAGTGAACATTAGATACTTTAAATAACGAGTACCATTTAGTCTCTGAAGTTATTTCAACAAAATTAATTTTTCTACCTAATTTTTCAAAAAAACTTTTTGTAGTACACAAAAGTCCTTTCTTGATATATGGCTCAAGTACTGCGTTCAATAATTCAAAATCTTGTAATTTTATAACCACCACTTCCACAGTTACTTTGTCCGATACTGAATTGAAGTTTAAAGAATAAAAATATCTTACCTCATGTAAATTAAGTGGAATGTGTTTTTGCAGGTCAAAACGCAAAACATTCTCAATGTTTTGCGTAACCTGAACAGGATAGCTCAAATTAACCTTAAAAACTTTGTCGTCGGGAAACAGATAAAGGCACTTTTTACTACCTTGATACATTGCCAAAAGTCTTGCAACAACCTCAAATTCTTTTAGTGAATCAGGACTATTACCATTATTTTTCTGGGACTCATCTTCAACTTTTATTTCATCAAAATCATGCTTAATTAATGAAGATTCAACTTTCCTGATTTTTCCACCTTCATTGTGAAAAACCACTGTATTTTCCTTGGCTTCATCATTGAGATTAATTAACTGCCCCTGATCATTCTTTATTATGATCGTATCTTCATCAGAGTCAGAATTAGTATCTAAATATTGTGTTGTAATATCCTCATCATCAAATAAAGTTGCATCCACATCTTGCTTAATATTGACAGCTTGTAAGCTAACTACATTAGACTTTCCTGTGTCCACACTATCAATTTTATCTGTAGCTGAAGATTCCTGAATATTACTCAAAATTTGCTGTTCAGCAGAAAAATGTCCACTATCTACTCCTGATAAACTACTAAAACCAGAACTTGATTTTATACTTTGATCTATACCTTCTATTTTTTGTTCTACATTTAAAGAAATAGAATCAATAATCTTTCCTCTATCGGTCTGAATAAATACAGTATTACCCTGATTAACTATAACGAGATCAATATCCTTATTTAAACCTCCAAAAAATAAAGTCCAGCTATGTGGCAAGCAAGAAACCAGAGTTGAATACCACCATTTAAAAAAATTAATTAATTTTGTAATAACTAACTTCATATCGGTTTATCTCCCTGGGGACAATATTCAGAAACAGGGCCGACAATAGCTCTTTGTTTTGGTGCACCTGATACAGAGTTAAAATAAGTATAATTGGGAAAGCTATTTAACATATGTTCAATAATTTCCAATAAGTATGCTCGGGAAAAATGCCCTGCCAGTTGATGTATAGAATCTGTTAACAGGCTATAGGCATACAGATTCATCAGTAAACTCTCACTGTCTGTATTTTCCATACCAAACTTCCTTGTTAAAACATCAGCTCGAATTGTTCTGGTATCTCTTTTTAGCATTTTTCCATAATCTGTCACCCAGCATAAGTTTGAGTTGCTATTTTCATGTAAAAAATGATTTAATTTTTTAAAGGTGACAGAATCACTCATTAACATCAAAATTTTAATTTTCTGATTAACCGGACATTTTAATTGATGTAAATGTTGTGCGAAGTTGATATCTACTTTGGTAATGATAGTACCTTCTATTCCACAAACTTCATTAAATTGCTTTTCTATTGAACTGTAGAAGGATTGTTGAACTTCAAGTGTATCTATTTGACTTGTTTTTATATTTTGCAATTTACCTTCAAAATCAAAATATAATAAATTGTTTTTGTTTTGGCGTATTTTTTCGTCAAGAAAATCTTTTTGTTGTTTAACTGTATCGCGAAAAACAAAATTATAATAATCCCCCTTAGTTTTCACTGATCCATGTGCAAAAAGGCATGGAACCTCCATTTCATCGCAAAACGATCCCACTACCGAATAATCACTTTTGATAAACGGAGAAAGTATCACAAAAACGGGTTGCTTCTTATAGAGCTCTTTCAGCTGCTGTTGCCATAAATCGGGAGAGCCTTTTAACTCCCAGGCGACCAGGTTCCAGTGACGATAGGATTCATATTGAGGTATTTTTTGAACTGGTGAATATTTTTTTCTTTTGAGTTCCCCCCGGGTCAATGAATTTTTCATATCAAACAGCCTTTGCATAAATTGCAAATGCTGTTGTTTTTTCCTTGCCGTTAGCCGGGAATCAATAACTGTAGCAATGTTAATTACTTCTGAGTCAACACCAGGGTCATTTTTAGCATATAGGGTTTTCAGGTACTCCACTAAATGCTCTGTCTGTTTTTCAGAAATCACATAACGTGGCATTAAAGGATCAGCAACATCTCCATTTGAATTTATACCTGTTGTTAATAATCTTTGAAGTGATTTAACATCATATGCTTTGCGTTTATTCTGAATAGAATAAAAACGAGAATCATCATCTAAGGGTTGATTAACTCCCAGAAAGTTCCAGCTTACAGGTGGAATAGTTTTACCCGACTCAGAAGTTCCAAGCCCAGACTCTCTATGACAGTTTACACAGGCTAATGCTGCACCAGATTCAAGGTCATTTATATACGATTTAATTACCTGACCTTGACCATTCAGTCCATCCAGATAAATTTTTTGCCCCTCATTCTCAATTGCATAACAAATTGGCAATGCTAATATTTGGAAAAATATTACAAGCCATTTCATTTTAAAAAACGCCTTCCAAACCATAGCAGTACAAGCAAAAACAACTGGAGAATACCAGTGGAGGATCCTCCTATAACATCTTCTTCCTCTTCGATATTTTTGTCATTATCTATTATAGTAATTTTTTTCTTTAAATTATTAGATGTAATAATTAGATTGAATGATTCTTTATTTTCACGCACATCATCATTAACTAATTCAATACCAATTAGTTTTTGACTTTCACCGGCTAAAAACTCTACCATTGTTGAAACACTAATAAAATCAGAACCATTTAAAGCTGTATCATTTTCTGAAATTATTGTTACTGCCTGTTCAGTTGAAATATCACCCGTTCGAAGCAAACTGATTTCAATGCTAGACTCATCTTCCTTGAAAACATATTTTGCAGATGAAAATGTAACTTCACTGGGCATTCTATCGATATTGTCATTCAACATCAGATTCATAGCACCATCTACTTTAACCAATCCATTTCCAAAATCTGTATCATCACCCGATTTACCCAGGTCTTTAGCTGAATCAAACAGGGCATTTCTAAATTTATAGTGATCAACTGAAGAATCAAACTGACTCCTTAACAGAGCAAGTGCTCCACTCACATGAGGAGAGGAAAAAGAAGTACCGGTATTTTCACCTGTATTTCTAATAGCAGAGACACTTCCCAGACTCTTCTCGGCGGCAACAATATCTACTCCCGGAGCCATCAGTGAAGGTAGTACTTTATCTTCACATAAGTTGGGTCCACGACTGCTTGATGACAATATGGTTTCAACTGAGGAATTAAAAGTATCTACCGCTCCAACAGAAATAACATCCTTATGATAGGATGGCGCAAGCCTTGAACCGGCTGTAGAACCAGAATTACCTACAGCAAAAACTATATCAATTCCCAGAGCATTGATAGCATCCAGAGAATCATTAAAATCTGTATTGGTACAACTACCTTCAGTATTTGCCATCCCCCAGGAATTTTGAACAATATCAGGGTAATCATCTGTAGTTGAATCTTCATCGGGATCCAGCACCCATTGAAGAGCTTCCTGAATTGTACTTATAGATGAACTTGCGGTAGCACCATTTAGGGTATTAGAAAATATTTTTGCCGCAATCCATTGTGCATTAGGCGCTACACCTAAATAAGCTCCCGTTTTATTTTCATTTCCACCTAGAACTATACTGGCAACGGCCGTACCATGACCCGAAAAATCTGTTGGTTCATCGGAACCATTTACCGGATCAAACCAGCTATTTGAACCACCTCGCCAACGGGATTTTAGAGTCGCATGTTCAATATCAACTCCTGAATCCATTATTGCTACAACCACTCCTTGACCTCTAAATCCGGTATTCCAGATAGATTCCACCCCGATATCAAATAAATTATTTTGTACTAATTCATCCGAAGGTAATGAAAGAGTAGAGGTTCCCAGCATATCGACTTTATATTTTTTGTCAGTTCTTACATGAGAGACAAAAGATAGCGAGTTCAACCTGTCAATATACTGGATAGAAATTGTAATGGCAGCCGATTGATTTACCCACAAACTACGCTTTATTTCCAGATCAGTATCAGCTAACTCGAACTTTAACCGGTCAATATTTTCCTGTTGTTTACTTCGTAAAAAATCAAAAGCTTTACTTTTTTCTTTTCTAATCCTGCCTGTTATATCAATAGAATTTGTGAAATAAACCAGGTATTGGTCAGAAATATTGCCTGCCTGTTTTAGTAAAGCCTGAGCATAAGAAGTATCAATAAAGGAAAAAAAAAAAAAAAAAAAAGGAATTATTTTGCCCTTCATTACTGCAGTACCAGTTCAGAAGATACTTGATTTTTTATCTGTATTTTAACTCTGTCACCTTTAAGCATATGCTGCCCTTCATTGGAAAACATAGCTATGTAGTTTTTTCCTTTTTTAATAAACCTTCGATTCGATTTTAAAAATCCGACGGTTGAACCATATGGAACACTGAGCTTTGCTCTGCTTTTCATGGATAAAAGATACGGAAACTCTTTTCTGTCAGAGAGTATCAATGCCTTTTCAGCATCAAGTACTTTATAGCGAAATTCAATCATAAAACCATTCGCAGTAACCCGAAGATGTACTGGCTCAATCCCCCAATCTCCCTGTAAATCAATAGGCTTCAAGTCCTGTGCATAGGCTCCTGGAACTGTAAGTAAAAATAAAAAAATCAGCACGAATAAATTCTTCATCTGAAAAAAAATGTTTCCTTTCATTTCATTAACCTTCTTTAAACAGAGTTTAAACTGCCTCTTTCAATATTATGTTTTCGAGCACAACTTTATAGCTTTTCTGTCGATGGTCATATTTCAGAAAAATTCTATAAACAAGATCTTCAAGAGTAATGTAAACTCTAAAATAACTTCCAATATCATCAGAGTATGCTAATCCACGAGTTTCCAAAGAATCAACTATGGAATTTCTTAACTGCTCACGCTCAATTTCATCACTTGTTTCAAGCAGTTTACGAACACTGAATTGATCAACCCCTGGAAGCAGAACCAATACATTTTCAGGCGAATACGATGGATTCACCTCATCTTCATGAAAAATACTCACAATTTGAATTAATTTATCAAGAACCTCCTTATTTATAGCTTCAAACTGATGTAACTCATCAAAACTATTATAATTTAGCGTTTCATCTGATTTTACTACATCTAATATATTTTCAGTAGTTGATTGGTCAATATTAATCAAATTAAAAATATATTTTAGTGATTCATTTCTCAGTTTATAAAATGATATAAAACCTACTTCATTAAATATTTGAATACCTATATCCTGATTATTCAAATTTATAGTATATTTTTTATCTTTCCATTGGTTAGTAATAATTTTAAAAATTGCAAATTGAACCGCTGAATTTACCTGCATTCGATTTTTTAACTGAGCAGATACAGCAGAGTGATTAAGAGTAATCACACGATTTGAGGATGTCAACTGAAAAGCCAAAATTGAAATTACCACCAAAATCCATAATACGTAAATCAGTACAGCACCTAAGTATTTCTTTTTAACCAGGGCATGCCTTTTTCTCATTTATCTACGCCCCGTACTTCTTATCCACTCCATTATTTCAGTACCGGGCAACTCAATAATTATTTTAATAAATTCAGGAAATTGATTCTTTAATTGCCAGTTATCTACCCATCCTTCAGATGATAAATATTGAAAACTAATTTCATCCAATTTGATACCTGTTGATATTTGAAACTGCCTGTTAGATTTATATTCAGCATCAAACTTACGGTAAGAAACATAAAGTTCATCATCACTATGAAACAATCTAAAAACACGAAAACCTGGTACATCAAAATTTTTACTGTATGCACGAGAAATTAACTGAAGAGAGTTTTCCTGCCCCTTAAAAAAATCATCTTTTTGAAATTGATAGACTAAATCTTTTTGATGTAAACTTTTTTCAATAATTTGTGAAACCAGGTTGCTTAACAACAATTTATCAGCCCTAATTTCATGGTGAACTTTTGAACGTATCTGGTACTGAATTAAATTACTAATAACCTGATAGGAACTGATAAAAATTATACTACTCAACACAATTGAAACGAGCATTTCAACTAAAGTAAAACCCTGTCGGTAAAATGTAGAATTCACTTAATCCCACCAACTCTACAAACAAAAAGATAAGCTAATAAAAACAAGATTTAGTTTACCTCGCTAATATTCAATACATCCCATACAAAAGTGTTACTTTCATTTGATACAGAATGAGTTGATTGCTGTAAAATTTTTTCCTTATCCTTTTGAGAGAACGAATCCATAATAAATGTTGAAACAGTCCAGTTATAATTATAATAATGATCAGCTTGTATAAGTTGTTGTTCAATACCTATCTTTGAGACTTCTGTAAGATCATAAATCATCTGAACTTTTTGATAAGCATCGTAAGATAAGTGATAGTGATAAACCTGACCGGAAACATAATCCAGAACCGCTACCAATGAAGATGTAAAGATAACAAAACCTACCAGCACCTCTAATAAGGTAATTCCTTTCTGTCGAGAGTACATATGATTACCTTTTAACAACATCGCTTATTTCTCTTATATTTAAATAAAATAAATAAAAACTATACTGGCTTAACATGATGTTTGGTTGTGATTTTACCTGAAATCCAGGTTAAGATAATTTCGATTAGTTCGTTCTCTGATTCTAGTGCCACTACCCCTCCTGAAGAACTGGCATCAGCATAAAATGTGATTGCTACCAGATCTTTTTCAATAAGTTGTCTCTCTGCAGTTTTAATCGTTATAGAAACATCTTCTGGTAAATTCACAGTTTCATCAATGAAATAAAAAGAGTTATTGGAAAAATCTACTTCAACCTGAAACTGTCTGTTTTCACGTATTGCACGTTGCTGAACCAACTTCATATTCTGAACAATTTTGGTTGTGTATGTTTTTAAAGTATCCTTTTTATTAAACATCACAAAAGAGATTGACCCCACTATAATTGACATGATAGTCAAGACAACCAGTAGCTCTACCAGGCTAAAAGCCTTTTGGGAATGAACTTTAACCTCCCCAGTTAGTAATATCTTTATCATCACCTTCACCACCCGGTTGATTATCTGCTCCCAGGCTTATCAAATCAAAAGACCCATGTTCTCCTGGTTTTTGATATAAATATGAATTACCCCACGGGTCATTTGGAATTTGTGCATTCTTAAAATATGGACCATTCCATCCTACCATCGACCCATCATCTTTAACCAAAATGGTAATGCCCTTTTCTGTTGCTGGGTACTGCCCGGTATCAAGGAAAAATAATTCTAAAGCCGATTCAATTTCTTTTATCTGCAATTTGGCTGTTTTCGCCTTTGAACTTCCCAAATACTTCATTACATTAGGTCCAGCTATACTCGCCACCAAACCCAAAATAATAAGGACAACCAATAACTCGACCAATGTAAAACCTGATGTATTTTTTTTCATTTACAATACCAATTTAAAAACCAAAATTTCATATCATATCTTTATGATAAAACTAATTTCAAACAGCCAACTCATTAATACTTAAAATTGCCTGCAACATAGATACCACTATCAATCCAACAACCAAACCTAAAATCATAATTATGGCCGGCTCAGCATAGGTCATCATGGATTTAATTCGAACATCCAGCTGCTTATAGTAATACTTTGACAGTTTTGAAAAAGATTCTGAAAGGCGCCCTGTTTCTTCTCCAACAGCTACAATATAAATAAAGTGTTGCGTGAAAAAATTTGTATTTAATACTTGCTGAATAGATTTACCTCGACTGATTTCTCGGGTCATGGATTCAATTTCATTTTTATAAACTATATTCCCGACAGCATCTTTTACATGCTCCAACGCCTTTATAATAGTGATTCTTTTTTTCATTAAAATATGCAGAATCATAGAAATAATATACAGATTATATTGCTGAATCATTACTCCGATGACAGGCAATTTGAGAAAATATTTTGCCCAACTTTGATCGGTTAAAGCACTGTTCATTAATTTCCGAAAAATAATAATCGACAATATCAGTAACAGTGATATGAGCTGATAGTTTTCAGTTAACACATCAGAGATAGCAACAATCACTCCGGTTATGCCACTCATATCTACACCCATTCCAACAAACAGGGATTTAAATCGGGGAATCACAAGACCAAACAACACAAGAATAGAAATAAACATAACTCCGGAAAGAATCATTGGATAAATCAGTGCCGATTTTATTTTCTGTTTAAACTCCTGGAGGTCGTGAGTAAGCCGGGCGAGTAGACTAAAAGATTCAGAAAGAGAATCTGTTTCTTCTCCAACATTTACCACACCAACATAAAGTGCACTAAAGTGTTCAGGAAATTTTTGCATCGCATCAGACAGTGCTCCCCCCTGTCTAACTAAATCGACAAGTTCAGCCAGAAAACTCATTGATGGGTTTTGGTTAAAACTTTTGGCTTCTAACTCTAGAGCCTTATCAATCGACAAACCTGAATCCAGATAATCATATATATTTTCAAAAAACTGCTGAGCTTCAAATTTTTGGCTCTTACTTAAAAATAGATTTATCTTTTTTTTATTTTGTACACTGGTAATTGTGATTGGTGTATATTTTAGTTTTATCAGTTCAGCGACTACCGATTCTTCTGAAGAAAGGTTTAACTCTCCTTCAATAAACTCACCTTCTTCATTGAGTGCTTTGTACTTATACACGACTACTCCAGTACTACACGGAATAATTCTTCAATAGACGTCTGTCCCATTTTAACTTTTTCAAAGCCATCAACCACCATTGAGGTCATGCCAAATTTAAGTGCTAGCTGGTGGATATTTGAATTACCAACCGTCACTTCTGTACGAAAATTTTCATTGACCAGCATCACTTCACAAATAGATAGACGACCTTTATAACCCGTATGATTACACAAATCACAACCTACCGGTTCATGGCAGTTTATAACTGAATTTGACTCTAAATCCTCGTCAAAAGTATCAAGAATATATTGAGATGTTGAAACCGGTTTTTTGCAATGATCACAAAGTCTTCTTACTAAACGTTGTGCAACCACACCGATCAATGCCGAAAAAACAAATGATTTTTCAACGCCCAGATCGATAAGACGTTCGATACTGGAAACGGCACTGTTCGTGTGCAATGTTGTTAAAATTAAATGCCCTGTCATAGAAGCTCTTACCGCGATTTCAGCTGTTTCGGAATCACGCATTTCACCCACCATTATTACCTCTGGGTCATGCCTGACAATAGCTCTTAGTGCATTGGAAAAACTAACTCCAACTTCAGGATGTACTTGTATCTGATTAACACCATCAATTTTATATTCAACCGGATCCTCCACAGATACTATTTTTTTCTCAGCATTATTTATTTGCTGCAACATAGCGTAAAGTGTTGTTGACTTACCGCTACCTGTTGGACCCGTTACTAAAATTAGCCCATGAGGTTTATTCAACATCTGTAAAATTCTTAGCTTGTTTTTTTCCGCATACCCGAGACTCTCAAAATCAAAACTGATTGATTTTTTATATAAAAGTCTTAATACAATACTTTCACCATGTATGGTTGGAATGACCGATACCCGGACATCAATATCCTGACCGTCTATGCTGATATCAAACCGTCCATCCTGAGGAACTCTGCGCTGTGCAATATCAAGAGAAGATAGAATTTTAATACGAGAAACAATGGCAGCAGATAAATTTATCTGAATTTCCTGTACCGTAATTAATACTCCATCAATACGATTTCTTACTTTTAACTCATGACTATGTGGTTCAATATGAATATCTGAGGAATTTTGATGTATAGCTTCCTGAATAATGGAATTAACTATTTTAATTACAGGCGCTTCACTGGCCAGTTCCTTGAGTTGCTGAATATCTTTTTCCAGTAAAACTTCATCAATAGCATCAAACTTATCAACAACAGTTTTATCTTTATCAACTGCTAACACCCGATCTAAAGCTTCCGAAATATCTTTTTTAAAACCTAGCCGGACTTTAAGATATTTACTACCTATAGCAAATGAAACTGCATTGTATAAACCCGGAGAAAATGGATCATTAATACATATTTCAATTAACTCATCGGTTTCAGATATTACAATAACGTTTTGTTCTTTTAAAAAATTAGTATTGAAACTTTTCTCACCAAGCAGTTGAGTTGGATATAGATTTCTATCGAGAATTCGTAAACCATTGGCTTGCGAAATATAATTCAACATATCTACTTCAGAAGCCAGGCCAAGGTTTAATATTAACTGTATAACTGAAAGATCAGTTTGACCAGACTTCAATATGACATTTAATTTCTGTATATCACTTGTTTTTAGTATGTCTTTATTACTTAGAGACTTAATAAAGTCTTCTTCTTTCTCAGAAAACAGATATTTATTTTCTAGATCAGCCATGCAAGAACCTATTTGATCTTGTTTTTTATAACTATATTTTATTGAATTTAACATATATTCACACTCTATCAAATAAAGTTATCTCTTTGATGTGATAGATCACACATTGGTTTTAATTTGGGGGTAAAAAAAAACCACTACTGAATATATTCAAATAGTGGTTTAAAGATTTTGGCATCCTTGCCTTAAAAAAATTCCCTTTTATTTGATTATTTAACTCTGACTTTCACTTTAGCAGCTCGTTGTGATAACTCACCAGTGATTGCATCAGCTAATCTATAGCGGAAAAAGTCTTTACCGGTGAATCCATCTTTAGGTGTATACATAACTTCGCCGGTTGAGCCAATTATTTCAACCATTCCGTTGACAGGTTGCTCAGTAATTTTGATACCACCAGGATTTAAAGCACTATCCTTATCTTTATCGTTTCTCAACAGATCAATACGAACAGCAGTTCCAGATGATGTTCTCGCCCGGTCATTATTAACTCGAGGTGGATCCATCTTCGGAATGATATTAATCGTAGCTACTGCTGAAGAAGTTCCATAATCATTATAAATTTCAAATATAAATTGGTCGGCTTCTTCATCATCACCAATATGAGTATAAACAAAAGTACCATCTTCATTCATGATAACTTCACCATGCTCAGGATACTCTAACAAGCCACTACTGACAGAGACACCCATCGCACCACCGGAAACACCCAGCATCGCAACATCCACCGTAAGTGTAGAACCTTCCTCTACATTATAAGTTTTAGCTGCAGCTACCGGAGCAACCCCTGTTGGTGTGGCTGTTGAACCACCTGATGCGTCACCTGTAGTATAGGTACCCGATCCCGCAGCTGCTTCTGTTACCGTGATATTAAGTTCAGCTGAAGCTGTAGCACCCTCCGAATCTGATATAACATAACTGACAACCTCAGTTCCTGCTACCTGACCTACATCAAAAACAATAACCTGCCCCATTGCTTCTAAACTACCCAGGCTGGACGAACCAACGCTTTGAATAGATAGAGAAGGTGAGTCGACATCTGTATCGTTATTCAAGGCGCGAATTTCAACATTTGATCCAGCCTTGACGCTAACAGTATCATTATTAGCTACCGGGGCATCATTGACTGAAGATACATTAATCATAATACCAGCAATGGATTTCTCACCATCAGCATTGCTTAATTGATAAACAATGGAATCCTGAGAGTGTTCACTACCATCATTCTGATAACTAAAATCACCGTTACCCTCTTCAATTAAATCACCATGTTTTGGAAAAGTTAGAATGGTAACGGTAGCATTCTCAGCATTCACATCATTTGCCGTTGCTGAAGTCATAACACCGGTTAAAGAGCTACCTTCAAGGACAGCCATATTATCCCTGACTGCTCTCGGATGAATAGCACTGGCAACTGGAGCCACATAACCCACAGGAGGTTGAAGCACAAAGTCGAGTACCATGCCGTTACCATCACCGTTGGAGATTTCATCACCAACTGCTAGCGCAACAACTGGACCATTAGTAGCGGCTGGATTGCTAACAGCCATGGCACTGTCTGTTAACCTGAAAGAACCATCAACTGTAGGCTGCCCATAAATGTCATTTATTCCTGAAACATTCAAAAATGCATCTTTGGATTTTAATGGAGGTAGTTCCACACTGTACTGTTTCAGCACATTGGGGTACAACTTGCCATCTTCCGCGATAATGTCAAAGTCAGCTTCAAACACGGTTGGAATATGAATTCTCTGGCCTGCATTGTAAAAACGAACTAAAGGATTAACATTTGGTGTAATTGCTATGGCCTGAAGGTCGTTAAAATCAGCAGTTCCATTTGCTCCACCAGGAAAACTGGTTGCTACATCGATAAAGAAGTGCTTGGGATGATAGTCAACCGTACTCTGCATATCGACTGTATCGTAAGCCAAAGTCAAGGGATCGGTATCGGCAACACTGTTTCCAACGACATCATGAATTGCCCTGTCAATTTCATAATAAAACAGGACAATTTCTTCAGAGTATGCCGTGCCCACATCATCATAAGCCTGGCCTGCCAAAAAATCGTCAGTTAGTGCACCATACAAACCCATTTGAACCTGGAGCTGAGGATGAGTACCACTGTGATACATGTAACTACCCGGTTTCAGGTTATTCCAGCTGTATGTCAGGCTTGTGCCTGATGCTGTTTCCACATCAAAAGAGTGGACACGTTGCAGACCTTGTGGCCCGGTAAAGAATTGTGGTTCCATTCTCTTGACGGTGCCCGGGATAACCAGCGAAGTAGCCCTGGATAAGGTATTGGTTAATACAACATCTACCCCATCATAAGCATCATCAATAGTAATCCGGGGACCAGGAGATGTTAAGTTTCCGTTGCATACGCCATTAGTTGCTCCTCCAAGCGCATATCCCCACATGGGTACGGTTGCAGCCGCGTTTGTTGCCGTAGGTAAAAGTTTATCAAACTGGCCGGCACACAGGGTAACCTGTTGATTTGCCGCCAGGACTGTAAAAGTTGAGCTCAATCCAATAACACCCAGGATTGCAGCTGATAATATAGAACGTTTCATTTGAATTCTCCTAATCATTCTATCGTGGAACGACAATCATCATGGTTAACATGCCACCTGGAAAGATGTCATTATTGGTCAACGCCCTCTCTGAATGAGAGTGCCACATAAATACCATTCCACCCCAGGGGTTCAATCCGCCTTCACCAACCGGTAAGGAACCTACATCACCCAGATAAGGACTGCCTCCGTAAAATCCGCCGAAGCCAAGATCCTGGTTTTCTGGTAAAACAACGGGTAGTGGTTTGCCGTGATCTGCACAGTATTCCCAGGTAATATCATGGAAACCATCAGGAGTAGGCTGACCAGTTCGATTATTGACTGCGTCATCTCCACCCGCTCCTGAGATACAAGTACCATGCGGAGATTCAGAGTTATAGATATCCCAGCCCATGCCTTCACCGGTCCAGTTGAAAATCAGATCCTGGGTAGAACCCGGAACAGAATTCAGCGTGTAATCTGAGAATCCTGTATTACCTTCTCGGGTTGTGGTTGCCAGCAAATTACCATCTCGTGCAATCTGGTCATAGTGATTACCATGCAAGTGCAATGGATGCTGAGATCGACCCGGGTTTAACACACGTAATAAAATTCTTTGTCCCGGCTTCATAATCACCAGTGAACCTAATGGCTGATGTTGTAAATAGGGGTAATTATCAGGTGCCAGTGTATCCGGGGCATTTCTACCATTTATGAAAAACAACACCGATCTATATTCCGAATTATCCCATTGATCAATCCCGCCATGTTCTGCCAGGTAATGCAGCTTGGGATCCATTTCGCTGAGGAAAAACAGGTACTCCTGATCGTATGCAGTACTAGGGTCATTATAAGCCACACCACCCAACTGGTTGCCTTCATCATCAAGATTGGTGGGATCCATGTAGGCAGCCGCTGGAATTGGTCCGAATGGTCGTACGATAAATGCTCCGACCAGGCCCATATCCGCCTGAATTTGCGGGCTAACACCACTCTGGTACAGATATGTACCCGGTTTCGCTGCGGTAAAGGTATAAGTGATAGAGTGTACGCCCGCATCATCTGCAGGTACAACATCAGTGCCACTAATGCTAGCGTTACCCCAACAACCATTTCTATTTGGGTATAAACCCGTTGGCTGAGGTGCTCCCGGTATATCACAAGTTTTGGATATCAAACCCTGTCCTGGAAAAACAAGAGAAACAGCTTGCGGTACATCCACATTATGAATGGTTACATTTACGATATCACCTTCATCAACGATAATCGTTGGTGCAGGGTATTCAGCCTCACCTGCAGCACTTCTGGCAAACCCCCAGATTCTCAGGCTATCACCATCAGGCGTAGATATTTGTGCAGACTTGGCCCATAACTCGATCGAGTTACTTTCAATACCCGGTATCGCAGCATGGAGACCGAAGGACACAGCCATTAGTGACGCCATGGCCAGAACACGTCCCGTGTTTTTATATGATTTAAAAATTTTCATCATTTTCTCCAAAATTAAATTGCAGGTGCGACGACAATTTCTGTCATCGGACCACCAAAACTTTGCTGATCATTACTCAGTTCATTTAGCTCAGTGATATACACGAAATAAGTTCCCGGCTCGACACCATCGGTATCTACCATGACATCATAGGCTTCACCACCACCCAGATTCACTGATGCGGTTTCATACTTATCAGTCAATTCTCGAGCACCTCGACCTATAACCTGCATAGGCAGTCCCAGTATTGCTACCGTATGGAACTTGGTGATACTCAAGTTGGTTATTCTGAGCAACAGTTTCTGGCCCGAGGTAACGGTCACTTTCGAAGTAAGCGGTTGACTGTTAACGCCTCCGTTTTCATCCTGGGCCTCACCAGGGTTAGTGACATAATAATTCTCATCTTCGACCGTGGTGGGATAACCACGACCATTGAACATATGATAGGTATCCACCATATCCGCAAATGGTAAAGGCTGCGTATTTTTCGACGCATCATGGAATACCGGGTCAAAACCGGTCAACTGCAACGGCATTTCCACATCAAAACCGGTTGAACCCTGATTTTTAGCCAGCGAACCCGGAGCAGCATCATTGTAGGCAAATTTTGTGTAAAAACGACCACTACCGACTGGATATTCAATGGAAGTCCCATCCTGAGAAGGACGTACATACAGGTTACCCTGCATGCCCATCTGCATATGCTCTGCCGCCTCTACGTGACAGTGATACAGGTATGTTCCCGGCTCTTTAATATTGTAAAAATAGGTAAGTGAACCACCCATATTAATGGAAATAGAAGCATCCGGTACACCGTCAAATACACTGGATGCATTTGGAAAACCATGAAAATGCACTGTATGGGTATCAAACAGATCGGGACGGTTCATCATGCCGGTATTGGTGAGTGTCAGGTAAAATTCATCCCCCTCATCCAGAATAATTGTCGGTGCTGAAGTATTGGCATTATAAAGTCCTGTATCTATCGCATCCTCAGGCAGTGTTCCGGTTATATCACCATAACCAAAGACATACTGAAGATAACCATCTCCCATATTGGCAAAACCATCACTACTGCTCAGATGAATACACTTGGTATCTGCAGGCTGAATTTCTCCGCCTGTCCACTGTGAATCACCATTATCATCCCCGGGACACTGTACTAATACGGCCGCCTGAGTCGATGTTACCGGTAGCATGAGCATCGCGAGTAACGATGCACAGCTGCCGTATTTTATTAACGTTTTCATTTTTCCATACCTCAATTCAGGTTGAATACTTTCCAGGTTACGGTTCTTTTTTGGATTAATAATCATCTTATTCCACCTCATCCGAACCTAAATCAGCTAATCCGATTTTGGTTTCATTATCGATATCGGTATTGCCATTAGGACGATTACCCACACCTTTGTTAGCCGCAAATGAACCACCTTGTAAGTGATAATCGGAAGGTTGCTCTCCCATAAGAACAATAAGAGCCCCGGTAGAAGGATCCGCTGAATCAATATCGTTTATGGACAGTGGCGAATAACGTACATCCAGCCAGTTTCCACCTTCATCCAGTGCAGGAGAGACTTGAATAGTCTGGAATTCTGCGCCGGCAGCCGGGTTCAGACCAGGTGCACGATTGACATATTCCGCTTCAAATGATGGATCACCGGAGATATTACTGGAATGATCACCCGTGACATTAGCAGTCAACAAGTTATTTCGGCTCAACCCTTTTTGGCCAGCAGTAGTCACAATAAGCCCTGCACTAAAATCGTTATAGACAGGAGTCGTTGATCCCGGATCAACCAGAGAGTTGGTAGCCAGCTCGTAAATACGTGAGCGGTTCTGCCATATAATATTGTTTCTGAGGAGTGGTAATGAATACCCCTGATTATACCGCCACAGATTATCTTCGATCTGTACTAGCCCGGCCAAACCTTCATGTGGTCGAGACACAATACCAGCCACCTGTGGATCAGAAACGAGGTTACCATCAACAATCGTACCCAGGGCAAATGCAGCACCGGCTGTTGCGGTACTTTCATTATTGGACATGGTATTGTTGCGGATATTAACGCGAACCGCGTCTTTCAGTGACATGGCACCACCACCATATCCAGCCACATTATTAACTATCGTATTGTTATCAACATTAACCAGCCACCAGTCACCTACCTTGTCTGGCGTACCTTCAACATCAAGACCATTAACACGCCTTAGAGCAATACCTGCACCATCACCGGCACCGGCCTGGTTACCCTGAATCAGATTCTTGTTAATTTGAACACGACCCGCACCAGCCGTCAGTGCTCCAAGATTAAAGCTGTCAGCGCCTGCTATCAGGATACCGCCACCATCTGTTTCCATACCCGGAGTCTGACGGAACGACTGATTAAAAATAATCTGGTTACTGTTAATCTGTCCACCCGAGCTTAATCCCAGATGACCAATACCAGCACCATCTGTCATTGCGAAGTTACCGCAGATCAGGTTGTTTTCAACACGATAATTCAAAGACCCGGTATAGATGGCAATACCACCACCCGCGCCATTAAACACACCATTTCGGGTAATCATGTTATTGCGAATATGGATATTACGGTTCATTGCATCAGGATGACGGAAGGTACCGTCCAGATCGCCACCGACGACCTGCTCCTTGACTGTATTGTGACCCAGGCGAATTCCACCACCATAAGTACCCTGGTTACCGGCAATCAGGTTATTGGTAATACTGAAACCCTGGACGAAACCGTTGACAAAAACACCACCACCGGTTGAAGCACCCGTAATGGAGAATCCATCAATACGTGCGGGCCTGCCGTTAACAAACTTGCGGTTGCCAAAAGACTTGCTGACCACCATCAAACCGGGACCTTCTTCAGTAACAAACAGTTCAGCCCCTTCCTGTCCAGGAAGCAGAGTGAACCTTGGGTTATTAAAGTTAGGTCCATCAGGATCAAAACCCAGCAGGTCATTTACCTTGGCACGCCAGTTAACTACTTTTTCAGCAGGTACACTACGCGCATTGATGAAAGTTGAATAGGCACCAGCACCTTGTAAGGCAACAGGCTGATACATTATTGGCAACTCGTCATAAGTACCCGGTGCCACCAGGATAATATCTCCCTGACCGGCAAATAACTGGGCTGAAGCATCCAGCGCATCCTGAATTGGAGTTGCTCCGGCTGCAGTACTTGGATCAACCAATCTGACTTCACTATTGGCCCATCTTAAGGTACCGACGGTAACCGTTACTGCCATGGGTGATGATACGCCGTTAGCATTTTCAACAACCAGTTGGAAGTTCTTGATTGGATATTTACCAGGAGTAGTCTCGGGCACGAGCCCTTGTGGGAAATCAACTGTAATGACATCGTTCGCCCAGGCTGAACTCGTAGCGGCTGTTGCATTGCCATCTTTGTCAATGAACCAGACCGTTCCCTCAGCAGTGCCAAAGCCATAATCTCTCAACACATTTTTCTCGGTGGTTGAACTCAACTCAGTGGCAGAAGGATTCGGTACAGAACGCAGACCGACAGCATTAATGGTCAATGTAGCGGTCGCTGCAGTTGGATCAGAGATATAAGCACCGTGGTTTGGATATTCGCCACTGAATACCGAACTGATCATTGGAGTCGCATCTGCTGCATCACAGTCCAGCTGGTAACCAGATCCGGCAAATGCCGCTACAGATACAACCGGTGTATCCAGGTAAGTTGTTCCACCAGGCATGTACTGGAAGGTGTAACAAAACTGGCTGTACTGAGGATTATGATTTGGATCGGTTACCAGACCTGTACCATTCGGATCATCGACCAGACCGGAATCATTCATACAGGCAGTCAGCATGTTAGGTGCCATACCTGAAGGACTGCCGACATTAACCGTATTGGTAGAAGGCAACATTGCATTGTATTTACCATATTGATCGGTATATACACGTGTTACTTCATGACCATTGAAGTCATAAAAAGCAACCGGTACCCACGGTGGAGTGAATTTTTCACCGAAAGATGGTGCAAGAGGGTTAAACTCGTTAGCCACATCATTGATAACACCACCCACTACGTGAGCTGCTTTAGGTACTTCTGTGAAATAATGGAAGTCAGCCGCGGCATTTCTGCTATCGCCTACACGGACACGTTTTGTATCACATAGAGGGCGAGTATCACCGGCATAAGGTGCTGCATAGTCAGCAGGATCACCTGTAACCACCTGTACTGCACCATCCACTACATGACTTAACAGTGGCGGAACCAAATGATCAGCACCAATACAAGTTGGTGGCAATAACAGAGGAACACCGTATTCATCACCAAAATCTACATTTTTATCTTCTTCCTTCAGCAGGGTATAACCTGGAGGCGTGAAGGATTGAACAATGTAGTAAGCGGAAGGCAGGTTCTCAGAGAACGCATAACCACCGTCAAATACGCCAGGGCGAACCTGGTTCCAGTTACGTAAACCGTCAAAACATTTCGTATCGATAGCTTCAAAACCAGGGCCGTTCGAACCACCACAATTGGTTGGAACATTGTCATCCCAGCTGTCTGTCCAGGTAACTTCCCATGCATCGCCTTTATCAAATGCACCATTACTGTTACGGTCGATATCTTCCGGACCTTTTGCAGCAGTACCTTCACCCCAACCTAAGGGATGGTTATCCACGTCAGGAAGCTGAATACCTGGAACACCATTAATATCATCAATAACTTCATCACCGGCAGCTGCAAATGCTCCATTGGTATCCAGAGAATCCTTATACAGTGCAATCTGAACGCGAGGTATACCCGGTTCCCATTCTTCTGCAGCAGCATAACGAGGATCATGCTCGGCACGCGTAATCGCGTAAATCGCCATGCCTGAGATACCACCATTTTCACCTGGCTCATAATTAGCTTTACCAAATTCAATGGTATTTTTCTGTCCCAGGAATCCCTGGAATGCCTGAGTTAACACGGCACCCGTTTCAGTACGGGTTAAACCGCCATCATGTGTACAACCGTTACCGAGGTCAGCTGTATCGTTACCATCCGCATTTAGAACGCCATTACATGCTGGCACTAACAGAGGATCCTGGGGTTGTGCCACATAACCATCATCCTGAAGAGTAGCACTATCACCACCTGCATCAGCAGTCATGGTTGCACCTGTTGCTTTAAAAGCAGCGAAATCAACCTCTGCTACTAACCAGTGAAAAAATGGAAAGATTTCTTCGTGAGGTGCTTCACCGAAAACATCAATCGGTACACTCTTGTACATACGTCCATCTCTCCAGCGTATGTTAGTTGCCGAAGCATCTGCAAACATGGTGACATCATCCTCACCAACTATATTACAATCAGGATTTAAGCAATCACGAAAACCATTTTGATTTTGATCATAGAAAACAACAGTATCCATCTTGTTAAACCAGTTAAAGACCGGAATCTGACCGAAATCACACATTGCATTTCCTGCTCCACCACAATTAAGGGTTTGACCGGCAGCATTAAGCTGTGCAGGATTTAACAGAGAAGAAATGGTGTATCCATCAGTCTCATTTCCAGCAACATTAAAAGGATGGTTTGCTATAACTGCATCCAGACCATCATCCCAGATCGACAGACTGTAAGAACCGGGAGCCAGGTTATCAACAGTAAATGAAGCAGGAACCGTATCTGGATCAGGATCATCAAAATCACATTTTTGAGAATAAATGGTTCGGCCTTGAATACCTTCATTGATGGCTACTCGACAACCTTCAAAAGGTTTGCCATTAGAAAATATAAAACTTCCTCCAGTGCCATCAGGGTTCTGTAAAGGACCAGGACGAGACATATGGTTATCAACAATTTGCCCTGTGATGGTCGCTCCTCCAGTCACTGGATCGCTTGTGATAACTTCCTTATCACCATCTGCATTAATAATTTCATCCTGACAGGCATTCAGTCCACCCTGGACATAACCTGTATCGCCACTCATACAATCATAGTTGCGCACAAAACCGACAAACACGTGAGGACCGGGAGGACCAAACTCTACAAACACCTCTGGCTCATTAGCCTTAACCCAGGCATCAATCGTTCTGGTACCTTCAATAGTAGAGGTCTGAACCCAAATCGACTCACCATTAGCACTTTCTCGAGCCGGAGGGGTTATTTCCACACCATACTTAGCTGGAGGTAAGTGTTTAATGACCAGATAGCCATTCGCATCTGGCCTTAAATTAAAACCATTTGGCGGTGTGAATGTGACATTACCATTCTCATCATAATCTGTGCCCAATGGATTGCCGTAGGCATCCGCGATTACACGACCACCAGCCATACCGTATTGACCGGCCGCATCAAACAGCTTGACATCAAAATAATGTTTCTGACCATCAATAATGGAAAACTGCAAACCATGTTCATCCAGATCAATAGCACCATTTACAGGACTGTTGTCTTCAAACACGCGGACACTGATTTGTGTAGTAGGAATGGGAAAACTGTTTACAACAACCGTCTTATCAATAGTACCAGTAGCATTTTCAACAGCTACTCCGCTAAGCGCATGCCCGTTATATGGCACTACAGAAACAAAGTAGCTCTTATCGTCTGGCACGGTAATTGAAGCAGTATTATCTGCAGGGGTTAATGAAGAACCTGATATACCGTTTCCATCTGCATCAGTTGCTACCGGGTTATGACTCTTGTGAAACTCGAAAGAAAGACTGTCAAACCCAGCTGCAGGTTCGTTCAGGATAGGTTTATAGGTAGTATCCTCTTCAACCAGATAACGAAATCCGGGAACAGCAGCTCCATTTTGATCTAACACAGTAATATTAATCTGTGCTGCAGAAGCTAACTGCGTTACCGACATTCCTATCGCTAAAGCAGTAAGTGCAAAGGGTCGGATCAACCCTTCCGGTGTAAATGATTTTTTTATCATCATATTTTCCTCTTTACATTTGGTGTAGTGCAATGCAGATAAAACAGGTAAACCTGCGTAAATCAGCCATCTTTTGTTGATATCTATAATGCAGCTTGCCTTCAAGAGGAGATATACGGAGAACATATGAACTGATGCGACATTTTGCCGCACCTTGCCCACCCTTTAAGCGTATTCAGTGTTCTTTATTTATGTACTTTGAGGTAGATTTTTACGTAGCATCAATTTAAATCATTACTTTATGCTTATATTTCAGATACTTAGATCATTTATTTACAATTAACTTCATACTTAGCTCTTTCTACCAGATTGACTAAAAAACTTAATTTTATGGCTAATAAATTTGTATGAAAGCCATGCGTAGTTAACAAATACAAAAACAAACGTTATCTCAGTAGTATTTTGGTGGAATCAATGTCATGGGAAAGTAGCTTACTGAATCTTCAGAAAAGCTTGTCTAAATAACCTGCAAGAAAAGCAGAAAAGAGAATCAATGACAAAATTTGAACTGCGTCACAATTTTGAGTCAAGGTTAAATATTATTGTTTTTTTCACGTTTCGTTCACATTAATACTTATAAGATAATAATCAGAAATAACTTAAGTAAGCCAATCTTTTAAAAAGCTGTGAAAGGATGAGTGTGAAAGGATGAGTAAGCATTTAATTTTTTTAGTTTTATTAACCTACAGCTTAAATCTATCTGCATTCGAAAATGCAAAACAATTTAACTCCGTTGATCTTGACTATGTTTTGTCAAATTCATCCAGGGCTAATACATTTTCTTTTTCATTTCCAGAGATGAATGTACTGGATCATCGCAACCAGTCGAAACAACTGAGTGAATTATTTGATAAAGATAAAAACGTGGTATTTGCTTTCTTTTTCACTCACTGCGTAAGCATATGTACAACAGTCACCCTCAGTCTAAAAAGTATCCAGCATCGTTTACCTGAAAATACGCAAATGGTTATGATCAGTATTGACCCGGAAACTGATACGCCGGACATATTAAGTAATTATGCAAAAACACACCGGATTGAAGACCCAAACTGGTTTTTACTGACGGGCAATAAAAAACAAATTATAGATTTACAGAAAAAATTTGAAGCTTACCGTGGTAACAAAATGAACCACAACACTTCTCTTTTCGTTAAAAAATCAAGTTCAGAAAAAATTATAGAAATAAAATCTGACTTTTCGCTTATCCCTCAAATATTTAATAAGAGTTGAAGTATCATGAAAGTACAAAAACATAATGGATATGTAGCTACGGTGAATTTTACCAATTACTCTGAAACTGCTGAACAATCAAATCTTAGGGAAAGTATTTTCGAAAGATCAACTTCACTCAGTAAAATTACCCCACTTCATCGACTTGATATATATGATGAAACAATTTTCATTTTCGATACTTCATGCCATGCACTTACTTTTTTAACTAATCTATCCAGAGAAATGAGCATTGGAGAAAACGCATCAAATGATATGAACTTAAGAACAGGACTATGTCGTGGTGACTACTTTGTTATTCAGGATCAAATCTATGGAGAGGCTGTAAATTTCGCAACTAAATTATCTTTTTCCTCCCGTGAAAATGAAATACTGGTCTGTGGAATTGATAAAGAGACAATGGAAGGTTTTACCAGGAACCAATACGATGTGTTTTATGCTACAAGAAATCAGGGCGATAATTGTTTTTCTGTCAGTCTAATTGATCCTGACGACACATCAACTTCTTCCCTTAGCAATCTTATCTTTAAAGTAAAATATAACAATCAAAGAAAAAAACTGAAGTTATCAAGATTCAAACAAATTACCATTGGTAGATCGACCAAAGCAGATGTATTTATTGATGATGATAAAATATCAAGAAACCACGCAACAATAACGTTTAATGATGCAGATATTTTTATAGAAGACCACAGTTCTAATGGCACGTATATTTACTCAGAGGGCAATGAAGAATATTTAACCAATGATTCTCTTTCTCTATGTGGTAAGGGATATATTTTATGCGGTCACAGACAAGATTTAAAAGAGAATTTAACTGCGGAAAATAACATTATTTCCTTTCAACTTACCGAAGATACCGCCTTTCAACTTACCGAAGATACCGCAGTGAATTTTTAATATTCTAAAATAGAGAATGCCATTTATTTTAGAATAGACTGTAAAATATATCGTTTTTTATCTATTCTAAACCAGCTTAATTCCTGCTTTTGTTAAATTAAAGCCAGTACCCTGCTGTTCAAATATCACCTGAAAATAATAAAATCTTTTCCTACCAGAATAATTTCCGTGTATTCATCAGGCATCTGTTTTTGAAACAATTAAAAACGATAACACTTTTCAATTCATTATTAATATATCATTTTATCAGGCACTTTTTCCTGGATAGAAGTTTGAGTCCAAATAAACTCATCAGGATAATTAAAACGATAACGTTAATGCTGCCACCACCAGAACTGCTCTTGACAGTTTTTACAGGCTTAGTGGGTTCAGGAGCAACCGCCACTCCACCTGGATCTAAAATTAAACCGTTTTTTCGACCATCTGTATCATTAGGACCACCATCCTCAATTAATAATTGAACGCAGTAATCACCTTCAACCAATCCATCATCATGGTCATAAGCGGAATCTCCCGGAGCAGGACAAACACCTTCTTCACCCACTGCAGAGGATATGGCGTTTTTATCATCTTCTACAAAATTCTGCCATCCATTTGTTTTGGAATATTTACGGTATAAAGCATCTTCAGGAATTTCAGAATACTGAGGTATGACTATCATTACTGACTGCCCTGCCCAGGCTAAGCCGTTAATTTCGAAATCAAAATACCCACCTTTATTTTCATGATTATCCTTAGTCTCAGCAGGTGGAGTATCGTCATCTTTACCCGCATTTTCCTGTATTTCTTCTGAAGTCACATTACAAGTATATCTTTCTGTAAATAGAGGAATAGTACCTAAACGTATGCCTAAGCCTGGTTGAACATTGAGTAACCACTTATCTGATCTTCCCTGCTTGCCTTGCATTGCAGAAGGATTATCAACTCCATCTTCATAATCTGGAATACCATCTTCATCTTCATCATCATAGCCCTCCTCCTTGTCATCTTTTCCATCACCATCACTATCTTCATCTTCAGAAAGGTCTTCTTTTATTGCCCGAACCTCTAAATAGAGTTCAATGTCAGTAAACAATCCACCTTCATCTTCTACCTTCACGGCAATTTTATAAAAACCAGCCGCCAGGTTTTCTGGATCAAAGGAGAACTCATCATCATTTTCATCAGGCCTATCATGACCAGTTGAAAACAATATTTCATCTGTTTTACTCCAGTCGAAAGTATGATGATCATCCGAATTTGTATCTTTAACTTTAACTTTAACACTTACAGATTCATCATTAGCAAATACAATTCGGGTTTTCTTGCCATCCTGTTTAATTTTTAGCTTTGCAATAGGCGCTATATTTTCACCTTTATTAATCACTCTTATTTTATGCTCGGATTGAGGGCCTTTGACAGCATTAATAGCAGATCTAATTTTGAATTTTATTTCACCTTCCTCGATATCGCCTGGAATAACATATTCAATTTCACCTTCAGTACCCGAGTCAATCTCAAAAACATGCTCTGTTTTTTCTGATTCAAAATCGCTGTCACTTTCAATTTTATAAGAAACAATCACAGGATAAACCGCTGCTTTTCCATTCAGTAATACCGGAATTTTTACCATAGCCTCTGGGGTGGTTAACTGCACAGGTTTAAATTCCACTAATGGCTGTACATTGACATACTGTATGGCCTCGGCCAGGTTTCCAAAAGCATCTTTAGCTGGATTACCTAAAGAATCTTTTGCTACCCAGGTTACTTCATGCTGACCAGGTGAAAAAGGTTCTAAAATATTTTTAAGGAATACAGGAACCTCTTCCCCTAAATTATTTATAGCACTTGCCTCTCCATGTCCCTGAAGGTCTTCTTTTGATAATTTTGTTAATAGACCATTCGCTTCAACTGTAATTTCCGGTGGTGATGTTATCGTTATAAAAACAGGGTATGCAATAACAATCATCGTGACAGGTTCACTATCCAAAGATCCATCATTAACGATTAACTGAAATTGATATGTTCCTGCTTCATCCGGAATAAAATCTGGACTTTGTAATTGACTATCATTTAAAGCCACAGCACTGTTCTCAGGACTGGAAATGATTATCCATTCATAATCCAGGTTACTTCCTTCTGGATCATAAGAACCAGAACCATCAAGTAATACGGTATTCCCAACATTTCCGGTTAAGTCTGAACCTGCATCAGCAACAGGTGCATCATTGATTTCGAGTATCGTCACCGTCACTATAGCTGTAGCAGAACCCCCTTTACTATCACTGACTGTATAACTAAAACTGTCACTACCATAGAAGTTAGGTTCTGGCGTGTAAGTTAATGTGCCATCGTTATTGATCTCGACCAGACCACTAAAACCTTGTGTTGCATGGGTAACTGTCAACAAATCACCATCCAAATCCTGATCATTTAATAAAACACTAATGTCGACAGCTACATCTTCATCAGTACTGGCATTGTCTGGTGAAGCTACTGGAACTGAATTAGCATTTACAACTACCTGACGATAGATAGTCATAGAATTACCTGCTGTATCAGATGCTGTATATTGAATACTATACATTCCCGAAGCACTGGTATTAACAGTACCACTGATATTTACCAACACGCTAGAATCAACAATGTCAATCGCATTGGCACCTAATTCCTGATAGTCATCACCAACAGAAAGAGTGATCAAATTCGAACCATTTAAGGTTATTTCTGGAGCAGCAGTATCGGTAATAGTAACTGTCTGATTTGCAGTGCCGGTGTTAAAAGCTGCATCAGTGACGCTCCATGTAATTGAATGAACACCTACACTGAATGGACCAGTGATATTAGTGATTGGAGACAAAATACCATCAACCAGATCAGTTGCGGTTGCACTACCCAATGAGACTGGCGTCGTTAATCCAGTAGCTTCCATGACAATACCCAGTGGCGCTTTAACCACAGGTGCTGAAGTATCTTCAATTTTTACAGTAAAGTCAGCTAGTCCAGTATTAGCTGACTGGTCAATGGCACTACAGTTAACCGTTGTTGTGCCAAGAGCAAATATACTTCCAGAGACTGGAGCACAACTTGGGGGTAAATCTCCGTCAACTATATCATTGGCAAAGGCACTATAATTAACAAGGACACCTGCAGCTGAAGTTGCTTCAACAATCATGTCAGCAGGAAGAGTTAATGCCGGAGCACTGTTATCAGTGATAGTCACTAACTGGGTTTCACTACCTATATTGCCTGCAGTATCACTAACACTCCAGATAACCTGATGATCTCCAACCGTAAATGGACCTGTATTATTGGCATCTGGAATTAACTGACCAGATACCTGATCCAGTGCAGTTGCTGTACCCAGAAAAACTGATGTTGTTGCACCACTTGCCTCTACAGTAATATCTAAAGGTGCAGTAACAACTGGAGCAGTTGAATCTTCAACGGTAATTGTAAAACTTCCGCTACTGGTATTAATTGCAGCATCCCTGACATCACAGGTCACTGTAGTAATGCCAAATGCGAAGGTATTTCCAGAAACTGACGAACAATCCGGGTTTAAATCTCCATCGACTATATCACTTGCAGATACATTAAAATCAACAACAGCTCCCGCTAAAGAAGTGGCTTCCACTGTCATATCGTCTGGTAAAGTCAATGCTGGTAAAGTGCTATCTGTAATGGTAATAATTTGAGTAGCACTACTGGTATTGGCCGATGAGTCACTAGCACTCCAGGTTACCTGGTGAACACCCACTGCAAAAGGTCCTGTTAAATCGGCAACTGGATTCAAAATTCCATCTACCAGATCCGTCGCACTGGCATTACCTAACGTGACAGATGTCGTAGTTCCAGTGGCTTCCATTGTAATGTCAGCCGGAGCAGATATGTCCGGTGCAATAGAGTCTTCAACAGATATTATAAAACTTCCGGTAGACGTATTCTGTTCCAGGTCTTGAGCACTACAATTTACAGCGGTATCTCCTAAAATAAAGGTACTACCAGATTGCGGTAAACAAACGGGCGTGATAATACCATCGATTTCATCACTGGCAGTCACAGTATAGTTCACGACTGCACCGGCTGAAGACGTAGCCTCTTCGATTAAATTAGCTGATAAATTTAAGGTTGGAACGCCCGTATCAGTGATCGTTACAGAGAACATTTCAGAAGTTACATTTCCAGCATTATCACTCACACTGCAGTTAACGGGAGTTATTCCTAAAGCAAAGCTACTGCCTGAAGCAGGTAAACAGACAGGCGTTAACAGGCCATCAACAACATCATTTGAAATCACATTGTAATTCACGATTGCACCGGCCGATGAGGTTGCTTCAAGATTAATATTCGCAGGTACTGTCAATGTTGGAGCAATACTATCAGTGATAGTCACTGTCTGAATAGCAGAGCCAGTATTTACTGAACTATCACTTACACTCCAGGTCACCTGATGTACACCGACTGTAAAGGGGCCAGTGTTATCACTTCCAGGTACCAATACCCCGTCAACCAGATCTGATGCAGTTGCATCACCTAAAATTACAACTGTAGTCAGACCAGTAGCTTCTAAAGTGATATCAAACGGTGCAGTTACTGTTGGAGCTGTAGTATCTACTACCGATACACTAAAATTACCGGTAGAAGTATTCAATTCAGAATCCTGCACACTACAATTTACGATTGTATCGACTCCTAAACCAAACACACTGCCAGAGGATGGAATACAGCTTGGAGTGATACTGCCATCAACAATATCACTAGCCTCGGCAATATAATTCACAATGGCTCCTGATAATGAAGTCGCTTCAGCAGTAATATTTGCCGGTAAG
>JAAEMR010000254.1 GCA_024225395.1 Gammaproteobacteria bacterium
ACTATACCGTGATATGTGTGCTGAGAATAATCAACTAAAAGATCTTTGCAAGGCTGATATTATTAAAGCTGCAGAGACTATGGTTGATCTTGAGTACAAGTATATAGATAAGATGTTTGAGATGGGTGACGTTGAAGGCATTAAGTCAAATGATTTAAAACACTTTATAAAGAAAAGAACAAATGAAAAACTGGTTGAGCTTGGTTACACTGACCTTGATTCGTACTTCGCGTATGACAAGGCTGCAGCAGATAATCTTGATTGGTTCTATCATCTTACCGGCGGGCTCACTCATACTGATTTTTTCGCAGTTCGGCCGACGGATTATTCGAAAGCTAACGAAGGTGAGGACTTCGAAGACATTTGGTAAACTAATTAATGAGCAAGAATTAATAGAACAATTATATGAAAGGTCAAAAACAGAGTAGAACTGATGCGTTAGAAAAACGTATGGCTGCAGTTACAAACGTATTGCAACAATTAATAAATGAAAACAATAGACTAAGTACGATGGTATCAGGCCATCATCAAGTATTAAAACAATTACCAGGTTATGAAGATGCAATCGCCGAACTTAAAAAGAAAGTGGCTGAAAAGCCTAGTGAAGGAGAGAAAGCTTTCTCCTACGGAGAGGCTAGCGAATAGGCTTGGATATATGGGGACTGGTTTTTTTATAACTGCTCCCCATTTATTACCTGAAACACCAGGTATTGTGATATACTTTTTAGCAGGTTTATTTTCAATGCCACAAGTTTGGGTTGCAAAACAATGGAACTTAGTATTAGTTAATTTAAACGTGATGATAGCATACGCATTGCTATTCTTAAAATGATGTGGAATAATGAATGGAAAAAAGGAGTTGACTACCCAGAGTGGGGAGACACAGACGTATACAAGAAAACTATATCCGGGGGATATTTACTCTACGACGAAACCCCAAGAGATGCATACCAGCGAGTATGCAAGACAGTTGCGCGTAGACTTGACAGACCAGAGCTAAGTGAAACGTTTTTTAATTACATTTGGAAAGGCTGGCTTAACCTTGCTAGCCCTGTACTTAGCAACACAGGTACTGATCGTGGGTTACCTATTAGTTGCTTTGGTATTGATCTAGCAGATAGTATATATGACATAGGAGGTAAGAACTTAGAGATGATGTTGCTCGCTAAGCACGGCGGTGGAGTTGGCATTGGTATTAATCAAATCAGACCCGCTGGCGCTAAAATTACAGGCAATGGAACATCAGACGGAGTCGTACCTTTCTGCAAAATATATGACTCAACAATACTTGCTACAAATCAAGGATCGGTTAGACGAGGAGCTGCCTCAGTTAATATCAACATTGAGCACGATGATTTTGAAGAGTGGCTTGAGATCAGAGAACCTAAAGGAGATGTTAACAGACAGTCGCTTAACCT
>JAAEMR010000255.1 GCA_024225395.1 Gammaproteobacteria bacterium
CTTCTTGTTTCCAGAAATCAGCAATATTGACAGCCTGTTCTATTTTTCGACAAAAAAACTGCAATTCTGGTTATTTAGTCATCGAAAATAACTCATCTTTAGTACCTGAAAAGATACGAGGTATTCTTTCTAATTTATGGATGTCTTGTTAATTGAGTGAATACGTAGATGCTGACAAAGCAGAGGATAAAATAGACGCTCAATATCCAGAGTACTTAAGTCTCCTCAGTGCCAATAAGAGCAGTTTATTGTAAATTATTCTAGTTATAGCTGAATTCAGGAAGAGGTGATAATAAAGTTTATAAGCATAAATAATGAAGCTGTCAATTTTATTTGCACTTGAGTCGATAAATGTGTCTATTTATTTGCAAAGAAACTTTAGATGGATGGCTCCCGTCGAAACTATTGCTGACGTGTTGGTAGAGTACTATCTTGACTTTATTAATTCATAACACCTGTTTATTAACCAGGCTCAGTTATGTGCAAGGCAACTTCCTTTGATGCGGAGATGAATTCATTAGTAGTCGAAGAGTTATCATTCTTTCTGTATGCAATATAAGTATCAATGGATGCATTTCCTGGCATGAAAGGGATAAAAGCCAGACCACCTGGAGATATGTTCTTAATCCACTGTGGTGCCAGCCCTATGCCGAGATTTTGGACAACAAATTGCATAAGTGTTGATTTGTCGATGACTTCGCTGGTAATTCTCGGCTGAATGTTCTCTGCCCTAAAGCTGTTCCAAATAACATCATGCAATATTGGTCGTGCATGTTTCGGATATCCAATAATATTCTCTTCAGCAATTTCAGATACCTGCAGAGCTCGAGCTTTGGCTAGATGGCTGTTCTCGTTAACGACAACGACAATTGGTTGCTGGTATAACAATTCGCTGACTATATAGTCGTTATTTATTGACTGCCGGATAAATGCAACATCGGCATGTCGATTAATTAGCTCTTGAAGGTGTTTGTCTGAAGATGATATTTCAAGAAGCTGCACAGCAATATCTGGCCAACTTTTTCTGAACTCAATAAGTATGCGTGGTAGCAGCATTAAATTTGCTTCATCAATTGCACTGACCCGAATACGATTCAACCCAGATGCTGCAACTCGACGTGCATTTTCTACAGATCTGTCAATGTCTTTCAGTATGACTGAAATGTCTTTTAGAAACTCAACTCCAGCCTGAGTGAGACTAACTTGACGTGTTGTGCGAAATACAAGCGTGATCCCCGTGCTATATTCTAAGGTCGAAATCCTATCTGATACCGCAGATTGACTCATAGACAATCGTTCAGCTGCACGCCGGAAACTAAGCTCCTCAGCAACTGCAACAAAACATTCAAGCTGTTTTAAGTCCATAGAGTTTAATTCCTGGTCAGTATGGTCTTGATCACAGGTATTGTCTGCCTTTTTTAAGTGCTTTCATTTCAGAAAAGTGGCCAAAACAGACTCTCAGAATATACCGTCATTAGTGCCTACTGTGTCATCTGCTTAGAAAACACCTACGATAATTTCGATACCATTAATCTGGAATATATTATTATTGATCGGAATTACTGATCAATAATAACCGGCAATCACTTCTATCTCAAGTGATAACCTTTAAAAGTCACTGTAAATAAGTAGAAAATCATACTCAACCACGATAGGTGAAGAAATGAAATCAATTATTAAAGTAATAATCACATCCCTTTGTTTAGCGGGTACATCATCAGCAATAGCCAATTGCGATCCCGGCGAAATCGTTATCAAATTCAGTCATGTTACAAATACTGATAAGCACCCCAAGGGGATCGCCGCAACTTTGTTGGAAAAACGTGTGAACGAAGAAATGAATGGCAAGGCCTGCATGCAGGTGTTCCCAAACTCGACTTTGTACGACGATAAAAAAGTACTCGAAGCCATACTCAATGGTGACGTGCAATTGGCCGCACCTTCGCTGTCAAAATTTGAAAAATTCACCAAAAAGTTCCGCATCTTCGATCTACCTTTTCTGTTTGAGGATGTTGATGCTGTGGATCGATTCCAAAACTCTCAGGGTGGAAAAAAACTCAAGAACGCGATGCAGAGAAGAGGCTTGCAGGGGCTTGAATTTTGGCATAACGGCATGAAACATTTGTCTGCAAATAAACCTTTGGTTAAACCTGGTGATGCCAGGAATTTAAAGTTTCGGGTGATGGCTTCTGATGTACTGGTAGCACAATTCGAACAACTTGGTGCAAGTCCTCAGAAAATGTCGTTCAAGGAAGTCTATGGTGGACTACAAACTAAAGTCATCGACGGTCAGGAAAACTCCTGGTCGAACATTTATGGTAAGAAATTTTTCGAGGTTCAGGATGGAGTAACAGAAACCAATCATGGCATTCTTGATTATCTGGTGGTCACATCAAGCAAGTGGTGGCAAGGTTTACCAAGAGATACTCGTGAGCATTTTGCACAAATACTCAGGGAAGTTACTGAGTTACGAAATATAGAATCAACGAAAGTTAACGAGATGAATAAGCAGGAAATCATCAAGGCTGGTGGTGTTGTTCGGACATTAACTCCCGAACAGCGTCAGGCTTGGGTTGAAGCAATGAAGCCTGTCTGGAAGAAGTTTGAGAAAAACATCGGAAAAGACCTGATGGATGCCGCTCTAACAGCTAATAACGGCTAGCATCTATAAGCTTCAGTCCATTATTAACTGATAAAAATGATGAAATCTGTGACCGGCTTGTTCGGTCACGGATAATAATAATTAAGGGGATTATTATGAATCAAGAAACAATATCAAGGATTGGACAAATCATTGATGATATTGAAGAAACCAGCATAGCAATATGCCTCGGTTTAATGACACTAATCACATTCGCCAACGTTATTGCTCGCTACTTATTTAATAGTAATATTTTGTGGGCTCTTGAATTGACAGTATTTTTATTTGCGTGGTTAGTGCTTATGGGTGCATCCTACGCAGTGAAAAAACACATACACATTGGCGTTGATATTGTTATCAACCTGGTATCCCCACCCACTCGTAAAATTTTAGCCATTGTTGCAGTATCCTGCTGTTTGGCTTTTTCCATATTGTTATTAATTGGTTCCTGGAACTACTGGTATCCCTTTGCCACAGAACGTGTTTGGCTGGAAACCGATGATATCCCTATGCCTGAATTCCTTCGATTTATTGAAGGCTGGTTAAACGAAGGCGAAGCATACGAAAAAATGCCACGCTTTATCCCTTATTTAGCTCTGCCCATTGGCTTAGCCCTGGTCACCTTTCGATTTTTACAACTAGGGTGGAGCGTAATAAAAGGCGATATTGATAAAATCATCGCCAGTCATGAAGTGGAAGACGAATTAGAAGAAGCAAAAGCTTACGAAGATGAGCTACTGCATCATAATGAAGAAAACAGCCAGCAAGTTAAATCATAATGGATATATTAATACTATTTCTCATGGTTATAGGCTTTATGCTTATTGGCGTTCCGATTGCTGTTTCTCTCGGGCTCTCTAGTATCATTTTTTTAATGATTCACTCAGATGCCTCTTTAGCATCGGTAGCACAAACCCTGTTTTCAGCCTTTGAAGGCCACTATACTTTACTGGCTATACCCTTCTTTATTCTGGCTTCTGTATTTATGTCAACCGGTGGAGTTGCACATAGAATCATTCGTTTTGCTATAGCCGTTGTAGGTTCATTTAGAGGTGGCCTTGCGATGGCATCTGTATTTGCCTGTATGATGTTTGCTGCATTATCAGGCTCATCACCTGCAACGGTTGTTGCTATTGGTACCATTGTTATCGCTGGAATGGTACAGGTAGGCTATACCAAAGAATTTGCCGCGGGTGTTATATGTAACGCAGGTACCCTGGGCATATTAATCCCGCCTTCTATCGTCATGGTGGTATACGCAGCTGCAACGGACGTTTCCGTCGGACGCATGTTTTTAGCAGGAGTTATTCCCGGTCTGATGGCTGGTGGAATGCTCATGCTAGGCATCTACATTGTCGCTCGATACAAAAACCTTCCTGCTCAACCATGGGCTGGCTGGGGTGAAGTATTTGATGCTGCCAAAGATGCTAGCTGGGGACTACTACTGATCGTTATTATCCTCGGAGGTATCTACGGTGGGATTTTTACACCAACTGAAGCTGCCGCGGTAGCTGCCATTTATGCTTTTTTAATTGCCAACTTTGTCTATCAGGATATGGGGCCATTCAAAGAAAAGGGTGCTGGTGGTGTTATGATTCTTTGGCGTGGACTCTCCGTGTTTTGGCATAAAGATACCAGGCATAGTTTGTTCGAGGCTGGCAAATTAACCATCATGCTGCTGTTTATTATCGCTAATGCGTTAATTCTGAAACACGTACTCACAGAAGAACGTATTCCACAGGCTATCACGGAAGCTATGTTATCAGCCGGCTTTGGCCCCATACTCTTCCTTGTTGTTGTGAATGTCCTGTTGTTAATTGGTGGTCAATTCATGGAACCATCAGGTCTGTTGATCATTGTTGCACCTTTGGTTTTTCCAATCGCCATTGCCTTAGGTATAGACCCCATTCATCTGGGTATTATCATGGTCGTCAATATGGAGATTGGTATGATCACTCCACCGGTAGGATTAAACCTGTTTGTAACGGCTGGCGTTGCAGGCATGTCCATGCTGAGTGTGGTTAAAGCCGCTGCGCCATGGCTAATTATCATGTTTCTGTTTTTAATCATCGTAACCTACGTACCCTTTGTATCAACATGGCTACCCACAATGATGATGGGGCCGGAGATTATTACTAAATAGCTCGGGAAAAGGGCAAAACAGAAAAGTTATTTAGCCAGTTTTTAATGATATTAAATTCGATAAATGAATCGTGTCGACTGACTCATATTACTATGAAGGAAGAAATTAACATGTCAGACAATTTCCTGTTGTTCGAGCTGCTCCCTGGCTTTGAGCACCATAAAGTTGATGTTGGTCATGGTGTTGAGATAGCCGTATCAATTGGAGGATCAGGTCCTCCATTGCTATTACTCCATGGTCATCCACAAACACGTGCACTTTGGCATCGTGTTGCACCTACTCTGAGCAAAAGTCATAGGGTAATTGCTGCAGACCTGCGAGGGTATGGAGACTCCTCCAAACCCTCCGGAGGTCGAAATCATGAAAAATATTCAAAACGTATCATGGCACAGGATCAGGTAACAATGATGAAAAAACTGGGGTTTGACAGCTTCAGTATTCTTGCGCATGACAGAGGTGCTCGTGTAGCTCATCGACTTGCTATGGACCACTCTGGTGTAGTGGAGCGAATGATACTTTTGGATATAGCTCCTACGTTGGCTATGTACCGAAAAACCTCGGAGGTATTTGCTCGCAGTTACTGGCACTGGTTTTTCCTTATTCAACCCACAAAATTGCCAGAACAATTAATCGAAGCTGATCCGGTAACTTACATCCATGAAGTGATGGGACATCGCAGCGCAGGTCTTGCTCCATTTGATAAACGTGCACTAGCGGAATATGAGCGTTGTATAACCTTGCGTGGAACAGCTCATGGTATATGTGAAGATTATCGTGCTGCTGCTGGCATAGATCTGGAGCATGACCAGGAAGATGTGGATGCTGGACGAAAGCTGGATATTCCATTACTAGTCTTATGGGGTAAACAAGGAGTCGTTCATAATTGCTTCAACCCTTTAGAAGAGTGGAAATTAATTGCCAATGAAGTTGTTGGAGAAGCCTTGTCTTGTGGACACTATATCGCTGAGGAGGCTCCACAGGAATTGCTCGAACACGCTTTGCCATTCTATCTAAGTCAGACATTAAAAAAGGGGTCAAAATGAAATCAAAAACCTTGTATCGTAAACTTGTGGAATCACATACCGTAGCTGTGTTGGATGCACAAAACGTACTCTTGTTTTGCGACTTGCATCTGATGAATGAATACACCAGCCCGCAGGCATTTGCCGGATTACATGAGCTAGAACGAAAAGTGGCTATGCCAGGTCAGAATATAGCTACAGTGAGTCATATCATTCCAACCAACCCTGATGCGCACCGTGTGATAAAGGATCCATCTTCAGCACTTCAAGCGAGCAATTTAAAACGTAATTGTGAACGCCACGGCATCCCATTATTTGATACCAATGATGAACTACAGGGTATTGAACATATCATAGCGCCTGAGCATGGCATGATTCGTCCTGGTATGGTGGTTATCTGCGGTGACAGTCATACGACAACCTACGGGGCACTTGGTGCTCTGGGTTTTGGCATAGGTACTTCTGAAGTAGAGCATGTGTTAGCTACCCAAACACTGGTTTATCGCTTAGCGCAAGATATGCACATCCGTATAGATGGAAAGCTGCCAGTAGGTACAACATCTAAAGATTTGATATTGATGATAATTAGCCGGATCGGTGCCCAGGGAGCACGTGGATTCGTGGTTGAGTTTAGTGGTAGTGCTATTGATGATTTGTCGATAGAAGCACGTTTTACCTTGTGCAATATGGCCGTTGAAGCAGGTGCTCGTGGTGCTCTCATCGCACCGGATGAAAAGGCAATCGAATACGTCTTTGCCAGGGCGTCTGATATTACTGAAGAGCAACGTGAAGATGCACTCAAATATTGGGCTACACTCCGCTCCGATGTGGATGCTGAATTTGATATGGAATATATATTTGATGCACAAGAGGTAGTTCCCTATGTCACCTGGGGAACCAGTCCGGATCAGGCAATACCAGTAACCGGGAGAGTGCCTATTGCTGATGGACCGCAAAGCGTAAGCATACAAAAGGCCATGGATTACACTGGACTGGAAGAGGGTATACCTCTGGAAGGCATAGCTGTTCAACATGTATTCATAGGTTCATGTACCAATGGGCGTATTGAAGACCTGAGAGAAGTTGCAACGGTGGTTAAAGACCGGCAGGTACAATCTGGTGTTCGTGCAATGGTAGTGCCTGGCTCGGGAGCAGTCAGGGATCAAGCAGAGTCAGAAGGCATTGCACAAATACTCATCGATGCCGGTTTTGAGTGGCGTAAGCCAGGCTGCTCAATGTGTCTAGCCATGAACGATGATGTACTGGAACCAGGAATTCGCTGTGCTTCTAGTACCAATCGTAACTTTGAAGGTCGTCAAGGTCGAGGTGCTATTACTCACTTAATGAGTCCGGCAATGGCTGCCGCAGCTGCCGTAACAGGCCATATTACAGATGTACGCAATCTAGGAGATAACAATGTCTGATTCACAGCTAATTATTGGCAAGGCAGCACCACTGGATATTGCCAATTTGGATACTGACCAGATTATGCCCAAGCAGTTTCTGCGAGGAATTGACAAAAAGGGCCTTGATAAGGGAGTTCTGTGGGACTTACGATTTGATGGTGAGGGTCAAATACGCCCCGAGTTTGTGCTTAATAAATCTGAATACGCTGACACAAAGATCTTGATAGCTGGGCCTAATTTTGGTTGTGGATCGAGTCGAGAGCATGCCGTTTGGGGGCTACAGCAGTTTGGGATCAAGGCTGTGATAGCGTCGAGCTTTGGAGAAATTTTCTATTCAAATGCCATGAATAACGGTCTGCTTGCGGTGATACTACCTCAAAAAGATGTGGACGAAATCATGCATCAAAGCTGTGATAACAGCATTCCATTAAATATCGAAATAAACCTGAGCACGCTTGATATACACGTATCAAACATGACCCTGTCTTTCAATATATCGGACCGTCATCAGAGAATGTTGCTTGAGGGTCTGGATATGATTGGTGCTTCATTAAAATTTGAAGAAGATATTACTGCTTTTGCACATCGTCACTGGGATCAACAGCCATGGGTCAGAGATGTAGCCGCTCGGACAAAACTTAATTTGATATTGCCTGGGGAAAAAACTAATTGAGTATCAAACGATACAACCCAGCATAATAATTCATACTGCAACAATCTTGAAAATAAATACCGATGCGATTATCGATGCGAGTTATAATCTCTCACATCATTTTGTAACTGTATGATTTTAGTGGGTATTCCCATATCACCATTTTATAACTTATTGATTTTACAGACTTAAGCATGGGGAATCCCGCACAACACAAGGCCAGGAAGAGGTTTGGCTAAAAGGTTTTCCACATATTTCAGGGAGTTAGAAATGTGTTGAGAGGCTTGCTGCCAGATAAAGCGACAAGTATATAAATATCGGTACTAAGCAATCAAACAATTGTAAGGAATATTCAAACCTTGATGTAATTTTTTTATCATTGGCAAAGTGAGGTTACGTTTTTTATTCAGCACTTCAGAAACACGAGCTCGGGTACCAAGATACGGTTCCAGATCTTTTCGAGTCAGCGCTTTCTGCTCCATTAAAAACTTGATTGCTTCAATGGGATCTGACGGTGGTATTGGATAATGCTCTTCCTCATACTTTTCAACCAATAACATCAGGACGTCAAGCTCATCCCCTTTTTCAGTATTACTCTTAGCACCCCAAAGCTCATCAATACGATTTAACGCTTTCTTTAAATCAGTTTTGTTTTTTATCGGTTTCAATTTCATAATATGACCTCAAATATTATCAATATCCTGGATTTCATCGTATTGCTTATGAGTACCCACAAAGCGTATAAGCATTCCATGCCTGGAATAATCCGTTAATACAATAATTCTATATTTATTCCCACAGATATTAAAAACGACACGATTGTTCTTTAATACGCTGGCATTACGTAAGTCAGCCTTAAGTTCGTGAGGCGAGCTCCAATAGGCATTTGCACAATAGTTATACCACTCAGTCATCTGCTTTTTTGCATCACGATATTTCGGATTACTTTCCCAGAATAATCTAAGCATGGATTTTGCGATAACCCTCATAATATGACATGCTAGCATGATCCCAATTTGGGATCAACAATCTGTTCAAAAACAATTTATGGAGCATTGCCTGCAAGTCAGAACAGATTATTTTTTGTCCAGGTATTCGGGGGACAGTATACCTATTAGCGTAACCGTTCACGGGGTAACGAACAAGAACTCTATCGGGAGAGAAAGGAGCGCAAGCTATTGCAACCGCACAAGCCAATGGAGCATTGGAAAGAATGTGGTAGAAACTA
>JAAEMR010000256.1 GCA_024225395.1 Gammaproteobacteria bacterium
CAAAACGGCACAACGCCATCACTTGTTCCATTACCTGTTATTTTAGCGCCAGCGGGTCTAATCATATTAATACCAATGCCAACTCCACCGCCGTGCTTAGCGAGTAGCATCATCTCTAAGTTTTTCTGCCCTATGTCCTGAATCGAGTCTGCAACATCAATGCCAAAGCAAGATATAGGTAAACCGCGATCAGTCCCTGTATTTGATAACACAGGACTAGCCAGACACAACCAACCATTCCAAATATAATCAAAGAACGTTCCGGCCATCTCAGGTTTGTAAAGTCTACGCGCAACTGTTTTAGCAACTCGCATGTATGCATCACGAGGCGTTTCATCTTGTAGTAAGTAACCACCTGATATAGTTTTTTTATATACATCTGTATCACCCCACTTAGGGTAATCTTCTCCTTTTTTCCATTCATTGTTCCACATTTATATTCCGTTTATTAAGTGTATGATCCATGCTATTAAACCGTTAATGTTTAAAGCAACTAAGTTCCATTGTTTACGTGATGATGTTTGTACTATCACGCAAATAAATCCTATGATAAAAAACATAGGTTCAATTGTCCATTGCCCTGCTATGACAAAGCCTGCGCCCATGTACCCGACACGTGACGCAAACTTCTGCCAAGATGTAAGCTTATTAGTATAGCGTAAGGCTTTAATCAGCCTGTACTTCCATCTTCTTTTTCTCTCCATCTTCTTTTAGTTTAGTTTTTAATTCCTCTATTGCTTCATCATAACCTGGCATCAACTTTACAGTCTCCAGTGTACCTACAGACAGATCCTTTAAATAAGCATTTTCATCTAATAATTGCTTAATTATA
>JAAEMR010000257.1 GCA_024225395.1 Gammaproteobacteria bacterium
ACGATAAAACCCAGCCAGTCCAGAGTCAGGCCGTATAATAATGTCAGTGAAATTAATAGAACTACCGGTATCCATTCCCTTGACTGATCATGATCGTCCAGATCGTGTTTTTTTCCTGTAATGAGTAATACTAGTGAAAACCCTATGCCCATTAGCGAAAGAAAATAAGGCATTGTTCTGGCTGTCATCGGTTCAAGTTCATCTCCCGGGTAAAGCCGAATTTCACTTCCGTAGTAACCATAGATGATTGACAGGGCTAAAAAAAATAGAGCACCAATTCGTTCTTTAGTGAGATTCATGAGGACTCTCCTGTTAGACTGGTACAGGGTTGTACCTGTACCAGTTTTTTTAGTGGCGTATCTAAGATTATAGAAAACCAAGTTCGCGCATTAATGCACCAACCTGTTTTTCCTGATCTTCAAGAAAGCTGTAAAATTTATCACCTGGCTTGAAGACGTTGACCCAGCCATTTCGTGATCGAACTGTCTCCCAGGCCGGTGTGTCATACATTTTACCTAATATGTCTGCATAGGCTTTGGCTTTATCTTTTGACAAACCAGGAGCTCCAAAGAAACCGCGCCAGTTTGCAAAAACGGTTGGATTACCCATTTCGACTAAAGTAGGTACATCGGGCGCATCTTTTAAACGTGCGGGTGCCGTAATAGCCAGGATACGAACCTGCCCTGCTTTACTCATTTCAAGTGCTTCACCCAGACCGGTTGATAGTAATTTAGCCTCTCCCGACAGAAGTCCTGCCATTGCCTTACCACCTGCGTCATAAGGAATATATCTAAGTTTTTTTGGATCCAGGCCTTCAGCTTTAATTGCAGCTGCAGGTACCAGGTGATCAAGACTCCCTTTAGAAGAACCGCCTGCAAATTTCATTTTACGTGGATTTTTTTTGAAGCCGGCAACAACATCTTTCCAGGATTTAATTGGAGAAGCAGCTGTAACCACAAAAGCTCCATAATCAGCTATGGTTCCAGCGATTGGCGTCAAATCCCTGAAAGATTGAGGGAAAACTTTGGTTAAGGATCGGACAACAATGGGGGTTGAATTAACCATTAATGTGCCATGTGACTGGTTAGCCGTTTCAATCAGGTGGGCTATAGCTTTACCACCGCCACCACCAGACATATTTTGATAAGAGGCTGTTTTGATAAGACCTGATTTTGTCAGGGCTTCCCCGGTACCCCTGGCTGTTCCGTCCCAGCCACCACCCGCTCCACCAGGTATTAAAAAGTGTATGGAATCAATAGAGCCACTCGCTTGAGCGGATAATGATGTTGTACCAATAGCGATACTTGCAATACTGCTTAATGTCATCGCCAGTATGCGGCGACGCCCCAGTTTTTGAATAGATTTCACGACTCTCTCCTCCTCGTTTTGGAATAAGTCCATACACATTAAAGGTTGAAAGTTATTAAAAAAAGATTACGAAAATACTGGGTTTTTAGTGTATTAAATAAATATTGTTCATAATGTTCACAGTGATTTACTTTGCACTACGATAGTAGCGTTCGGGCCTGCCAACACCACCATAGCTCACATCTACAATCAACTCTCCACTGCTAACAAGGTATTCAAGATAACGACGTGCCGTGGTTCGGCTAACTCCAATGTTATCACCCACAGTTGAAGCTCCTAATGGGCTACCCGTGGCCTCGAACAGGTCTCGAACCTTAACCAGGGTCAAAGCATCAATACCTTTTGGAAGGGAGTGTTCTGTAGATACATTGGCACTATCTGAACCTCTGCGGGGAAGTAAAGAATCGATAGTCTTCTGATCAACTCTGTGTAAAGAATTTAATCGTTGAACATGTTGTAAATAATGATTCATGGAATCTTCGATACGCTCAAAAACCAGTGGTTTAACGATATAATCGAATATGCCACCGTGCATTGCCGATTTTAATGTTTCTATATCACGGGCAGCAGTCATTAAAATGACATCAGTATTAATCTTTTGCTCACGAATTTTTTTCAGGTAATCGAGTCCATTGCCGTCAGGGAAATGTATATCGAGTAATAGCAGATCAGGTTGCAGAATCTCAACCATTTGTTCTGTCTGATCGAGACTGTGAGAGAGGCCTACAACTTCAAAGCCTTCGATACGCTCCATGAAACGTTGCTGAATTTCCGCAATGCGGGAATCATCCTCAGCAATAACAACGCGTATGATATTTTGTGCAGTCAAGTTGAATTCCTGTTATTTTAATTTTTTGGGCAAATAAACGATAAAACGGATGCCACCACTTTCTGTATTTTCCAGATCGATATGGCCATTAAATTCCAGCAGTATAGATTTTACCAGATAAAGCCCATATCCATGCCCCTGATCTACCTTGCTACTGATTCCTTTATCAAAAATTCGATTTTTATCTTCCTCAGGAATTCCTGCTCCATGATCTTCTATTTCAAAAATGAGGTCGTTTCCATAATCACTGATTGAAATTAATACCTGGTTTGACCCACTTGTCTGTTTCAGTAGATTTTGACGGGTAGCTTCAAAAGCATTATCAACAATATTACCCATCAGGGACATCAGCTTTTCAGAAGTCATATGCGGGGGAATATTGGTTAAATGACTGGATGAATCCACGACCAGTTCCAGACCCAGTTCATGAGCCCGGTTATATTTGCCAAGGATGCAGCCAGCCAGAACAGGGTCAGGAATAGCTTCAACCAGTAAATGAACCAGTTCCTGTAATCCCCGGCTTTCCTGGCCTATCAGCTCAAGTGCCTGATCATTAGCATTGATTTGTATGAGACCCGCAATTGTGTGCAACTTATTGGCATAATCATGACTTTGTGAACGTAATGTTTCAGCATACTGTTCAATGTGAGATAGTTTCCGGCTCAGAAGTTCGATTTCACCTTTAGGCCGAAAACTGGATACGACGCCAGTAACTTTATTGTCGAGCTTTATGGGCAATCGATTCACAATTAAATGTTGATCATTGATGATGATTTCCCGATCAAGCTCTACGTCACCCGTTTCAAGTACTTTCCATAAGTCACTTTGAGGAAAGACATCCCGTATCGAACGACCTGTCAACTTGTTATCTTTGATGCCCAGTGTTTCAAGAGCGGTTTTATTGAAAGTAGTAATTAATCCTTCAGCATCAATTGAGATAACACCCTCACGGATAGTTTCAAGAGTGGTGTTACGTTCTTCATATAAGCTAGCTATTTCTTCAGGCTCCAGACCAAACAGGACTCTTTTGAAATAGCGGGTTACGATTATCCCGGTAATGATACTGATAATTAACGATATCAGTACGACCAGCAAAGCAGATTGCTGGTAACCCTGAATGGTTTGATCAACACGATCCAGCATATAACCAACGCTGGTTACACCAATCACGTTACCTTCATTATCAAATACCGGCGACTTACCTCGAATGGATGGCCCGAGACTTCCAACGGCTTTAGAAATATACGACTCACCGGACTCAAGTGCTCTCTGATTATCCCCGCCTACTCTTTTTTTACCAATTCTCTCGGGGATTGGATGAGAAAAACGTATGTTATTTTCGTCTCCCACCACGATAAATCTTGCATCTGTTTGTTTTCGAAGAAGTTCGGCAAGTGGCTGAATCTGGTTAACATCTCTTTGCTGAAGGCCCTGTCTTATCTGTGGCAAATGGGATACAACCTTTGACAGTTGCAGGGCCTGTTCCCCAATTCGATTCTCAAGGATGACCTGAATATAGCTGTGAGTGATACCTCCTGTAATTGCCGCCTGAATAAGAACAACAAAAGCAAAAGCTAACATTAAGCGAGTTTGTAATTTAAGACGTAACCTTGAGCTGGATAATATTGGCATTTTAGATAACAACCTAAAAACATTAATTCCAGATAAGTATTACCCTGGCAACTTATTATGTCCATTTTTAATAATTAGACTGTCCTTCATGGATTTTGAAGAGTCTGTTTTCTCTAATATAAAAGTTTACTGCATGTCACTTAATCCGGCTGGGTACCATTTTGCACTCTGCAACAACCATTTATCCTGTTTGACCAACTCCAGTTCGAATTTATAAATTCTTGCACGTAGACTGGATAGCATACTGACACTGGATATTGCGCTACCGGCCATCGCAACATGTAAACTCACCGATGCATCACTATCAGAATGTAAATCAATTTCCAGATTTTTAGTAAAGAGAAATATATTTTTATGCCTGAAGAAATACACCCGTAACAGTTTTTCAAGCTGATTTCTGTCCAGATTTCTCTGACCACGATAGTTTTGATGAACGAGGTCTGTAACATCACCAGCACTTCTATTCTCCGCAGCTTCAATACCTGTTGCAATGTACTGCCTTATTTCATCTTCAGGCGATCGTTGTTTATCCGAACAGGATAGAAGGAACAAAGATAAACAGGATAAAACAACGCTAAGGATAACTCTAAACATCAGATAGTCATTTGTTAATAAAACTCAAAAAATTGAATATCAACCAGATCACCCTGCGCTACACTTCCGCGATCCTCTGTTAACACAATGAAACAGTTAGCCTGACTCATGGAGGTTAAAATACCTGAACCCTGCTTTCCCGTAAGCGTTACCTGCAAATTGCCGTTTTCATCCGTGGATGCAATCGCCCGTTGAAACTCTCTTCTACCCGGGTTTTTTCTTATAGAACATAAAGATTCCGCCTTGAGTGATAAGGGTGGTTTAAAACTCATGCCCTTGATCTTGTTAAGAGCCGGTTTTACAAACTGGTAAAAAGTGACCATAACAGCAACAGGATTACCCGGTAAACCAAAAAACATACTGTTATTAATTTGACCAAAGGTTAATGGTCGACCCGGTTTCATCGCAATTTTCCAGATATCCATGCTGCCAATTTCCTGCAAAATCCCTTTGATGTAGTCAGCCTCTCCAACCGATACGCCACCTGAAGTTAAAATCACATCTGAGCAGGCAGCAGCCGATAGCAGAGTTTGTCTAATGGTATCAGGCTCATCTTTGACCGCCCCCATATCGATGATATCCACATCGCAATCAGACAATAATCCGTAAAGGCTATAACGATTACTGTCGTAAATTTCTCCTTTCTTCAGGGTCTGGCCAATGGACTTCAATTCATCACCCGTAGAGAAAAAACTCACCCTGGGTTTTCTTACCACTTTTATTTCATTGATGCCAAGTGATGCTAAAACGCCCAGGTCAGCCGATTTAATGACAGAGCCCTTAGAAAGCACAGTTGAGCCGGTTTTTATATCTTCACCGGCATAGCGAAGGTTTTGATTTTTTTTATGCCCCGGTCCAATTTCTATTGCGCTTTCATCATGTACCTGAACGTCTTCCTGAATCACTATGGTATCGGTATTATCAGGCACCATCGCCCCGGTCATAATTCGAACACATTCATTAGCCTGACAACGCCCTCTAAACGGTTGACCGGCAAACGCAGTGCCTATGACTGTAAACGTTTTACTATCCTTCACGGGGATATCATCAGATAAAATAGCATAACCATCCATCGCTGAATTATTGTGCCCGGGCACATCAATAGGCGATTTAATGTCTTCAAATAAAACTCTGTACAGGCATTGCCGAATATGCAGTTTACTAAAATCAGCTATTGAGTGAGTGTTGTTGAGGATATTGGTAACTGCTTCAGGAACAGTGATAACACCGGGTTCTACAGCTGTATGACAGCCGGGTTCATTTTCAATTTTCATATTGTCTACACTTTCAAATATCTTAAAAACTTTTGCACCACGAAGTACACGAAGATAAATTTAAAGGATTATAAAATTAAATGGTACTGTATTGTCTGGATACCTGTGATTTATACAGAACTCTATAAATGCTATTCTAACCTTTAAATTTAGTGAATTAGCTATCAATAAATAACCTTCGTGAGCTTCGTGGTAAATATTTTTCCTGTTAAGTCGATCAATAAACCAGGTTAAATATAAAGTCAGCGATAGCATCCGGATTATTCATATCCAACAGCATTAAATCCGTTTCCGTATTAACCGGATGATCGGTTGCCAGGGCAATAATATCGCTATCATTTTCAAACAGATAGGGTTTATTCAAGCTCTCTCTGTGCAGCTCGATTTTAGCAAAATGTTCGCGCTTAAACCCCTCCACCAGGATCAAATCTATATTCTCATGATCAAGATCATTAATCAGTTCATTTAACGAGGGCTCATCCTGAAAAGATGCAAATTCAGTAATCAGTGCTTTTCGTTTGCCGGAGGAAATTAACATCTGATAAGCATCGGCTTTTCTTAACTCAAAGCTATCTTTACCAGGATGATCTATTTCAAAATCATGGTGGGCATGTTTGATGACTGCCAGTCTTATGTCCCGCTTACGCAATAGTGCAATAATCTTTTTTAGCAGGGTAGTTTTCCCGGTACCACTGTAGGCAGAAAATCCAATAACGGGAGGCAACCTTGATTGTTGGGACATTAGCTGTATTTCTTCAGGTCCTGAGGTGTATTGATATTGGTAAAAAACTCACTATCGGCAGCAAATTCAACCAGCGTAAAGTCATGTTGTTGATACCATAAGTCTATTTTTCGTTCACCACTGTCAAGAAACTGGTTAAGGCTATTTTTTAAATTCACTGGAATCAATGCATACACCGGCTGCATTCTGCTCCCATCATAAGCTATCGCTAAATCTGCTTTTGTTTGATTTAATCCTTGCAGCATTTTAGTCACATAATTTTCAGTAATAACGGGGCCATCGCAAGGCAAGGTGAGGATATAGTCTGTCGTGACACTCGACATCGCAGCAAGAAACCCGGCCAGGGGGCCCTGAAAATCAGTTAAAGTATCTTCAATCACCGGATAGCCAAAAGCGGCATATTCAGCGACATTTCGGTTCGCATTAATCACTATTTGAGAGGTTTGCAGACTGATTGCATCGATAACATGTTGTATCAATGAGAAATTTTTATAGTTGACCAGGCCTTTATCCTGCCCCCCCATTCGTCGCCCTTTACCACCCGCAAGGATAACAACGGTTATGTCTTCAAGTTGCAGTTGCTTCATGCACTTCTGGCTTTGTAATTATTGATATCGGTGATTTTATCTGATTTTTTACGTGGTTTCAGGTTTGTTAATTTACCATTGTCCAGTTGCAAACGCTCATCCTGTAGCGTGGTAAAAATATCAGGATCATGACTGGCAATAATCATCGCTATGCCACGGCTTTTGAATTGTTTTAATAACTTCAGGGTTCTTAATTTTGAAACATGGTCCAGGTTAGCAGTGGGTTCATCCAGCAACACAACTTCGGGGTTTCTCAAATAAGCTCTGGCGATTGCAACTCGTTGTTTTTCACCACCAGATAGATTTTTTGCATCCTGATGAATGATATCGTGCAGTCCTGCCCATTCAATCGCTGCATCAATTAACTGCGCCGGTTGTCTGCTGACTTTGACCAGGTATTGCAGGTTTTTTTCCACGCTGCCATCAAACATATAAGGTTGTTGATGCAGGTACATAATATTTTTCAGTAAAACAGACTTGCCCTGCCCCCACTTATAATCTTTGTCATTTATTCGAATCAAACCACTATCAGGTTTTTCAAGGCCGGAAATTATTTTAAGCAGTGTTGATTTGCCACAGCCATTCTCGCCGATCAACAAAGTACAACAGGCATTTTTAACCTTTAATCGAGCATCTTTAACCACGGATTTAGAACCAAAGGTCTTGTTGATGCCGAGGAAATTATATTCAAAAGTATTCATTGTTGAGTCTAATTCTTATTAAGATCGAAACTTATGATTATGCAAAACATGGACCAGGGTGAATTCTCAAATAATACCTTAAAAACTTTACTTTAATAAAGAGCAATAATGGGATTACAGCTGATAATCCTGATATTATAACCTCTCCGGGTATGGGTACAGAATTTATAATTTATCGACTATGTGGCACTGTTATGATAGAAGATGAAAAAATGATCCAGGAACAACTGGAAGAAATTGAAGCCGATATCTCAGACTAATAGCACATGTATCCATTTCGACGACTAATCACCTCAATAGCTCATGCAGCTTTATCTAAACCTGTAGAATTTTCTTCTATTACTGAAACCACGTTCCTTTGCATGCCCTGGGATATTGATATTTTTCTCGAAATGAATAATGGAAGAATTTTAACGTTATATGACCTGGGAAGATTTAACCTGTCGGTAAGAACAGGATTTTCAAAAATTCTGAAGCAAAACAGCTGGGGTTTAGTGGTGGCAGGAAGCACGATCAGATACAGGAAACGGGTAAAGATGTTCAACAGGGTAAGCATGCGTACCCAGGTTGCCGGGTTTGATGAAAAATGGATTTATGTAGCACAGTCTATGTGGATTAAAGATCAACCCGCTTCATCCGTTTTACTACGTACCGCTGTTACCGGTAAAGGAAAAGTAGTTCCAACTGAAAAAGTTCTAGCCGCAATGAAAATCTCCAATTTACAAATTCAACAGTCCGACTGGTTAAAGTCATGGGTAGCCAGTGAAGAAATGAGGCCGTGGCCACCATCACCTTAGGATTATCGCTGCTGTAGTTGTTAATAAAAAAGCATACAAAATAATTGTATGCTTTGTTAAAGCTAACTACACCATTGATTATTTGATGGCCAGTTTTGGGCCCAGGGATAAATATCTGCAGCAGGCATAGGTCTGGCAACTCCGTATCCCTGCACATGATTACAACCCATTTTCTGCAGTAATTCACCCTGGGCATAGGTTTCTACACCCTCGGCTATCACATTCAGGTTGAAAGATTTAGCTAACCCGACAATACCTTCAATAATTGCAAGGTCTTCACTATCTTCTAACATATCTCGCACAAAGGTCTGGTCAATTTTAATCATGCTTGTGGGTAAACGTCTAAGATAGGTAAGAGACGAATAACCTGTACCAAAATCATCCAGAGCAAAGCTTAAGCCTAAATCAACACAGGCATGCATTATCTCTGAAACCTGTTTTAGATCACCTAATGCACTCGTTTCCAGCACCTCTAATTCTAAAAGATCTGGCGATATATCAGGGTAGGCAGATAATACACTGGATAAAAATTTTACAAAACCGTCACTCTGTAATTGCTGTGCACCTATATTCACGCTGACAGGCATGATTAAACCAGATGATTTCCACTCGTTTATTTGATTTAGAGCTGTTTCAATAACCCATTCGCCTAAATCAATACTAATGGGGTGATTATCAATAACGGGCAGAAAATCCAGCGGAGGAATTAAACCCCGCTCTGGATGAATCCAGCGAATTAAAGCTTCAGCACCAATCACGGTGCCCGTCAACATATTAATCTTGGGCTGGTAATAAAGTACAAATTGTTTCGCCTCGAAAGCATGCTTTATTTCCTGCATACTTTCTCGATGAATTTTCACTTCATCATCATGTGCAGTATCAAAGAAGTGATATCGGTTTTTGCCTCGTTGCTTCGAAACGTACATTGCCTGGTCAGCATGTCGAATAAGTTTATCAGCATCAGAGTCATCATCAGGATAAATAGTCACCCCCATACTGGCTGAAACTTTCAATACATAATCACGAATAATCACCGGTTCTTCAGCGACCTCTAACATTCGATTCAATATGGGTTCGCAATCTTGAACCGTCTCCAGGTCAGCTAGTATCGCGACAAATTCATCACCACCAAAACGTGATAATGTATCACCTTCTCTTAAGGCACCTTTCATTCGGTCTGACAGGGCGATTAGCAGCTCATCACCAATATTATGACCATGGGAATCGTTGATATCCTTGAACCTGTCAATATCAATAAATACAACTGCCAGGGATGTTTTCCTTCTCTGGCACTGCGTCATAGCCTGTTCTATGCGATCAGCAAATAAGATTCTATTCGGTAGGTTAGTGAGTACGTCATAATGAGCCATACGCTCTAACTCAACCTGATGTTCTTTTGATCGAGTTATATCAGTAAAAAAACCAACATAATTTAAGGTATCACCCAAAGGATCCCCAACTGTTGTTATTGAAAGTGATAATGGATAAACCTCTCCATTTTTACGACGATCCCAGATCTCTCCCTGCCAATGCCCTTTATCACGAATACTTTTCCACATATCGACATAAAAGGAGGGTGGATGTCTACCAGACTGAAAGATACTCGGGTTTTCACCTATAACTTCTTCAGCGCTATAACCTGTAATTTCAGTGAATGAGTCATTTACATCAATGATTAAACCGTTTATATCGGTAATGGTAATACCTTCTTTCGCATTTGAGAAAACGCTTGCAGAAAGCTTAAGTCTGGCTTCTGCATTCTTTTGATCGGTAATATCCCTGAATTCTATGACTCTTGCCGTCTGACCTTTAAAGGTAATATTTTTTCCTTTGATAGCGACAGGGTAAATTGAACCATCCTTACGGACCCCTTCAACTTCATAACTTTTAGTATAGCCACTTTTAATATTTGAGAGCACCGTTTGAAGAGAACTGTTAGCAATTAATTCGAGTCCATTCATCCCGACTAATTCCTGATAGGTAAAACCTGTGATATCGGATAAACTTTTATTACACTCTAAAATGAGCCCCTTATCATGAATAATAATACCCCCATATGATGCATCACTGAGGGCCTTGAAACGATCCTCGCTATCAATCAGCGCTTTCTCAATAAGTTTCTGATTCGTAGTATCGTGAATAATTGAGAAGACTAATGATCTATTAGCTATAGATATGGGGTTGGCATAAACTTCGACAGAACGAATATCTCCTGAAGCAAGACGGTGGGAAAAATTGAAATGATTTTTTTGTTCCTTACAGACTGCCTCCATTTCGATAGTAAGATCAGCTTTGCTCAAGGTATTGACCTCAAAAATGAGCATCGATGTCAGCTTTTCGAGGGAATAACCGTAGTATTCACATGCACCGATACTGGCATCGACTATTGCCCCGTCACCAGGGTCAGTAATGAGCATAACAGCCTTATTCCTGGAGAAAACCTGGTGGTTGTTAATGACATTATCACTTGTTGAAAGTATGCTTTCCGAGTCCATATACTTAAATCGTTGTATTCAAATAAATAAACCGTCATTTAATCGGCTTAATATTACTTCTACTCATCTACTTTTTAATAAGAAAAGACTTATAAAAATAGAATGATCAAAAATAGAAAAAATTAATGACTTAATTATAGTCTAAATATTTTTCTACATGCCCTTTTCTCGTCCAGAGATGACTCATACCAAAATTACTAACTGACAATTTTTAAATAATTACAGCCAACTTGTTTACAGCCGGATCTATGTCATCACTATCAGTGGCTGCAAAACCTGGTATCAACCCCTGGCTTTGCTTTTTGAGATTGATAAAGTAATGATAAAGGTCTCACTGTCATAATCATCTTCCAGAATCCAGCATTCGAGCTGGCAACAAAGTTTCAATGCTAACGGGTGCAGTTCAGGAACGCAGTTTAAAATGTGCCTGGTTAGAAACCAGCACAACAGGGCAAACGGTTAACGTCTTGATAGATAATCAAAGTAAAACGGATATCGCAGAGGGTGCTGCTTTTTATGATACATTTGTCGATATCGAATTAATATAGATCGAATCAGGTCTTCATCTGCATACCGTTATGTTACTCTAAATTATAATAAAATTTATCAGAACAACATACAGGTCATGGTTGCATGAATTTTTTTTTGAAAACGTTCTTTCTTATATCACTAATATCACTAATATCATCAGTCACAGTTGCGGCCACGCCCGGTGAAGTGGAAGCAGGCAGTTATTTGCGCAAGGCAAAACTGGATGGGCTTAATGGCTCATCAAGTTCTTTTACAGATTATAAGGGAAAACCACTGATCATTAATGTCTGGGCTAGCTGGTGTGGACCCTGCCGAGCTGAAATGGGATCTCTACAAAGACTTGCGGACCGGTATAACGGCAAACAATTCAATATTATCGGAGTTTCTACAGATGACTACAGAGACAGAGCAAAATCATTCATCTCAAAAACTGACATAAATTTTAAAAATTACCTGGACAGTCAGCTGTTTCTGGAAAATATGCTCGGAGCAGATAGAATTCCACTGACCCTTCTTGTCAATGCTGAAGGTAAAGTTTTAAGAAAAGTTAGCGGGGCTTATGAGTGGGATAATCCGGAAATCGTTGAGGCTATCGGAAAAACATTTGAAATTGAAATGAACATCAACGAGTGAAGTTCTGTGGTGCGCATGGCGCACCACTATTTACCTTGAATCTAAAATTTATCGAGGTAACTCGCTTGAACCCATCAGATATTCATCAACTGCGCGAGCACACTGGCGCCCTTCACGTATAGCCCATACCACCAGAGACTGTCCACGCCGCATATCACCAGCAGAAAAGATGCCATCGATAGATGTTTTATAAGCAGTGACGCCTTCTGTTTCGCCTTTTACATTACCCATGCCATCGAGCTCTACTTTCAATTCCTCCAGCATACCTTCCTTAACTGGATGCACAAAACCCATCGCAAGAGTCACCAGGTCAGCTTTCAATTCAAATTCAGAACCTTCCACTTCAGTCATCTTCCAGTTGTCTTCTTCGTCTTTATTCCATTCAACTTTTGCACATTTAACGGCTTTGACATTGCCTTCATCATCACTGATAAACTCTTTAGTCACCACACTCCACATGCGCTCACAACCTTCTTCCTGAGAACTTGAAGTACGCATTTTGTTCGGCCAGTCCGGCCAGGTTAATCCTTTGTTTTCTTTCTCAGGAGGACGCGGCATTATTTCAATCTGGGTGACTGAAGTTGCACCATGACGTGTCGAAGTACCAATACAGTCAGAGCCCGTATCACCACCACCTATAACCACCACATGTTTTCCGGTAGCTGAAATAAATTCGGAATCAGGAAAACAGTCATCCTGTACGCGGCGGCTATTATTACGCAGAAAGTCCATCGCAAAATGTATGCCGTTAAATTCACGACCAGCTACAGGCAGGTCACGTGGATGTTCAGATCCACCTGTTAATACAACGGCACTGAATTCATCCACCAGTTTACGGGCTGGAATATCAACACCGATATGGGTATTTGCATGAAAAATGACGCCTTCAGTACGCATCTGAGCCATACGCCTGTCGATAATACGTTTGTTCAATTTGAAATCAGGGATGCCATAACGCAACAATCCACCGATTTTACTTTGTTTTTCGAACACCTGTACTGTATGCCCTGCACGCGCCAGTTGCTGTGCACAGGCAAGCCCTGCTGGACCGGAGCCGACAACTGCAACTCGCTTACCACTCTTGTGAGCAGCAATCTGAGGTTCAATCCAGCCATTTTCCCAGGCCTTTTCGACAATACTGCGTTCAATAGTTTTGATAGTGACCGGTTTATCGTCAATATTTAAGGTACAGGAAGTTTCACAGGGAGCAGGACAAATCCGTCCAGTGAATTCTGGAAAATTATTGGTGGAATGTAATACAGCTACCGCTGCCTGCCAGCCCTCTTTGTAAACCATGTCATTCCAGTCAGGAATCAGGTTATTCACCGGGCAACCACTATGACAATAAGGTATACCGCAATCCATACAACGAGCAGCCTGCTGTTTTAACTCGTCATCATTCAATGCAACCACAAATTCATTGTAATGAGTGATGCGATCAGCGACTGGTGTGTAGCTACTATCCTGACGATTGAATTCTATAAAACCTGTTGGTTTGCCCATTATCTGGCCCTCTTACTATTTTCACAACTCTGAGACTGTTCAGCCTGCAATTCTTCAAGTGCTCTTCGATAATCGACCGGCATGACCTTAACAAAACGAGGCAATTCTTCAGACCAGTTATCGAGAATTCTTCGAGCGACATCACTGTTGGTATAATGCAAATGATTTTCCAGTAACTGGCGTAACCGAATGGCATCAAAACGCGTCATGTCATGACTGACATCAACACGACCATGAGTCTCCAGGTCACCACCCTGATGATCCAGCGCTTCCAGCGCATCGTCTTCTTCTATTATCGGCTCAAGCTCGACCTGAGCCAGATTACAATGTTGCTCGAATGTTCCATCTTCATCCAGCACATAAGCAATACCACCGGACATTCCGGCAGCAAAGTTACGACCGGTAGAACCGATACACACCACGATACCACCCGTCATGTACTCGCAACCGTGGTCACCCAGACCTTCGACAACTGCTGTTGCACCGGAGTTACGCACGCAAAAGCGCTCACCAGCAACTCCACGGAAATAACATTCACCTTTAATAGCTCCGTACAGTACCGTATTACCCACAATGATATTTTCTTCTGCTTTGGCAATGCCAGAATCTTCAGGGGGGTAGATAACCAGTCGACCACCGGATAAACCTTTACCCACGTAATCATTGCCTTCACCAGCCAGTTCAATAGTGACCCCTCTGGCTAACCAGGCACCAAAAGACTGGCCAGCGGTACCATTAGCTTTAATATAAATCGTGTCTTCAGGTAGACCGGCAAACCCGTAACGTTCAGCTACACGGCCTGACAGCATGGCACCAAAAGTACGGTTATAGTTATGAATATCAATATCAATCTTGACTGCTTCACCATTTTCAAGCGCAGGGGCAGCCTGTTTGATCAACTCGTGATCCATAGCTTTATCCAGACCATGATCCTGAGTTTCAGTATGGTAAATAGAGACTGATTCATCGACTTCCGGTTTAGTGAGTATGCGAGAATAATCAAGACCCTGAGCTTTCCAGTGATCGATCGCTTTACGCATGTCCAGATGTTGCATCTGACCAATCATGTCATCGAATTTACGGTAGCCGAGTTTTGCCATCAGATGGCGAGCTTCTTCAGCAACAAAGAAGAAGTAATTGATCAGGTGTTCCGGTTTACCGGTAAAGCGCTTACGTAATTCAGGGTCCTGGGTGGCAACGCCAACCGGACAGGTATTCAAATGACATTTACGCATCATGACACAACCTTCAACGATCAGTGGTGCCGTCGCAAAACCAAACTCATCGGCACCTAATAGCGCACCAATCACCACATCACGACCGGTACGAATTCCACCGTCTACCTGAACTACTATTCGTCCGCGTAATTGATTCAGAACCAGGGTCTGATGAGTTTCAGATAAACCGATTTCCCATGGAGAACCGGCATGTTTAATTGAGGTTAACGGGCTAGCGCCTGTTCCACCGTCATAACCGGAAATAGTCACATGATCTGCGTGCGCCTTGGAGACACCCGCTGCTACGGTTCCAACACCCACTTCAGAAACCAGCTTGACCGAAATCCGGGCTTTAGGGTTGACGTTTTTCAAATCATGTATCAGCTGAGCCAGATCCTCGATTGAATAAATATCATGATGCGGCGGCGGTGAAATCAATCCAACACCCTGAGTTGAGTGACGGACCCGCGCAATTTGTGCATTTACCTTGTGTCCCGGTAACTGACCGCCTTCACCAGGCTTGGCACCCTGAGCCATCTTGATCTGAATATCATCGGCATTGACCAGGTATTCATTGGTCACACCAAACCGGCCTGAAGCAATCTGTTTAATGGCAGAACGTTCAGGATTTTGGGTTCCATCCGACAACGGGTTAAAACGGGAATCTTCTTCTCCACCTTCTCCGGTGTTAGATTTTCCACCAATTTTATTCATCGCAACCGCAAGTGTCGAATGCGCTTCATAAGAGATACTGCCGAAAGACATTGCGCCCGTCACAAAACGTTTCACAATCTCTTTAGCTGGCTCAACTTCATCCAGAGGAATTTCTTCTTCGGCCAGGTCCAGATCAAACAAACCACGAAAAGTTAGCAGACTCTCCTGCTGTTCATTCATCGCTTTGGCATAAACATCATAGGTATCCCAGTCATTGGCTCGAGTGGCCTGCTGTAATTTAGAGATAGTTTGCGGAGTCCAGGCATGATCTTCTCCGCGTAAACGATAAGCATAGTCCCCACCCACATCCAGGTGATTTTTATAAATAGGGTTATCACCAAAGGCATCTGAGTGCCACCTGATGACTTCATGTGCTATTTGCTGAAGACTGAGACCTTCGACCGTAGTCGCCGTACCGGTAAAATATTGATCAATAAATGTGCTGGATAAACCAATGGCATCAAATATCTGTGCCCCGCAATAAGACTGGTAAGTCGATATACCCATCTTAGACATAACTTTCTTCAAACCTTTACCAATGGCTTTGATATATCGTTTTTGAGCCTCGTCAAAACTGAGATCATCCGGTAATTTAGGTAACATTGACTGAATAGTATCGAATGCCACGTAAGGGTTTACCGCTTCGGCACCATAACCGGCCAGTGTTGCAAAATGATGTACTTCCAGCGCAGCACCGGTTTCAACAACCAGACCTGCACTGGTACGTAAACCTTTACGAATCAGGTGCTGATGAACTGCAGAGGTCGCCAGCAAGGCAGGAACAGCCACATTATCGGCATCCATTTGACGATCAGATAAAATTAGAATATTAAACCCTTCACCAACGGCTACTTCTGCACGATCACAAAGCCTTTCCAGTGCAGGCTTCATACCTGCTGAGCGTTGATCAGCGGAGTAACACATATCCAGGGTTCGGGTACGAAATGCACCACCCGTGTTATCTTCAATATTTCGGATACGCTCCAGATCTGTATTAGTCAATACGGGTTGCTGAACGCCCAGACGTTTATTATTGCCACCATGACTAAGATCCAGCAAGTTAGGACGCGGTCCAATCAGCGAAACCAGTGACATCACTATTTCTTCCCGAATCGGATCAATCGGCGGATTAGTGACCTGGGCAAAATTCTGTTTGAAGTAAGTCGACAGGTGCTTTGACCGGTGTGAAAGAACAGAAGGCGGAGTATCAGTACCCATTGAGCCTGAACCTTCCTGGCCGGTCAGTATCATTGGCGTCAGCAGGAACTTAATATCTTCAGACGTGTAACCAAAAGCCTGCTGCCCGTCGCGTAGTGTTACGGGATCAGGTGACATAGAACCCACGGCTTCCGGGAGAGCATTTAATTCAATTTGAGTTTCATTCAGCCATTGCTGATAAGGGTGAGCAGAAGCTAAGTCTTCTTTTAATTCAGCATCATCAACAATTCGCCCCTGTTGTGTATCGATCAGAAACATTTTGCCTGGTTGCAGACGCCATTTTTTAATAATCTTTTCTTCCGGAATATCCAGCACACCCATTTCAGAAGCCATGACCACCAGGTCATCATCGGTAATAATATAACGAGCCGGACGCAAACCATTACGATCCAGCGTTGCACCAATCTGGCGACCATCGGTAAAAACAACGGCTGCAGGGCCATCCCAGGGTTCCATTAAAGCTGCATTGTATTCGTAAAACGAACGCCTTTTTGAATCCATTAACGGATTTCCAGACCAGGCTTCAGGAATCAATATCATCATTGCATGTGCCAATGAATAACCACCCTGCACTAACAGTTCCAGGGCATTATCAAAACAGGCTGTATCAGATTGACCTTCAGGTATCAGTGGCCAAACTTTGGCCAGGTCCTGACCCAGAACTTCTGAAGCCATACTGTGTTTACGTGCTGCCATCCAGTTGACATTACCCCGCATGGTATTAATTTCACCATTATGGGCAATCATTCGAAACGGTTGAGCCAAATCCCAGGTCGGGAATGTATTGGTAGAAAAACGTTGATGAACCAGCGCCAGGGCAGAAACCATTCGCTCATCATTCAGGTCTGGATAAAATTCACCAACCTGTCCAGACAACAACATGCCCTTATAGGCAATAGTCAAGGATGACATAGAGGTAAAATAAAATGCCTCTTTACCTTCCAGTTCTGATAAACGGATTTCATTTTCAATTTGCTTACGGATAACAAATAACTTACGTTCAAAAGCTACCTGGTCATTACATTCTTCACTGCAATGAATGAATATCTGGCGGATAAAAGGTTCGGAGGGTAAAACACTGTATCCCAGACCACTATTATCAACAGGTACATCTCTCCAGCCAAGAACAGTCTGATCCTCAGCTTCAATGAAGCTGATTACTGCAGCTTCAGCTTCTGCACGAGTTTCTTCATCACGAGGCAGAAAAAGCATGCCAATAGCATACTTACCGGCTTCTGGTAGTTCAAAATCAACAACCGCTCTGAAGAAATCATCTGGAATTTGAAGCAAAATGCCTGCGCCATCTCCCGCCAGAGGGTCAGCACCAACGGCACCTCTATGGGTCAGACGATCCAGAATATTTAATCCCTGCTGTACAATGTCATGGCTTTTGTTTCCTTTAATATTGGCCACAAATCCAACGCCACAGGCGTCGTGTTCATTTTTCGGATCATAAAGACCCTGTTTTTCCGGCAATGCCCGATAACTCATCGCAAACCTCTTTTATTCTGTCCAGCCGTATATCCCGGTAATTTTCTACCGCGTACTAACCGTTTTATCTGAATTGATTCCGCTGTTTCCCGGAACCTTACTAATACCCGTCTTGCGAATAGACCCGAAGAGGCTAAATCAAGCGGAAGGAACCGCGTAGGATACTGGAAGTTGAACCCTCAGGCTAGCCTATATTTCTCATTCGATACAAGACAAAAAAGTAAGTCATTGATTTATAGAGATTTGTTAAAAAAGAGCTTCAATAAATTTAAGATATGATTCGTTCTGGAATAAAGGAAGCAGACCCGAGACATAGCAAAGGCCTGCTGAAAGGATCTAAACAAAGGACTATTTAGCAAAAACTGAATTAAATTGTTCTCCAGTTCTTACAAATGATGTGCATTTACTCAACCACTTGAGTTTTTTGGCCCCCGCATAGGTACAGGTACTGCGAATACCACCCAGCAAATCCTGTACTGTCGAATTAATTTCACCCCGATAAGGCACCAAAACTTCCCGCCCTTCAGATGAGCGATATTGTTTCAATCCACCGAAATGCTTTTCATTAGCAGCGCGCGAGCTCATGCCGTAAAACTGCACAAATTTACGTTCTTCAATAATATCCTGCCAGTCATTTCCCTCTTTGTAGACTTCGCCCGATTTATAGTATTTGCTCATAACTTCACCACCTCCTTCGTTATGACCAGCCAACATACCACCGAGCATCACAAAATCAGCACCCGCAGCAAATGCTTTAGCCACATCGCCGGGACAGGTGCATCCGCCATCCGCAATAATGTGACCACCCAGTCCATGCGCAGAATCAGCACATTCAATGACGGCTGATAATTGCGGAAAACCGACACCAGTTTTAATTCGTGTTGTACACACACTGCCCGGCCCAATACCCACCTTCACGATATCCGCACCGCTCAGAATTAGTTCTTCGGTCATTTCACCAGTCACTACATTACCGGCAATAATCACAATATCGGGGAAAGCATCTCTAAGACGTTTGATAAAGGCAGAAAAGCGCTCCGAGTATCCATTCGCAACATCAACGCAGACATATTTTAAACTTGTCTCCGCATGGCTGTAGACTGAACTGAATTTGTCAAAATCACGTTCCATAATACCCATTGAATAAGCGACATTTTGTTTAAGACTGCTGTCATCATTGCTGAAAAAACTGATTAATTCTTCAGCACTATAGCTTTTCACCAGGCAGGTAAACAGGCCTAAGCTAGATAGCGCTTTTGCCATGTCAAATGTCCCTACCCCATCCATATTGGCCGCCATAACAGGTATGCCGTTATAATGAGAACCTGTTTGTGGGCTGCTGTAATTTCGAAAAAAGAACTGTCGAAACAGGTCGACATCCTTTCGACTGCCAAGAGTACTTCGCTTGGGTCGGATTAAAACGTCTTTATAATCGAGCTTGTTATCGTCTTCTATTCTCATGACTATTTATTCTTTTCAAAGAAATTTAAATATTAAAGGCATTCACCACGAAGACACGAAGCGCACGAAGAAAAAAATTATTATTAATAACGTATTCAACTAAATAATTTTCAGCAAGGTTGCACTTGATAGTCAATTTTCAGAATGACTTGAAACAAGTATTAAATATTCCTTCGTAATTCTTCGTACTTTGGTGGTGAATGCTTTTTTTATTTTAACCTGGATGCCCAGATTGCCAGTTTATGCTTCATCGATAACTGCGATATCTGATCTTCTGGAACGGGTTGAATAACCTTGTCATGAACCAGTAAACGGTAGATATACTCAATTTTTTCACTGGCAGAGTCGGTCGCTTCAAACTCAACGACTCCCCTCCCTTCGGCATATTTTACGCCTTCAACAATGGCCTTTTTAACCAGTTCTTTTTCATTCTTAAGCTTTTTCATATCCTCTCCACTATGGAAACAGCTTTATAATTATTGTTATGGCAATGTAATCTGAAAACTACCACCATTCAACAGTCCATCGTTGCTTAAATGAATACTTCCCTGCCTGTCTGACCGATGATGGTTATGCGCAATGGTCGCCGAAAAAAACAGTCCCAGGCCTGTACTACCGGTACTGTAATTTACTTTTTTAATAAATTGGTCAGGATTTTCAATCATATTTTCAGGATAACCTGGGCCATCATCATCTATTTGAATAACCAGGTGACCTTCAACCACCTTTACCGAAACAATAACCTGTTTTCCGGTATAACGGATACTGTTTCCAAGAATATTTTTAATCGCAATTCCAACCATATCCTGATCAAAAAACCAGATGATAGAATCATCACAATCAACCTCTAATTGAATCCCGTTATTCTCAGCCAGCAGAGAATGAGTAGCAATACAGTCTTCAATAAAGTCGACGACTTCAACTTCAGATATCTGTATAAAAAGTTGATTATTCTCCAGCTTGTATAATGTTAATAGCTGCATCAGAGACTGGTTTATTCTTGATGATTCGTATCGAATACTGGAAACAGCCTGTTGGTTTTCACTGCCTACTTCAAGTCGAAGACTTAAATTATCCAGCTGCCCCATCAACAGGCTTAAAGAGTTTTTCATGTCGTGTACCGTTGAAGCCAGTACAGTTTCAAATAAGGATTGCTTACCCATTCTTCACCCGTTCCAGTAGCTTTTGATAACGTTTCCAACGAATATCAGATTCATCCATATGGATTTTCTCCTGTAGATAATGCATGGCCTCTTTGACTGTTTCAGGATCGGAGTTCAACTCTTTATATTCAATGATGATCTGCGCTGCATTTAATAAATAATTGATATTATCCGGTAAAATTTTAATGGCTTCCCTGAATTTTATTAATGCTTCCAGGTGATGCCCCTGTTTTGAAAGTTGAATACCTTCTGCATTAGCTTTTTTCGCAATAACAGCCTGGCCAGGTGCTTGCTTTTCAACTTTAATCTCCTGGTTAATGATATCTATGCGAGATGAAATCTGATCAAGGTATTTATCAGTCGACTTTTCCTGTGCAAAGGACTTCATATTTTTAGAGATAGTATCGGCCTGCTTTTCTGATAATTTACATTCAGGGTTTTCCAGCGTTTTAGTTAGCTTAGAGAGTATTGCACTGGCTCTATCTGACCTGCCGGCGGAAGAAAACAATAAGGCGACTGAACTCAGATTTGCAGCCATTGCTGTTGGATCATTTTGATAGGCTCTCTCCATTTTTTTATACACGGTTTCTGTTTGAGCCAATATCTTTGACAGCTCTCTTCCCTTTAATTTGTTGACTACCTCACGAGAATTATCGTAATAATGTTCGAAGTGCTGCGGTCGTTGCATGCAGGAATAAGTCCCTTCATGAATTGTTTTTTCAAAAGCCTTTTGTGCCAGTTCATAATTATTTAAAGAGGCAGCAACTGTTCCCAGAGTCGCCTGGCGCATCACCGATTTAGGTGAAATCGCAACGGCTTCTTTGAGCGTTTCCTCGGACTTTTCTATCTGACCCAGTTCATTCTGACATTTTGCTATCCAGTCAAGCAAGCTAACCTGACGTGAAAAAGTTTCTTGCATTGACAGAAAGTGTTCCAGAGCTCTGGGCACATCTCCAGTCTTAAAATAAAGGCGACCGAGTCCCACCATAGCCCATAAAACGGGCTGCTCATTTATAACTTCATTATATAAAGCTAACAACTCATCATTTCGTCCAGTTTGATCAAGTAGTTCCGCTTTGATACGCAGGCAGGAGTATTTCAGTTTAGGCGTCTCAGTTATAACTGCATCACAAGTTTCAATAGCTTTGGTTAATTGACCGGCATTTATAGCTATGTAAATATTATTTAAAGCCGTGTTTTTCAGGATTAACCTTAATAATCGTTGCCCAAGTTGCTCACCGGTAAAGGGTTTGGTCAAATAGGAATCGGGTCGGTATTCAATGGCTCCCATCACCTGAGCCGAAGTTGTCTCGGCCGTCACCATAATAAAAAGAGCCCCTTTACGCATTAAGGAACGCTGATGTAACTCTTCTAGAATTTGGTGACCGTCCTGGCCATCACCCAGGTTATAGTCGCAGAAAATAATATCGTAATCTTCTTCGCTACAGCGTTTGACGGCCTCGCTACCATTGCTGGATTGATCGATATGCTGTGCACCTAAACGGCCAAGCATTGTTTTTATTGTTTGTCTGAAACCCGCAAAATCATCGATAACAAGAATTTTTGACTTTGATAAAAGATTAAACATCCGAATTTATTTCCTGTTTCTAATTATTGATCAGGAACTTCTCAGGTCTGGGTGAAAGTCTGAAAGTCATCTGGAGTATAGAAAATATTTCAGCAAAGGTATCCGGATATATCAAAAAAATGGAAAGAATTTAAATCATAGATTCCAGATTAAAGTTCAGCATCATGATAAATATTCTGCACATCATCCAGATCATTTAGCATTTCGATGAATTTATTAAACATCTCGATATCATCATCGCCTGTTACCGGGGTAGAACCTTTAGGCAGGAATTGAATTTCATCAACCTCAAATTCGATGCCTTCGAAAGTATCCATCAATGCCTGTTTGGCTTTTCCATAATCAATATCAGCTGTAAAAACAGATATATTCCCATCTTCACTTTCAATATCAGTTACATCGACATCAGCCTCCATCAATGCATCAAGCGCTGCTTCTTCATCATCTCCTTTAAAAACCAGAATGGCAGAATGGTCAAACATATGGCTAACCGTGCCCTGGGTGCCTATTTTACTTTTCGTTTTAGTGAAACATTGCCTCACATCGCCAAAAGTACGATTCGGGTTATCCGTCAGGCATTCAACGATGACCATGCAACCACACGGACCAAAACCTTCGTAGCGTGCAGGGGCAAAATCTTCTCCGCCTCCACCCTGGGCTTTTTTCAGGGCTTTATCTATAACATGTGTAGGTACCTGATCTTTTTTGGCTTTATCAATCAATCCACGTAAAGTCAGGTTACCATCTGGATCGAATCCTCCAGCCTTGGCACAGACATAAATTTCACGGCCATACTTACTATAGACTTTCGCCTTGGCATCAGACGTTTTAGCCATGGATTCTTTACGATTTTGATAGGCACGACCCATTCTTCTGGTGCTCCAGTTATATTAATAAATTTGTAAATTTTACTGATAAGATTTGATATGGCAAACCATTAAACCTGTTCTTATTTTATGTATAAATACTGTATTGCGATCTACGGGACAAACTCTATTCCATCGGGTCAGCACCCAGCGTGCCAACCAGCTCCTGTAAATAGTCAGTTTGCGAAACCTGTTGTAATTTATCATTTGCAACATTTAGCTGTTCAGAAATTTTCAGCCGCCCTGCTTCGTCAGCATGACTTTCTCGTTCAAGAAAGTCAGTCAGGTAATCGATATGACGCTGCCATAATGCCATGTCCCGTTGCTGTTTCACCTGTAAACGTTTGTTGTACCAGTCAGAAGACATCATGCCTTCACGAGTAAACAGCGCACGAATATCAGGATGATGCACATCTTTTCCTTCATATTCACCTTTCGCCATGATAGTTATCAATGCCTTAAGTGGAGGACAGGCCTGATCGATAGAGCCATCCTCAAGATAAGTACTGGCCACTTTTTGCTGCGCTTCAACGATATTGTTTATGCCATCGACAAAATCATCCATATTCTGGGTTTCAGGCTGTAGAATTTTCTCATCGAAAACAACCGACGGATTATCAAAAATCTTACCGAAGAAACCGTGCACAAACAGGTTAGTGATGCGATAACCGAGTCGACTGGCCAGAACTGTTTGACCATTATGTTCAAAGTCTTCCAGCTTTTCTAACTGACCTTTGTTGATCAGGTAATCAGGCCGTCTCTTTTCAGGTTTTAACTGAGCCCAGATTTCAGGAATAATCAAACTAACATCATGATTGACCCTGATGTGAGGACCAACATATCCAGCTGCACTACTGAAACCAGAGTAATCCGTCAAAATATAGGAAACCAGTGCATTGTTTAAATCCGCTGTCGGCAACAGAGCGTTGAACGGCCCTTTGGTTAAAGCGCCCTCAGAACCTGCCCCGGTGGTTGATGGTGATTTACCAGTAAGACTGCAAATAAAATCCATAAACAGCTCAGGTAGCTCCTGGTAATGAATCGGGTTATAAACGGCCAGAGAGCGAATACCGGCTGCCGCATCGGGCGGGTTATTTCGACGCCCGGTTAATACCGAATCAACAGGAAAGCAAATGGGTTCGTCTAAAGTTGCTCGGCGATGAAAACGAGCACTGGTTTCAGCCAGATGTAATTTAATCGGTTTGGCCAGATCGGAGCGTAACTGTAGATAACGTGGATTTTTACTGGGCTTACCATCAACAATCAATGGATGAGCAGATGACACGGCAGTTTTTCCATTCTTCAGACTATCCAGTAATAAATCACGCATCGGTTTTGTATACAGGTCAAACTCGACCTGGTCTTCAGTAATTTCTTTCAGGTCATCTGTCGTCAATGGTTGATAGTTAGCCACAAAATTATCTGGCAAGGCCATTTCCATCTCTGTCTGTTTATCGAACCCTTTAATAATGGCGTCATCGGGGCGCTGGAATAAACGGTATTCACAATTCTTTACCAGCTTGATGCATTCATGGGTGTTTTTTTCCGGCATATTCACCAGTCTTTTCGCAGGTACGACAACGGATGCGCTGATATCGTCTTCCATCTGTACCTTCTCTGCGACCACATAATCCTGACGCAGTTTATAAATACGCCAGGCAGAATTTTCATCAAAACCCATGCGTAAATAGGACATATCCAGCATTCTATCCTGGAACTTTAATTCATGACCCTGTACACCATCAACCATATCGACAGTAAAATACTTCTTCCAGTTATCACCCCATTCTGAGCGATAAAAACGTTTGATCATGAACGCCAGTGCCTTGATAGATTCAGGAATGCTTTCTACCCATTCATTATATTCCGGCGTAAACTTTTCTTCGGAAGGCGTGAGCATCTTGATCATCGAGCCCAGGCTTCGTTTCATACTTAACGGTGAACGTGGAGGATTATCGGTATAATCCGGCTGAAACTCACTTTTATAACGATGAGAATAATCATTATCAAAAAGGCTCTGCACCTGTTGCAATGATTTATCCAGTTCATTCACAAATAAGGGACCAAAAATAACTGCATCATCAATCGCTTTGGAAATTTCAGATTTTCCACCACCGGAAACGGTACAGGGTTTATGACAGAATGTGCCTTCAGCATCTGTACCCACGATTTGCCAGGAAGGTGCTTTAGGATGTTTTTCCATGGCAATTTTATAACCACTGGGATGCATGTAAATCAAACCGGGTTTCAATTTAATCGTGGTTGTTTTGCCTTCCTGTTTCCAGCTAACAGTTTGTTCATTTAGGTCCATTTGCAGGTTTTCAGGAACATATAATATTTGCGGGTAATTTTTATCGATGGCATAGCCTTCTTCCTGCAGTTCCATCATGTCGCCATATCTTTTCAGTACTTCTGAAAATTTATAATCAGTATTTTTAGTGCGTGTATCACGCCCAAACTCTTCACCATGATTATGCCGTGGAAAAGCCAGTGCACCACCGGAATGCTCCTCTTCAGCCAGGCCAAACAGGTTTGCTGCGAAACTAATCTGAGTTTTAACTTCTTTTTTACAATAACCAAAGTAGTTATCCGCCACGATAGTAACGATAACGCCTCTTTTATCTCTCGCTGTAATTTTAAATGGCTGGCCACCATTGTATAAATCATCTTCCTGCTCCCAGCACATGCCATCCCGTTTCTGTCTTTCAGTGGCATTTTCGATATCTGGCAGTCCCAGGTCTTTTTTCTTCATGTTGACCAGGTGTGGCGCCAGAATGACGCAACCGGTATGACCGGACCAGTGTTGAATATCCAGACCCGCATCATTTTCAGCAAGGGTCGGGTTACCCGCATTTCCAAAAATACTTTCAACAAAATCCAGGTTACTGGTTAAACTGCCCGGTGCAAAAAAACGAACTTCCATGGTTTTTTCTGGTTCCGTTTTAGTCGCATCAAACGATGGAATTTCCGGGCAAACAACAGGACGAAGTAAACTGGATACAAAACTTTGAGCTTTAACTATCTGTTGTGACGTAAATGGCAGTGTTAACAGTTTTTCAGGAGGGTTTAACGCTTCCTTCAATAAATTGGCATAAGCTATTTTGGGCACAGATTTTTTGTCACCCGGAATAGGTAAACCACCTTCAGCAATATGAAATGAACCCGCAGTAGTACGTCGATCGCGAGACGTATTATGTAAAACGCCCTGACTCACGCGAAAACTTTTCACGTATTCAGATTCAAAATAATCATCATCGGCCGGTAAGGACAATTCACGCGCAACACCATGACGATCGAGGATTAAGGTATTTGAAGGCAGTACCGGTGTTTCCTCGATTCCACTGTCTTTTAGATAAGAGTCGAGAAAGTCCTGAATTCGCTGATCTGCTGGACAAAGGTATTGTGATAGCAGCCGGGATTTTTCTCTATAGCTCTGTAACAGATCATCAGCTATAGAGAAAAATTCATTGCCACAGTCCATAGATTCACAGGCCGGTAAGCCCGAAGAATGTAACTTAAGATTGATATAAAGTTGTAATCGCTTTCTCTTCTCATCGGCTTCTACACGGTCGTTAGATGTCATTAAGCCAATTGATTTTGATAAATCCATACAGGGTACCTTTGCTAATTGTCAGGCCATTATTTCCGAGTTAAATGACCCGAATGGAATTTTAAAACGCGCGCAATCTAACAGATTTTGAGAGTTATAGATATTCTGTATTGATGGATTTAATAGTTAAGCTAGATCTATATCAGGTACTTAAGTAATTTTTTTCTCTAAACTCCCCCGTTTTATCAGCAGTTTCACAGCATCCATAATTTTAAAATGATGATGTATAACCGATAATTCATATCGACACCGCATAAAAGCATTTATTTACGCATTATTTTAGTGCGTGAAGCACCTTTTTAGTGCAACAAGTTTCTTCATTTATGAATTAATAGCAAAAGTGATAAGATAAGAATTTGCTCACATAGCCATATTTGAGGCTGATACTGCACTTTATGCCTCATCGAAAAACCTGGCCTATTTATTGCTAACCATATTCATCGTCAACATTTCAACAGACTTAAGTAAGTTTATTTTATAGAGGAAAACTAAATGAGTGGAAACTTATCCCGCGAAGAAGCGGTTCATCAAATAACTAACCGTGAAGCAACGGTCGTCACAAAAACAGATAGTCTCGGAAAAATCTGGGCTTCCGATGTATTCAATCTTGCCAGAATGGAATGGGCTCTATCCAAGAACGCATTTAAAGCTGTTAAGAAAACTGTAGAAACTGGCGAACCTCTTGATGCCGCGACTGCTGATGTTGTTGCTGCTGCAATGAAAGAATGGGCTGTCTCTAAAGGTGCCAAGTTCTATTCTCATATCTTCTACCCATTAACCAATGCATCAGCAGAAAAGCACGATGGATTTATTGTCACCGATCCACAGGGTAATGCGATTACTGAATTCAGTGGTAGTTTGCTGATTAAAGGTGAACCAGATGGTTCATCTTTCCCTAACGGTAGTATTCGTATGACGAATGCCGCTCGTGGTTATACTGCATGGGATCCAACCAGCCCTGCTTACATCATGGAAACACCAAATGGTGCAACTCTAACTATTCCTAGCGTATTTATGTCATGGACCGGTGAGTCTCTGGATAAGAAAATTCCATTACTTCGTTCTAACGACGCAATGAATAAAGCAGGACAAAAAGTACTCTCCCTGATGGGCGAAACAGAAATTGCTCCATTGAATTCAAGCTGTGGTGCTGAGCAGGAATACTTCCTGGTTGATTCAAACTTTGCTAACAGCCGCCCTGATTTATTATTAGCTGGACGTACCCTGTTTGGTGCTGCTTCAGCTAAAGGTCAGGAATTTGATGACCATTACTTCGGTGCTATCCCTGAACGTGTTCAGGTATACATGCAGGATCTTGAAGACAAGTTATATCGCCTGGGTATCCCGGCTAAAACTCATCATAACGAAGTAGCTCCGGGACAATTTGAAATTGCACCTTATTTTGAAGCGGCTAACGTTGCTGCTGATCATCAGCAAATGCTGATGACACTGTTAAAAACAACCGCCAAGAAACATGGTTTTGTTTGTCTATTACATGAAAAACCATTTGCCGGTATTAACGGTTCTGGTAAGCACGTTAACTGGTCGGTTGGTAACTCAACTCAAGGTAACCTGTTAGACCCGGGTAGCACTCCTCATGACAACCTGAACTTCCTGTTATTCTGTGGCGCGGTTATTCGTGGCGTTCACTTACACGGTCCATTATTACGTGCTGTTATCGCTTCAGCATCCAACGATCACCGTTTAGGTGCAAACGAAGCACCTCCTGCGATCCTGTCTGTTTATCTGGGTGACCAGTTAGAAAAAGTTTTTGAAGATATTAAAGATGGTAAGTTATCCGGATCCGAAGCAGGTGGTTTAACCGATATGGGGCTGACTCAAATTCTTGATTTCGAACGTGATCCTGGTGATCGTAATCGTACATCTCCTTTTGCCTTCACCGGTAACCGTTTTGAATTCCGTGCGGTAGGTTCTTCACAGTCAGTTTCAGGGCCATTAGTGGCAATGAATACGATGTTAGCTGACTCTCTAAACTGGATTGCAGATAAACTGGAGACTGAACTGTCTTCTGGTAAAGATCAGACAGCTGCTGTTATCGCAGTTCTTCAAACACTGATGAACGAGCATGGAAATGCTGTATTCGGTGGTGACGGTTACTCTTCAGAATGGCACGAAATGGCTGTTAAAGAGCGTGGCCTGAAAAACATTCCAACGACTGCTGATGCCTTACCCGCTTTGCAGGAAGACTCCGTTAAGAAACTGTTTGAAAGCACTGGTGTACTTTCTCCAATCGAACTGGAAAGTCGTTATGAAGTTTATGCTGAACAATATATTCTATCCATTGAAGTTGAAGCTAAACTTGTCATTGAAATGGCTAAATCTTCAATTTACCCCGCTGCACTTCATTACATGACGGGGCTTGCTGATGCCAATGCAAGCATGGCGAGTATGGATATTGAGCTGGATAACTCGGTTGCAAAAACAGTTGCCGCCGCTTCTAATGCAATGATGGCTGCTGTTGCGAAACTCAGTACTGCAATGGAAAAAGAAGGTTTTGCATCGACTGAAGAACATATGCAGCATTGTGCAAATGATGTACGTAGCCTGATGGATGAAGTTCGTTCTCATGCTGATGTACTCGAGGCAGAAGTTGCTGATGAATTATGGCCTCTTCCAAAGTACCGTGAAATGCTGTTTATTAAATAATAATCAGTTTCAATAGTTGAAAAGCCCGGTTTATCCGGGCTTTTTTTTGTCCTGGAGCTAACCACGCAATCGATTAAAACACATCAACATTTGCTCTATCAGGCTGAGAGTTTATAACCATTTTGCTAGCATCGTTATGACAATTCTGCTGCAACAGTTGATGAATTTCATCAGCAGGTAAAGGTTTTGAAAAGTAATATCCCTGAATTAATTTACAGCCCATGGCTTTCAAACGATTCAACTGATCGCTTTCTTCCACTCCTTCTGCAATGAGATTCATGTCAAAATCTCTCGCCAGTAACATCATGGTTTTTACCAACCGCAAGCCTTTTCCTTCAGCTCCCATATCCTGAACAAAGTCTTTATCAATCTTTAATGTATCAAAGTCAAATTCATGTAAGTAGGTTAAAGAGCTGTAGCCTTTACCAAAATCATCAACACTAATCTCAATACCCATCTCCTGCAATTCATCAATCACTTTTCCACTTTTTTCACGGTTTATAATGACAGCCGTTTCAGTCACTTCACAATGTAACTGTTTTGCATTAAAGCGGGTTTCAGACAGGATATTTTTAATATTCTTTGCAATGTCACCTTGAACTAAATGGTTGCCTGAAAGATTTACTGCAACAATAAATGGATGACCGTTCCCAAACTCAAGATTCCATTCTCTGACTGAAGTGCAGGCCTGTTTCATCACCCAGCTCTCAATTTCATAGATAAATCCGGTATCTTCGGCAACCGGGATAAATACATCAGGGGGTATCATGCCAAGTTCAGGGTGTTTCCAGCGCAACAAAGCCTCAAAACCATAAATACTGTTTTTACTGATATCAATAACTGGCTGGTAGTAAACATAAAACTGCTTTTTTTCTAGCGCAAAACGCAAATCATTTTCCATTTGCATAACTTGTTTAGCTTTCTCATGCATATCCCTATTGAATATATCGATTCTTCCCCTACCGCTTTCTTTGGCCCGGTAAAGTGCAATATCTGAATCTCGTAACATATCTTCTGCACTGGTATAAACATGATTGTTTAAACAAACACCTATACTGGCATTCACAAAAACCTCACCAAAGTCAGTAGCAAAAGAACGGGTTAGAGACTCGAGAATTCGTTCAGCAATCAACACTGCTTCTCTCAACCCATCAACGCCGTCTAACAGAAAAGTAAATTCATCACCTCCTATTCGTGCAACACTATCAGCAGGGCGAAGAACATGGCTTAACCGTTCTGCTACTTTAATTAATAAACTGTCTCCTGCCTGGTGTCCGTAGCTATCATTTATATTTTTAAACCTGTCCAGATCAAGAAAACAAACTGCAAAGTTATAATCGGGTTCACGTGCCGAACGGTTCACAGCATGTTCAAGTCTATCGGTGAATAAAAGCCGGTTAGGCAGACTGGTCAAACTATCATGTACCGCATCATGCTCCAGCTTTGTTAATAATTTAACGAGGTCCCGTTGTCTGGCGCGTGCAAAATGAGTAAACAATATTATTGAGAAAAGTGCTAACAACCAGATAACCGAATGTGTAACCCACATCCCCTGGGCAGTTTTAGCTGCTGCAGAAAAATATGGGCTGAGAGGAATAGAGACACTGACCCCGCCACGTAAATCACCGTCTTTAAAACCCAGAAAACCATGACACTTCACACAGCCTTCCGTCATAAACATCGGTTTCATAAAACGTAAGAAAGGCTGACCCTGTATCATCGTTTCTTCAACGACCTCAGTAGTTCCATTCTCAAACAAAGTCAGTGCTTCAAGCTCCCACTCATCCGGTTTATTGGCCGAGTTAATTTGCACTTTTCCAGTGAGGCTCCCCTTGATGCCATAGGTTTTTTCAAACTGCTCAGCTATCTGGGACATTATATATGCCCCGTTCATCAGCGTGAGTTTAGTACCATCAGTGGTAGTTACATCCCTGTGTGGTAAATGGGCAAGAAAGGGATTTGGAGGTGTTCTGCTATCAGGTTTAACGTAGACACCACCATGGCGTGAGGCCCACCGACGTAGAGCAGCATCTTTGTTCCAGAAAGATTTTGCTTCAGCAGTCGCCAGATTGATTTTTTCCTGATTAAGGTTGGTTATATTCCAGTACAGAGAAAAGCCAATAAAAAAAGTTACCAGAATTGACACCATTATGGCGGTGAAAAATGTTGAAGATTTGACAAACCGATTCCTGGTAGTCTCAGTCCCACTCATTAATGTCAATACCTGATTCTCAGCATCCATTTTTCTAAACTTAATTTGTATCTAACTTATATAGCTTAAAAATATATAAAAAATTACATTAACTGCCATTAAGTTAATTTAAGTTTATGTTTTTTAAGATTTTATTATCTGGTTGAATTTGACGACTATGAAACATGATCCCCTCATTATAATTTTTTCAAATAAAAACCCCTTTAAAAATTGCTAAATGCATTGAAAACAGGTGGTTATCTATTATTTTTTATGGCTAAAGCATCAACAAGTTTATTCATAGACTGAATTAATATTTTTAAATTTTTCCGGTTTTCTTATTAATGAACCCATAAACTTTAAGACTGTCACATGGATGCCCTAAATGAATACAGATGTTTCTACTGATCACCGGATAGCGTTATCAGCTGCTCTACAAAATGTACCAAAATCTGCCACTCTTGCGATTAATGAAAAAAGTAAGCAACTGCAATTAGAAGGTAAAGATGTTATTCGACTAGGACTTGGACAGTCGCCCTTCCCTGTTCCTGACATCATGCTACAAAGTTTGAGGGAATATGTTTCGGCCAAAGATTATATGGCTGTTCAGGGATACCTGCCTTTGCGAGAAGCAATCACTGCATTTATCAATAGAACAGAACAGCTAAGTCGTAAAGCTGAAGATGTCATCATCGGGCCAGGCAGTAAGGAGCTTCTTTTCGGGTTACAAATGGTTATGGATTGCGATCTGGTATTACCCTCCCCTTGCTGGGTATCTTACGAACCTCAGGCAAGATTACTGGGTAAGACAGTACATTGGCTAGCTTGTCGAGCCGAAGATGGCTGGAAATTAACAGCAGAAAGTCTTGAAGAGCACTGTAAAAAACATACCACCAAACAACAGCTTTTAATTCTGAACAGTCCGAATAATCCAAGCGGAGCGTGCTTTACTGAACAGGAACTTATCGCTTTGGCCGATGTTGCTAAAAAATATAATCTGTACATTCTATCTGATGAAATTTACAGCGAACTTCACTACCAGGGACAACACCAGTCAATTGCACGATATTATCCACAGGGAACCATTATCAGTAACGGAATTAGTAAATGGGCAGGAGCAGGAGGATGGCGACTGGGTTTTTTCATCTTTCCCCAAAACCTGAAGCCTATTTTAAAATTAATGATTGTGTTAGCCAGTGAAACCTTTACCTCGGTCAGCGCTCCAATTCAAATGGCTTCTATCTGCGCATTTGAAAAGCCACCCGAAATGGTAAGCTATATTCATGCCTGTCGAAAAATCATGCAATCTATAGGTATCAATTTCAGTCAGCGGTTAAATCAACAACAGATCCAGACTGTTGAACCTTCAGGTGGCTTTTATAACCTGGTAGATTTTTCAACATTCGAGCAAAAGCTTGCTGCAAATGGAATTCATAATGCTAACCAGCTCAGCCAGAAAATGCTTGAAGAGACAGGTATTGCCGGCTTACCCGGGAAAGATTTTGGTTTACAGCAGGGGCTGTTAATGCGCCTGGCATTTGTAGATTTTGACAGCAGTTCATTACTTCGACAGGTTATCAAAGATCCTGACATTGTTCTGAACTCTGAAACCACTGAACTCAGGCGCCTTTTTTCTGCTGCTGAACGTATGGGTAACTGGCTGCATAACCTTTAACTCGAACCCTGAGAACACTTGTGCTCATAGTCGAATAAATATTAAAGAACTTTCAACATAAAGATTCCTACATGCTAAGCTTTTAAATAACAATAAAATTATACCTCTAGCAAAGTACAGTATGAATATTAACTGGATTAAAGACCTGGAAAATCATATTAATGATTCAGAAGTCTCAGAATTTTTACAGGGAAAAGATTTAAACCTTATATTTCCACGTGGTTATCGCGACGACTTCCAGATCATTGATGCCTATGAAGATTTCATAAAAATAAGTCATTTGGTAAAGCTACAGGCTTTACAGGTCAAATTAACGGATAACAGCCAGGCTAAACAATTTTATATCAAACTCTATTCACTTGATAAGGCCGTTACGCTTTCTCAGTCCATGTCTATTCTGGAGTCAATGGGTCTGGAAGTTTTGCTGGAAAAACCCTATCAATTAAAAGTTGATGGCCATTATGTCTGGCTACATCACTTTACCTTGCAAAGATGTCATGACTTATGTGCTTATGATCATGGCAAAATGCCTCGTTATTTTAGAGAACTGTTTATATCGGTGTGGAATAATGAAACCGAAAATGATAACTTCAATCAGTTGCTTTTTTCGACCTGTTTAAAGAAAAATAACATCGCTATCCTCAGAGCCTATACCGCTTATTTGAATCAGGTCAATTTTCCTTACAGCCAGGCATTGATCATAGAAACATTAAATGCCCACCCATTAATCACTTTAAAATTTATTAAATTATTCCTGTATAAATTTGACCCGGAAAAAAATCTGCATGAAAAGTATACAAAAGCTCACGCAGAGTACCTCGATTTATTAAATGATATCGAGTCACTGGATCAGGATTTAATATTCAAACGCTTCCTGAATCTGATTGAAGCAACGGTTAGAACCAATTATTTTCAACCTTCTCAACAGAATAATGCTTACATCAGTTTTAAATTAGAATCCGCTAAAGTAACAAAGCTACCTCACCCCCATCCCCTGTATGAAATTTTTGTCTACAGTTCTCGCTTCGAAGGTATTCATTTACGCGGTGGCAAAGTTGCACGCGGTGGATTGCGCTGGTCTGATCGCAAAGAAGACTACCGGACTGAAGTATTAGGCTTGATGAAAGCGCAAATGGTCAAAAATGCCGTGATAGTGCCTGCAGGTTCTAAAGGCGGTTTTATCACTAAACAAACTGTGGGGCTCAACCGCGACGATACGTTCGAAGAAGTAAAAACCTGTTATCAGTTATATATTCATGCACTGATTGAATTAACAGATAACTTAATCGCAGGTAAGGTACAAAAACCACTGTTAACAAGACTCCATGATCAGGATGATCCGTATCTGGTTGTAGCTGCTGACAAAGGCACAGCTACTTTCTCTGATATTGCAAATACCGTCTCCGAATCTCACAATTTCTGGTTACAGGATGCTTTTGCCTCAGGCGGTTCTGCCGGCTATGACCATAAAGTCATGGGCATAACAGCTCGCGGTGCCTGGGAATCGGTCAAAAGACATTTTCGGGGTATGGGTAAAAATATACAGACCGAAAAATTCACTGTACTGGGCATAGGTGATATGTCAGGAGATGTTTTTGGTAATGGCATGCTGTTATCTCCTGCTATACAGTTAGTAGCCGCATTTAATCATATGCATATCTTCATCGACCCTTCCCCCGATATCGAAGCCAGTTACCAGGAAAGACAGCGATTATTCGTATTACCCCATTCAAGCTGGACTGATTATAAGAAAAGTTTGATCAGTAAAGGGGGTGGAATATTTAGCCGTAAATTGAAAAAAATTCCAATGTCGGCTCAGATGAAGTCTCTCACCGGTAGCAGTTCAAGTTACCTGACACCCGATGAACTGATCAGGCTATTACTTAAATCACAGGTTGACCTGTTGTGGAATGGGGGCATTGGCACCTATGTAAAAGCCACTACAGAAAGCAATGAACAGGTAAAAGACAAAACCAACGATTCATTAAGAATCAATGGGTTAGAGCTTAAAGCTAAAGTTATAGGCGAAGGTGGAAATCTGGGCTTTACTCAACTGGGTCGTATAGAATACGCTAAAAAAGGCGGCCTGATTTACACTGATTCAATCGATAATTCAGCAGGTGTTGACTGTTCTGACCATGAGGTAAATCTTAAGATAATGCTTTCTCAGCTTGTAATAAATGGCGAGTTGAGTATGCAGGATAGAAATACACTGCTTTCTGATATGACAGATGATATCGCTCATTTATGCCTACAGAATAATTACGACCAGACTCAAATTATTGACATAGTGCTATCAAGGTCATCCAGATTAATGCACGAACATAATCGATTTATCCGTCACCTGGAAAGCACTAAAGTACTAAATCGTAAAATTGAGTTTCTACCTTACGAAGATGCCATCACAGAACGTAACTCACAAAACCAGGGCCTGTATGGCCCCGAACTATGTATTCTTTTATCCTACAGTAAACTCACCTACAAAGAGGCTCTGCTGTCTTCAAATTTAGCCGACGAACCTTTCTTTGATAAAACCTTACTGGATTACTTCCCTGTCAGCATTCAACAAAAATACAAAAATGAAATTCTGGCTCATCCACTTAAACGTGAGATTATCGCAACCCAGTTGAGCAACCAGGTCATTAACCAGATTGGCCCGGGCTTTGGTTTTAGAATGCGCGAAGAAACCGGAGCCAACCTCGTTAGTATTGCAAAAGCCTATGCTATCTGTAAAAAAGTTTTCTGCACCGATAATTTATGGAAAGAGATTCAACAACTGGACAATCAGGTTAATGAGCAAAATAGGTATGCCAGTTTTCGGATGGTAAGTGGTTTCCTGGAACGTTCTATCAGTTGGTTACTACGAAACCACCCTGCACATATGGACGTAGAGCGCTTGATAAAACGTTATGCAAATGATTCTACCCGGTTGCGTAAAGTGATACCTCATGCACTCGCCGGACAGGCCAGAAAAACCTACACAAGCACTAAACGACAACTGCTTAAACAGAAGTTCCCTGAACATATCGCAAAGGAACTTGCTGAAATCAGCATTCTTGCTTCATCTTTTGACATAATAGAAATCAAGATATCCCAGCGTTCTAATACAGAAAATACGGCACGCCTGTTTTTTGCACTGTCAGAAAGGCTCCAGCTTAACTGGATAAGACAGCAAATTTCAGAAACCAATATTCGTAATCACTGGCACCAACTCGCTATTGCCAACATGAGAAATGAGTTACACAGAACACAGCGTCAACTCACAGAGTTAATATTACAGTCTGTAAAAAATAAACGTCATACAACTAAAGCTCTGAAACAATGGATGCATAAATATGACTATGCCATCAGGCGTTATGAGCAGATGCTCAGTGAATTACAGGCATTGAGAAAACTCGATTTCACCATGGCCAGTGTGGCTGTATTTGAAGTTAGACGACTTTTATCTCTAACCCCATAAATTAACGTTTAGCATATAAAACTGAGGGTGCTATATGCGCACCACAGTGTTTAAAACTCAAGCTCCATCAGCTCCCCTAAACCGGGGCTCCAACCAAAATCTTTGAGTTTAACCCGGTTATTCAACACCACCACGCCTTCTTCCTGTAGCAAACCCTTCTGTCGTTCAGCCTGTAATGACCCGGCCGGGAAAGCAAGCTGACCATTACTTTTTAAAATTCGATACCAGGGTACCTCCAGTTCATCAGGAGCATATTGCATCACTTTACCAACCAGCCGCGCTCGCCCGGGTAAACCGGCTAAATCGGCAACAAAGCCATAACAGCTGACTTTACCAACTGGCACTTTACACACTGTTTTCCAGATTTTTTCAGCTTTTAAAGTATCAAATACCATGATTTAAATGTTTCATTACTCGAATATTTAAAATAATTACCTGATTTAGCCTCTCATTTAATGAACTTGTCTGTTATCTTATCACCTGATATTTATTACCCGAAACTTGTTATGACCCCCCGTTATTTGAAATTTTTCACTACAGTTATTATCTTAACGCTTGTTTCTGCCTGTGCGACAAATATAGCAGGACGCAAACAGTTTATGCTAGTTTCAGAAAGCAGTGCAATCGAATCGTCTAGACAGGCTTATATCAATACTCTCGAGCCATTTAAAAAGGAAGGTAAGCTAGATAATAATTCTGCCATGGTTCAACGAGTCAATAGCATTACCGCTAAACTTATTCAACAGGCCAAAATTATTCGTCCTGGTACTAAAAAATGGCAATGGAGCGTTAAAATAATTGATGACCCGAAAACCATCAACGCCTGGTGTATGGCGGGTGGAAAAATGGCTATCTATACTGGGCTGATTAACCAGCTAAAGGCTACAGATGATGAAATAGCACAGGTGATGGGACATGAAATTTCTCATGCCCTGGCCAATCACACCGCTGAACGTATGTCAGTAGCGATGGCCAGTGACCTGGCAATCAACCTGTATAATAGTTCCATCGGAGAATCATCCGGCACAACATCTCTGGCAACTGCAGCTGCCCAGGTGGCATTGAAACTACCTAATAGCAGAACATCCGAGTCAGAAGCCGATATGATTGGAATAGAACTCGCCGCAAAAGCTGGGTTTAACCCGAATGCAGCCGTCACTTTATGGCAGAAAATGGCAAAAGCCGGTGGTGGATCCAGTCTAGAATTTTTGAGTACTCACCCGTCACCTAAAAACAGGGAACAGGCATTAAAGAAAGCAATCCCTAAAATGATGCCCTATTATCAGTCAGCAAAATAAAAAGATAATTTACTCAGGATAAGTCCAGAACATCCATCATATCAAACAGACCATTCTTTTTACGGGATAGCCACTCAGCGGCTCGTAACGATCCTTTAGCATATGTCATGCGGCTAGAAGACTTATGGGTTATTTCAACGCGTTCACCGGGGCCGGCAAACATGACTGTATGATCACCCACAATATCACCGGCACGGATAGTAGAAAAACCGATGGTTTCAGGATCTCGAGCACCGGTCTGTCCTTCTCTTCCATAAACCGCGCATTCGTTTAAATCACGACCTAGAGTATCCGCTACAACCTGACCCATTTTTAAAGCCGTACCAGAAGGAGCATCAACCTTATGGTGATGATGTGCTTCAATCACTTCAACATCAACATCATCACCTAAAACTTTCGCAGCCATCTGTAGTAATTTAAGGCACAGGTTCACACCGACACTCATGTTTGGCGCATAAACAATAGCAATAGACTCGGATGCTTTACGTATCTTTGCCTGAAGCTCGTCATCACAACCCGTTGTGCCTATTATCATTTTTCGATTATTGGCGACGCAATAATCGATATTTTTAGTCGTTACCGTAGGATGAGTAAAGTCTATAAATACATCAAAATCAGCTGTTTCATTTAGCGATGCAGATACCTTTACGTCTAATGTGCCAACACCCGCAAGTTCACCGGCATCTGCTCCCACCAGAGAACTATCGGGGCGTTCTGTAGCAGCAGTTAACTCACAGATTTCTGAGGCATGGCAAGCTTCGATAAGCGTTTTGCCCATTCGACCGGCGGCACCGGTTACGGCAATTTTAATCATATTTATATCTCAAATGTTCTGTAATAATTTTTATCACAAAGAGCACGAAGGGTTTGATAAAAATGAATAAGGACTAATGAGTTTTAACCTGTTTCATTCACGTATAATTTAAGGCTAATAATATTTGAGCCCTTAATTACTCTTCGTGTTCTTCGTGGTGAAATGTTTTAAGACTTCATATCCTCAAAGAATTTTTTAACACCATCCATCCAGCTGTTTTCATTCGGGCTATGTTTCTTGACTGACTTACCCATGGAGTCAGCAAACTGTTCTAATAACTCTTTCTGATCTTTATTCAATTTAACAGGTGTCTCAACAATAACTCTACAAATTAAATCGCCTATCGGTCCACCACGAACAGGTTTCACACCCTTTCCACGCATCCGAAACAATTTATGAGATTGTGTGCCCGCTGGAATTTTCAGCTTCAGGCGACCATTTAAACTCGGTACTTCAAGTTCACCACCAAGCGCAGCAATAACAATACTGATCGGAACATCACAGTAAAGATCAGCATTGTCTCTTTCAAATATTGAGTGAGCTTTTACTCTCATCTGAACATACAAATCACCCGGAGGTGCACCGCGCTCACCCAGATCACCTTCACCGCTGAGACGTATTCTATCGCCATTATCAACACCCGCTGGAACTTCAACCGAGAGTGATTTGTAATGTTTAACCTGACCTTCACCATGACAGGAATTACAGGGATCTTTGATGACCTGCCCAGTACCTCGACAGGCAGGACATGTTTGCTGAACAGAGAAGAAACCCTGTTGCATTCTTACCTGGCCATGACCGGCACAGGTTGTACAGGTTTCAGGAGATGAACCTTTTTTAGCACCTGTTCCTGCACAATCAGTACAGGTTTTGTGTGTAGGTACTTTGATTTTTACTGTGGTACCGGCTACGGCATCTTCCAGGTTGAGTTCCAGGTTGTACTGAAGATCAGCACCTTTGCGAACACGTTGGCCACCGCCACCACCGCTAAAAATATCACCGAAGATATCACTAAATGCATCCCCAAAACCGCCACCACCGAATCCACCACCGCCACCGGCCTGTTGATTCACACCGGCATGACCAAACTGGTCATAAGCAGCTCGTTTTTGTGAATCCGTTAAAACTTCGTAGGCTTCCTTGGCTTCCTTGAATTTATGTTCAGTTTCCTCATCACCATCGGTATTGCGATCAGGGTGATATTTCATTGCCAGGCGACGAAATGCCTTTTTCATTTCAGCACTTGAAGCCGTCTTACTCACCCCAAGGACTTCGTAATAATCTCTTTGCGACATAATATATTTCTATTCAATTTTCTTCAGCATTTAAACGCAAGAAGCGGACGAATGTTTTCACACTCGCCCGCTATGGGATCGTTAAAGCTATTAACTTTTACTTCTTATCGTCTTTAACTTCTTCAAATTCAGCATCAACGACATCGTCATCAGCATTGTTTGCTGCACCGGCATCATCACCTGCGGGGGCACCTTCAGCACCTGCCTGTTCACCGGGATTTGCAGCATAAGCTTTTTCTGCCAACTTGCCAGAAGCTTCAGCCAGAGTTTTAGTCTTAGCTTCAATCTCTTCTTTATCAGTGCCTTCAAGCGCTTTCTTCAAGTCAGCAGTCGCTGATTCAATCGCTTCTTTATCGGCAGCTTCTACCTGGTCACCGAGGTCTGATAATGATTTTTCAGTTGCATGAATCATCGCGTCAGCCTGGTTGCGAACCTCAACAAGCTCACGAACTTTACGATCTTCATCAGCATGAGCCTCAGCATCCTTGATCATATTCTCAACTTCATCATCGGATAAACCGCTGGATGCCTTGATCACAATCTTTTGCTCTTTACCGGTAGCTTTGTCTTTTGCCGATACGTGCAAGATGCCATTCGCATCAATATCAAAAGTTACTTCAACCTGAGGTACACCACGTGGAGCCGGTGGTATATCTGACAGATCAAATCGACCTAAAGATTTGTTAGCAGTTGCAACTTCACGCTCACCTTGCAATACATGTACGGTAACTGCTGTCTGGTTATCTTCAGCCGTAGAAAAAGTTTGCGCGGCCTTGGTTGGAATGGTTGTATTCTTATCGATCAGCTTGGTCATAACACCACCCAGCGTTTCGATACCCAGAGATAATGGCGTTACATCCAGTAATAAGACGTTTTTAACATCTCCACCTAAAACACCACCCTGGATTGCTGCACCCGAAGCAACGGCTTCATCAGGGTTAACATCTCTACGAGGGTCTTTACCAAAGAAGTCTTTAACCACTTCCTGGACCTTAGGCATACGAGTTTGACCACCGACCAGAATAACGTCATTAATTTCTGAAACTGATAAACCGGCGTCTTCAAGCGCAGTTTTTAATGGCTCGATAGTACGTGCAACCAGGTCATCTACCAGAGATTCGAGTTTGGCACGAGTAATCTTAAGATTAAGGTGCTTTGGTCCAGAGGCATCAGCTGTAATGTAAGGTAAATTTACATCAGTCTGAGTGCTTGATGACAATTCAATTTTGGCTTTTTCAGCAGCTTCTTTCAAACGTTGCATCGCCAGGGGGTCACCACGTAAATCCATGCCCTGCTCTTTTTTGAACTCATCAGCAAGATAATCGATCAGACGGAAGTCAAAATCTTCACCACCGAGGAATGTATCACCATTGGTTGAAAGTACTTCAAACTGATGCTCACCATCAATTTCAGCAACCTCAATGATAGAGATATCGAAAGTACCACCACCCAGATCGTAAACAGCCAGGGTTTTATCACCGGTAGCTTTATCCATTCCATAGGCCAGTGCGGCAGCAGTTGGCTCATTGATAATACGTTTTACATCAAGGCCGGCAATTTTACCGGCATCTTTAGTCGCCTGACGCTGCGAGTCATTGAAATATGCAGGTACGGTAATAACCGCTTCAGTCACTTCTTCACCCAGGTAATCCTCAGCCGATTTTTTCATCTTCTGCAAAACACGAGCTGAGACTTCAGGAGGAGCCATTTTCTTAGTCTTGGCTTCAACCCATGCATCACCGTTATCAGCTTTTAATATAGTGTACGGCACCAGATCAATATCTTTCTGAACTGCTTTCTCTTCAAAACGACGACCGATCAAACGTTTTACCGCGTACAGTGTATCGTTAGGGTTTGTGACAGCCTGACGTTTGGCAGGTTGACCGACCAGCACCTGATCATCATCCGTGAATGCAACAATAGAAGGAGTGGTGCGATCGCCTTCTGAATTTTCTATAACCTTGGGTGCGTCACCTTCCATGACAGATACGCATGAGTTGGTTGTACCCAGGTCAATACCAATAATTCTACCCATAATAAATCTCCAAATTTCTATAAATATTTAACTTGTACCAGAAGTAGGGTCTTTTTCTCTGCTTTCAAGGGCTTAGTAAAGAAGTTTTGTAAAATTTAAGTTTTCTCTGGTTTTGAACCTGTTTACAACACTTCCAGTAAACAAAAAAGCGCTACTCAAAAACTGAATAGCGCTTTACTTAAATCTTAAAATTACAGCTGTGCTGGCAGTGGTTATGAACTTTTAGCCCTGGAAACCACAACCATTGCAGGACGAATCAAACGGTCATTTAACAAATAACCTTTTTGCATAACTGCCATAACGGTATTTGGATCTGATTCATCACTTTCCATCATGCTCATCGCCTGGTGTAACTCAGGGTTAAACTTTTCCCCCAGAGGATCGACCGATGTTATGCCATTCTTTTCCAGAGTTTTTTGAAACAGATCCAGCGTCATGGAAATACCTTCTTTAATGGAATCAATATTAGCATTTTCAGCTTCAGCCGCGCTCATTCCCATTTCCATACTGTCAGAAACAGGTAACAGGGCTTCTGCAAAGTTTTTAACCGCAAATTTATGCGCATTTTCAATGTCTCTTTGAGCACGTTTACGATTGTTTTCCATTTCAGCATTGAGACGCATAATCTGATCCCAGTAATCCTTGATAGTGACCTGAGCCTTGGCAAGTTCTACTGCAGCATCATTTTCATCCGTGCTATCCTCATCATCGACCAGATCATTGATTTCTTCTACACCTTCTGGTTGCCTGGTTTCTCCAGCTTCCAGTGGTTCCTGTTCAGGTGCATTTGGCTCAGATGTCATGTTTATTCTCCATTGTAAGGATCAATTAAAAAATATTGGCAAATAGGTATGGATTATTTTTGGGTATTCAAGGCTGAACTTAATAATCTTGCGGTTAAATCTACGGCAGGAATAACTTTATCGTATGCAATTCGAGTTGGGCCAATTACCCCTAGCACACCAACCACATCATCTCCAAGGCTATAGGGCGCTCCGATAACGGTACAATCACTAAGAACTTTATACCCTGACTCACTACCAATGAAGATTTGCACTCCTTCGGTATCAGAGCAACCATCCAGGATATGCAACAGATCTCTCTTCTGATTAAAGGTATCGAAAATATCTCTTAATTTATTAATATCCGACAATTCGGCAAATTGCAGCAAATTTGATTCTCCCGCCGTTAACAGTGAATCATGAGTGTTTTCATTTTCACAGACCGAACCCATCACATCCAGTACAGAATTCATGATGTTATTCACATCATCTTTATGCTGTTTGAGCTCCTGTTGTAATTTCTTTTTAGCCGCATTAAAACCAGACCCGATTAAATAACGGCTTAATAATTTTTCCGCTTCGGTTAATTCAAGATCCGTATAATCTCGATCCACCTGAATCACTTTGTTATGCACCTGATCAGAATTGACCACCATAATCACCAGAATACGGCGTTCAGTTAATTTCATGAATTCAATATGGCGAACATTAACCCTGGCTGGACGTGACACACTGATAAGCCCGGTTAACTGAGTCATTTGCGACAAAATGCCCGTTGCACTCTGAATTAAATCATTACTGGTTTTATCAACACTGAAAGTATCACTCAAAGTTTGCTCGGCAGACTTTCCTAAATCCCTGACTTCCAATAAACTATCGATGAAAAATCGGTAACCAGCCTGAGTTGGAACTCGACCCGCAGAAGTATGTGGTGAGTCCACCAGACCCAGTTTTTCAAGGTTATGCATGATATTGCGAATTGTCGCTGAACTAACATCAATTCCTGATTGCTGAGCCAGGCTTTTAGAGCCAACCGGTTGTCCATCTTTAGTGTAGGATTGAATCAGCTGCCTGAATAGAATTTGTGCACGTTCATCGAGTTCGTATTTTTCAGACATTAGCGGTTAAATCATAGTGATATAAATAATATTAAGAATTGTAAACTGAATTATCTGTCTGTAAAGAGCCCATGATCAAGACTGCATTTAAAACCATTGGATTAATAATCCGCCAGGACAGCATTTCTCATCAGAGTGAAATTCAAACCATCTGTAAATCTTTATCCCGACATGCAGATTTACTGATCCATTACCTGGATGATCAAATTATAACCAAAGAATACACACAGGTTAGTCTGCAACAAATGGGGCAACAGGCTGACCTTGCTGTGTCTGTCGGAGGTGATGGCACTATATTGAAGGCTGCACGTCATCTGGTCGATTTTGGCATTCCACTGTTTGGTATTAACCTGGGACGCCTGGGTTTCCTGGCGGATGTAACCATGGCTGAGCTTGACAAACACCTGGATGACATTTTCAAAGGCGACTACAGCGTTGAAAAACGTTTCCTGCTTGAAGGTGCCATTCAAATGCAGGACAGTGAAACGATTCATCACATCGCACTCAATGACATCATTTTGCACAGTCATCAATCCATTAGCATGATAGAGTTTGAGGTTTTCTCAAATAACCAGCTAATTAATAAACAACGTGCTGACGGTTTGATTGTTTCAACACCTACCGGTTCAACTGCCTATTCATTATCGGGAGGCGGCCCCATCATGCATCCTGGAGTGGATACCATCGCACTGGTTCCCATCTGTCCACACACCTTGAGTAACCGCCCTATTGTTTTACCGGCCAACCAGCAAATTGAAATCAGGTTAAGCCAGACTGATATGGTGGGGCAAATCAGTTTCGATGGCGCAACCCAGGCAATCATAAAATATGGAGACAGTGTTCAGGTAAAACGTTACCCGAAAGAAATCACCCTGTTGCATCCTGCTAATTATGATTACTTTCAAATCTTAAGAGCCAAACTCAAATGGAGTAATCAACCCTGATGTTAGAGTCTATAGTGATCAGTAATTTTGCGATTATTGATCGTGTTCACATTGAATTTAATAAGGGCATGACCGCACTCACCGGTGAAACGGGAGCCGGTAAATCGATCCTGCTGGATGCCATTCAACTGGTATTAGGTGACAGAGCTGATAGCGATTGCGTCAAGGCAGGCAGTGACAAAGCTGATATAAGCGTTAGTTTTGATACCACTCAACATGTGGAAGCACAGCAATGGTTAGAGCAATTTGAACTGGCTGATGCCGATGAATGTCTATTACGCCGCGTAGTTCAGGCGAGCGGGCGCAGCAAAGCTTTTATCAATGGATCACCCGTGACACTAACCCAGTTGAAAGCGCTGGGAGAAAAACTGGTCGATGTTCATGGACAGCATGAGCATCAATCTTTACAAAAAAAGTCGGTACAACGTCAATTACTGGATGCATCATTGCCCGACTCAAGCCTGCTTAAGGAGACTCAAACAAAGTTCAGTGAGTGGAATGCATTAAAAAAACAGCAGCAACAGGTGCAGGATCAATCGCTGGAAAAAGAACAGCGCATAGATTTACTCAAACTTTACACTCAGGAATTTGAAGAGTTATCACTGCAGGATAATGAAGTCATATCATTACAGGAAGAATACAGTCGTCTTTCCCATGCAGGTCAGATCATCGAAACTTCATCGTCAGTATTATCATCTTTATTCGAAAATGACGACACAAATATCCAGCAACAATTGTCTCATTGCGTACAACAAATGGAGTCTTTAAAGAATTTAGATGCAAGCTTGAACGACACCACCGACATGGTTAAAAGTGCATTAATTCAGATACAGGAAGCTTCTTCTGAATTGCGCAATTACCAGGATAATATCGACATTGACCCAAACCGGCTGGACTGGCTGAATAACCGCCTGAGTCAAACCCAGGGCCTGGCAAGAAAACATCAAATCGGTGTTGAAGAACTGGTAAATTATGCAGCTTCTTTAAAACAGGAACTGAATTTACTGCTACTCGATGAAGAGGATGTGGAAAAACTTCAGCAACAACTTGAACAGGCCGCAGAAAAATACCTGGTCACTGCAAAAAAACTATCTGAGTTACGTTCAAACACTGCAATGACATTATCCGGGCAAATCACTGAAGTTATGCAAACTTTGGGCATGCAGGGTGGTCAATTTGAAATTCAGGTACAGAACCTGCAACTTCAAAGCCAGTCAGATACACCCACCTTTACAAATTATGGTATCGACCAGATTCAATTCATGGTCAGCGCTAATCCCGGGCAGTCAGTTAAAGCATTAAACAAGGTCGCATCGGGCGGTGAATTATCGCGCATTAGTCTCGCCATCCAGGTAATTTTAAGTGAATCAAGTCCGATCCCCACATTAATATTCGATGAAGTCGATAGTGGTATTGGTGGAGGTATAGCTGAAATAGTAGGTCGTAAACTTCGCCAGATAGCCGCTAACCGGCAGGTATTTTGCGTCACCCACCTGCCCCAGGTCGCTTCACAGGCCCATCAACACCTTCAGGTCAACAAAACCAAAACCGATATTGAAACCAGCACCGATGTAGTAAACCTGGATCAAAATCAACGACTGGAAGAAATAGCCCGCATGTTAGGCGGCATGACCATCACCGATCAAACAAGAGCTCATGCTCAGGAAATGATTAATAACGTTTAAAAGATTTGAACCGCGAGGACACGAAGATACGCAGAGGTTTTTGGTTTGGTGCTGTTGGTAATACCTGTTTTTAAATTGATAATTTCTGGTAGGCTGTCGATAAATTAAATTCAGAAACTGCTGAATAACTTAACCCGTTCTCCTTTGCGTACCTCTGCGTCCTCTGTGGTAAACAGGTTTTAGGTTTTATCATCAAATTCACCATACAGGATCATAGTATGATCACTGATGGTGAAGCCATATTCAGCGGCTATTTCTCTTTGTCTTTTCTCGATAATTTCATCATAAAACTCAACAACTCTACCGGTTTTAATATCCACCAGGTGGTCATGATGCTCTCCGTCATTAAGTTCGAAAATGGCATGTCCACCTTCAAAATGATGTCGAGTGACCAGCCCGGCAGCTTCAAACTGGGTTAGCACACGATAAACAGTCGCCAATGCAATATCTTCACCAGCATCCAGCAGCATTTTATAAATATCTTCAGCCTTCAAGTGGCGTTCACCATTATTTTCCAGCAAATCCAGTATCTTCATTCTGGGTAAGGTAATTTTCAGACCTGCTTTTTTAATATCCGAGGATTCCATATTAATCTCAATTATTGGGGTTACTAGCGTTGCTGTTTGATGATTAGCAAAGTATCATCATCCGCCTGTTAAATAGAACTAAATTCATCAGAACATTATGCGCATCAGACTACTTCTCTTAGTTGGATTTTTGATTATAACATTACAGGCCTGTATTTACCGAATGGATATACCACAGGGAAATCAAATTGACCCGAAGAAATTAGAGCAATTAAAAACCGGTATGACTAAAAGTCAGGTAGAGTTTTTACTCGGAAGCGCCGCAATCAATGATCATTATCATGCCAATCAGGCACATTATGTGTATTACCGTTATAACGGAAAAGATCAAACCACAGAACTGAAAAAGATGATATTAACCTATGATGCTGATGTGCTGGTAAATATTGAAGGAGATCTAAATTAAAACATTTAGCCAGATGCTTTAACATCGGCTTTAGCAGCTTTACCTTCGTCTTTACCACCACCCTTTTTCATTCGCATACCTTCTGCTGCACGCCTCTTTCGCACTTCCTTGGGATCAGCTAACAGGGGTCTATAAATTTCTATCCGGTCACCATTGCACAGTTCATGATCGGGACGAATAGCCTTGCCAAAAATACCGATATCACAGGTTTGTTTATCAATTTCAGGAAAATAAGTCTCAATGTCAGATTGCAGAACAACGTCTCTCGGAGTGGAATCAGAAGCAACCTGTAACTCCAGGATCACCTGTTGCTCAGGTGTGGCATAGGCAATTTCAATATGTAGGTTTTCAGTTTCCATATGTATTCTATTTTTTGTAAATTTGATGAGCACGCTGACAAAAAGCATCAACTAGAGAATCGGCTATCTGGGTAAAAACAGGCCCGATCAACAGACTGACAATTCGGCTTGAAAACTCAAAATCCAGGTGTAATTCAATTTTACTGGCCTGTTCTGATAACTGGGTGAAAATCCAGTCACCGGATAAACTTTTAAACGGACCGTCAATTAATTGCATATGAATAATTTCATTAGCCGTCAGCGTATTTTGAGTACTAAAACTATGGTTTAACTTTCCCTTTTTCATCAGTATGGATGCTTCCATACTGGTCTCGGACATACTGAGTACTTTACTGCTGGCACACCAGGGTAAAAAATCAGGATATTTCTCCACCGAATTTACAATATCGTACATTTGTGCAGCAGTAAAAGGCATTAGAGCACTTCGATTGATTTTTGCCATGCTAGTGCTCCATCAACATAATAAATGCGAGTTCAGAAATGTTCATGCTGAAGGAGCACCGCTCACTAAACCCAATGCCGAGAGAAAGACGATAAAAACCAGTATTGGCGTAATATAACGAATAGTAAAATTCCACAATTCAAAGATTTTTCTGTTAGGCAAATCCAAAGCTTCATAACTCACACTTCTGGGTAAAATCCAGCCGACAAACAGCGCTATACAAAGTGCAACCAATGGCTGAATAATATGACTGGACAGGTAAATAATAGCATCGTGAAATCCAGCCTGATTCACCACACGATAGGCGTCATCACCAAAATACAGCGTCATGGTAAAACCCGAGTCATTCCACTGGCTATAGGAAAAGATAGTGCCCAGTCCAAATATCCACACCGCCAGTCCAATTTGAGTCGCAGCCTGAATCCGCGTCCGGTTAAATTTTAATTTATAACCAGTAATCAAGGCTTCAAGAACAGCTACCGCAGTAGTGACAGCAGCCAGGGTTAGTAACAGATAAAATAAAGCTCCGAATAAACTACCGTATTCAAAAGAGCCAAAAATAACTGGCAAAACCCTGAACGCCAGTTCATCGTCAAGAGCCGGTGTGAGATTGGCTGAAAAGACCAGCGCATTAATGGCCAGGCCGGTAAAAATTGAAAATAATAAATCAATGACTATTATCTGAGCAGACACATAACCAATTGACACTTCCTCATCGAGGTAAGAGCCATAGATTACCATGACACCCAAACCGAGTACCAATGTATAAAAAGCTCGCTGCAGCGCCAGCAAGGGCATATCAGAATCAATTCGTGACAGGTCCGGATACAAAATATAGTTAATACTATCAACCATGCCCGATGAGTAAAAAGCGTAAACCAGTCCAATCAGCAATAAAATGGCCATGGTTGGCACAACAATGATAAAAATCCTTTCCAGACCTTTTTTAAGGCCTTGAGAACCAATAGAAATAATCAATATGACAAAAAGTGTGTGCCACAACATCATTGATTCTGAATTGGCTCGAAAGTTTTTGAACAGCGCAGTCACACCATCATGCGTTGCTCCAGAATAAACACCCAGACCTGTTTTAACAAAATAAGCCAGTGACCAGCCGGAAACCACACTGTAAGAAGATAGAATTAGAAATCCTGCGAGCAGAGCCAATATGCCAACAACTCGCCAGTAAATGGATGCATTATGCTCTGCAGCTAAACTATTGAGTCCGTCTACCAGGTTTTTGCGTGTCAGACGACCCAGCATGAATTCACTCATTAACAGGGGTAAACCCAGTAGAACCAGGAAGAAAGAGTAAAACAGTAAAAAAGCCCCTCCTCCATTTTCTCCAGCCATCACTGGAAAGGTAAGAAAATCCTTAAGACTCAGTGTAGCCCCTACAGAAATCACAATAAATGTGGTCTGATTTTTCCATAGGAAATTTGTGTTGTTATTATTAGTTTCCATAAAACAGTAAAGTTAAGCAGGAAGAGTCATTATCCCAATCAAGGCTACCAGAGTAAACAGCACAACTATAAAATTACAGTTTTTAGCTGTTTTTCATTGCTTTATGTTTCTGGCTATCTAAAAGACCAGAATTTAGTACCGATAAAATTAACCACAAGGGTAATCACTATCATAACTAATTGAGCCAGCAAAGGGTCAAGCAAAAACGAATCAACCAGCAATAACATGCCAGTCAAGTTAATCATTAAGGAAATAAGGTTTACGATTAAGAATTTATAAAACTGGTGGCTTTGATATCCGTTTTTATATCCAAATGTCCAATGTTTATTAACAAAATAGCTATTGGTTACAGCAAAACAGAAACCTGCAGTCGATGCTAATAGATGGTAAACCCCCAGAAAACTGTACAGGTAGAAAAATACAGCATAGTGAATGGCAGTATTGAGAAAACCTACCGTGGAGAATTTGATTAACTGCGTGAGCATTGTCAGGGAAATATTAATTTAAACATCGTTATTCTGACGTGTTTTCAAACCCGACTGTCCGTTTGATCAAATACACAGGCCGCTGTTTAACTTCAATAAATACCCGCCCCAGATATTCACCTAAAATACCCAGGCCAATCAGGTTGATACCACTGAAAAAAAGAATAATCGAGACGATGGACGCATAACCCGGCAGGTCAATCCCGTAAATCAGGGTCTTGGCGACAATAATCAACAGATAAAACAGGGAAAAAAAGGACACTAACAGTCCAGCATAAGTCCACATTCTTAGAGGAGCGGTTGAGAATGAAAAAATACCATCAAGCGCATAATTGAACAATTTCCATAAGCGCCATTTACTCCGACCTACTGCCCGATCCGGTCGGGTAAAATCAATCACCTCTGTCTCATAACCCGGCCAGGATAGAATGCCCTTCATAAAACGATTTCTCTCGGGTAACAGGCAAATACTATCCACAACCGTCCTGTCCATTAAACGGTAATCACCGACATCGACCGGGATTGGCGTAGAGCTTAAAGAAGATATGAGTTTATAAAAAATATTAACGGCAAACCTTTTCAGGTAACTGTCTGAAGGTCTATTTAATCTGCGTGCCAGCACAACATCCGCACCGGCTTTCCACTTTTCAATCATCTGTGGCATTAACTCCACCGGATCCTGAAGATCGACATCGATGGGTATAACAGCGTCACCTGTCGCCAGTTCCAAACCAGCTGTTAAAGCCGCTTCTTTACCAAAATTCCTGGATAATGAAATCACCTTGACCTGCGGATTCTGTCCAGCCAGTTTAATCAGTATAGGCAGTGTTTCATCCTGACTACCATCATCAACAAACAGTATCTCAACATTATCCTGAAGCGACTTAAGCACAGGGGTAATCGAGTTCATAAAAACACGGATACTTTCCTGCTCATTAAAACAGGGAACCAGAATAGATATTAATTTATTGGATTTTTTTTCAGACATTAAAAACGTAATTACCTGTCACTAAACCTGTGATGTGATGATTGTAACTATTTTAGGGAAACTACTCTATTGCCTCTGTAAACGTTTCATTTTGTGATCAGGTTTTTTAAGCTGCTTCTCCCTGCCAATTACCAATGTGGAGCAATATTTTAAAACCAGAAATCTCTCTGGATATACTAGATGAATATACATGACAAATGAGTAATAATGAAACTGCAGACCGTCTGTAAATAGCACCACAAAAGCTATTTTTTTTTATTTTCAAACAGGATAAAACAAGTTGACTGGTTTGGGTTTCATCAAACACATTACAATAATCGTTATGCAAAACTTATCATCATTGGCACAAAGGACGTTACTCTTATTTGCCATAAGGATAGGCACAAACTGAGAATGATGCTGTGAAAGTACTTGAAGAATCAAATAAAATTTAAAAAAGAAATAATTTATATCATGTCAGAAAAAAAACGAATTCTCGTGTGTGGTGGTGCAGGATTTATTGGTTCAAATTTTGCCAATTTTCATAAAAATGATTATGACGTCATTGCGCTGGATAATCTTTTTTTAGGTGATCCGCGTAATTTAGATGAAGGTGTTAATTTTATAGAGGGTGATGCCTGTAAGACTGAAGACCTGGATAAGGTTGGTTCAGTGGATTATATTTTAAATCTTGCTGGCACATCGTCACAACCAATGTTTAATGGTGATGGCCTTGTTAGTGGGTATGTCAATTCTGTAGAATCATTTATGCGCGTCCTCGAATGGGGTCAAAAAAATGATGTAAAAAAAGTACTCTACGCCTCTACGTCATCATTATATGCGAATAATCCATTACCACTCATAGAAACACAAGAGGTTATACCTCCAAATCATTATGCTGTCACAAAGATGCTTTACGAAGGTGCGAGTCGCTGCTTTAATGCGGTACATCCAGAAATGGAGATCATAGGCTTCCGTTTCATGAGTATTTATGGTCCAAATGAAGAGGCAAAAGGAGAGTTTGCAAATTTAATTTCTCAGTTCGTGTGGGATATCGCGCGCGGTCTTCGTCCGATGATTTACGGTGATGGATCACAGACTCGTGATTTTACAAATGTGTTGGATGTTGTTCAGGCTGTTACGCTTGCTATGGAGAGTAAATCACATCTTGGAGCAAACGTTTTCAATATTGGCACAGGAAATTCTGTATCATTGAATGAGATTACAGATGCTATCTATAAAGCATTTGGAAAAGAAAATGACGCTGAACATATCGAAAACCCCATTAAAGAATCATATATTCAAGATCAGTATGCCGATATCACAAAAATTCAAGATGCTTTGAATTTTGCCCCAGGTGTAAAGCTTGAAGACGGTATAAAGCAACAAGTTGAAAACTTACGTATAGAACGTATTCGTCATTCAAGCTCCGACCTTATGCGTGGTATGAAATAAACATGAAAAATTAGATAAAATGATGCGAAGAATTTTATCACTTAAAATGGAGAGTCTGCCATGGTGGCATGACTCAAACTAAACACCCTCCGGAATTCCCGGGGCGATTCAATTATCTGGAAATACGTTTCATTTTGTGATCAGATTTTTTAAGCTGCTTCTCCCTGCCAATTACCTGCAACCCGAAATAGTCTGCATAACAGGCATTTCTCCAGTCTCTGTAATCAGGCACGATGTCATTAAAATAGATACTGCGCGGGAATTCCTGATTAAACGCCGGAACCAGCAACGCCAGATGTTTGTGCGTTACGGATTGGTTAATTAAGGCATATCGCTGCAACATATACGCATTAAAAGGTTCTGCACGTAACCAGAGATCCTGCTGGACACGTTGAAATTTAAAATTTCCCGCAACGGCCAGCATAAATAATACAGCACCCATTGAAAAAATTAGCCCATTTGAGGTCGAGAAATATTTTCCACTGGAATTTAAAAAATCGGTCGGAGCAAAGCGGATCGTTAGAACACCCAACATCAAAAACCAGCTCAGCAAAAATACAAAAAAGGTAGCATCTACGGTGCGCGGAGGTGGCCACCCTCCCATCGCCCACCAGGCTGGAAACTGTAATACAAATGGTATAGCCAGCGTCAGCAAAATAACAAACACAAGCGAGGCATTTGACAGGGTAAAAGTGCATGGAGACAAGGAGTAAAGCCGGGTTATGGCAAATGGAGTTAGCAATGTTGCAACAATAAACAGTGGATTGAGCAACCAGCCCATCAACACCCACCACCCCATATCCAGGCTACCGTAAACAGCTCGAGTAAAATCATGTCTAAGTGGAAAAGAAGCTTCTCTCACTGCATTGCCGGGGGCAAAATAAACAATGGCAAAACAACCCAGGGTGATAACTGACAGAATCAACCAGGGTTTAACTGAAGACCAGCCTGAACGCAGCTGAAAAAGAAAAGCGAGAGCCACTATTCCGCTTAAGGCAAGCATGTTGGTTTCATTGGTACCCATGCCCAGAACAATGACAATAATCAGTGTAAACAGCACACCATAAAAACTGTTCTGCTGTTGTAACCGATCGCATAAACTGACCATTAAACCCAGCGTAAACATCAACAAAATATTGGCTGTTTGATAGCTTAGAGCTCCAGCAGGCCAGTACAGGCTGCTAGCAGTATGTTTCATACCCAGCAGAAAGACAGTGACAAAAACCAGAGAAATGAGGAGAACAGGTTTTGAGAATAACCCTAACCTGAATAACCTGGATAGAAAAAAACTACAGGATAGAAATAGCAGCAAGATTAATAGTGCCGGCATAAAAACAAGCCCGCTAAACATGCCAAAAATTAGTGGATAAATTGCATACAGAGCATTGCCCGAATAACGCCCGCTCCATTCAACATAATGATTCCATAGGTGTGGAAACAGACCTTCCTGCCTGACACCTGCCGCCATACAAAAATCATCAGATGATGGATGCGCATACTGTCCCAGCCAGATAAATGACAGCAACACAATAAAACCAGATAAACCAATCAGGTAAGCAGCATACCGTTGAATTACCAGTTGAGTATTTGTTTCTAACTTCATTTAATTATCTAGTGTATTTTAGAAAGCAGGCATATTACACCTAAGATAAACTTTGAATGTTAATAAAACTCCATTAACAGGTATTAAAAGCAGTTTTTTACTCAATCTGAATCATAACAACATCGACATGGTAATAAACAACCAGCCATAAGTAGTACAAGAAATTAATTATATAAATATTGTCACATTACTGTCACATTACTATGATGTGATCATGTTTTTGGATAACATCATTTAAATGAATATACTGGTTATTGAAGACGATCAGGCTATCCGTGACATGATCTGTCTATCATTGTCTCAGGCAAACTATTACACATCGGGTTGTGTCGATGTGAAATGCGCAAAAAAATATATCTTAGAGATTAAACCGGATTGTTTAATTGTCGACTGGATGTTACCCGATAGCTCCGGTATCGAGCTTATACGCTGGTTACGCCGCCAGGAAAATTTCAAGCAAATCCCGGCCCTGATGCTGACTGCAAAGTCAGAAGAATCCGATAAAATTACCGGTCTCGACTCTGGAGCCGATGATTACATGACAAAACCGCTTTCTTTACGGGAGTTACATTCGCGTATCAAGGCGTTATTAAGAAGGCCCCTCAGTTATACCAATAACGTGCATTTGATACAGTCCGGCCCAATTACAATGAATACAGACAATCACGATGTGCTCATCAATAATAACCCTGTTGATCTGACAAAAACTGAATATCTGTTACTCAAATTTTTTATCTCCAATGAAAACAAGGTGTTTTCACGAGACCAGATTTTAAATAGTGTGTGGGGTGTTAATGCGTACCTGGGGGATAGAACGGTAGATGTACACATACTGCGATTACGCAAAATATTGAAACAGTTTAAACTGGAAAAAATGGTTAAAACTGTTCGTGGGTCCGGTTATAGATTCAGCTCAAAAAAAACAACATGATAAGGTCATGAATAAATTATGGGTGACGGAGAAATTTGCAATCTTTTTTACCATCGGGTGGATATTTTTACTTGGCATTATTTTTCAGAACTGGCTGGTAGCAACTGTGTTACCTCTGGTCAGTTATATTATCTGGATATACGTTCGTTTATACCGGCTAGAAAAATGGTTATCACAAGGCACTAAAATAAGTCAGGTCTTCGATGACAATGGTTTCATCGGTATAATTATCCGCCATTTATACCAACAGAAGAAAGTACACAGCAAACGAAAAAAACGCCTCAAAAATATTTTACGACGCTTAAATACCAACATTTCAGCATTACCCGATGCGACCGTAGTGCTCAATCAACAACTGGAAATCGAGTGGTCAAACGCTCCTGCATCCTACCTGCTAGGCATAAACCGAGAAGATATAGGCCAGCGTATCGACAACCTGCTACGTCAACCTGAGTTTTTTCAATATCTGATGAAGCCGGAAAACAAAGCAAACCTGGAAATGCCATCTCCCCTTAATCACAAGGAGTCGCTGCAAATAAAAGTGGTTAATTTTGGAGATAATCAACGCCTGATTATTGTACGTAATATTAGTGAGCAGAAACATTTACAGGAAGCATTAAAGAACTTTGTTGCTAATGCCTCCCACGAATTACAAACCCCATTAACCTCTATAATTGGTTATCTGGAAATGCTCGAAATGGAGCAGGAATTATCAGCTGCAGGCAAACAGTCTATCACTGTGTTGCAACAACAATCACAACGGATGAAACAGTTGATTCAGGATTTATTGTTGTTATCTCGGGTTGAAAGTTATCAGCTTCAACCGGAAGAAGGAGACCATGTTTCAATTTCTGACAGCATGGACAATGTCATGGTTGTCATAGGAGAAACCTGCAACCATAAATCTATTCAGTGTGATACACCTGAAGGATTTTATGTACTGGGCATACAATCTGAAATTGAGGGTCTTTGTATAAACCTGATTGAAAATGCAATCAAGCATAACCCTAAAGATACACCCATTAAAATTAGCTGGGCACTAAACAGGCAGGGGGAATATAGTTTCAGCGTTACAGATAAAGGCAGCGGAATTAAGGCAAAGGACATACCCTGTTTAACAGAACGTTATTTTCGTGGCAGTAAAACAACAAGTGAACAGGTTTCAGGTTCCGGTCTGGGTCTTGCCATTGTCAAGCAGACTGCACAAAAACATGGTGCAAGGCTGGATATTAACAGTAAGTTAAACAAGGGAAGCACTTTCAAAGTAACATTTCCAAGTTACAGAACTATTCAACAAAGTCAGAAAATTAGTAACGTCTATTCTTTATAGAAATAAATAAGCAATTCAAAATTTCAAGCTGCAGTTTACCCATAATAACTCACCGAAATTTAACCCATATACGTGAAATTCTTATCTATATGAACTTCAATTGCATTGAGTTTTTGTAACAGTTTCGTAATATTCAGTATTCATAATGCTCCTTATTGATATACGCCAATTTTCATCCATCAGGAGTTTTTATGAAAAAGTTAGTCATTGCAGCAGCCATATCCACAAGCTTAATATCAATTCAAGCCCAGGCCGCTGGTAGAGACACCATCAACATCGTCGGTTCATCAACGGTTTATCCTTTTGCTACCGTTGTTGCTGAAAAATTCGGTAAAAAAACTAAATTCAAAACACCCAAAATTGAATCTACCGGTTCAGGTGGTGGCATTAAATTGTTCTGCGCTGGTGTTGGTCTCAGTACACCCGATATCACTAATGCTTCACGTGCCATGAAAAAGTCTGAATATGACAAATGCCAGAAAAATGGTGTGACTGATATCACTGAAGTTCAAATCGGCTACGATGGCATAGCAATAGCTAACTCAAAAAAATCTCAGCAATTCAAGTTAACACAAAAGGATTTATTCCTTGCATTAGCTAAACAGGTTCCTAACCCTGACGGTAGTGAATCTCTGGTAGATAACCCTTACAAAACATGGAAGCAGGTTAATGATGCTCTTCCTGATTCAGCAATTGAAGTTTTAGGACCTCCCCCAACTTCCGGTACACGTGATGCTTTTGCCGAACTGGCTATGGAAGGCGGTTGTAAAAAGATTGTCTGGATTAAAGCCATGAAGAACAAAGATAAATCAGCTTATAAAGCCCTCTGTCACACGGTACGTGAAGATGGCCCTTATATAGAAGCCGGTGAAAACGATAACCTGATCGTTCAAAAACTGGAAAAAAATCCTAATGCCCTGGGAATTTTCGGGTTCTCATTCCTTGAGCAGAATGATGACAAGGTTCAGGGATCACTGGTTGAAGGAAAAACACCTGAATTTGAAACTATCTCCGACGGTTCCTACCCTATTTCACGTCCATTATTCTTTTATGTTAAAAATGCTCACGCTAGCTCAATTCCAGGCATGAAAGAATACCTGAAAGAATTTACTTCTGAAGCCACCATGGGTGATGAAGGTTATCTTTTGGATAAAGGTCTCATTCCTTTATCCGCAACTGAGCGCTCAACTTTGCGTAAAGCGGTCATAATGGGTACAAAATTTAACATGTAAATATTTTAAACTTCCAGAAATTGTGTCCAGAAGTTCCTGACCTGGTCAGGGGGGGTTATTCATAATTTCTAATTACCATTAATAATTAAATATACTGAAAAGCACCAGTCAACAATGAACAGTTCAGCTCTATTTCTACTGATCACAGGACTCAGCCTGATCGCCTATTTTACCGGGAGGCGGCAAGCATTTAGTCATGCTTTACAGGGCAAATTAAAAGCCCTGCCCAAACATTATGGCATTTTAACAGCCATGTGGAGTGGTATTCCTGCGTTGCTACTCATGTTAATGTGGATCATGCTGCAACCGTCTTATTTACACCAACAAATTCTGCATAGCCTTCCTGATTCAATAGCAAACCAGTCTTCAGACACTCTGGAACTGTATATAAATAATATTAACCTGGCCATTGCAGATGGGTCTGACATTGATGACCCGATTATACAAAAGGCTATAAACGGTTATCGACAGGCAGAAAATAATAGTAGATATTTATTAACCGGACTGGTCTTTCTACTCAGTTTGTCAGGCATTATTTTTGGCCTTACTAAAAAGCTGATTAATATTCACGCCCGTATCAGCATCGAAAGAGCCGTTAAAGGGTTCCTGGTATTATGTTCCGGCGTTGCCATCGTCACAACAGTGGGCATCGTTTTATCAGTCCTTTTTGAAGCCTTACGTTTTTTTGAATCCATTTCTTTTTTCGATTTCATGTTTGGCACTAACTGGAGCCCACAAACTGCTATCCGTGATGATCAGGCTGGATCATCTGGCTCATTCGGTGCAATCCCCTTATTTGTTGGCACCATGCTCATTTCTGCCATTGCCATGATGATAGCAGTGCCCGTCGGATTATTATCCGCTATCTATTTATCCGAATATGCAACAGCCAGATTTCGCACTATTGCAAAACCCACACTCGAACTTTTAGCAGGTATCCCAACCGTAGTTTATGGTTTTTTCGCAGCACTCAGTGTAGCTCCTTTTATCAGAGAGGCCGGAGAATCTATCGGACTTTCCGTGGCCTCTGAATCTGCACTGGCTGCAGGCATTGTCATGGGCGTTATGATTATCCCGTTTGTCTCATCATTATCAGACGATGTGATAAGCGCTGTTCCCCAATCGATGCGAGACGGTTCGCTGGGTCTTGGGGCTACAAAATCTGAAACCATCAAGCAGGTCATCATTCCTGCAGCACTTCCAGGCATCGTGGGCGGTGTATTACTCGCAGCATCACGAGCTATTGGAGAAACCATGATTGTCGTGATGGCGGCTGGCCTGGCTGCTAAATTAACCGCCAATCCGCTGGATGCAGTCACCACGGTAACCGTACAGATAGTGACTCTGTTAACCGGTGATCAGGAATTCGATAGCCCAAAAACACTTGCTGCTTTTGCGTTAGGTTTGATGCTATTTGCCACCACGCTGATATTGAATGTTATAGCACTACACATCGTCAGAAAATATAGAGAGCAATATGAATAATACTGACAAGGTTAAACAGAGTTTAAAGAAACGTTACGCTAAAGAAAAACGTTTCCAGCTGTATGGAAAAATTGCCGTTATGACCGGTTTTGTCTTCCTTGGCCTGTTGTTGCTGGACATTATCACCAAAGCTATTCCGGCATTTCAGAGCACAGAGATTCTGCTGGAGATCCCGCTTGATAGGCACACTCTTGAATTGTCTTCAAACATAGCGCTCAATGAAGATACTTTAAGTGCTATTGATTATGCAGGATTGGTCAAGAAATCAATGCGTCAGAAATTTCCTGATATTAAAAAGCGTAAGGACAAAAAACAACTCTATAAACTAATCTCCAGCGGGGCTGAATTTGATTTACGGGACATGGTGATCAGTAAACCTGAATTAATCAGTACAACACCACTATTAATCTGGGTAAAAGCCGATGATGACATCGATACGTTTTTTAAACTACAAACCAGGACCAGTCGAGTCACTGATAAACAGGCAGAGTTTGTCGAACAGTTAATCCTGCAGGATCAAATTCGTACCAGCTTTAACACCACCTTTTTTACTGCCAGTGATTCAAGAGAGCCTGAACAGGCAGGCATCAAAGGTGCCCTGCTTGGATCTTTCTGGACATTACTGGTCACCCTTTTTTTATCTTTACCCATCGGAATCGGCGCAGCTGTTTATCTGGAAGAATTTGCACCACAAAATAAACTAACCGATTTCATTGAAATCAATATTAACAACCTGGCAGCAGTACCCTCGATAGTATTTGGATTATTAGGATTAGCTGTTTTTATCAACTTCTTCGGTATGCCCCGATCAGTTCCTTTAGTCGGCGGCCTGGTATTATCCTTAATGACATTACCGACCATCATCATATCCAGTCGTGCAGCGATTAAATCAGTGCCTCCATCTATTAAGGAAGCCGCCCTGGGTTTGGGAGCTTCACATATGCAGACCGTTTTTCATCATGTGTTGCCATTGGCTATGCCAGGAATTCTAACCGGTGCCATTATCGGTATGGCACAGGCACTGGGTGAAACTGCTCCTTTGTTAATGATCGGCATGGTTGCTTTCATCGTCGATATTCCCGGGGGTGTAGTTGATTCAGCAACGGTATTACCGGTTCAAATTTATCTCTGGTCTGATAGTCCGGAACGAGCCTTCACCGCTTTAACAGCAGCCACTATCCTGGTTTTATTAGCCTTCCTCGCAGTAATGAATATGCTGGCTATCTTTTTACGCAAACATTTTGAACGACGCTGGTAATATCTGTCATGTCAATCAATACTTCAGCCAAAATTTCACAGCCTTTTCAAGCGAACACTGAGCCAATGTTAGAAGAAACATCCAATAAAGCCACAACCAAAAGTAGCGACAATAAGTCAGATATCACCATAGGTGAAAACATCATTGAAAACCCGAAGTTTTCAACGCGTAATGTCGATGTCTTTTACGATGACAAACAGGCGATATTTAATGCCTCCCTGGACATCGGGAGAAATGAAGTTATTGCGTTAATTGGACCATCAGGCTGCGGCAAGTCGACTTTCCTCAGAACACTCAATCGGATGAATGATACGATTCCGAGTTGCCGAATTAGCGGTGAAATCACACTGGATGGAGAAAATATTTATGATAAAAAAATGGACCCTGTTCTATTACGTGCAAGAGTTGGCATGGTGTTCCAAAAAGCCAATCCATTTCCAAAGTCTATTTATGACAACGTGGCTTATGGCCCTCGCCTGCACGGCCTGGCCAGAACAAATTCAGAGCTTGATGAAATTGTTATCACCAGCCTGGAAAAAGCCGGTTTGTTCAATGAAGTCAAAGACCGACTCACAGCTCCTGGTACTGGTCTTTCGGGTGGACAGCAACAACGGCTCTGCATTGCCCGTACTATCTCTGTCAGCCCCGAAGTTATTCTGATGGATGAACCGGCCTCTGCATTGGACCCAATTGCAACCGCAATTATCGAAGAACTAATAGATGAACTACGTGTAAATTTCACTATCGCTATCGTCACTCACTCCATGCAACAGGCTGCCAGAGTTTCTCAACGTACCGCTTATTTTCATATGGGCAAAATCATAGAAGTGGGAAATACCAGCCAGATATTCACAAACCCGCGTCACCAGCTAACTGAAAACTATATTACCGGTAAATTCGGATAACACATTGGAAAGTAAAATGAATACAGAATCCCCATTAAGCGGACACATATCAAAACGATTTGACAGCGAGTTGGAAGATATTAGAAACAAGGTGTTAACCATGGGTGGACTGGTGGAAACCCAGGTTAATAACGGCATTCTAGCCTTAATGGAATCAGACTCAGTCATTGCTCAAAAAGTAGCCACAGAAGATTACAAAATTAACGCGATGGAAGTTGAAATTGATGAGCAGTGTGTTGAAATTCTGGCGCGTAGACAACCTGCAGCCAGTGACCTTCGGCTCGTGGTCACCATCATCAAAACAATAACAGATCTTGAACGTATCGGTGACCAGGCTGAAAAGCTGGGACGTTTTGAACTCGAACTCATCGATGAAGGTTCTACATCAACCCAGTATGCAAAACTGGAACATCTGGGAAACCTGGTCAGTAAAATGCTGCATAATGCACTCAATGCATTTGCCCGACTGGATGGAAACGTTGCATTAAAAACCATCAAAAAAGATAAAAAAGTTAATGATGAGTTCGAATCATTGATGAGACAGTTAATCACTTTAATGATGGAAGACCCTAGATCCATTAAAAATGCGTTACGTGTTTCCTGGTGTGCAAGAGCATTGGAGCGGGTTGGTGATCATGCCATCAACATCTGTGAATATGTTTTATTTCTAAAACATGGCAAAGATGTTCGCCATATAGATTACAAGGAAGTTAAAAAGCAACTTTCAAAATAGTTTACAAATTAGCCGTATGTGTCTTGTGGTCCATAGAATGAACAAAAGCATTCAATATAAAAGACAATAAAACCATCACTATGCCTAACGCAATACCCTGGGAAAAATTGCCCTTGCTGGTTTCCAGAGCAATGGCAGTGGGAATATTTCGAGTATATTCAAGAATGTTACCACCTAGCATCATCGATGCCCCTACTTCGGCAATAATACGCCCGTAAGCGGCCAGTAGCGCCGTGATCAAGCCAAAACGAACTTCATATAACAATGTAAAAAAAGCCTGAATGGGTCCTGCGCCCAGGGTTCTTGCCGTTTCCCAGGCGCGATTATCAACAGCCTGAATAGCCGCTAATGACATCGAAACCAGGATCGGATAACTCAATAGAAACTGACCTAATACCATCGCTGTTTGAGTGAACAGCAATCTGAAATCTCCAAGTGGCCCCTGTCGGGATAACATGACGAATAAAGTCAAACCAACGACCACGGCAGGAACAGATAACAATGCACTGAAGATAGATATTAAGACTTTGCGCCCGGGAAAACGAAAGTGTGCCAGGACAAATGCAGTTAACAGTGCGGGAGGTATCGCACAGATGATTGCGACAGTAGAAACCCGGAAGGAAATTCCAATGATTCCCCATATCGTAGGGTCACCACTTAACAGTAACCACAAAGCCTGGAGAGTTGCATCAGTCAGTGTATCCATTAGGAAAAACTTAATCCACCATTGGAGTAAAGAGCTGTTTACCCAGCATTTTATATTCTGCAATTAAAGGCTGGCCTTTAGATTTTGATGTTATCCAGTCAATTAACGCACTCGATCCTGCAAAGTTTATATCCGGATATCGTTCTGGATTTACCGCAATAATGCCATAAGGATTAAATAAAGAAGAATCTCCCTCATGAGTAATATTAAGCTGAACTTTAGATTCATAAGCCAACCAGGTTCCACGATCCGTCAAAGTATAGGCATCCAGTTCATTTGCCATCTGTAAAACTTTCCCCATACCCTGGCCGACTTCACGATACCAGGACCCGTCTGGTTGAATTCCAGACTGTTTCCAGATGTTTAACTCTTTTTTGTGAGTGCCGGAATTATCCCCCCTGGAAATGAATAAAGATTGTGATTTTTTAATAAACTGAAAAGCCTGCTTAACCGATTTGGCATATTTTACTTTTGCAGGGTCACTTGCAGGCCCGATGACCACGAAGTCGTTATACATGACAGGATAACGTTTAACTCCAAAACCGGAATCCACAAAATCTTTCTCGGCCTGCAGTGCATGAACCAGAACCACATCCACATCACCATCTTTTCCAAGGCGAAGAGCTTTACCCGTTCCTACCGCAATAACATGAACTTTATAACCGGACTCTTTTGTAAAAACAGGCAGTAAATTACTTAACAACCCCGAGTTTTCGGTACTGGTAGTTGTCGCCAGGCGTATTAACTTTGAATCAGCCGCCATCATCGAGGTGCAGAAAAAAAGGATTACTAAAGCGGGAGTTAATAAGCGAATCATTTTCTAAAGCTCTATTATTGACGATAAAATATACCTGTAAAGTCTATTCTTATAATCCCGAAGTATAAAAATAATAGTATTCATATAATTCTCGAAATTCAAACGAATATTATGTGAAAACCATTTCCAAAAGCAACTTAAAGAAAAAATAAAATGTTGTTGCATTACACGGGTTAACTGCAATAACATCGAACATTAATATGTTTAATTAATACATAAGTTCTGGTTGATGAAGTTATGTTAATCGAATGCTAAGAACAAGAATTCATTAATATAATTATAAAATAATAATCTAATTTACCCTGGAGAAACTAATGCAAAAATCATTACATATTGATCCGGTAAAATGTACCGGGTGTTTACAATGTGAGATGGCCTGCTCTTACGAACACACGGGCGCCTTTAACCCTTCTCGATCCACTATCAAAGTTTTCACCTTCCACCATGAAGGACGTTTCGCACCCTATACCTGTACTCAATGTGATGACGCATGGTGTCAACGCGCATGTCCGGTAGATGCGATTACCGTAGATGCATCAACAGGTGCCAAAGTGGTTTCAGACGATAAGTGTGTCGGTTGTAAGGTTTGCACCATTGCCTGCCCGTTCGGTACGATTAATTATTCCCAGGCAACTGGCAAGGTGGCCAAATGTGACCTTTGTGGTGGAGACCCGGAATGCGTCAAAGCCTGTCCAACTGCTGCTATCACTTATATCAATTCCGACTGGACTGGATATGACCGTATGATGGCTTCAGCCTCAAAGAGTTTACCTGCAGCTGAAGCTGCTGCATCTTAACAGGAGGAGAATAATTATGTCCTGGACACAAAAAATATTACGCGTAAATCTTACTGAAGGTACTTGCACCGCTGAAGCTCTTAACATGCAATGGGCTAACGATTATCTTGGTCAGCGTGGCCTGGCTTCAAAATACCTCACAGAAGAGGTCGATCCAAAGTGTGATCCATTAAGCCCTGATAATAAAATGATCATGGCCACTGGTCCCTTAACTGGAACAATGGCTTCAACAGGTGGTCGTTATTCCGTCATTACCAAAGGTCCTTTAACCGGAGCCATAGCCTGCTCCAATTCAGGTGGATTCCTCGGTGCTGAATTTAAAAATGCCGGCTGGGATATGCTGATTTTTGAAGGAAAATCACCTGAGCCCGTTTACCTGTGGATCGAGAATGACAAAACTGAATTAAGATCAGCAACGGATTTATGGGGTAAATCAGCCTGGGAAACAGATGATATCCTTCATCAGGTTCATCAGGATCCTCAGGTACGTATTGCCTGCGTAGGTAGAACGGCTGAGGCAGGCTGTCTTTATTCAGGTGTTATAAATGATAAACATCGTGCAGCAGGTCGTTCTGGTGTTGGAACTGTCATGGCCTCTAAAAACCTGAAAGCTGTTGCTGTTCGAGGAACTTTAGGTGTTGGCAATATTAATGACATGCCGAAATTTGTTGAAGCAATTAATGCAGGAAAAGCTGTACTGGCTGAAAATGCGGTTACCGGTCAGGGCTTACCAACTTATGGAACCCAGGTATTAATGAATGTGATTAATGGTGTGGGTGCTTTGCCTGCCCGTAACATGAAAAATGCAGGCTTTGAAGGCGCTGAAAATATTTCCGGTGAAGCCATGCACGAACCTAGAGCTAGCGATGGCAAACCTAACCTGACCACTAATGCCAGCTGTTTTGGCTGTACCATCGCCTGTGGACGTATCTCCACTATCGATAAAACTCACTTCTCGATCGAAAATAAACCCGAATACTGGGGAGCCTCCGGTGGTCTTGAATATGAAGCAGCCTGGGCACTTGGCGCTGACACAGGAGTAGATGATCTTGATGCTATTACCTATGTAAATTTTCTGTGTAATGAAGATGGTTTTGATCCTATTACTTTTGGTTGTACTGTAGCCGCAGCCATGGAAATGTTTGAAGATGGAGTCCTGACTACTGAAAATACCGGTGGAATTGAACTTAAGTTTGGTTCAGCCGAAGCTTTTGTAGCCGCTGCTGAAGCACTCTGTAGTGGAGAAGGTTTTGGTCAGGATCTGGCACTGGGATCAAAAAGACTGTGTGATAAATACGGTCGGCCTGAGCTATCTATGACAGTAAAAGGCCAGGAATTTCCGGCTTATGATCCTCGCGGCATTCAAGGTATTGGTCTTAACTATGCGACATCTAATCGTGGAGCCTGCCACGTTCGTGGTTACACCGTTGCTTCTGAAATCCTTGGAATTCCTGTTAAAACGGAACAGACCGATACCGATGGTAAGCCAGAGTTGGTCAAGGCATTCCAGGATGCTACCGCACTAGTTGACTCAGCCGGTTTATGTCTGTTCACAACTTTCGCATGGGGTATGGATAATATTGCTCCACAAATTGACGGCGCCTGTGAAGGTGACTGGTCAGTAGAAAGGTGTCTCGAAGTCGGTGAACGAATCTGGAATATTGAACGTCAGTTTAATAACGATGCCGGTTTCACTTCTAATGATGACAAGCTTCCAAAGCGCCTTCTTGAAGAAGCGATCAAAGGTGGACCTACGGATGGCCAGGTGAATCGTCTTGGAGATATGTTACCCAAGTATTATGAGATACGTGGCTGGACTGACAAAGGTGAAATCACCGATGAGACAAAGCAACGTTTGTCTCTCTAACCGGAAGCCCACCTTTGGCAACGAAGGTGGGTTTTTATTTAGTCCACTAAAATCATATACAGAGTTAAATCATGCATTACATCATAATTGGTGCAGGACCCGCCGGTGTTATAGCCGCAGAAACATTGAGAAAAAATAATCAGGATGCCGAAATCACTATTATCGGTTCCGAATCCGAGCCACCCTATTCTCGTATGGCCATCCCCTATTTTCTGGAAGGAAAAATAAAGCCGGAAGGAAGTTATTTACGAGATCCTGTAACTCATTTTTCAAACTTGAATATTAAGGTAGTTCAGGACACCGTAATCAATGTTGATTCAGCTACACAACAACTGTCACTACAAAGCGGTTCGTTGCTACATTTTGATAAGTTGTTAATCGCCACAGGCTCAAGTCCAACTGCTCCACCAATTCCCGGGAAAGAGCTGGATATTGTACATAGTTGCTGGACTCTCGAAGATGCTCACAAAATTATCGAACTCGCTCAACCGGGTTCTAATGTAGTTTTAATTGGTGCCGGTTTTATAGGTTGTATTATTCTGGAATCTTTACTCAAACGGGGCATTAATTTAACCGTTGTTGAAACCGGAAACCGTATGGTTCCACGCATGCTCAATGATAAAGCGGGTGGTTTAATAAAATCATGGTGTATCAAAAAAGGTATCAATGTAAAAACATCCTGTGGTGCTGACTCCATCAATAAAAATAGCGAAGGATTATGCAGTGTAAAATTAACCGATGGAACTCAACTGGCAGCCGATCTGATTATTACCGCAACCGGTGTAAAACCTAATACTGATTTCCTTGAAAGTTCAGATATTCAGATAGACCAGGGATTGCTGGTCAATCAGTACCTGCAAACGAGTAAACCCAATATTTACGCGGCAGGTGATGTTGCCCAGGCACTTGATTTTTCAACAGGCAATCACGAAGTACAGGCTATTCAACCCACAGCTACCGATCATGGAAGAATAGCTGCATTGAATATGAGTGGAAAAGAAGTTATTCATCAAGGCTCCATCAACATGAATGTACTCGACACTCTGGGGCTGGTTTCCTGCTCATTTGGATTATGGATGGGTGTTGAAAATGGAGATTCAACAGAACTTTATAATGAAAAAGATTATCGCTATCTGAACTTACAGTTTGATGATGATGTTCTGGTAGGTGCCAGTAGTACCGGTATGACACAACATATCGGCGTTTTAAGAGGGTTGATTGAGTCCAGATTACATTTAGGTGAGTGGAAAGACAGATTGATAAAAGATCCGACCTTAGTCATGGAAGCCTACATGGGCAGCACACAGGAACTTGGTTAACTCCCGGGTATATAACATGAAAATGTATATTGAGCTTTATGCATCACTAATGCCTTTATTACCTCCGGGAAAAGAACGCTTTAGACGTGAAATAAAAGTAGATGATGGCACTACCGTTCAACAATTAATTGAGCAATATCAAATTACTGATGAACAGGCACATATTGTTTTAGTCAATGGGCATTTTGTCTGTAGTATTGATGATCGCAATCATAAAATACTTGAAACTGACGATACAGTTTCCATATGGCCACCTGTAGCGGGTGGATAAACGATTTAGCTATCATGAGTAAAAGCACTGTTAGTCAATATGATATGGGCTATACCCCTGCTGAATTCAGTCAAGTTTTAAAAGGAAATTTCACCGGTGAAAAATCTGAGCTGAGTTGTGAGTCAGTATCAACAAACCAATGGCTTATTAAACATCAAGATTCAGCAATGAGCATCGCTATACAGATTGAAAAAAAACCGGATCGTATTTTAGGGGCCATAGCATTACCCGTATTATCGGTATCCTTTAAAGTCAACTCAGCTACAACAGAACAGTCTAAATTCTTTTTTGAAAAGTTCTTCAAATATTTCCATAAAGGTGGAGGTTAAAACTATGACTCCTTCAGATGAATCCCGTTACAACCGTCAAATAAAGTTACCCCAAATTGGTGAAGAGGGTCAGCAAAAAATCATCGATAGCACCGTGTTGATCATCGGTATGGGTGGTCTGGGATCTCCTGCTGCCATGTATTTAGCTGCAGCAGGCATTGGTAAAATGATCATCAGTGATTTTGATGTCGTCGAAGAATCAAATTTACAACGTCAGATCATCCATCAACCAAAAAATGTTGGCGACCTAAAGGCTCATTCGGCCAGGCAAACATTGCTTGAGATAAACCCCGATTGTCAAATTGAAATGATTGACAGGGAACTTGATGACGAAGAGCTTGAGTCATTCATCAACAAGGCATCTATTGTGCTCGATTGCAGTGATAACTTTCCCACTCGTTTTGCTGTGAACCGATTCTGCGTACAAACCAAAACTCCTTTAGTTTCAGCAGCAGCTATTCGCCTGGAAGGACAAATACTCAGTTTTATACCCGACTCCGGGGGACCCTGTTACCAATGTTTATACAGTGGTGAATATGAAAATGCACAAACCTGTGAAATGGAAGGTGTACTAGGTCCGGTTGTTGGCGTGATGGGTACACTTCAAGCCTTACAGGCTTTATTGATACTAACTGGACACACTGAAGAAATAGTCGGCAAGTTACAACTGTTTGATGGTTTAAATATGCAATGGCAACAGGTACAAATTCCTAAAAATCCGAACTGCCCTGCTTGTTCTTCTGGATAGAATTTAAACTTAAATAGCAGAAAGTTTTCTAAATATTATAAAGTTGCATAAATCAGAAATACTCCAAACATGAATGACAGTAACCCGGCAGGTCTGAATATTTTTATAAATTTTTGAGACGACCAGACAGCAAACTGTTTATGCCTTGCAACAGGAGTTAGAGAAAGCACGACACTGACGCTCACCAGTAAATAACCTACTACTTTCATAATCACTGGATAAGCCGTTTGGTCAGAAAATATAATGAATATCAAACCAGAGAAAAGCCGGCTCAGTATTTCAAATACATGAAAATAGGGTTTCTTGCTGAACTGAATTATCCCTTCTGACCAGTATGTTGGGCTAACCAGCATCACAATACTCAGAACCGCCATCAAGACACCAAAAAATGTCATTAAATACACGAGCTTTTAATTTGCATAATAAATATTTAACCCTGCAATAACTATTTTGAAAATAAAATATGGGTAGAATATATTCTGTCCTATTGAGTTTAACACTAACCCAATGGAGTTATGATGAACAAAGTTTTTATTATAAATGCTCACCAGTTTTATAAGGGTTTTTCTGAGGGGGAGCTTAACAGAAGCATGGTAAAAATAGCTGCAGCAATGCTGGAAGCAAAAGGCTTTGAAACCAGGTTAACTGAAATTGAGAAAGGCTATGACATCAATGAGGAAATACAGAAACACCTTTGGGCAGATCTGATCATCACACAGTCACCTGTATTCTGGTTCGGTACTCCCTGGATTTATAAAAAATATGCCGATGAAGTTTTTACGGCCGGGCTTGCAGCGGGTGGCCTGGTGGTTGACGACGGGAGAACACGTAAAGATCCTTCAAAACAATATGGTACTGGTGGGAAACTTCAGGGCAAAAAGTACATGTTGTCTCTAACCTGGAATGCGCCTGAAGCAGCTTTTAATAATGAACAACAGTACATGTTTGAAGGAAAATCTGTAGATGATGTATTCATCAGCAATACATCCAGCTACAAATTTTGTGGAGCAGAAATCTTAGCTTCATTTTCCTGCTTCGATGTTAGAAAAAATCCTGATATCGAGAATGATATAAAACGATACAGACAACATTTAACCAGTATTCTGAGCGATTAGAAATATAAAATGAAGAAAAAACAGGTCGTTATTATCGGGGGGGGACACAATGGTCTCGTTTGTTGTGCTTACCTTGCAAAAGCAGGATTTAACGTCACCGTAGTTGAACGCCGGCACATCATTGGTGGTGCCGCTGTCACAGAAGAATTTCATCCCGGTTTCAGAAATTCCGTGGCCAGTTATACCGTTAGCCTGTTACACCCGAAAATAATTAATGACCTTCACCTGTATGAACATGGATTAGAAGTCCTACCCCGTAGAATCAATAACTTTCTACCCTTTTCCGATGGTCGCAGTTTACTCAGTTATTCTGAGCTGAAAAAAACCTGCCACGAGCTTGCTCAGTTTTCCTCTGCAGATGCAGAAAACCTTGTTCACTACTACCAGTCTCTGGATGACATCGTACCCGTTGTTAAAGAGATCATGCTTCTGACCCCACCAGCCATAGTGGATGGCGGTCTAAGCGACCTGTTCAAGTTATTTAATCTAAGTCAGCTGTTTAGAAAACTCGACAATACCCAGAAACAGTTTTTACTCAAACTATTTACCGTCAGTGCCGGTGAATTGCTGGATGATATTTTTGAATCTGATGCGATTAAAGTTTTACTGGGTTTTGATGCCATCGTCGGCCACTTTGCGAGCCCCTACTCTCCCGGTTCTGCTTATGTTCTTTTGCATCATGTACTGGGTGAGGTTAACGGAAAAGCAGGCGTCTGGGGACATGCTATAGGCGGCATGGGTGCTATTACTCAAGCCATGGCAAAAGAGGCTATTAATCTTGGTGTAAAAATTCAAACACAGGCTGAAGTAAAAAATATTGAAATAACCAGACAAGGTGCTAAAAATGTCCATCTTGTTGATGGTTCCTCTATCGAGGCTGATATTATCGTTGCCAATGTCAACCCGAAGTTATTGTTTCAACAACTTATCGAACCTGACTACCTGAGTGATGAGTTATTAAATCATTTCAAAGGTTACAAATGTCAGAGTGGTACATTTAGAATGAATGTCGCTCTTGATAGTCTTCCGAAGTTCAACGCTAACATGCCTGAGTTCTGTCTTGAAGCAGGCATCATTATGGCCTCTTCACTGGATTATATGGATCAGGCGTATACCGATGCCCGACGAAATGGCTGGTCTAACAAACCGATTGTAGAAATGCTAATACCCAGCACGGTTGATTCATCTCTAGCACCTGATGGACAGCATGTAGCCAGTTTATTCTGTCAGCAATTTAATCCTGATTTAGGTTCAAACTGGGATAGTCACCGCGAAAAAGTCGCCGATATCATCATCGATACCGTGGAAAGCTATGCACCGGGATTTACAAAATCTGTCATCGCCCGTCAAATTCACAGCCCCTGGGATCTACAGCAAAAATTTGGCCTGACCGGAGGAGATATCTTCCATGGTAGACTAAGCCTGGATCAACTTTTTTCAGCGCGCCCAATGCTGGGAATGGCTCAGTATCAGACAGAAATCAGTAATTTGTTTCTATGTGGGTCAGGTACGCACCCGGGTGGAGGTGTCAGTGGTATTCCGGGACATAATGCTGCCCGTGAAATTATTCGGAAATACTGAGCTACCCTGTTTGCAGAATATCAATAAACAGGTTTCACATCGTTCATGCGACTAGAAATCTGCACATTTTTTCCCAGCTGTTTATCGAATATGGTGGCATAGGCCAATACCGCCTGAACGTAGTTTCTGGTTTCCTTGAAAGGGATAGTCTCAACCCACAAATCTGCCGGAAGCAGGTCTTTTTCAGGTAGCCATTTTCTCACATTACCAGGTCCGGCATTATATGCAGCCGCGGCAAGAGAAACATTGTTATCAAACCTTTTAAGTACAGTTTTAAAGTATCGAGTACCTAGTTTTATATTATTATTAACACTTAAAATATCATATTTTCTGGGTTTTTTTTGTCCCAGGGATTTTGCAACTCCACGCGCTGTAGATGGCATTAATTGCATTAAACCTAAAGCCCCTGCACCCGATTTAGCTAAAGGGTCAAACAGGCTTTCACGACGCATTACCCCATAGATAACAGACGGGTCAAGGTCATTCTTTTTAACATTAATCATTACCTGCTTTTTGAAAGGCATCGGAAAACGAAGATCATAATCACTTCGGTGACTGGTTTTGGCCACCGTTTTGATCGCATTATCATGCCACTTCCAGTTAGAAGCTATACTGGCTGCCAGTTTAATTTCCTGCTGGTTTAGTTTCCTTATTCCCTGAAACCATTCCCGTCTTGCATCCAGCAGCCTGTCGAGGAAAAAAAGCTCTCTTGCGCGTAATAAATGGTCACTTTTATCCAGCAGTTGCTGTTCAGTAAAACTGGATTCAGCTTCAGCTTTCTGCTGGTTTATCTGATATTTAACATCAACTTTATCTGCTGCCAGAAACCCATAATAAGTGGTTCTACTGGACAAACCGGTAAAGATATCAGCCGATTTCACTCTATGCCCGCCATTTTCATAAGCTCTGGCAAGCCAGTAAACCCACTCAGATTCTGTTTTTAAATGATCGGGCATTTTTGTAATCGTTTTAATCAGCCCCTCCCAATCTTCATCACGAAGATGGATTCTCGCCAACCAGATATGAGCACTATCAGATTTCAACTTTTCTGGTAATTGTTGAAGCAGTTCTTTGGATTCTGATTTATGTTGGTAGGCTGCAGATAAAGCAATACGTTTTACAATTTGCTCACTCTGCTGCGCACTAAATTCGAAATTATTTTTTAACTTGTCCCATTGAGCCCTGGCTTTCAAACTATCTTTACGAGCCAGGCGGTGTAACGCATGTATAATAATTTTTCGATTTAACTGATTATCTTTTTTGTTGGCTAACACTGGCAATCTTTTGGCTGGATGACGATGCGCCTGATACCACTCATTCACCAGTTGCTGATCTTCTTTATCCAGTTTTTTAGCCAGATATTTTGCCAGTGAGGGACGCCTGACTTTAAAAGCTTTCTCTATTCTCGACCAGATAGAGTCTGAAATATTATCGGCAGTTTTTAAATAGTATTCGAAAGGCTGGTCACATTGATCAGGTTGTGAATAACCCGTAGACCAGATTTTTTCAATATCGCGGTTTATATTTTTAGTCTGACCTGTTTTCAATCGGGCTGTAAGTGACAGGCACTTATATTTCACATCGCTCCGGTCATCATAAAAAGCCAGATAATTTTTCCAGTCCTTACGTTTGGCCAATAAATTTAACCATTTGCCAAGCAATCGATATGAAAAAGGATAAGCTTCATATTTTTCCAGGAAATTGGTTACTTTATCCGGCTTGACGCGACTCAGTTTTTTCCTGAAGGCATCATATTCAAGATACCCGATAACAGGATAATCCTGTAACTCAATCAATAATTTTTTGAATTTCTTATTATCTTTGAATTTCAGTGCTTTTTCGGCCTGTTTAAATAAAGATCGTTGTTGTTCCAGTGTGTCATTTGATGTCTTGGCCTGTACTGACCAGGGAGAGGTCAGCAAGGCTAATAGTAACCAGACAGGAAAAAGTCTGGCAATGAGTTTTCTACAATACGATGTATTATCTATTGACACTTAATTCTTTAAATTCATTATCTTAGCGATGATTTTAAAAGTTAATTATTGGTTTTGCAATAGGCTAAATCATAATTATTGGTCGTCCACATCATCCATATCCATCTGTCCAGACATACGACGACGAAGATGAGACCAGGACATACCCACTGCCAAAATGACTGCCAGCAATACTTCAACAACATATGCCACCATTTTAGAAGCATCCAGCGATACCCACCCCCATTTAAATAACATGCCAATTAACAGTCCAAAAAATGCAAACGCAAGAATAAGACCAATAAAACCCAATGACCGTAAGGTAGCACGAAGGTAAATCACCCAGCCTATTATCAATACAACACCTACAAAAGCCTGCTCTATAGTGACCGACGGAAAAATATTTTTTACCCAGTCAAAGTATGAGTAACCTTCTGGATTATATGTAGCAAATACTAAAATAACAGAAAAAAGAAAGCGCATACCAAAGCTTGAAAAACTAAAATTCATGATAAATCCAGTACAAATAAAACTATTATATCCCATCGCTAACTGATGCCATATAAACTATTTCCTTTAATTCTATATTAGAATATGCTAATATTATAACTATATAATTTTTAAATTTAATGCAGGTAAAAAATCATGGCTCATAAAAGCACAACACTGTCATCTGACAGCACAGCCCCACCGGTGGCAAAGGATAACCTGGTATCAATACAGGACAACGGCAAAGAAACTCAGGTGTTAGAAATAAACAAGCAAATGACTGCACTGGAAGATTCTGTCAGTACATTAGATAAAAAGCTAAACACGACTAATAAGCAAATCAAGGTAGATGTAAGTCGACTAACAACTTCAGATGCTGAAATAAGCGCAAAAAGTGAGCAACAGGTTATAGAGATCAATAACCAGATGACCGCTGTTGAAGGCTCTATAAGCACCTTATCAAAAAAGCTCAATGCAACAAACAAAAAGATAAAAACAGATGTAACTCGACTGACAACTTCAGATGCCGAAATTTCTGACAAAGTGGCCGATACCTATAAACAATTGGCAGTTATCGATAATACATTTGAAGAATTAAGCCAGCAATCGAATAAAATCACCATTGATTTAAAGAATGTTAATACAACTCTGAAGGAATTCAAAAAATCATCTACTACAGCTCTTAACCACGCAATAGATACTCAGGCTGAAGTTAATGAAGAAGTTAAACAGCAGCATGAAGAGCTTATTCAACGTGCAGAAAAGTTATCTAAAAATGCAAAAACTATCAGCACTAAACTAACTAAAAGTATTCGTGAAAATAGCAAAGCACTTTCTGAGCTTGAAGCAAAAATTATTACTGACCTTGAAAAAGTTGCGCAATCATCTCAAACAAGAGATGACAGGCTGGAAGACAAAATTAAAACTAGTAACGATGAACTTAGCAGTCAAAAAGCGAAAATGCTGTTAATGCAATCTGTCGATGAAGCCCTGGAAAAACGTGCCTCAGCTCTGGAAAGTACTTCTGCAAAATTAATCGATGAAAGTCAGAAACTTAGAGAAACTACTGAAACACTGGACATCCTGACGAGCAAATTATCTGCTGATGTTGAAGCATTAGAGCTTCATACCGCTCGATTAGCTCAGGAAAATATTGAGCAACAAGCTCAAATTGATGAACTCCAGATCAATTCCGGCTTCATTACACGTACCCTGCTGGCTTTAGCTCAACTTGAAAAGAAACATTTCAGAGCATTAGCCGCTGGAAGTTTGCTACTACTCTTAGCCATTATCGCCACTTTCTTTTATGGTGAATATGCACGTGATACTGATCGGGCGGTTGAAATGCAACGTAATACAGTTATCAACGAACAGGTTTCTAATTTAGAGAATAAGATTGAAGATGAGCAAATGGCATCCCAGGTTTTTTATTCTGAAATTATCGAGTTACAGAATAATCTCACTCAGGTTCAATCAGAGCTGCAGCAGAAAACTGAAGCTATCACAGCCGAAATAGTCGAGATGAATGATGAAGTTCAAAGCCTGGATGGACGTGTTCAATACCTGGCGCCTTTATATACCTTTGGTTCAGATAACACGATACATGGCTCTGAGTGGTTATCCAGTCTTGATGAAAGCAAAATGTCTATTAAGATTGCAACTGTTACTGATAAGCAGGACATGTACGACATAGCTCAACGTTATAGCAATTACTTCAGCGAAGAGCTGGCATATTTCATCACGGCCGACAAGCAGTACACTTTAATTTATGGTGGCAATTTTAATGATGAACAGCATGTTAAAGATACCCTGAGAAAAATGCCGGGTTATATAAACTTTGAACCCATTGGTTCAATATCTAATGCCGAGGTTTTGCAGCAGATTAAGCAGTAATCAAGTAAAACATGATGCGTATGGCTCACCCTGCAAGTTGTAAAACACAGGGTGCGTCATACATAACAATTTTTTAGCATTCAGCTCAATAATTCCTTCAAATCTTCATCGCTTAAAGACCTTAACAGTTCAACATTTCGTTGTGGAATCGCATTAATATCTGGGTGAGAATCTACGGCTTTATTAATTGAAGATTCTCTAATCAAGTGCAGCAATGGATAGGGTGACCGGTTCGTCCAGTTCGCTCGATCATCCTCATCACAATCCGCAAATACATAGTCAGGATGAAAACTGGCTACCTGATATACCCCCGTCCAACCTTGCTGTTTCAGCAGTGCATCGGTCAGATCCAGAAACTGGTTATAGTGCGAAAATAAATTGAAGTGATGGGGAATGATAAGCACCAGCGTATCAATATCCGGCTGCTCATCCAGCAAATTCAAATTGACCAACAGGTCAGTTAAACAAGTTTCATCATTAGAGGCTAGAGATATCTCAAAACGAATCGATCCCTGTCGATAGGGTTTAGCTGCAAACGGGCATAAATTTAAACCCAGTACCACTTTCTCGAACCAGCGAATAACTGAATCAACAATTTCCTGTTCTTTATTTTTCATCGTTTAAGAGAATTCAACCGCAGAGGACGCAAAGGTAAGCGGAGAATGAGATAGTTTATTTCAATTTCACCCATTATTTTTAAAAAAATTTATTCGTTAGCTAAATAATATAAAAGCATAATAAACCCTCCGCGTACCGTTGCATCCTCTGCGATAAAAATCTTTTATCAACCAATACCACCCTTAGTCATTTTGACCGGATCTAACAGTTTCCCAAGCTCATCTTCAGATAAATCACACAGCTCTCTGGCAACATCCAAAACAGGTCTTTTTTCAGCGTAAGCGGTTTTAGCGATCTTCGCTCCGAGTTCATATCCTATCACCGGGTTTAAAGCCGTAACCAGAATTGGATTAGCAGACAGAGCTTTGTTTATATTGTCATGATTTACCGAAAAACCTTCAATTGCTTTATCTGCAAGCACCCGGGCTGCATTAGCCAACAACTCGATACTTTGAATCAGATTATGAGCAATCACCGGCAACATCACATTCAGCTGAAAATTGCCCGACTGACCACCAATCGTAATCGTGGTGTCATTACCAATAACCTGGGCACAAACCATGGTTACCGCCTCAGGAATTACCGGGTTTACCTTGCCAGGCATAATCGAACTGCCCGGTTGCAATGCAGGTAAAGCAATTTCACCAATACCGGCTAAAGGCCCGGAGTTCATCCAACGTAAATCATTGGAAATTTTCATCATCGAAACGGCCACGGTTTTTAATTGTCCGCTCATTTCTACCGCCGCATCCTGTGCACTCAACCCTTCAAAAAAGTTTTCCTTGGGTGCGAATTGAATGCCGGTTAATGACGCCAGCTCTGCACAAACTTTAGCAGCAAATTCCTCATGTGCATTGATGCCCGTTCCTACCGCTGTTCCTCCCTGTGGTAATTTCTGCAACCGGGTTAAACTCGACTGGACTCTATACAACCCCATTTTAATCTGGGTTGACCAGCCACCTAGCTCCTGACCTAGCGTAACAGGCATCGCATCCATCAAATGTGTCCTGCCAGTTGTCACCACATCTTTAAGCTCTTCAGCTTTAATATTTAAGGTTTTTTCCAGGTGCGCTAACGCCGGTATCAACTGTTCATGAATGGCCAGGCAGGCACTCACGTGTATCGCTGACGGGAATACATCATTGGAACTCTGTCCCATATTAACGTGATCATTCGGATGCACCTGCAACTCTCCCTCACTCGCCAGAGTAGAAATAACTTCATTGGTATTCATGTTACTGCTAGTCCCTGATCCTGTTTGAAAGATATCGATAGGAAAATGATCATCAACATCACCCTTCACGACTTTTCCAGCAGCTTCCTCAATTGCTTTAGCGAGTTCAGCATCAAGGTCGCCTAGTTGCTGATTACTTCGAGCACAGGCTATCTTCACCAGCCCTAAAGCACGAATAACCTGACGAGAAACAGGAATGCCACTGATGGGAAAGTTATCAACGGCTCGTTGAGTTTGAGCACGATACAGGGCATCCACAGGAACCTGTAATTCACCCATGCTATCTTTTTCAGTGCGGAATTTTTGTGTCATGATTATTCTCGAATAATTTTAATTTTGATGATTAAAATATACCACAGGATAGTCATTATCCTCTCGATGTTTTAGTAATTTGAAAATAACTATTGAGCATAATAGCGCTGATAATGACCAGCCCGGCAGACAACGAAATAAAACCGGGATACTCACTCAAAAACCACCACACCAGCAACGAACCAAACACAGACTCCAACGGCATGAATACAGCTACTTCTGCGGCTGGTATGAATCGTGGAGCCAACGTAATTAACGAAAAGGCAACTCCGACCAGAAGCCCCAGTAATAAGCTCAATAACATTTGCTCAATAGTAATGGCACTCAAATTAGCCAGGGGGTAACTACACAATGCCATGGTAAAGCCACTGACACTCATCGATGACAGCATATTTTTCATCCGTGTTAATCTGGCCAGAATAAAATTTGTTGACCACATTAAGCAGGCAACCAGCGCATACATATCTCCAGGTAAACTACTTTTCTGACCATCATAAACCACAAAAAACAGACCAATCACCACCACCAGAATAGTAAACCAGGTAGCCCTGGAAACTTTTTCATGTAAAAAGACCAGCCCAAGAACGGCAGCCATAACTGGAGCAGCGCCAACAATAATCAGAGTATGCGCAACACTGGTCGTTTGAATGGAAGCAACAAAGAAAAATGCACTTATGGTCATTAAAATAATAATGCCCCAGGCAAAACGATCCAGTTTTATATATTGTTGAACAGCTTCCTTTTTATTAATTAAAATATTTAACAGCAATAAAGTAATACCCATAAACAGTCCGCGTAAAAACATCAATGACCATAAATCAATATTGATCAGACGAATAAGCAAGCTGTCCGGACTGAGAATCAGAATGCCTGTACTTGCTAGTAAAATGCCTTTCGCATTGGCAGAAAGCATTATTTTCGATTTTTCCATTAACATAAATCTATTTTACAAAAACCTAAAATATTTTGGGCACTAAAACGACTATAAATCATGTATCCTAAGACCCAGTAAAATTTATTTTGAGATACAAATGACAACCGGACCTAGAGAAATTACCACTCCCTTCCGCCCTATTCCGCTGGATGTACCGGAAGGAATGAAGCCCAATGAATTCTTCAATAGCACAGAAAATTTAAATGATCTGGAACATAACAATGGCCTGTTACAAAATGCCGAAAACCTGTTGATGTATCGCAAAGCTCTCGGTCATTCCAATGTATTCGATACCTCTATTATTTACAATACATCAAAATGTATTCTTGACCCGTTGGGGCGTCCGGTAAGAAGAACACAGGTACCTGAAAAAGTACGTAATGTATGGAACCGGATGAACCAGATATTGATCGGATATATGGCAGAAAAATTTTCTAATCCTGAAAATTATTTAATTTTGTGTGGAGAAGCCAGTCTGGATGCCACCTGGCCCATGACATCACCGGGTGTACCCAGTATTCGTATGCTGCACAACCATTTCATCGTGTTCGATAAACAGCAGTTACGTGATGCAGAAGTGGCTGATAATAATAATCCTAACTTAACTGATGGTGGTCAGCACAGTCTTTTTCAAAGTTATATGCATGATGCCTACTGCGCTTTTTTTGAAACACTCGATTTTAAAATTTTAAAACCTGTCATCGGTGATTCATCACAATTAAAGTTAACCGGTTATCCTCAGGGATTACCCTGCTGGGAAATAGAAGGCGGATTAGATGCCATTAAAGAAGTTCGTTTCTGGGAAGAGTACGACATGATTCTGAAAGGTTTTATCGATTTCTATCGAACATTCTTTACCCAGGTTTCAACTCGAAATGGTGATATACCCCGAGATATTTATTTTAAGGATCAGGTTATCGAGAAACTATTATTCAATAATGACTTTCTGAGTACCGCCAAAATTGTTAGAGATCAATGTATCAAGGATGCTAAATACGCAAACTCTATTCGCTGGCAACCGGCATTTAAACAGCTTATCTACAGAAATGATGCCGGGAACTGGATTGTAACCATCAGCCAGAACTCTATAGGTAATGCGATAACAGAATTGCTCGGCGTGGTGGTCAAACGCGCACCCGATGCAGATGCTTACGAACAGGCTGAACCCCAACTTATCGAAAAACTACTTGAAGTGAGACAGCGACTGATAGATGCTGACCTTGGCGAAGCCATAAAAACTGAATACTGGCCTGGCTGAATATTATAATTCAAACAATACAGGTGACTTATGGGTGAAGATGAAACCGTTATTCTTAGCGAAGAAGATAAACAGCAAATTCTCGAATCACAGGACGAAACTGACCCTGATCAGGATGAAGAAAACGATAATAAATCATAGATAGTACATAAGCACACGGGAAGTCTGCCTGACTTAGGGCCTGGTTATTTTAAATTTTCCAGGCAAAGGGGTAAAAGGTCCCAGATAAGTTCGCTTCCACCAGTTACCCGTCAGCTCTCTTTCTTCTGGCGAAGTAAACTCATAGTGCCAGCTATTAACCCGTACAAAGTTAGGTGCCTGATCTTTAAAGGGATTATGCTTTAACATGGCTGTCACATCGGCAGAATTTTCCAGCAGAGCTATCAAAAAAGAATCAAACCACGGTAGAAACCGGGGATGAAAAGGCACAAACCACATCATCCAGTCCAGCCTCGGGTGATGCGGCAAAACGATTGAGGGCCGAGTTGAAAGCAAATTCGGACGATACTCAAACTCATATTGTTTCCAGTCAACCCCGTCTATCGAACCCTCAATTTTAAGTTCAATCTGCCTCGTCGTCATGGTAGGAAACACGTGATAAGCATTCACCACATGCCATTGCTGCAAAACATCACTGTATAAATCTGTGGCTTTACTGAAACCCTGGTGAGTGACCAGTCTGTGGATGCTGAGCAAACCTCCTGTCACCAGTACCGCAGCCAAAACATAACTGGTATTAATAGACCATATCGACGGCCTGTGTTGCAGTCGGCTGGACCAGCTCATGGTCAACCAGCGTTCCACGGCTCCGGGAACAATTCGCCTGACCGCCTTGTCATCAAACAGGAATAGAACCAGTGCAATGCTGAGAAAATTAAACCAGTTATGATTACTCGATACCAGAATTAACAGCTGTAACCCCAGTGTTATCCAGGCCGCTATCAAGCGATATTTGCGCGGTAAAAACATCATGAAAGGCACGATAATTTCAATAATCAACACCAGCACCGTGGCTGCTATTAGCAAAACTTGCGGTAGATTATGGAAAAACCAGGCACCCACATGGGGTAAAGGCTGAGTTTCAAAGTAATAAATTAATGCAGTCATACCCAGCCAGGATGGATCACCCATAGTGAACTTGGATAATCCCGACATAAAACGTAACCTGAACAATAACCAGCGAAAAAGGAAGATCATTACCTTCGAGTCAGGGCGTAAAAATATAGCAAGAAACCCGGCTTCCAGTAGTAAACCATCCCACTGAAAATTCATAAATGTCTGACCCGCTGTAACCAGCGATAGATAAAACACAAACAACAGAATGAGATTAATTACAGGCCTGATATTCAGGAATAATAAGGCGGAAAAAACACAGCCAGCCCAGGCTGCCGATTGCAGAAAAGTATTACTCTGATCGAACCAGAAAAGCATCGGAAAATGCAGAAAGGCAGTGCTTCCCAGGTCATTAAGCAGATAATTTAGCCAGGGACTTAACGGGAGTATTCCATCTTCACCAGCCAGTCCAGTGATCTGAAAAGTCATCGTGAAGAAAGCGATAAAATAAATGAGAGCCAGCAAACGAAGAAATAGAGCTGCAATCAGTTTATAGCTATTTTCACCATCTGAGTATTGACCTGAAAAAGAGAACATTGAGATGTTTTTTTATATTTTATCGCAGCTTAACCTTAATTTACCGCTGAGTAAAAAATAAAAAAACTGGTTCATCAGATACTAGATTTCTGAACAATGAATTGCCCTGGCTGAACCATAGAATTCACCTGTTGCTTGCTGCTGAAGAAAAATAACCTGCACCGCAGGAGCTCCAGTTTGTGCTGCACGTTGTCTGAACCCATCGATTAATGCATTCTTGCTATAATATTCTCCAGAAATTTTAATGTGTGCAATAACGTCAAATTCACAATCCGGTGTTATATTATAAAACACAACTACTTCCTTAAAATCAATTGCATCTGAAACTGTGCCGGTGATAACTGTACTGCTATTCGCACATCCTGACAGCCAAAGAATTAAAGCTGAAATCATCATTTTTTGGAGCATTTTTAATTTCATAAATAGAGTCATTATAGATCTTCACCACGAAGGCACGAAGATCACGAAGAATAAAGAATTGAAATAGCGTTGAAGCAATTTTAAGGTGCTTGAGCTATCAATATCTGCCTGTCAAATCGACTTTTTCCCACTAACACTTCGTGCCCTGGTGTTTAATCAGGTTTATTCCAGTGTAAAAATATCCCATTCATAAACAGGAAGTGGCAATGATGCCAGATCGGTTTGCAGATCTAAAACGGCATTAACTTTCATTCCCCGGCTACTGATAGAATACAAATAACTATTCTCTTCAGTATCCGAGACAAAAAAGCTTCGACGAACGGCTTCAGGGTAATACCAGAAATTATCAAGCTCGTTGTGATAAAAATTACTATGATCTATTTCCCCAAAGGATTCAAAACCAGTTTCCCTGTCAACTTTATATAATTTAAGGCCATTAAAAACATCTGAATAGGTATAACTATCAGGGTTAATAGAATAACTCCAGTGAGTAACGGGAAGTGCCAGTAATTTCTCCTTTTCAAACCAGGTAAATGCTTTATGGCTGTACTCTGCTTCCGAGTAACTGCCAAAGCCAATAATTTCAGAATCCAGCAAACCGGGATTATCGAAATCACTAATATCAAAAAGACTTAGTTTCATCGAGTTATTATCGACATCCCGTCCTATTGCTAACAATAATCCATCTTCCAATGGGTGCAAATAGGTTGAAAACCCCGGCACTTCAAGCTCACCAGCTACCCGTGGCTTGTCGGGGTCAGATAAATCGAGAGTATATAAAGGATCAATCTGTTGAAAAGTCACCAGAAAACCTTTGTCTCCGATAAATCTGGCTGCATAAATACGTTCCCCTTTCTTTCCAAGGCCCGTCAGTTTACTCCTCTCAACTAACTGTTCTCCTGATTGCTCAAGGATGAACAGACTATTGACAGGGTCTTCATCAATCCACCACGATGAAACTGTAGTAACCACTCTCAGGAGATCATTATGTTCATCCATCGCAAACTGGTTAATCAGGTACCCATCAACCCGTCCACTGGCAAGATAGACAGGATTATCCTGTAAACTGAATTTATGGAAAGTAGTTCCCGGTAATGGTGCTTCCTCACCTTCTATTACAGGTAACCATGCCCAGAAATTATCTTCATTAGTCGCCAGGTAAAGATGTTGATGATTGGCATAAATCGATCCTGAATTACTGATAATAGTCTGTCTTTTTATGTCCGAATCCGGATCACTTAAATCAAAACTGAGAACAGACATTGTACCGGTACCATTTGCGGTTCCAGGTCGATAAATATCAGCACAGTCACTGATTAACTCAGTTCTGGAAACTGTTTCACCGGTAATCGACAACTTATCAGTTAGTTCAGGCAATAAATCCTCAATGTCCAACTGAGTATCATTTTCCATCAACGAATAAATATCAATATTTGCAGCAGTGACCATGTGAATGCGAGTATTAATTCTTCGCGCATCGACATAGTAACCCTCAAGCGTGGTTTCTCTGATCAAACGGGGGGTACTTCGATCTGCAATATCAAACATACTGACATGCACTAACTGATTCAATTTCGGGGCAAAACCAATCAGACTATCAGCTCTACTGACATCATAATCATAGTTATAAACATTGCTAACTATCCAGGCTACATCCTGATAAACAAATAAATCTGCAGCATTACCTGCTAATTTAACCCGTGCAAGCTCTTCACTCTGGGCAGCAGGCCATGTATCAAAAATAATAAAATAGCCACCCGTTACTATGTAAGTAAAATCACCTTCTGTTTTTATGAAATCTGCTTCATCAACTCCCGTTACCTGATTATTTGTCGTGGTATAATCTTTAATAGCATTTGTAGATGCACCCGAGGGAGCCATAACACCGGAAGCACTGTCCTGAACGGTATCAACTTCAGGAACAGATAAGGCATCATCAGAACCATAATAATCAATTAATCTGCGTTCCTGATCGACAGTATCCAGCAAGAATGTTGAAAGCTCATCACAGCTATTAAATGCTTTTAACTGGGCTTTATACTGAAATTTCTGATCCTCTTCATCATCAGAAGATACGCAAGCAGTTAAGGCCAGAAAAGTTGTTAAAGCTGCAACACTGATAAAGATTTTTTTAAATTTTTTGATCATTATCACGATCTCATGGCGAACGACTAATACCCCAATATTGAAACAATTAACTGGATAAAACAAGGTAATATTTTGTCAGAAATTTATCTATATCTATGCACCGCTCCACTGCTCAGGTAAAATTAACATTCAATCGTAATTCAGACATTTATCAATGAAAATATGGTGTGATGCAGATGCCTGCCCGATCGTTATCAAGGATATTTTATTCAAAGCCGCTAACCGTACAAAGACCGAGTTGACACTGGTTGCCAATCAGCACATCAGTACCCCTCCCTCTAAATTCATCCGCTTTATTCGGGTCTCTTCAGGATTTGATGTGGCCGATAATGAAATCGTTAAACGACTCGAAACCGGTGACCTGGTTATCACCAGTGATATCCCCCTTGCAGCAGAAGCCATCGAAAAAGGAGCAATCGCACTCAGCCCGCGAGGAGAACTGTACACTCTTGAAAATATTCGCTCTCGCTTGAACATGCGTGATTTTATGGAGTCTTTACGATCCAGTGGCGTGCAGACAGGAGGCCCACCACCTCTCAATCAAATGGATCGCCAGACCTTTGCAAATCACCTGGATCGATTTCTTGCCCAGAACAAATACACAATAGATAAGTTATGAAAACAGCATTGAACACGGTAAACATTGGCGACAGAATTATTACCCCGTCAAAAATCATCTGCATTGGCAGAAACTATGTCGACCATATCAATGAACTCAATAATGAAATACCCGATGAGATGGTCGTTTTCCTGAAACCAAATTCAGCTATTTCAGATGAGCTTTATAGCGTTCAACAGGAACAACTGCATTATGAAGCAGAGATTTGTTTTGTGTATGAAAATGATCATCTTACTGCTGTTGGTTTTGGTCTGGATATCACCAAGAGAGGACTACAAAGCAAACTGAAATCAAAAAGTTTACCGTGGGAAAGAGCAAAGGCATTCGATGGTTCAGCTGTATTCGGTCCATTTGTTGAAATTACAGATATCAATAATACTTTAAGTATTGAACTGAATATTAATAATGAAAATATACAATCAGGTAATATTGCTTTGATGATGTATAAACCCCGCGACATTTTATCGGAACTCCAGACTTTTATGACACTCAATGATGGCGATATCATCATGACTGGAACCCCCAAAGGAGTAGGAACCATAAATAAAGGCGATAAATTTGAAGGGATTTTAAAAAGCGATCAAGGCGTTATCTCAGCAACTCAATGGCGTGCCTTATAATTGTTGCCGGGGCATGAATGTTTTACGACTTCATTGATAACAACATTAACAGCAAGCCCATGACACAGCAGCTGTTCAGTCTAGTATTAGGTTATGACTCTTTACGACCCAGCCTATGAAAAATCAACAAATTCTAAATCAGGAAAATTTATTCCCACTTCAGTCCGATATATCGACCCATTGTTAAGTGCAATAGTCCACTAAGAGATAAAATATCATCTAATATCAGATGTCATATGCTACTTTTTATTTTTTGGAAAATAGTTTCCATTACTCTGGACCCTTTGCTGCCATCCATGCTGTAAAAAACAAACTCTTTTTATTGGATAGTATCTTTGTGGATTGAAAATTTCCGCAGGATTCACTTATAAGGAATAAAGTACGCCTATAAAGCTCGACCTTAGTTATCCTTTCAGTCCATGGTTCGCTCAGGGGTTCGGAGAAAAGCGGCCTCTCATGTTGACATCGATGAACGACAACTTCCAGCAGAAAACGGACATGACAGTTTAGTCAGCAGACGTCTCAGCCTGTTCGTTTTCGAGCGCCTTACTCGTAATGTCCTCGTAGAGGCCAGCCACTCGTGCATAGAGTTCCTGATACTCGGGGTGATCGACGATCATCTCCAGAGCGTCTTGAGCATCTTCGATGATCCTTTCCATGTATTCCTGATCCAGCTCATCAAGACGGTTACCCCGATCGACTTTTTCCTTAATATCCAGAGCACGCGGTATACGGTGTTTCTCCAGCCGTTCCATAAGGGCCGTCAGCACCCCAATGTCATGTGAAATTTCTGCCATAGTCGTTTTCCTCTGAATTATAGGGGCTTGATCACGGTTTTCCCTGCTTGAGAAATTTGAAAAGTAACAGAAGTATAAATGCTCTATTTCCCGATAACCAGTTTCAATCCAGTTGATACGAAATAAGTTTGTAAAAAAAATGATACAAAATCTGAAGATGAAAATGATAGAGCCTGAGTTTCTACACTAGTTCCTTTTTTTAAACATAAATCAAATATAAATCTCAACGATCGTGCGCTGTAAAGCGCGAACAGACAATCAATTAGTTTGGGCCAGACAGTTACAACAAAAGAAAGGAATACAGCAAGCTGCAGTGGCACTGTCCAATAAGATGGCGCGTATTATATGGTCTGTGATGGCAAAAGATCATGCTTATGTGGCTCAACCTTAATGCTGAACAGTAGAGAGTTTGAAGTTAAAATTTAAACCGATGTAAGA
>JAAEMR010000258.1 GCA_024225395.1 Gammaproteobacteria bacterium
ACCAAGGTAGCTAAACGGGCGGTAAAATCTAGCGGTTCAAAGATCACATGGGTGGTACCATCACGATAGGGTGTTTTAAGCGGGGCCGTTCATGCGCATCCATGCTCCCACGGCATTAGTAACTCCCTGTACGTCATAACGAATTTTCCCGTAAGTCGTTATTGCCAACCTTTTTTCTGATACTGCAGAGCGGGTAATATAACGGCAAACTCTTTCGAGTTTATTCCTATCCTGAGCATCACTCATTACACCCGCATGAAGATTGAACCCTGCTACATTTGAGGCACAGCCTGATTCAACACCTTGGTCTATCTTAGGAGCAATGGTTTGCAGCGTAAATACCTTTCTCCCCTGCTGTGAACCTGTCGCTATACGGTAGGTAATTGAATATCCGTAAATTTGCAACATGGGATCTTCTTCTAGCCCATCCAAAGACAAGTAGTCATTTTCTATATCTCTTACGAGTAAACCCTCACGCTCAAGAAAACCAGCCACGCGCTGGCTAATTCGGTGAGCAAGTACATTCAGTTCACTTTTTTTCGGGGCTTTTATCTGATGAAAACGCGTTTTGCCATAGTTATCTTCAACATACACACCGTCGAGAAATAGCATGTGGAAATGGATATTTAAATTCAACGCTGAACCAAATCGTTGGATCAGTGTTACCGCACCCGTTTTTGCTGTCTGTTTGTTATAGCCTGCTTTTTTAGTGATATGTGTAGCAAGTGTGCGATAGACAATCCCTAATACTTTTCCCATGATCTGAGGGTAGCTGGCAAACAGAAACCTAAGCTGAAAAGGAAAGCTCAATACCCATTGTCGTATAGGCTCATAAGGTAGAATGTCATCCACCAGTAAGGCCGCACTTTCTGCCATTCGTCGTGCGCCACAACTCGGGCAAAACCCTCTACGCTTACAACTAAATGCGACCAAAAACTCGTTATGACAGTCTTCACAGCGTACACGTAAGAAACCATGCTCAAGGCGACCACATTTGAGATATTCTTCAAATTCTGACCGTACATACATGGGTAAATCTGTATCTTGTTGTGTCATATGGGCCAGAAACTGCGGATAATATTTTTCAATAATTTGATAAAGAAGGGTTTGCTCTGGTTGATGACGTTCATACCTTAACGTTTCTTCCTTTCTGACGTCCTTTGCAAGAGACATACATCACACTCATACTGTAATTACATACAGTAATTATAGGTGTATTTTTACTTAGGTACGCTGGTGCATATTCTCATGCATCGCGATCACCTAATACCATCTAAGCCGATCACCTAATACCATCCATCGCGATCACTCAATACCATCGATGCCGATCACTTTTCGGTCAAAATAGTATTGAGTGATCGGCTTGAATAGTATCGTTCAATATTTGCACTCCTTGTCTAGCCAGTAGGTGTTTTTAACCGTTATTCTTTTCATTTTTGATGATGAGAATGACCATGCCAACGGCACCTATTTCAATGCGTAAACTTAAAGAGATTTTAAG
>JAAEMR010000259.1 GCA_024225395.1 Gammaproteobacteria bacterium
CTTTAAACGATCTTCGAACTCAATCATAAACCGATTCAGAGCTGCTTTCCAATTTCGAATCGGCATGGTCCATTTTTTTGATGCTTCCTGAATAGCCAAGTAGATGACTTTAGTAGCAGAGTCATCCGTTGGAAATACTTTCCTCCTTTTGGTGGATTTTCGAATCACACTGTTTAATGACTCAATGGCATTGGTGGGTATAAATAGCCCTTCTGATGTCTTGTAACTTACTCCCTAGCTCCATGCAACCTGCTCCTAGCTCCTTGTAACCTGCTCCTAGCTCCATGTAACCTGCTCCTAGCTCTGCCTACCTACCTGGCCCCCTTTCCAAACAGCACAACTTCAACCGTTTGCAGTAGAATAAGTAAATCAAGAAACAATGACTTGTTTTTCACATAATACATATCAAATAGCTGTTTTTGGTAGGAATCTTTAGCTGATGCCCCATAAGGATAGAGCAACTGCGCCCACCCTGTAACGCCGGGTTTAACCAGGTGTCTTTCGTGGTAATAAGGAATTTCTTTGGCTAATTCTTTGACAAACTCAGGCCTTTCTGGACGTGGCCCGACGAAACTCATTGTTCCATTTAACACATTGTAAATCTGTGGTAACTCATCAATCCTGGTCTTTCTGATAAACGCTCCAACACGGGTGACCCGGGCGTCTCCTTTAGTAGCCCATACCGCTTCACCTTTTTTCTCCGCATCTGTGCTCATGCTTCTAAACTTATACACGGGATACTCTGCGGCATTTTTACCCACTCGAATCTGGTTGTAAAAAATTGGCGCTTTAAAGCCCTCTTCAATCCAGATAGCGATGATCGTTAATATCATAAATGGAGAAGCCACAGCTAAAATAGTAAAACTGGCCAGCAGATCGAAAATTCTTTTTATTGCATCTTTTATCTCTGACTGGTAATAACCTTCAGAAAATACCAGCCATTTGGGGTCTATGATGTCTATCCTGATCTGGCCCACTTCTCTTTCAAAAAATGACATGATATCCAGAACAGCAACACCTCTGAATTTACACTCAACAAGTTCATCAACAGGCAAATTCGATTTCATATCCGATTTGGCGACTATGATTTCATCGATATCATTTAATTTCGCATACTCAAATAAACTACCAGTTACTGTTAACAGTTTTTTCTCATCGACCGCAAGTTCCTGCTTTTCCAGCAGCACATAGCCAACTATGTTGAATGTGCGTCTATCAGATTTTCTTCTGAGCTTGGAGTCAATAATTGATGCAGATTTCCCTGCGCCATAGACCAGAACACGTTTTTTGAAGGTCTCCGTATCGACCAGTTCCAGAAAGATAGCTCGTAAAGTACCAATAACAAAAAAAGATTGAAGTTGAGCTATCGCCATAACGCCACGACCAAAATCTACATGTGGCAACAAATAGAAAAAGATGGTCACTATGCCCCAGGACGCGAGTAGACTAATGAAGAGCCGGAGTAATATTCCGGACATTCCTTCCCTGATATTACCCTGATAGAGACCAGTGGCAAGCATTGCCACAGGAGTCGTAATAGCCAGCATGGCTGCCAGCTGCCATAAATCGTCTACAAGCAGCAAAAACTCAATAGGCGTGTTGATGAAGCGTAAATAAGCAGCGGAGTAAACGGCAAAAAAAACCACGCAGACTTCAATGGTAAGCAGAATTAAAAACGGTGTTTTCAGGTATGACTTAAAAACACGAACATTTGCCATACCTGCCGTTCCTTTTGTTTTAGAATTTTATGGATGAGAGATTTGAAGCTTAATGATGGATTATATCGTGATATGAAGATTTTACCATGGGAGATAGAGTACCCAGGATAAAAAAAGCTAAAATTGATGAAAATATGACGATAAGAGCACTTTCACCAATACCTGGTAACAATTGATCCAGTAGAATAACGGACAGTGCACCTAAAATTAATCCAGAAACATTTCCCAGTAACACGGTGATGAAACGTTTTGAACTACGTACATATTCAAAAACAAGACGTTTGCAGATTCGCAAACTAATAAAAACGACAACTACATACAGAACCATGTCAGCAGCCAGTTGTGTAATACTGCCTGAATCAGTAATCATCGCGAGCAATAAAAATGAAGATGCGAGCGCGATAAGATCAATAATCCTTGAGCAAAAACTTGATGATCTAATTTGTAAAGATGTCATTCTTCGGGTTCTATTTAATCAGTAACAGATAGTTTAGAACCTTCTAGAATTTAAACTGTTAAGCAGCTCACAAATTTAAATTTAAATAATAGATACCTTTACAATTTACCCCTTAATCACTGCGTTAATTTGAAAGGGTGAATACTCCACCGGCTATAAGCTGGTGGCTTCAAATTACGGCTAACATCCTGTCATTCAGGCTAAAGCCCTCAGGCGTCATTGTTTCCGTTAGCGGTGCGTCCCTATAGCACTCCTGCCACGCTCCGCTCGCACATTTTGAATAGCTTTAGCTGACCCGAAGGGCGAAGAGCACGGATGTCCGTAGTAATGACAATTTACATGCGTAGTCATGTAAAGTTAAAGCTACTGCGTCATTCCAGAGTGTTTTTATCTGGAATCCAGCTTTACTGGTACGATGGATTCCGGCTAAAAACCTGCCGGAATGACGACGTTTTGTAGTAGCTAATGCCTTGCGCTAAAGTGCATAGCTTTAACTAACGACCTGAGACCAATAAATTTATCTAAAAATAATGCCTATTTTTATAATTTATAGTCTTAATCATTCTCTTAATTTGAAAGACTCAAACAGTTGATTTATTTGTTTAATTCAAATAATGCCAAATATCTCAACCCTGCCGGGGAGACTTTTCCAGACCGTTTCAACGAAAACTGATTTAAACCAGATTTTTTAGTGGTCATTTCTAAAACACTAATAACGGGTTTGTTTAACGTGGGGCGAGTTTCAAACTTCAGATCAACATCGTATAACCCGCTCCATTTAACATCGGTCTCACCCGTTAGAGTAAGCAAACTATCCTGGTCACTCAGCTTTATATTCAAACCATCTGCTTGTTGAACTACCTGAGCGCTATAATTGCCTAACAGCTGATCTTCACCCTGTATACCAGCACCTGTCCAGTCTACTTTAGCTGTCAGCCCTGATATTTTTAAATCAGCAAATGTTAAGTTCTCAATCTCAATAGCCAGCTGTCCTTTGGGTTGTGCCAGTAACTGAGGAATATCTTTAAAAATTTCGCTATCCAGTACAATCTGACTTTGATTTATGCTGATATTTTGAGAAAACAGGTTTACTTCGAAATTAACCAGTAGCTCTTTATCCTCAGACTGTAATTGATAACACAACCCGGCCTTAAGAAAACATAATGGTTGAATTTCGAAGTCCACATCGATCAAATGAAACTTCTGATAACTTAAAGCCTGAACCCGACCAGCCATAATACTGCCCTGCAGCCCCTGTATTTTAATATCAGCGGGTAATTCAACAAACTGCAAAACATGCCTTACAGGCAGGTTAGCAAACAAACTGAATAACAGCACAGATATAAATATAGCAAGAGTCTGGAGCGCCTGTTTTTTACTCATTTATCGTCTTGTCCATTAGAAAGAACCATGCTGACATTCACAAAACCTTCAGTATTCGTGGGCAATAAACGAACTTCCTGAATCAGGATTGACCCATCAATGGCACTAAAAAACTTGAGTAA
>JAAEMR010000260.1 GCA_024225395.1 Gammaproteobacteria bacterium
AGTCTACTTGGCTATCGTTTTTACTCCTTTTGTTGTTAAAGCAGAAATTATAAATAATTCGCCCTATATATTATGGGTGAAGCCTGAAACTGGTGATGATATTATACATATTGAGCCGAATAATTTTTTTTCAAATAAACATGATGGTTTTACCTTTGAATGTAATAACCAATGGTTCGTATATAAAACTATCGATAATATCGATGCTTACGTGGAAAAAAACTGTGATGTGAAATTTTCAACCAGGAAAAATTGGCTTTACTTTATTTTGCAAAAAATATTTGGGGGGTTAATTATTGTTCCACCTGACGCTAGTTGGCAGCCATTATTTGATAAGAGAATCGACTTTACTACGCTTAAAAACTTACCGATATACAAAAAGGAAGCTGACGGTTAATAAGCATTTTTATTAATAAAACCTTTAACGATAGTTAAAAGAATGATTTTTATATCCAGCCAGACTGACCAGTGATCAATATAATATAGGTCGAACTGAACCCTCTTTTCGATTGACGTATCACCACGCCACCCGTTAATTTGAGCCCATCCGGTAATACCTGCTTTAGTCATGTGTTTTTGCATGTAGCGGGGTACGTCTTTTCTAAATTTTTCAACAAAGACATCACGTTCTGGTCTTGGTCCAACTATAGACATATCACCTTTGAGCGTATTAAAAAACTGCGGTAATTCATCTAGACTGGTTTTCCTGATAAAAGAACCAAATTTAGTATTGGTTTTTTCTTTGGCAGAACCCCATTGTAATTTTTTTTCATCGGTATTTACTGGCATAGATCTAAATTTGTAGATGTTAAAATTTTCGCCATTCCAGCTAACCCTGGTTTGTTTAAATATGATGGGACCAGGAGATGTTACTTTAATACCAATAGAAATGAAAAGAAGCAAAGGGGAAATCAGAAGTAATATTATTGTAGATAAAAATATATCCTCTGATCTTTTTATAAATTTATTACTCAGGTTGTTTAATGGTGAGTCATAAACACTGATAATGGGGATTCCGCCGATATCGGTTATTTGTGAATGCAGAAGATCAAATGCAAAACAGTCTGGTATGAATTTAACCGTTACTGTGCTATCAGCCAGGACATTTAGTATTTCCTTTATTTTTTCTTCGGCTCGAAGAGGTAAAGTGATGTATATCTCATCAAAATCTCTGGCATAGTGTTTTTTATTGAGAAAACCTTCAATCGTGCCAGTTACTGGGACACCAAAAAATTTTTTATTTTGTTTTGATTCGTCATAGTCGAAAAAAGCTGTAGGAATATAGCCTAACATTTTGGCATCGATTAGAGTCCCTGCAAGTCTTTGACCTAGCTCACCGGCTCCTAGAATAGCGACTCTTCTAGTATTCCAACCCAATACTCTAAATTTTCCCAGAAGTGAACGTAAGAGTAACCTGTATAATATTAAGATAAATGGGGTGGTTATCGCCCAGACTGTAAGAACGACCCTTGATAAAAGAGCGCTATCCTTGAATAAAAAAGCCACAGCTAAAAGTGCCAGCCACGTTAAAAACCAACCTTTCAGGATGAGTTTTGACCCGGAAAATAATGTTCTACCCCTCCATTGTGAATAAACACCTGTAAACTGATTAAAAACCAGAATTAATAAGCCACTTAAAATAGCCAGGATCTGGTATTTTTCAGACCAGAGATTATTGTATAAGGCACCCGTCAGATAAAGAGTTATTGCGGGGATAACTCCATCTAATAGTCGATGTGTCCAAACAGTTAGAGATGTGGATTCTCTTACCTGAGCTGTCATGTTTATTTACGGGTTTTAAATTGGTCTGATTATACTAAAGGCTGGTGGGCTTGCGCTATTAATCCTTAAAAGATAAGTGACTTTTTAATGCCATAAGTCATATAAGTCTTAAGTCTTAAGTCAGAAGTCGAAACACCTGGATGTAAAAGCGATAATACTCTAGATGAAGAATGGTTGAACAGTCTATAACCTATTGATCAAAGTAAACCTTGGGCTAGACTATAGATATAAAAAGAACTCAAGAGGCACTGCTTCTCGAGGTTATAAATCTATTTTTTTGATAAAGATGGCAAAGTTATATGTTGCAAGCCGCTAGAAGACAATTAATGGTGCTCTGGTTATGTACGCTAACCTGTATTCCAGTGTTATCCATCAGGGGGCGCTCTCTTCAAAACTGGGCTGCTGAAACCCTGGGCTATACTCTGGTGGCCTGGATGATAGGATTTATTATATTTCTATTGATAATCGTCTATCTGCTGTATCTATACAGGGAGTCTGTCTCAATACCCTGGCTTCATCTGGTCTGGGTATTGCTGCTATTTTTGGCGTTGCCCTTATTGCTTGACCGGGTTGAAGAGCGTCTTCATTTTTTGACGTTTGGTCTGTTTGGTGCCTTGTCAATTTTAATTTACAGTCCTAAACTGGCCGTCTTGCTTTGTATTAGTGTTTCAATGGGAGATGAACTGCTTCAGTACTTTCTTTCTGATCGTGTGGGTGACTGGTGGGATGTGGCTATGAATTCTCTGGCCTCACTGGGAGCAGCACTGTTTATAAGTTTAACTATATCTCTGAATAAGTATCCACAGAAATAATGCCTGTTTTCTTTCTATTGCTGGTTATTCTAAGTTGCTCACCTGAAGCAAAGTCGAACAACCTGAGTATTCATGTGCTTGATGTTGGTGAAGGCCAGGCCGTTTTACTGAGTAAAGATCATCATGCCGTATTAATTGATACCGGGCATGCGGGGCAGGCATTATCTGTTTTAAAAAGAATGCAGCAACTTGAAATTGAATCTCTAGATTATTTGATTCTTACACACCTTCATCCTGATCATGCTTCCGGCTATTTTAGAATCCATGAGGCCTATCCAGCAGCAGTCGTTGCTGATAACTGCCACGTTATAAAGCCAACCACTACTCCCGATATGGTGCGCTGGGTTGACAAGGCGCTGCAACTAAACCCGGCTCGTCGCTGTCTGTCTGCGGGTGATTTTATCCATTGGCAAGGGGTAGAAATAAAAGTTTTGTGGCCAGGGTTGCAGGCAACAACGGCTGATAACCTGAATGACTCATCACTGGTATTGCAGATAACTTCAAATGGGCGACGACTTTTATTGATGGGTGATGTGGGAGTCAAGGTTGAAACCGAGTTAATTAAAAACGGGCAGCTATTGCCTGTTGATATTCTTCTCGCGGGTCACCATGGATCAGATAAGTCTACATCAGAAAAACTGCTGGATGTTGTGACCCCAAACCGTGTGGTTATATCCACCAATAAAAATAATATGAGGGGGTATCCTGCAAAAAGTACCTTAAACCGGCTTAAAAAGTATACAGGGTTGATTTACCGAACAGATCAACAGGGTGAAATTGTATTTAATATGAAGTAAGACTTCAGATATGTCAGTAATAGATTAGAACGCTACTCTCTAAAATATAATAATTCCAGGTTTGAACTAACTAAAGGTCTCACTTCAGTTTTTGTAGAGCAGGTCTTTATGGAGATAGTTCCGTTTATACGGGGTATAAGTAATGCCCGCTTCATCCTTGAAATGGGCTTTACAGAGCTGCTTTGTGATTGACTTCATCCATACAGGTATCCTACCTGAGAACCAGATAATCCTTTACCTGGTGCGTCCCTCCACTTCGATCCTGAAGTGCATTACAAAGATAACCCATAATGTTGAGATAAAAATATAGTAAATGGCGATAGTATTTGTATGTATTTGCCGAAATATTTTGTCAGATTTGTCCTACATGGTGGGGAAAGAAATTAGTTATCAGTTATCAGTTATCAGTTATCAGTTATCAGTTATCAGTTATCAGTTATCAGTTATCAGTTATTCGTCGAAAAACTACTTGACACTTAAAATCCAGGTCGGCAAGAGTTTTGCCAACTGCCAACTGCCAACTGCCAACTGCCAACTGCCAACTGCCATATTTTATTCAGCCGTGAAAAAAATATCACCATAATACGCTTTGGCAGACAAACCACTGTTATCACTATCAGTCATAATTGCTATTCCATCGATTGTTTTTATCGTCTTCCCTGTAAAGCTTTTAAGATCTTCATAAACGTTTCTTTTTTCACTAAACCAGGTTTCGGTGTTATCTGAAGCATCTCGCAAAGAAATCATTTTAGACTTTGATCCGGCAAACGGACTATCCCAGGATTCAAACTTGCTGTGCTGATAACTCCAGACATAATTGAGTGACATTGTTTTCCAGTACAATAAGCCTCCATCTTTGATGACATAAATTCTCGCAACATAGTCATCTCCCGCTTTGACTGACTCTACTCCCGGATTTATCAATTGCTGCTTTGACCAGCTCCAGTTGAGAAACGGTGTCTTTTCCAGATCAATGCTTATTTTCTTATAAAAGGTTGAAGCGGACTGCTGACTATCTGCTGAAAGAATAAACTGATTATTATCCAGCTTGAGAGAGTACAGAGTATTACCGTTAAAGCTATTTTGTTTCCAGTGTTTTATATCCTGCTGTGAAAATAGACCTATTTCAACACGGTTTTCAGCTTGAAGCGAAGGCATCAAAAAAATTGGGATAAGTGCAAAGTAAAAATATTTAATAGATAACATTAGGGTACACCCTAAGTTTTAAATAATAGTAATTCTATTTTCCTGAACCACTCTGGAAGAAAACTAAACCTGACTATCAGTCCGCAAATAATGCCGGCAGTATTTGCAAGCATGTCATAAGTTTCCATATAACGATAACCTGTCATTCCCTGTAAAAATTCAAGCAGAATGCCGTAACTGATTAACCCGAAAACTACAAATATCAGGCTCCGGTCGAACTTCACTAGAATATTGAACCCGGCTGACAGCGCAAAATAGGTAACAAAGTGCATAGATTTATCACTGACACCTATATCGGGTGCCGGTATCAGTGACAACACCCCCACTATGGCCAGGACAGCATAAGCTATGCTAAACCATAACCGGGGTTTCTTTAGATCTGAAAGAGGTCGAGCACTCAACGGATAGCTGTTTAAGCTGAATAAACTGATTGAGCAGCAGACAGGGCAACACCCTTTGTTATAGGTGCATTAAGCTCAGACAAAATAGCTTCAAGAGCAGACAGGCAGAAGATAACATTTTCAGAGCGCGCACTATGCCCCATTAAACCGATACGCCAGACTTTACCAGCCAAATCACCCAGTCCAGCACCAATTTCAAGGTTATATTCATTCAATAGTCTGGAACGCACCAACGCATCGTCTACACCTTCAGGAATGAACACGCTATTTAACTGTGGTAAACGGTCAGCTTCATTCACCAGAAAATTAATACCCATCGCTTCCAGACCTGCTTTTAATGCAGAGTGTTGAAAGGCATGTCGCTTCCATGAATTCTCTAAACCTTCATCACGTAACATCACCAGAGATTCATGCAACGCATACAAAGCATTTACCGGAGCTGTATGGTGGTAAGCACGTTTTGCACCTTCACCCCAGTAACCCATCACCAGGTTTAGATCCATGAACCAGCTTTGTACTTTAGTCTGGCGATTTTTAATTTTCTCGATCGCTTTTTCACTGAAGGTAACCGGAGATAACCCAGGCACACAGGAGAGACATTTTTGAGTACCTGAATACACCGCATCAAGGCCCCACTCATCGACCAGAATAGGCGTTCCTGCAAGCGACGTAACACAGTCTGCAATCACCAGGCAGCCATGTTTATGAGCCAGTTCCCAGATACCTTTGGCATCAGATTGTGCGCCGGTAGAAGTTTCAGCATGAACAAACGCAACGACTTTAGCATCGGCATTGGTTTCCAGAGCCTGCTCGAGTTTAGCCAGGTCAACGGCCTTACCCCAGTCATCCATCACCATCACGGCAACACCACCGGCACGTTCGACATTCTCTTTCATGCGCCCGCCAAACACACCATTTTGACAGACAATAACCTTTTCACCCGGCTCGACCAGGTTAGCAAAACAGGTTTCCATACCGGCAGAACCAGGCGCTGAAACAGGAATTGTTAATTCATTATCCGTCTGAAAAGCATATTGAAGCAATTTTTTAACTTCATCCATCATGCCGACAAAAGCAGGATCAAGGTGACCGATTGTTGGGCGAGAAAGAGCTTCGAGAATTCGAGGATGAACATCCGAAGGACCGGGGCCCATCAAGGTACGAACAGGAGGATTAAATGAAATGGGCATATTTAAGATTCCAAAGTAATTAAGTAATAATACAGCTGAGTTTGTCTGAATGATAAGTCAGAGTAAACCCTGTAAATGTAGGTATTTTATCTTGAACGGTCAGAAAATACGTGAACTATTTAGCTTTTTTTAAGCTAGATTTGGCCTCACTTATCAAATGATTACTGAGTTTCAGTATTGGTGTTGCTACTTTTCGAATTGGCAACACGCCTATTTCAATTACTGATAGAGCTGACAGAGCCAGTTATCACGCAACTACAAGTGGAGAGGGTATAACTCTGGCCCCGCCTGACTAATCCCTGATTACAGTAGTTTTTAATTTCACCCTTCTTGCCCTACAATCATCATTCTCAACATTAAGTCTTTATCGGAATAATCTACACATGGCGTTTGATCCTCACACTGGACAATTTGAATTTAGCAACTGGGATTTACAGTCAGTAATTGCTGACCTGTTAGAGTTCATTCCAGCTCCAAATTTACTGCATAAAGCCTCTCAGCTAAGCCCCTATGAATGTGACGGATTGTCCGCCTATCACAAAGTACCCAAAATGGTAGTTCTTCCGGAAACCATAAAGCAGTGTCAGCAAATCGTAAAATATTGCAAAAAGCATTCAATTCCCGTGATTGCTCGTGGTGCAGGAACCGGCCTGTCAGGAGGCGTGTTACCCGTCGAACAAGCCATTGTTTTAAGTCTGGCCAAATTTAATCGCATTCAAAAGATTGATCCCCTGCAACGTCTCGCCATAGTCCAGCCCGGCGTACGAAACCTGGCGATCACCGAAGCAGCAGCACAGTACAACCTGTATTACGCCCCCGACCCTTCTTCCCAGATAGCCTGCTCCATCGGTGGCAATGTGGCTGAAAATTCAGGCGGTGTGCATAGCCTTAAATACGGCTTGACCGTCAACAACGTTTTGAGTCTAAAAGTCATTAACAGTGATGGAGACTTACTCGATATTGGCGGTGGAGAATGCATGGACAGCCCGGGATTCGACCTGCTGGCACTGATGCACGGGTCAGAAGGATTACTGGGCATCATCGTAGAAGTCACGGTTCAGCTGATACCCAAACCAGAATCTGCCCAGGTAGTACTTGCAGCTTTTAATAAGATTACAGATGCTGGAGCAGCCGTGCGCGACATCATTAGCTCCGGTATTATTCCTGCGGGACTGGAAATGATGGACAAACTGGCCACTCAGGCTGCCGAAGATTTCGTTCACGCCAATTATCCGCTGGCAGAAGCGCTGTTACTGTGTGAACTGGATGGCTCTCAAAGTGAAATTGAGCAGCAAATGGAAAAAGTAAATCAAATTCTCAAAAACAGTCATTCGCACGACATCAGGCTTTCGCAGAATGATAGCGAACGCGCCTTATTCTGGGCCGGGCGTAAAGCCGCTTTTCCAGCAGTTGGTAGAATTTCACCTGATTATTACTGCATGGACGGCACCATACCGAGAAAAGCCTTACCCGAAGTTCTGGGTAAAATCTCTGATTTTTCAAAACAATACGGGCTTCGCGTTGCCAATGTTTTCCACGCTGGCGATGGCAACCTGCACCCACTGATTTTATATGATGCCAATAAAACAGGAGACCTGCAAAAAGCGGAACAGTTTGGTGCAGATATTCTAAAACACTGCGTCGACAAGGGTGGCACCATTACTGGAGAACACGGTGTGGGTGTGGAAAAAATTGACCAGATGTGTCATCAGTTCCACTCTTCGGAACTGCTAAAATTTCATCAAATCAAAGCATTGCTTGATGAAAGCGGCATTCTCAATCCGGGGAAAGCGATACCCAGCCTACACCGCTGCGCTGAATTAGGCGCTATGCACGTGCATAACGGGAAACTGCCTCATCCGGACATACCCCGATTTTAATCATGTCGCATAAAATTCTCTTTTGTTACTCGAGTCTGCACCATGTCTTTTGACCCGGAAACCGGAGAGTTTGATTTTCCAGGCTGGGATACTGATCAGGTTCTGCAGGACCTGGGAGAGTTCATTCCTGAGAAAAATATCCTGCACCTGCCGTCACAGCTCAAACCTTATGAATGTGACGGCTTAACGACCCATCGGAAAATGTCACGCCTGGTTGTGTTACCGGAAACCATCCGGCAATGCCAGGAGATCATGCGCTATTGCCGCCAACATGAAATCCCGGTTATCGCCCGTGGAGCCGGCACCGGCATAACCGGCGGCGTTCTGCCCGATGATTTAAGCATTGTGGTCAGCTTAACCAAATTTAATCGCATAGAAAAAATTGACCCGTTGCAACGCATCGCAGTGGTGCAACCCGGTGTACGTAACCTGGCTATCAGCGAAGCCGCCAAACCCTTTGGATTGCAATATGCTCCCGACCCCTCTTCCCAGATTGCCTGCTCAATCGGCGGCAACGTGGCCGAAAATTCAGGTGGCGTTCACTGCCTGAAATACGGATTAACGGTCAATAATGTAACCGGGATAAAGATCATAGACAGCGAGGGTGAACTGATTGAAATCGGAGGTGGCAACTGCATGGAAAGCCCCGGATTTGACTTACTCGCACTGATGCACGGTTCTGAAGGACTGCTCGGCATCATCGTTGAAATCACGCTCAAACTTATTCCGGTTCCACCCGCTACCCAGGTTGTTTTGGCCGTATTCCACTCGATGGTTGACGGTGGAAAATCTGTCAGCGATATCATCAGTTCCGGTATTATTCCGGCTGGCCTGGAAATGATGGACAAGGTCACTATCGATGCGGTTGAGAGTTACATGCAGGCAGGTTATCCAAAAGCAGATGCTTTACTGTTATGTGAGCTAGATGGAAATCAGGTCGATATCAGGCTGCAAATGGAAATCGTCCAGCAGATACTTAAAGACAATAATGCGTTTGATATCCGCACTTCGCAAAATGATGAAGAGCGGGAGCTTTACTGGACAGCACGCAAATCTGCATTTCCAGCCGTGGCCAGTATTCAACCTGATTTTTACCTGCTCGACGGGACTGTTCCGCGCAAAGCTCTGCCCGAGGTACTGAAAAAAATAGCGGTACTCTCTAAACAATACGGACTTCAGGTCGCTAACGTTTTTCATGCCGGTGATGGTAATCTACACCCGATCATCATGTACAACATCGAGATAGATGGAGATTATGAAAAAGCCGTACAACTGGGTTCAGAAATATTGCAGCATTGCATCAGTAAAGGAGGCAGTTTCACCGGGGAGCACGGTGTCGGGGCAGAGAAAATAGATCAGATGTGCATACAATTTAGCGCCCTTGAATTGCTTCAATTTCACCGCATAAAAGCACAGTTAGATGTGAGTGGCATACTCAACCCGGGCAAGGCCGTTCCCGTACTTCACCGTTGCGCTGAACTGGGTGCCATGCACGTACACAACGGAGAGATGCCTCATGCTGATTTACCCAGATTCTAGTGCTCAGAAAATTTAAACACTAATGTTTTTTGTCACGAACAACACGAAGCTCACGAAAAAAGCTCATGCTGAACAGGCAATAATACACTTACACTCAGGGCATTAGAAAATACGCATTACAAGGTGAGGTTAGCAGTGGCTGAATACAATACTCCAGGTGTTAATAAAATACTTCCTGTGCTTCGTGCTCTTCGTGGTGATATTCTTTAATAATACTGAATACAACATGCTTAATACTTTAACTTTAATAAACTTGTAACTATCATGCCCAATGACATCAGCGAACAAATCTGCCAACAGGTTAAACAGGCACAGCAAAGTGCCCAGCCTCTGAGTATTCATGGCTCTCATAGTCATGATTTCATGCTACCAGAGTTTGCCGAGAGCCAGCAGTTAAACATGAATGAACATCAGGGAATTATCGATTACCAGCCCACTGAGCTTACTGTAACCGCACTATCCGGTACAAAACTGGAAGAAATTCAGCAAACCCTTGCCAAAGAGCATCAGCGCCCTTCCACCGATTTCCCGGCCTTCAGCGCGGATGCAACGCTCGGCGGAGCTGTCTCCATAGGTCATACCGGATCAGCACGACCCTATTATGGTGCCATTCGAGATCATATTTTAGGAGCATCACTGGTCAATACCAGCGGGGAAATTATGCATTTTGGCGGGCAGGTCATGAAAAATGTAGCCGGTTACGATGTCTCTCGTCTGCTTGCAGGCACCCGCGGCACATTGGGGCCTATTCTGGAAATTACCTTAAAGGTGCAGCCTATACCGGAGCAGCAATCAACATTGTGCATGGATCTCGATGAAAACGCTGCAATAGAAATCATGAATCGCCTGGCTGGTCAGTCTTTACCAATCAGTGCCAGCGTGTTTTTCGATAACACCTTGTACATTCGACTGGAGGGAACAGAAGCAGGCATCCAGCAAGCTCAGAAAACCATCAACGGTCAACCAATGGCTGATGGAGTTGATTTCTGGAACAGCATTCAGCAGCAGAAACATGATTTTTTCACGTCTTCACAACCGCTATGGCGAGTCATTGTTCCGGCCACAACACCCGGCCTGAAACTGGAAAACCAGCAATCCAGCTTAATCGACTGGTGCGGAGGACTGCGTTGGGTACAGGCCAGTGAAGTTTCTACAGCTGATATTGAAAATATTCGTGAAAAAGGCGGTTATATTGAAAGCTTCCGCGGCAGCAAACCCATGCAGCAGGCCGACTTAATGTCTCCTTTGCAAAAACAAATGCACGCTAAAATAAAAAGTGCCTTTGATCCGGACCAGCTTTTTAACCCGGCGCTATCAAACTTTGCATAATTCCAGCAAAGCTTTATGATATTTATTCGCATTTAATAGCTAATTCCATCCAACCACTATTGAGGAAAAGTCATGAGTAAAATACTTTTATTTGTTTTCACCTTCATATTCACTAACGTAGTATTTGCACAAAATTTTAGTATGGACTTCAACCCTGAAATGGTGATCAAGTACCGTAAAGATTTTATGACAGCAGTCAAAGGTCATAACAATGACATTAAAGCGATAGTGTATGGTGCCGTGCCTTTCGACAACCATCTCAATATACACCTGTCATCACTGGAGCAAATGTTTGCTGAAATTGAAAGCTTATTTCCAGAGGGCAGTGATTTTGGCGAAACCAATGCCAAAAATGCAGTATGGGAAAACCCTGAAAAATTTAAAAAAGCTATTGCTGATGCAAGACAGGCTCTTGTCACTTTTCAGCAGGCAGTCGCCCGGGGAGATAAAGCCAAAACCAAAGCGGCATTCAAAAAATTTGGGCGTTCCAGCTGTGGTAGTTGCCACAAGTCCTTTAAGAAAAAACAGAATTAAGCCTGACAGGTGAATTATCTTTATAAGCTGATACTGGTAATTTCAATATTACCAGCAGTTTCACCTGCACAGACACTCATCGACCAGGGTCGCTATATTGCACAACTGGCCAATTGTTATTCCTGTCATACCGATATTGAAAATGAGGGAAAACCGCTTGCTGGTGGCCGGGCTATGGAAACACAGTTTGGTATCTTTTACCCACCCAACATTACACCGGATAAAGAAACCGGTATAGGCAACTGGACAGAGCATCAATTTGCCAAGGCAGTTCGTTCAGGGCTGGCACCGGATGGGTCACATTATTACCCGACATTTCCATACAGTGCCTATAAAAATATCTCCGATGCTGACATTAAAGCCTTAACTGCTTATATGTTCAGTTTAAAACCGGTTAAGCAAATGAATAACAATCATAACTTAAGCTGGTTTGTTTCCCGCTGGGTTTTACCCATTTGGAAAATGCTCAATACTGACCAAGGATCAAATAAATCTGATAAAGATCGTGGGGCATATATCGTCGATACGCTGGGGCACTGTAACGAATGTCATACGCCTCGAAATAGTCTGGGCATATTACAAATGGAGCAAAAATTTAGCGGCAATGAAGATCTTTCTGCACCTGATATTTCAAGCGAAAGTTTAAAGGACTGGAGCAAAGAAGAACTTATAGATTTATTTTCAGATGGGGCTTTACCCAGCGGAGACTATGTATCAGACCACATGGCTGAAGTGGTAGAATACTCGACTTCGACATGGAAACCTGCTGACCTGAAAGCGGCTATACGTTATTTACAAAAACAAAAAACGAATTAACGAAGTAATGCAAACCAGTATTATTACAGAATTACTCAACACAGATTTTGGCAAACGTGCCGATGATATCCTGCGCAAGTGTGTGCACTGTGGTTTTTGCACAGCAACCTGTCCAACTTATCAACTTCTGAGTGATGAATTAGATGGACCAAGAGGCCGTATCTATCAAATTAAATCCATGCTGGAAGGACAACCGGCTGACCGTGAAATACTGACTCACCTTGATCGCTGCCTGAGCTGCAGATCCTGCGAAACCACCTGCCCTTCAGGTGTGGATTATGCCGAGTTAATTGATATCGGTCGCTTGCACATAGAACAGCAAAATATCAGACCTTTCGGACAAAAACTGGCTCGAAATCTACTCGGGCAATTATTACCCTACAAAAACCGTAACGCTCTGTTATTCAAACTTGGCAGTATTTTCAGATTTTTATTACCCGTTTCTTTAAAGGAAAAAGCACCGATTATCCGACCCGTCCATCACTATAAACAACAACACACCCCTTCCGGAAAAGCGGTTTTATTACTGGAAGGTTGCGCGCAAAGCACCCTCAGCCCAAACACCAATTCAGCTGCCACAGCCCTGCTGCAGGCACTGGGTTATAAAGTCATTCGAGAGCCGGTAGTCACCTGCTGCGGCGCAGTCAATCAGCACCTCAACCAGGTTGAGAAAGCGGAAAGCTGGGTGCTAAATAATTTATCCAGCTGGAAACAGCTGGATGCAAACGAGCCACTTGACGCTATTGTATCAACCGCAACAGGTTGTGGGGTAATGCTCAAAGATTACCCGAAAATACTCAACCATATTTCTCAGGACACTCAACACTACCAGCCTTTAATAGAAAAAATTAAAGACATCAGTGAATTATTCAGTGCCGAAGAGTTAAATAAAAAAATAAAAACTTTCACGCCAGGCAAACAACAGATTTCCTATCATGCTCCCTGCACTTTAACCCACGGACATAAACTGTCTGAAAAACTATTCGCAGAACTTTCTGCATTAGGTTATCAACTTAATATCCCACAAAATGCTCATTTATGCTGTGGTTCTGCAGGCACCTACTCCCTGCTGCAACCACAACTTTCAAAGCAGTTAAGAGATAACAAGTTGACAGCTCTTCAACAGTGTTCACCCGAAGTAATTATCACCGCCAATGTGGGTTGCGAACACCACTTGAATAGCGCTGGAAAGCTCCCTGTCATTCACTGGGTTGAACTCGTTGCCAACGATATAGAACAATCATGCTAGAAACAGCCGTCGTCGCTTTTACTACTTTTTTTGCCACCATTGGCCCGGTTGATATTGCTATCATATATGCCGTAATGACCCATGACAGTTCGGCAGAAGCAAAAAAAGCCATGGCAATTCGTGGCTGTATGATTGCCAGTTTTATCCTGACTGGTTTTCTTCTTGCCGGTGAAACCCTGTTATTTGCACTGGGAATTTCACTCGCAGCCCTTAAAGTATCAGGCGGTATTCTTTTACTGTTGATAGCCATCGATATGGTTTTTGCACGTTCATCGGGCGTATCATCCACCACCGATGATGAAAACCAGGAAGCGATTAAAAAAGAAGATATCTCTGTGTTTCCACTGGCCACCCCTCTGATAGCGGGACCCGGATCAATGGGGGCAGCCATCCTGTTAATGGCAAGCGCCGAAAAAGATATCACTTCTCAATCTATCGTTGTAGCAGCACTTATCAGTGTTCTTCTCATCACCCTGGTGTTATTACTGCTGGCCAGTAAAGTTCAACGATTACTGGGTGTAACCGGTATGCACGTGATTAGCCGGGTATTCGGCGTGCTACTGTCTGCTCTGGCCGTTCAATTTATGTTCAACGGACTGGCACAAAGCGGCCTGTTAAATTAACCCGTTAATTCGGGCATCTAATAACGTAACCGAATCAGCCGCTAAAACAGAAAGTAAAGCAGTTCAAGATATAATCAGATAAACACATAAAATAATACACAGCCTAAGATCAGTCGATAATATACAAATGGCATCATCCCAACTCTGTTGATTAATTTCAGAAAGAAATGAATGCAGGTCCAGGCACTGATCGCAGAAAGCCCGATAGCCAGTAACAACAAAGACCATTCGATAGCAACCTGAGATTCAATCAAATCTTTCGTTTTAAACACACCGCTGGCAATTATAACTGGAATAGAAAGCAGGAAAGAAAAACGAGCTGCAGCATCCCGGTTTAAACCCAGAAAAAGTCCCGCAGTCATGGTTATGCCAGAACGGGATGTACCGGGAACCAAAGCCAGAGCCTGCATTAAACCCACAAATAAAACATCTTTTATCGTCATACTGTATTCATCACGTGTATGTCGTTTAACCCTGTCGGCAAAACCCAGCAACAAACCAAAAACCAGCGTTGTCCCGGCGATCACTAATGGCGAGCGCATATCGGTTTCGATAATATCTTTAAATAGCAGGCCGGCTATCACCGCAGGAATGGTTCCGACAATAACCCACCAGGCCAGGCGGCTATCCTGATTATGCTGTTTATTAAACACGCTTCCAAACCACGCCGTTGTCATATTTAGAACTTCGTGTCGAAAATAAACCATAACCGCAGTCAGCGATCCGACATGCACCGCCACATCGAAAATCAGTCCCTGATCTGGCCACTTTAACAACACCGGCACCAGAATAAGGTGAGCCGAACTCGAAATCGGTAAAAACTCAGTCAAACCCTGCACCAGGGAAAGAATAATAATTTGTAGTGTGTCCATAATATTTCTTTGTGAATTTTAACTGTGGTGAATTTGTGTTGACTTGATACAACCCATATTAAATACCATTCAAATCAAGTTGCAGGTTTTTTTGCAATCCAATCACTTTAAACTTTTCACCCATTTCACCCGGTAAGGTCAGGGTTTTAATTTGTTGCGCCAGTTCAAGACGCTGTATTTCATCGGCTGAATCATCAGAAACCAGATCCAGCAAACCGTTTGCCAATAAAAAATTTGCCTGAGTCGTTAAACCGGTGATGTTAAAACCGGCTTTTTCAGCCGCAATCGCCACTGCATCAAAATCGACAAAGGAAGTGATATCCTGCAACCCCGGATAAACAAAAGGGTCAGGATGTACTCGATGCCGATAAAAACACAGCAGTGTACCCGTCGTCCTTTGCTGGTGATAATACTGGGTTTGCTCATAGCCATAATCAATTAACAGCAAAACCGCATTATTACAACTTTGCATCAAACTGTTAAACCAGGGCAGGTAGTTCAGATTTACTTCGGTGCAATAGTTCTCAGGCAAGTCATTATGCGAATCGATTTTCAGCATTCTCTGTACTGCTTCACTGTTTCGAGAAAATTCCACCCATTCAAATTTTTGATTTGAAAAAGTTACGCCCAGTTCCAGCCAGCCTTCATTCTTTACCACCACATTGACTGGCATGGCATCCAGCACTTCATTTGCCAGCACTAAACCATCAAAGCCCTCGGGTAGCTCGGATAACCAGTGAATTTTATCGACATCATCGGCACATAGCTGACTTTGCAGAAATCGTTGTTGGCGTTGCTGTAAATCACTGCTGGGTTCAAGAACTTGATAGCTATCCCAATCGATACCAAGTTCGTTCAAACGTAAAACGATATCAACGCATAATTTGCCAGTACCCGCCCCAAACTCCAGAATATTTCTACCCAGTCCCTGCTCAAATAAATCAGCAATCTGATTAGCCAGACTCTGACCAAATAGTGCTGAAATTTCCGGGGCGGTGACAAAATCTCCGCTGGCGCCAAACTTTGTTGAACCGGCTACGTAATAACCCAGTCCCGCTTCATAAAGACAGCTCTTCATATAATCATGAAAGGAAATTACGCCACCCGCTGAACTAATTCGCTGAATGATTTTTTCGATCAAACAGGAGCTATGTTCGATCTGTTCAGCGTCAGGAACTGGTAACTCGATACCGGGATGATATGATGACATTTTATACGTTGTTATTTCCGGAACTATTTTCAAATGATACTTGCAGGTAAAACGGCTTTAATTACCGGTGCAGCCCGGCGCATCGGCGCACAAAGCGCAAAGACTTTACATGAAAACGGAGCGAACATCATCATTCATTATGGTCGTTCCATGAAAGAAGCCGAAGATCTGATCGCCCAATTAAATGATATTAGGAGTAATTCTGCCGCCATGTTGCAGGCAGACCTGTTAAATATCGATAAAATTCACCATCTGGCCATACAGGCTTTCAATGTCTTTGACGGCCTGGATATCCTGATCAATAACGCATCAAGCTTTTACCCGACTACACTCGGCAATATTAACGAAGAAAACTGGAATGACCTGATGGGCACCAATATCAAAGCTCCGATGTTTCTTTCCCAGGCTTGCTACCCGGCACTCAAGCAGAGCAAAGGTTGTATTATAAACATGGTAGACATACATGCCAGAAAACCTCTCAAGGATCACATCACCTATTCCTGCGCCAAGGCAGCTAAAGTCATGCTGACTCGTTCACTGGCACTTGAAATGGGACCGGAAGTTAGAGTCAATGCCATCGCACCCGGCGCAATTTTATGGCCAGAAGATGGCAATGAGCTGGATTACAGTTTGCAGCAAACCATTCTAAATAAAATACCGCTTAAAAAAACAGGAGCCCCTACTGATATTGCAGATACCATTTTGTTTCTAATCACCAGCGAGTATATAAACGGACAGGTCATTACGGTTGATGGGGGGCGCCAACTTTTTTAAACACGCGCAATTGAGTAAAAATTTCTGTTTTAAAAAATATTTCATGTCTACCCTTTTTTTAGAATATAATTATATTCTTATTTATTTTAATTCCAGCTTACAGCCCTTAAAAATAACCCAGGTACAGCATCATGGTAGAGAAGAAACCCTCTAGAAAAAAAGCACCCGTCAAGAAAGCTACAGCAACCGACAAGCCTCCCGTAAAAAAGGCTACTGCCAAGAAAGCTGCAACTAAGAAAGCTTCTATCAAGAAATCAGTAACTAAAAAACCGACTTCGACTGTGGACTCTAAAAAAACCTCAGTAGCTACCGGCACCACAGACTCAACTGAATTTAACTCAGAAGCTCTTGCAACGATTCAATCCATCGTGAAGGAAATGCAGGCAGAACAGAAAAGCAGAGATATGCAAATAACATCTCTGGTCAAGGAGATGCAAAAAGGCTTTTCAACCCATTCAAACCTGTCCAGCGAACAGGAAGACCGAAGTCAGCGTATTTTACAATCTTTAACCAGTACCATCATGCAGGACCATGAACAGACTTTAAAAGAAGTTCATGAGCAGGAAAAACTGCATGATAAAAAGTTTGAACATTTAACCAGGGTTGAAGAACATCGAGCAGGACGAAATAAATGGATTGCAATACCGGGCACAATCCTGGCTGTTATTGGAATCATATATATGTTTCATGTTGTCAACATTATGGAAGACGCCATGACCAGTATGTCCAGTGATATGGGAAAAATGCAGTTAGCAGTAACAACAATGACCCAGAAAGTGACCACAATGAGTCAGGATACACACTCAATGAATAACAGCATGGTTGAACTGAACAGTAGTGTAGGAAAAATGGGAAAAGACACTCACTCAATGAACTCAAATATGACAGTGCTCAGTACGGATATCGGCTCTATGAGTGGCGACATGGAAAAGTTAAATGGCAACGTGACGGTAATGAGCAGGGATTTAAATGTACTGACATATAACGTGGCCCCTACCATGAAAGGTATGAGAGACATGATGCCCTGGTCACCCTAGTATGTGATCAAATGAAATAACAGGCTGGCCGAAATGGAATTAATAAGCCGGATTATTGCTGAGACCATTTTATCGGGAGAAAAAACAGCCCCCCGACAGATCGAAGAAGATCAACGGTTAATACTGGCAATTTGTGACTGGATTCCAATTTACTGAATAAATGGGCCTTTTGGCCCATTTATCAGATAGACCCGATACTTCTATTTAATGGGTAATGCTTTCAGGCTTGACTGACCAGGTTACCTCAACATAAACAAATTCAGAATCATCTAACGCGTTAAATTGCGGAAAAGAATAGCTAGTAATAAATGATTGATGGTACTCAATCACTGGCCCCGCAGCACCATCTCTCTGAGGAAACATTACAGAGACCTCTCTTTTCTGTGCAGTTTCCCGCAGCATATCGCCAATCCATTGATCAAAATCAGAGCGATTAGAGTTGATTGAGATTAGCGAACAAGTCACGCTTATTCTCTGCCAAACCCCATCCGTCGAGGGGCCTCCTGTAGGGTCATTTAACTCCAAAGGAAATGAGAGATAAGCAGTCGGCAGGCATTCTCGAAACGAATAAGTCAAAACTGGACTGGCAGTATGGTCCAACCCGTTCACAACAATTTCTTTGGGAACATCAAAACCTGCCAACGTATCTCCCCACCAGTGGGTAACGTCGTTATGTGCATCAACGATAGCTTCAAAGCTAATGGAAACATTTGAAGCTGGCCCCGCTCTATACTGCTTCCAGGTCGATGTACTAGTTTGCTCTTCGATCTTTCCGAACTGAAGTTGTGTAAAACGAATTGATCTGACATCCGCCTCTGGTGGATACAGATCGGTATTAAACATATTAGTATAGACCCGCTCAGTTTGTCCTGTTGGTCCTGATCTGTCTGCGTACATAGGTTCCATTCTAAAAAAACTTTGCCGGCTTCCGTTAACCCGCGCGATGAAATGTATCCTTCACCACCAACTGTCCCTTCGATTCGTTGAATGGTAACTTGTCCCCCACAGACATCGAGAATCGGTCCCATTGGTACCCCTGCTACTTCAAGCTGGGTTTCAGCAAGGGCTGTGCTTGTAGCAAACGCACACTCGCTAGCTGAGTTTGAGCTGGTTTCAACCACTACCGTTTCACCGGCAGATCCCGCTGGACCTCTAGCACCCGTATCACCTTTGGATCCTTGAGGGCCAGGTGTTTGCTCGATATTTGCCAAGTCCTCTTTTACTTCATTTATTTGTCCCTGCAGTTTTCTAAACGGATTCCCTTTTACGGATTTTGCAACCCAGGCTTTTTCATTGAATTTTCAGTAGAATAAACGCAGCACCCCTGTGTATCAAGGTAAGAAACCGGAGTCGGAAATCTACTGATGGCACCCGCCGACCCGGTCAGAATCTATTAGATATCCTGTATTTTCCGGCTGAACCTGTATCCTTTAGCTTCTTCAGGACCCTG
>JAAEMR010000261.1 GCA_024225395.1 Gammaproteobacteria bacterium
GAGGAACACCTTCTCGGCTTTCACTATAGAACTGGTTATCGATAACCCCAGCTCGAAGATAAAGCTTAATCAATCTGAGTAAACACTTGTCCTTAACTTTACGTCCAAGATACGTCATCAGTAAATCATGATTAACCCGATAAAATAATATCGGACACCCATAAATTAAACTATACATTCCAATAATTATTTCGTATCGTAATATTTCATCAGGATGAATAAGGAAATATCATGCCCAAACCAAGGAAGTCTCTGGTTTCTATAGAAGCCACACCCTATTACCATTGTGTTTCTCGTTGTATTCGACGTGCTTTTCTATGTGGGAAAGATGAAATAACCGGCAACAACTTTGAACACCGACGACAATGGATTGAAGATCGTTTATTGCAGTTGTCACAGATATTTGCCATTGATACAGCCGCTTTTTGTGTGATGTCAAATCACTACCATATAGTTCTACACATTGATAAGGAGAAGGCTGATAACTGGTCATTAAGAGAAGTCTGTGATCAATGGCATGAACTTTTTTCCGGCAATGAACTGTCCGGTCGATATCTATCAGGTGCCGCATTAAGCAGCACCGAAGAAAAACAACTGCAGCAAAAAGTTGATGAATGGCGAGAAAGATTAATAGATATAAGCTGGTTCATGCGTTGTTTGAATGAACCTATAGCAAGAGAGGCAAACCGCGAAGATGGTGCCACAGGTCGCTTTTATGAATACCATCCATGGTATTCACCCTTCGGGCCAGCTTCGTGCCTCAGCTGTTCAAATTGATTCCAGATAAATTTGTGGGAAGGTAGATTCAAATCACAAGCACTCCTTGATGAAAAAGCTCTTGCTGCATGTATGACTTATGTAGACTTAAATCCTATTCGGGCAAAAATGACAAATAGTCCTGAGCATTCAGACCATACTTCTATCCAGCTAAGAATCAAACATAGTCAACCGCACACCAACAACATACAATCTAACGATATATCACAACAACCAGAGCAGTTGCTGCCCTTTGCCGGAAACCCGCGTAAGAATATGCCTAAAGGTCTACCGTTTCGTTACACAGATTATCTTGAGCTAGTTGATTGGACGGGGCGCATACTAAGAAATGAAAAGAAAGGCTCAATTCCAGAAAATACACCACCAATCCTAACCAGACTCAATATTGATAACAAACACTGGATAGCCCTGACCAAAGACTTCGAAAGCCCATTTAAGACACTGGTAGGATGTGCTCATAAAATCCGCCAGGCCTGCGAACAAATGGGTAAACAGTGGGTACATGGTTTAACCTAGAATCCGCAGTTGGGCAGCATACAGATTGGTTTTGCCGATATGGGTGCTGTAGCGCATTCACCCATTCGGTGAACGACGGTAAAGTCGATATTTTCAATTTAATCATGCACTTGAAGGTTACTCAAAGTGGTCAACTGCGGAATCTAGGTTTAAGGCAATGTGCAAAAGTTTTTCCTGAAACATGACAAGATAGACTAATTCCAAGCCATAAAAGTGAAAGCTGAGCCTGAAAACAACCGGTTCACGGGCAGTTATTGTTTTGAATAGTTGTTTATGGGAATTTCATCATATATCTATCAATCTGTTTCTCAAAAGACAGGAAGTTTTAACTTATTAATGCACTGTTGATGGCAATAGATTCTATTGGGTTATTTTCTTTAAAAAATGGGTGTCTTATATTGTTACTGTCTTATATTGTTACTGTAAAATGAAAATATGACTTTTATACTTATCTATACATAGCTTTTATGGTAATCAACATCAAAAATAACCAGACTGCACAATCTATTTCAACAGTTTTTCGCCTGGCCTTCAGACCGCTTTTTTTAGGTGGAACATTATTTGCTGTTTTAGCCATAAGTTGGTGGATTTATTTCTGGATAAAACCTGGTAACTGGATGCCTCATGGAGGTCCTCTGTGGTGGCACAGCCATGAAATGTTATTCGGATTTGGTGCAGCCATTGCAGCTGGATTTTTATTAACGGCAGTAGCAAGCTGGACTGGTGTTAGCGGAATAAGAGGCAAGCCTTTAGCTGTTCTGGTATTTTCCTGGTTTTTAGCCAGATTACTTCTCGCGTTTGATTTTGGCCTGGCTGACTGGATAATCGCTATGGTTGACGTCTCTTTTTTATTATTTGTAAGCATTGCAATGGCTTATCCAATAATCAAGGTAAAGCAATGGCGGAATCTAATGTTTATTCCTATATTGCTTGCCCTGACAGGGTTCAACGCTATCAGTCACTGGGCTGTACTCAATAATCAATACTCACTGACATTTCAATACCTGCACGCCACAATTATGTTATTTACATTGCTAATTGCTGTTTTGGGTGGACGAGTAATACCTGCATTTACGGCTAATACAACAGGTTGTATAAAAGCCCTTCCTGTCAAATGGATTGAAACAGCATCAATCATTAGTTTATTACTCATGGTTGTTTTCGCTTTTATTGGCTATGCCTTGGTGCCCTCTATCTTGTTGTTTGTAGTTTCAAGCACTGCAGCAATAGTAAATTTCGTTCGATTTTCACGGTGGGGTATACAGCACACCCAATCAATACCATTATTATGGTCATTACATCTATCCTATATTTTCATTCCTATTGGTTTTGTATTATTGGCATTACATGGTATTGGCCTGATAGATAATGTTAGCGCTGCGCTACATTGTTTTACTATTGGCTCTATTGGAGGGATGATTTTAGCAATGATATCAAGAATCTCATTAGGACATACAGGTCGTCCTCTCAAGATCAATTCTCTCATTTCAGTAGCTTATGTTGCTGTTCTATTAGCAGCACTAATTAGAGTTATGATCCCTCTATGGTTACCCGAGTTTTATTCACTTGGTATAGGAGTATCAGGAGGCTTATGGATATTAGCCTTTAGTATATATCTCTATTTTTATGCACCTATGTTAGTAAAGCCCAGAGTAGATGGTCAGCCTGGGTAATGATGACTTATTTTGAGATTAATCAAGTTCTTCATCCAGAAAGGGTAGTAGAATGCTCGGCTAATTTTTAATTTACTTGAGGAAAAAACAATGAGTTGTTGTGGAAGCTGTGGTGGACAAGACAAAGACCAGGAGAACAAAGAAAACCAGGAAATAAAGGAGCAAAAGTCAGAACAAGCTGATGCCCAAAAAGAAAGTCAGGGAGAAGAAAGTAAATAATTCAATCATAGGGGGCAAAAAACATGGTTTGCTCCCTATAATAATAGGGCTGAAATCGACCCACAAGAGCCAGCCTTGTCCAACATGAAATGAGTCTCAAATAGCTCAAATTGTTCATAATCACGTCATGAGAACGATTATGAAAATTGAGAACTTAAAGACTATTGAGTCGCTTGAAGCTTTTCTTCAGGGTAACCAGCAAGTTGCTTTTACTGTCCTGGGTAGCAAGACAGAGCGTTACAATTTTGTACGTAAAACGCTGATTAAATTCAGTTATATGACGCTACCAAAAAAAAACAAAGGAACTGTCATTCGCTACCTGTTAAAACTGACAGAATATTCACGCCAACAACTCACACGACTTATCAAACAATACACGGAAACTGGCAGGATAAACTGGACACCTTGTCGCAGTAATGGCTTTAGCAAAAAGTACACCGATCAGGATATTAAATTACTCGCTAAAACTGATGAATTTCATGATACGCCCTGTGGTCATACCCTTAAAAAACTCTGCGAGCGAGCTCATGATATTTTTGATGATAAAGCCTACCAAAGGCTGACAAAAATATCTGTCTCTCACGTGTACAATTTAAGAGATTCTGAGCGCTATAAACGACAACGCAGGAATTTCACAAAAACACAATCACGACAGATTCCTATCGGTGAAAGAAGAAAGCCCCAGCCCGAAGGGAAACCTGGCTATATTCGCATTGATACGGTGCATCAGGGCGATCAGGATAAGGTTAAAGGGGTATACCACATCAATGCTGTAGATGAGGTCACTCAGTTTGAAATTGTTTGTTCAGTAGAGAAAATCAGTGAACACTATTTGATGCCAGTACTGGAACAAATGCTTGATTCATTTCCTTTTGAGATACTCGGGTTTCATAGTGATAACGGA
>JAAEMR010000262.1 GCA_024225395.1 Gammaproteobacteria bacterium
GACGTCCCGTATCAAGTTATGTCCATTGTTCAATTATCACATAGCTCTGACAATGAAGATGTGTGGGGAGTAAACAAAAAAAATGAAATCTATCACAGGAAAGATGATAATAGCTATTGGGGGAAGGTTCCTGGCTTGCTTAAACAGGTGTCCGTAGGGGCTGATGGTACTATCTGGAGCTTAAACCAAAGTAACATGATTTATCGCAGGAAAAATGATGATAGTGCCTGGGAGAAAGTTCCCGGCCGGCTTAAACAAATTTCAGTAGCGTGTGATGGTACAATCTGAGGCGTAAACAAAAAAAACGTCATCTATTGCAGAGAACATGATAATAGAAGCTGGATGAGGATTTCGGGCGCGCTTAAACAAGTTTCCGTAGCGTCCGATGCTGCAGTCTGAGGAGTTTCAGTCTGGGGCGTAGGCATCGATAATGAAATTTATTACAGGAATGAAGATGGTAGTGGCTGGAAAAATATGTCTGCGCACAACCCTGTCTATTATACACAAGTATCAGCGGGTAGAAATATTAACATATGGGCGCTGGATATAAATGATAATATTTATTATTACAACGGTGGTAATTCCCTTAAGTCTATAGAAGTGGCAACTTCCAATCCCGATTTGATAAATGGAATAAGAAGAGAAAACGGGATGACCA
>JAAEMR010000263.1 GCA_024225395.1 Gammaproteobacteria bacterium
AATAATGAGAGACTAAAATGACCAGAAAAGAACGTGTGAATACCTCACCAGAACAAAAACTGGAGTATGCCAAAATGATGGTAGAAAGTGGCTATACAAACAAACAGATCATGGAGATATCAGGTGCCAGTGAGAGTGCCAGCTTTTACTGATTTGCGGGTATTTTTCATCCCAGCGATCAGCAAATTGATCGAGTGATTTCAGTGCTTCTTCTTCAGTGACTGACTGGTAAATCTGCTTTAAATCAGCGGTGACAGCTTTGTAGTCTTTCCACAGAATTTCTAACACTCCCTTCCCAGGGGGTTATTGCTGAAATGATGTCATAGACATTACGAATCTAAATATACCATTCTTCTTTAATAGCAACTGATTCATGCAAGCGGCAATATTTCCAAACCATATCCTTGCAACTAAATTGATAGTCGCCGCTTATCTGATAGCCGATCAAATAAAGGTCAACTTCAATTTCGTCGAATGCATCTTTTACATAAACATGGACACCGCCTTTGTCACGATGGTCATCTAGAATTTTTAACCAATTTAGTTCCCTATGCATCGTTTCACATTTCCTTGTGTTTTTGTCTCGGTTTTGGTCATGATTCTCTAATATATTTAATACGGCATTCATCTTATTCCCTCAGCTAAAATAATCGTTTCACCTGTGCAAAGATCGATTTACTCATTGTGTTGATTATTGTCACCTTCTTTCCCTATGTATTAACAACCATCGGCTGTTCAATATCACTGGTGGCAAATGTTTCCAGCTTGTTAAAAAATGTCTTATGGTCAATATAATGCGCTCCATCACAGGAGAAAGTCATGCCAATCATTCCGTTCACTCGATTAATCGACCCATTTCGCAGGTAAATTGTTTCATCTGTAATCCGTAATCTTTTGAACTCATATAATATTGCTCGAGTATTCTCTGAATCTATTACAGGTTGTAAATGATCAATTTTACAATTACGAAACTGGTCCAGGAAACCGGGGCTTAGTACTTCATCCATAACGAAAACACGGTAACGGAATGCATCATCTGCGAACCAGCAAGTTAACTGGTTCGATGAGTAATGAATCTTTACATGGAATGCGCCCTTAAATGTCAATAGTGCATGTACAATCCCATGGATATGATCTAACTCAGCATCGAAATGACTTTCTACACGACTCTGATGAAACAGAAAGTTTCTTACAGAAGGATCACCCTTAATTTGTAACCATCGTTCTGGCATAGCAATATCCTCTTTAAAAATACTGTTGATCTTCACTTCCTCGGCAAAATTCAACCAAGGCTTGATTTCATCATGTGTGACAGCGGGATTGATATTCATACTTTATCTCCACTTTAATCCACCAGCGATATTCCCGCCGGGAGTTTTGTTAATACCTGACTAGTTTACTCAGGATTTAAGTATATTGATTTGATGAATAAATAATAATAAATAATTATTATTGTTAATATAGACTTATATCTATGTATGATTTTAAATCAAGCCAACTCTCAAGGCGGATGAGCCTACGGCAGTTGCAGGTCTTCGAAGCGGTTGCACGTCGATTAAGTTTCACCCGGGCAGCTGAAGAGCTATTCCTTTCCCAGCCTACTGTTTCGATGCAGATCAAGAAACTGGAAACCGAAATTGGTGTTCCGCTTACAGAACAGATTGGTAAAAAGATAGCCCTGACGGAGGCTGGAAATGCTCTTTACCTCGCTTCTCAGGACGTTCTTAGAATACTTGGAAATTTTGAAATGCTAATAGCAGACCAGGGCCTACTTACTTATAAGCCCGTTGAGGCTATGAGTTGGGAATCGGTTAAAAACCTGAAAGCAATGAAATCTATATTCATACTGATTCAAAATATTGCCCTGCAAACAGAAACATCAGAAGAAATTACCGTATGGATTGATGATGTAAGGGAAAGATTAGATGCAACATTTGAAGCCATAGCTGAAGGTGAAGCGCAATAATGGTTATCAAGAATTGAATTCTAACGGGTAGAATTGCATTGAATGTGGATCAAAATGATTGCTTTAGCCAAGTGCTTCTTTCCAGTATTTCAAGGTAAGCGAGGTAATACCAAAATCTTTTTCTGATTGTTGAAGGCTTATCAAAAAATTGTAAAAAAGCTGGGCGTCTGTTTCTAACCCCAAACAAAATAAGCTTTTTAGAATTCGTGTTATGCGCAAATTATTGTGCGTATCTTGAGTGAACCAGTTTTCTTTTCTATCATTCCAGTTTGTTGCTTTTGTTATCTCTCCAGAAGAATACTCAAGTCCATAAAATGAAAGTAACCTGGTAAAACTAGCTTTCAAGTGATTTCTCAATAATTCATCATTAAGAAAAGCGGCTTCAATTTCTTTCGTGATAATAGGAGCATTTGGTGTGACTCTGCTAAATTCTTTAGTCGGAAAAAGCCATTGGATATAGTCATGTGTTACCTCAAGCCAGGTATCATCCTGTTCCAGTATTTCAGACAGATATCGGCCTTGATGATCTGGGTGACTACCAATGTAAAAGAGAGTCAGTTTCCTCACAAAGTAGCAATCCCTTTTTCAAATACTGGTATGTTAAGTTTTTTAGCGACATCAGCATGAAAAGCCTGATCTGAAGGCCAGAAATACTGGTCTTTTGTTTCAGGATCTTCTATCCATTTAGCCGCTTTATCTGTGGAGAGGTCGAGGACTTCTTGAAGCTGTTCGTTACTGGGATTTTTAACTATTAGCATGGCAAATCCTTTGTTTTTTATGGCTTTAAATTATACCAGATTTAGGTTCTGAAAAGAGCCTGGACTAGCCTTTTAGGTAGTTTAAATCGTTTATAATTCTCAGCCTCGGCCAGGTCTCTTTTTATATTCGACAGGTAAATCCAGATCTTTAGAGCCACATGTAAGCACCACCTAAAACCCGCAGCTATTTGTCAATCTGGTAAGTTGACCAGTCGAGATTGTTGATGTCTTGTTGATTCATGAAGCGCATTGGGTACAGGACAGTATAAAAAAGTATGAATTTTATAAATCAATAACTTAGTGTGATTTGTGTACAGGGTTGTGTACAAAATAAATTGGGACGCTTTTTTTAATTATCTTTTAACAGTGTTTGAATGCAAGTTTCCAGTGCAGGCAAATGTTGTTGAATAACCGCGTTAACTGTCACTGGATCGATATCACCTAGATAGTTATGAACCAAGATATTTCGGAATCCACTAATCTCTTTCCAAGGAATATTTGAATATTTAGTTCTATATTCTTCAGGTATTGACTGTGTTGCTTCAGACAGTGTCTGTAAATTTCTTATGGCTGCATCGTAAAGAATGTCATCTTCTAAAATATTACCACGTTCTTGAATACGCCTGCTTTTTTCTAAAGCATCAAGAGTATGTTGCGCAATGGCTTTCCAGTCTTTTTTCATACTTCGATGGCTTCGGACAATATAGGTTGGCGTAAGTGTTTGTTCAATTCGTGCTCAGGAATTAAATCAATTTTCCGATGAAGTAATAGTTGTAATTTTTCGGTTAAAGGCAATCGTTGCTTAAACATGTCATAGCCTTTAGGTAAATCAACAACAAAATCGATGTCGCTATCTTCTGTTTCATCGCCACGTGCCACAGAACCAAACACACGGAGATGCTTTGCACCAAATTCCTGGCACAGAGATTCAATATTTGCTTTGTTGCGTTGAATTTCATCAAGTAGCATGACACATCCTCATTAGTAGCATGAAAACCAATAATAACTCTATATTAGTTAAGTTGATTTATTATATCTAATGATTTTACTATAAAACTACTTCCAGCAGAGTTATAGCTAATAAATTATCTGTTAGAAACTCCACCTTTAAATCCTTTCAAAGTGCGCCTTTATTGCATTCGCAGATGAAAACGATTGGCCCTCGTTTTTTTAAATTTCAGCAACGCTGTAGTTTTAAATGCCGGACTCGTGGTTTTACCCTCGCGCATCTTACTAACCAATTTCCCTATTTTTCACCTGTTCTTAAAAGAGCATTGACTAGCCTTTTAGGTAGTTTTAAATCGTTTATAATTCTCAGCATGGACCAGTAACAGAAACTTGATGACACGGACGTTATCCTCAGTCATCTGCCAGCCCTGATCGGCAATTTTCCAGTTCCATACCATACCGATTTTATCATGTGTTAGGACTCGTTCACGGTCGATAGGTTTGTACCCAGTTACACGCCTGGTTACACATACCATCGGGTTCTGTCCGGGTAAATAGAAAGGTTCAAACCTGTAGTTAAATAGTTGCTTCAAGTATGATCGTAGGCGGTCAGCAGACCTCGCTCCAGTTGATTTACTGTAATGCCTGCTGAACTGCACCAACTCGGCACGTTTAACGTCCATTGCCTTCTTTGCACCCAAATATTCAGGTATATGGTTTTGATACTCCTCGACCTGATTTGAAACTTTACTGTTCGGGTGGACTACATCCCGTATATAATCATCTATGAAAGGACTAACTGTGGTGCTTGTAGTGTCAACCTCGAGATGTTTCCTGGCTCCGCTCCTGGCTTTTTTTGAGTTAGGGTGGGGTGCTTGCCGAGAGTGATTTTTTGTTGCTTGTAGTTGACGCTCTTGCGAATTATGTAGTTATAGCTGGATTTTCTTAAGCTGACGTAAAGGTTGTCATTGACCCTTAGTTCTTTGTCAATCTGGTAAGTTGACCAGTCTAGATTGTTGATGTCTTGTTGATTCATGAAGCACATTGGGTACAGGACTGTATAAAAAAAGTATGAATTTTATAAAACGATATTTCATGAAAAGCGAAGAAAAACAAATAGTTGAAGACGATAGAAAACAGGTCAAAGTCCTGTTTGTGTGCATGGGCAACATATGCCGTTCACCCACTGCCCAGGGTGTGTTCAGGGATCTGGTCGAGAGAGAGGGGCTCAGCCATCTGATCACCACGGATTCTGCCGGGACCATTGACTATCATATCGGCAAGTCGCCGGACAGACGTGCCCGGGAAACCGCGCTGAAACGTGGGTTGAATCTTTCGGATCTGCGTGCACGCCAGGCAACCGCAAGTGACTTTGAAAGGTTTGACTATGTGGTTGCCATGGACCATGAAAACTACGAGCATCTCCTGGAACTCTGCCCGGAGGGACATAGAGGTAAGCTGCACCTGTTGATGGATTTTGCACC
>JAAEMR010000264.1 GCA_024225395.1 Gammaproteobacteria bacterium
ATTGTCATCCACGACCAGGATGTTATACGCTTGGGTCTGTTGGGAAGGTGTCATCGTGTCTCCTTGATCAGTGTCAGTATGCCGTCAAAGTCAAACTCTTTTACCAGGTGTTCCAGTTCTTTGGCAAGATCCGGATGCTGGCTTTCTATCTGTTGAATGATTTGATGAATATTATCTACTTCACAATAGGTAGCTGACTCTTCAAGCTTGCGGATCAATGGCCGGGAAAGTGATTCAAGATCAGTTTTTATGATGTCCAAGCTGTTTATTGGAGCAGGGTTTGATATGATTTTCTTAGTACGGGTTTGATCTTCCTCTGTAAGGTTTGCTTCTTTAACCGGGATGAAGAACGAAAAAGTTGTACCTTTGTTAAGTTGGCTTTTAACTGTGATTTCACCACCCATCAGTTCTACAATTTCCTTACTGATGGAAAGTCCAAGCCCGGTTCCTTTGTGTGCTTTTTTTCCTTCCTCCGCCTGGGTAAAGGGGCTGAATAGCAGGTCTATCTCTTCAGGAGCAATACCAGGGCCAGTATCCTTGATTTCAAATTGAAGGAATAC
>JAAEMR010000265.1 GCA_024225395.1 Gammaproteobacteria bacterium
AAAAAAAAAATGCATACCGTGAAGAATACCGTCATAAGTACCGCTGAAAAAGTTATACTGTTTGTCGGTCAGACATTCGCAGGACACAACCATGATTATAAGATACTGAAAGAGGAATTCTGTCCGGACAGACCGTGGTTCGAAGGCACAGGGGTTTCAGCAGACTTGGGATATCAGGGGATTCGGAACGATTACAAAGGCGGCGGAATCAGAATACCGCATAAAAAACCGAGAAAAAGCAAGGCTGATCCGAAACCCGAACTGAGCAGAGAACAAAAGGATGAGAATCGTGCGTTGGCCAAAGTGAGAGTATTTGTCGAACATGCGATCGGAGGAATGAAACGTTATAATATTCTGAATCATCCGTTCAGAAATATTAAAGATAATTTTGCTGATGACGTTATCTCGGTGTGTGCGGGTTTGTGGAATATGATACTTCCTGCACTGATGATCTGAAATATCCGACATATGTTCCGTGAGCAGTTTTCCGAATATGCCCGGTGATCCCCGATTTTTGCCATGCGGCCGGAACTTGCGGAAAGGGAGAACCGGAAATGCACGTCAGCGGTTTATTTAGATGAGACGACGTTTACGTATGGGAAAGGCGGAAGAAGTATCGGATGAAATTAAATGACGGTTTCTCAGAGAGTCTTCCGGATTCCCTGTCGGCAGCGGAATGGCGGAAAGTGCCTGTAAAAGCCTCATCCGACATGGATTTAAATGTGGGAATGCATCGGAGCGAAACTTCTGACGATTTATCCGAACTAATTACTTACTTCTCCCAACTGGCAGATACGCCCGTCAGCAACTTTTATATACTGGTTACTAGTAATCGGATGCAGATACTCTTGTTGCCATTATGACTTTTATACTAATGAAATCAAATAATTATAAATAAAATTATTTAGGAACAACTCTAGTACCGTTGGGTATTTTAAAGACAGTATGGGGATGCGTATACTGTTATATTCACCTTACCATCCGGATATATGCCACAATATGCGGAAGTGTATAGAGTTGTA